>JBGSWW010000031.1:0-3151 GCA_041751735.1 Pyrinomonadaceae bacterium | reverse complement strand
ATAGTTTACCTTTTCGACACATTCTTCAGCTGAACGGTAAGTTAATACTTCTTTATCGGCTTCAAATATTTCTGATAAATTATCTTTCGAGTCGGTTATTAGACACGTCCCAACGCCGGTCGTTTCAAACAACCGCATATTCGAGGCACTTCTACGAGAGATGTCTATGTGGTTATTGAAAACGACCTTGCTGTTACGAAGCTGCTGAAACATCTCTATGCCGAACGAAGGCGGATGGGCACGGCGAGCAATTTCTTCATCGACGTTTTGCTCTGATATGACCTGCCGCGGGCTCGTCATTCGCCGCACGAACCGAATATTGTTCATTAACCGCTCTCTCATACCCTGGAGGGAAGCGATGTCGTACAGCCGACTCGGAACCGAGGACCGTTCTTGTTCAGCTACGTTCGGACGCCGGATATCCGACCATATTTGCAAATTCGTGTGCTCGACAAGATAGAGCAGCAGTTGTTCGCGCTCGATGTGAAAACGCTTTTGCTTCAAGATAGAGCCTATAAAAGCAAAATCAATTTCCGGCTCAATATTCTCGCTGAGTTTTTGTAGGACTCTACGATCGAACGCGTGATTGACATGAAAACTGTTCAGGCCATTGACTCTAAATTCCGCAACTATTTCCGGGACGCACGAGAGGGCAATATCCCATTCCCGAAAAACTGAGAAATTATTAAATGGAGCACCGCACCATCCTAAAATCAATTTAATCGAAGGATTACTCCGCCTAAGGTCTTTAAGAAAACTAGAGGTGAAAGTTGAGTAATCTGCGACAAGCAATACGTCGGGACGAAAGCCCTTTATTTGCGCTGCCGCGATTCCAAATAGCCCATCGTTCTCGACAAATTTGAACCCGTTCTCAAGGGCCCATCTCCTCTGCAAAAATCCCGCATTGGCAATGATTTCGGTTGTTTCGTACCCTAATTGTGATAATGCGTTCGTCCAGAAGTCAGATGATCCGAAACAATGGTCGATTAACGCTGCGTGTTGTATAGAATATGGCTGCGTACTCCATTCCGGATGTTTAGTATAAAAATCCTGGACATAGGTCGGATGGTAAATACCAAGTTTGAGTAACCGCATAAAATCGGGGGATCAGAAATCCAGATGAAAAATTACATTTCCCGTGGATTCCTCAACACCAGTTTGATAGAAACCCATCTTATGCACGTTCCGAAGGGCTACGTTATCCGGGTGGATCTTAACCATATACCGATTAAGCCCCGATAACTTACAAATTAGCTTTGCGGTCTCTACCGTCACATGTAGAAAGGCCTTGCCTCGATGCTTCTCATCGATCACAACGCCGAAAGACGGAATTTCATATCCGTCATCCCAGCCACGGAGCATAAAAACCCCGATCAACTCCCTATTCCAAAATACTCCGGAATAAACATCCATCCTGGCTGCAGACAAAATCTTGGCGATCGATCCTTCGTCCGAGCCAAAAGCATAGAAGAAACGGATGTATTCCGCGGGCTGAGCTTGCATGAATGCTGAAATTACGACCGCGTCAGAGGGTTCAAGAGGGCGAATGGAGAATAAGTTGTTCATGACCGCATCAACCAATATTGCGGGTCCTATGTAAGTACTTCACAACATTAAAATCACCTTTGTACGATAGCGCACAAACTAAGAACCTCTAGATAATCTATTTTAAGCTAAACGGCACAATGGTTTGAATCCGGATCGCGTTTTTTTGCGAAGTACGAATATGTTATCAAACACTTACTTGTTGCGAAGCTCGAAAAACAGAGACGAACTGCTTCCTGCTGACCGAAGTAAAGTTGATAATCTTACGTTTTTGGAACTTGGCCTTTAAGCAGAATTTTTGCCTGAAAGGCTTTTTATCTTAAAATTTGAACCGGTCGGGACTTCATCTCGGTCACATTCGAGTTTTGTAGGGAGCGAACTTCAGAGTTCGTAATTTTAACAAGGAGGAAATTCAGATATGAGAAGATCTTTACAGATTTTTGCGACACTATTGATCGCAGCCGTAACGGCTACGTCACTGCTGATTGGCGAATTACCAGGAACTCGGGTGGCGAATGCATCCAGCCATCGCGAGGCCCCATTGATAGCCCTCGATCAATACGCCGATGCTACAGATCTCTACGCATTTGTTAGCCCGGATCGGGCCAACTCAGTCACACTGATTGCCAATTTCATACCGTTCCAGCATCCGGGGGGCGGTCCCAACTTCTACCGATTTGACGACAATGTACTTTATCAGATCAGGTTTGACAATAACGGAGACGGACGGCTAGACCTGGCTTTACAGTTTCGCTTCAGAACGGTGGTCGGGAACGGAGATACATTTCTTTATAACACCAACACCATAGACAGTTTGTCAGACCCTGATTGGAACGTAAAACAGTTTTATGACGTGACAGCCCAGATCCGTCAGGGTAGCCCGGACTCTCCGATGTTTACCACCTTCAACTTGGGAACCAATTTACCGACGCCACCAGTGAACATTGGTCCGCGCTCGACCCCTAATTACGAAACGAGCCTGGCCGTGCCGTCTATTAGCACGATCAATACAGGAGCGGGTCCGGTCAGAGTTTTTGCCGGTCAGCGTGACGAATCATTTTACATCGACGTAGCCTCGGCTTTCGATTTACTGGGCCTACGGCCGTTTAACACGGCGCACTTAGCCCCTCTGGCGACTGCACCAGGTGTCGACGGTTTAGCTGGACTGAACGTACATTCGATCGCCATTCAGATTCCGACTCAGTTGTTGACCGCAACCGGGGCCCTCCCGACCGGACCTACAGATCCGAACGCCATTATCGGCGTATACTCAACCGCAAGCCGCCCGGGAACGCGCGTGCTCAATTCAAACGGAACTCAAACGCAAACAGGCAGCTGCGCGGTGGCAATTGCACCCGATGCCAACTGTGTTCAGGTGGCCCGTCTTGCAAACCCGTTGGTCAACGAATTGTTTATACCGAGAGGCACTTCTCCGACTGTGTCGGAGAACGACAAGGATCTCTACAATGCTCAGTTGCCGGGAACGGATGAAAGCCGTCGAATTTTCATTCAAGGTAGTGCTTCCCGTCCGGTGGAACCTGTAAATTTGATGAATATTCTGTATCCGCCTCTGCTTGATGCCCCAACGTCAGGTCGAGTCGATCTT
>JBGSWW010000030.1:0-7898 GCA_041751735.1 Pyrinomonadaceae bacterium | reverse complement strand
TCCCGGCAAATACATACAAGCTAAAAGCGAGCAAAGAAGGCTTTGTCTTTACACCGCCTTCGCCTGTTAACCTGCAAACGGACCAGGTGATAAACATATCGGCTCAAATGACGTGCACATACACGCCGGCTGACATGACACCCAGTCCCGGAACGGGCGGGCCAGGCAAATTCACGATCAACACAAACGACCCTACCTGTGCGTGGGAAGCCATCAGCCAGGCCCCGTGGATCGTCATCAGCTCGGGTGTGGGCGTGGGCGGCGGACCGGTGCATTTCACGGTTCTCGCAAACAACGGCGGACAACGAACAGGCGGGATCACGATCAGCGGCCGTCCCGAGCCGATATCTCTCCAGCAGGCTGCAAACGGCCCTGCGTTTGCGACCGTCAGCGGACAGGTACTGACTCCAAGCGGCCAGGCACTCCGCAGCGCCCTGGTTTCGATCACCGACCCACAAGGCGTCCGCCGGACAACACTGAGCAGTACCCTCGGCTTCTATTCGTTCGACAACGTTGCAACGGGCGTGGACCACACTATTCGCACCGCCAGTAAACGCTACAGATTCGATGCGAAGACTGTAAACCTGAGCGGCAATCTCTTGAACTTCGATTTAATGGGCCTTGAGTAGTTTGTCATTAAAAAAATATATATGGCGGTTTTGAACTATGAATAAATGCGGATCGCTTGCTCTGATACTAATCACAATCGTATTGATACACGACTGGAGCGGCGCAAAAGCCGATAACTCGTTTTATGCCAATCCTCCCTCCGCACCAGAACTGGTATTGGAATCAGGTCATAGTAAATCGGTTCGTGCCATTGTTTTTTCTCCCAATAACAGCTGGATCGCAACCGCAAGTGCGGACAGCACCATCCGGATCTGGGAAACAATGTCAGGGCGGGAGCTTCGTACACTCTCAGGTCATGTGGGAGCTCTTAGAACCCTCGCCATCAGTCCAAACGGACAAACATTGGCCTCGGGAGGGATTGATTCTACGGTTCGGCTTTGGGATGTGGAGACGGGGAGGGAGATTTGGCGTTTTGATTCCCAAAGAGGTGTCGTTGAGGCAGTGGCTTTCAGCCCGGACGGCAAAAAACTTGCTTTTGGCGGTACCACGAAGGCCGTCGAGCTGCGTGACACAAATAGCGGCGAGTTGATCTGGTCAAAGATCGCCCATGCAGATTCGGTTACAGCTCTTGCCTTCAGCCCGGACAGTACGGTGCTAGCATCCGGTGGAGCCGACAAGAGAATAAACTTATGGGAAGTTTCTAAAGCCACACCGGTCAGAAAGATCACGGACCCATCAGGATCGATAAGAGACTTAAGATTCAATTCAAAAGGTGAAATTCTTGGATCGCTGAGTGACGACAAGACAATCAGGTCATGGCGAACCGCTACTGGCCGCGAAGCCTCGCGTTCGGTACGGGCTGATAATAGCCTCTTTGGGCTTTATTTCACTATCGACCACAGATTGATCTATGTAGATTCTAATCGTTCCGTAGGGTCGACTGGTGAAAAGAGCGTCGCCAAGACCAATGGTGAAATAGGAAAGTGTGCCGGGGGCACAGGCATAACTGAGGCCGCTGCGTTCAATGCCGAAGGAAATCTTCTTGCATTCAGTAACGGTGACGGCACTGTATCCATATGCGAAGTTGCTTCTGGGGCGGAACGGACGAGGCTTGATAACAGCATTGTAGGATCGTACAAGGTAGATATCAGCCCGGATCAAAGGTTTATCGCATCGGCGGGTTTTGATAATACTGTTAAACTATGGGATCTGCTGACCGGTCAAAGCCTTGCCCCCTTGACAGGACACACCGGTCGCGTCACCTGCGTCGTTTTCCGACCAGAGGCACAACAGGTGATTTCGGGCAGCGTCGACCATACAATTCGCGTTTGGGGCACATTGGAATCAAAAGAAATCCTCCTTCTTTCGGGACATTCCGGCGCTATACAAGGCTTAGCGATCGGACGTTCAGGCAAGTTACTGGCATCTGCAAGTTCAGACCAAACGATAGGGCTATGGGACCTCGAGAGCCCGTCCCGTCCCAGATACTTAAAAGGACACGTGGGAGAGGTCACCTCTGTATCGATTGATGGTGATGAGACTCGTTTAGCCTCCGGTGGACAGGACGGAATATTGAGGCTCTGGGATGTGAATTCTGGAAACATTCTTCAGTCGATGGACTCGGGCGGGCAACTTGATGTGGTTTCTTTCAGCCCCGACGGCCGAACCGTTGCTTTCGCAGGTCATGACCACAAGATCCGCGTATGGGATATTCGCTCGGGAACTGTAGTCGCCACCATGGCGGGACACACTGGACGTATTTACTCATTAGGATTCAGTTCAGACGGGAACCGGCTGGTGTCCGCGGGCCAGGACCGGACGATGCGTATCTGGAGCATGCCTGAGAAACGCGAGCTATCAAACTCAACTGATCACCGGGGAGTTGTCTATTCTGCCGCGTTTTCGCCGGATCAGCGATTTGTTGTTTCTGGCAGCGACGACGGGAGCCTGATCCTGTGGAAATCAGATCTAGCAACTCCTATAGCCCGACTGATGTCAATCAAGGGAGGTACGGATTGGTTAGTCGTCACCCCCAATGGTTTTTTCGATGGCTCCCCGGACGCGTGGGGACAACTTTTCTGGAGATTTGAAAATAAGACGTTTAGCTTCAATTCCGTCGAGGTATTTTTTAGTGAGTTCTTCACCCCAGGGTTGCTCGGAGATCTGATAAAACAGGGAAAGCCGCCGATCGGATCAGAGATTTCCATAAAAGACCGACGCCAACCCCAAATCGAGCTGCGATCGGATTCGCAGGCAGAGTCGATGTCCGACCGGAGTGTAAAGGTACGAATCACTATCACGGATGGCGGCGCTGGAGCAAAAGACGTGCGACTCTTTCGAAATGGCTCACTTGTGAAGGTATGGAGGGGGAGCGTATTGATCGGCGATCAGGCCGTTTCACTTGAGGCGTCAATTCCGAGGGTAGCTGGCAATAACTCGTTTATGGCTTACGCATTCAACGGCGATAACATCAAAAGCAAGAACGCGACATTGAACATATCCGGCGATAAGGCTTTGGCGCGCAAGGGAGTTTTTTACATTCTTGCCGTAGGTATCAACAATTACGCAAATCCGGATTTTAACCTTAACTTCGCCGTCGCGGACGCTCGAGATGTTGGAGATGAACTTCGGAAGCAGCAGGCGAAGCTTGATATTTATGAAAGGGTTGAATTGATCGGATTGAATGATGCCGATGCTACAAAGGCAGCGATTATTAAAAAGCTCGGCGATCTTGCCCACCGTATCGAGCCCGAAGACGTACTCTTGATTTATTTCGCGGGACACGGAATAGCTCACCAAAACCGATTTTTTCTTGTGCCGTATGACCTTGGCTATAAAGGCAGCCGAGCGACGATGAACGAGAGCGGGCTCGACCAGATCCTTCGACACGGAATCTCGGACGAGGAATTGGAAATGGCGGTCGAATCCATCGATTCCAGGCAGATCGTATTTGTTATCGATGCCTGTAACTCGGGTCAGGCTCTCGAATCTGAGGAGGCTCGGAGGGGGCCAATGAATAGCAAAGGGTTGGCTCAACTAGCTTACGAAAAAGGGATGTATATTCTGACCGCAGCCCAAAGCTATCAGGCCGCCAAGGAAGCGACTCGCTTGGGACATGGCTTTCTCACCTTTGCCTTGATTGAGGAGGGGCTGCGGAAATCCGCCGCTGACATCGATCCAAAGGACGGCCAGATCCTGCTTCGTGAGTGGCTAAATTATTCCATAGGCCGTGTACCTCAAATAAATGAAGAAGCGATCACGGAAAGAAAACTCGAACGGGAAAAGAACAAGAGCACGGCCGCTAGAGGTCAAGCCGATCTTCAACGCCCGCGGGTTTTTTACAGACGGGAGATCGAGGCGCGGCCACTACTTGTAGCGCGTGCGGTCGGAACTCGAGAATAAATTAAGAATCGGCTTGTGACTTATGAACAACAAAATTGCAAAAATTCTAGTCGTCGCTTTCATGGCCCTCTTGGCCGAAACAGAGGTTGGCATTGGACAGCAGGATATTCGAGAGCGTTCTATCACATCCGATGATTTTGCTCAGAGGCGGCCTTCACCGAAACGTCGCGCAGCCAGACAAAAAAAGGCGACATACTCATTCGTTAGAACGGAAAAAAACCTGGCTCAACAGCGCACCGATGGTAACAGCAACAGAGTTATAGGTCCGGCCAAGGCTTCGGCCCCTACGATTATATCGGAAATAGGGATCACTATGTGGCGGCTACGGCCGCCGCTCCAAAACGAGATCGGACATTTGTTCGAGGTGGTTGACATCGATAAAACACGGAAGATGTGGCTTGCCGAACGAGTTGGTATCAACTCCGAGTTTAGATCGGGAGACAAGATCCGCTTCGCAATTGAGTCGTCCTTGGTTGGCTATCTCTATGTTATTGATCGAGAGACGTTCATCGACGGAAGTCTCGGACCTCCATTCCTGATTTTTCCGGAATCGATGCGAGATGATAATTCGGTTGGCCCCGGGGTTCTCGTTGATATCCCAGACCAACGCGATGATGTCCCGTACTTCAATATGACGCCGCAGAGTGCCGGGTATACTGGGGAATTGTTGACCGTGGTCATCTCACCGAAACCCTTGACGAACCTTAGTTTGGACAGAGACGGTAAGATCACGTCCATTGATGAGTTTTCGAAGCTTGAATTCGGGTCTGAGGCGGATATCTTTAGTCGTGCCGACGTTCAGGACAAGTTATTTTCAAAGTCGGAATCCGAGTCGTCTTGCGGCGGAAAAACACGCCGTTCGGCGCGGAAAGGAACTGCGGAAAATCCCTGCGGAATTACATCGCGCAAGTTGACACGCGATGAACCACTGCCTCAAACCATTTACCGTGCCCGAACTCTCGCTGGTGAGCCAGCCGTTGTCTTTATTAAATTGGCGGTGCCTTGAAATTCGCTTCGGCCAAGGGAACTGACTTTCGAGTTTTGAGGAATTATCTTGATCAAATGAACGCACACATTGCCGTTGCCAATAGCTCGAACAACATCCCAATTGCGGGTATTTATTCGGCATTCAACGGCACCAGCGGGAGCGAGGACCAATCGCGAGGGGCCTGATAAACGCGGATGGGCTCCATTCAAACGAAGCTGGTTTTCAGATGATCTCGGACAAGCGGCGGACCCTCGGATACTTACTACTTCGGTAAACCCGGACTGGGGCACGGTCTTGCCTACCGTTTTTCCTCTGCATCGCAGGAACCTGCCCTGGAACGCTAGCCCCAGAATTTTCGTCGTTTGTGGATCAATCCTTTGCATCTCCATGAGCTCGGCAAAGCCGATCTTATCCAGCGGAAGCTTTGCTATTTCACGATAAAATAGTTCTTTACACAGTCCTCAGATATAACTTACAATTCGTCCTAATCATTTCAAGGTAACTATTTTCCCGAATGAAGCCCGGGCTGTAGGCCGATTACGATAGACGGCAAGGTTCTCGCACTTCGCACGGATATCTTTAACCTTATAAACCGAGTGAATAACGGCATCCCTGTCCGAATTCTGGAATCACCGGGCTTTGGACAAGCCGTGAATACGGTGACACCCGGACGACGAATACAGTTGTCGGTGAAATATGCGTTTTGATGATCTTTCGGCTGACAAGACCATGTGATGGGGATCCATCACCGTCAGGAAAGATTTCAACGCATTTATACATATGTATTAAAGGGGCCATATTTAGACTCTTAATAATGACTAACGTTGTCGAATCAGGCTTCACTCTCTGCCGATCGCACCTTAACGGAGAAATAATGAAACTCTTCAACATAGCCTGCATGACAGCCATCGTGTTTTTTGGCACGATCCTGTTTACAAACGCCCAGACCTTGAAAGCGGACTATCAGTTTCAGGGAAACTTGAACAGCTCAGTCGCGGGCGCACCGGCGATGACTAATCTAACCGGCAGCGGCGGAGCGAATTTCTTTATTACCGACACGATTGATGGCTATTCGCGCCAGACTGTTCGGTTTCCATTTAATAGCGGCCTCTCTGTTAATACGGGAGGGACCATGATCCCGAGTAATACCTACACGATAGTTGTTCTAGTTCGCTTTGACCAGATAAGTGGTTTTCGTCGTGTAGTGGACTTTTCGAATGGTAGTAGTGATCAGGGTGCTTACATTCTGGACGGTCGGGTCGAGTCAGAGAATGTCGCGAATGTGCCTTTCCTGCAAGACACCTATGTGCAACTCGCAGTAACTCGTGAAACGAACGGTAGTATTCGGGCATATCGAGACGGACTCCAGAGAGTCGCAACTGCGGACGGTGGAACTTTCCAGATAAGCGGGGCCAACATTCTTCGATTCTTTCAGGATGATGTGAACCCGCCAACGGAGGCAACGCCGGGGTATGTTGCACGTATAAGACTTTTTGACGCCCCACTTTCTTCAGCACAGATTCAGGCGCTTGACAGGGTTCCTCAATCGGCTCCGAGTGTAGATTCGGTGTTGGCATTCAGCAGTAGCCGTAACGGAAATTTTGAAGTTTATGTTTCGAACTCAGATGGTGCGGATCAGATACGGCTAACCAACAACAGTGCGGCTGACAATTCGCCTGTTTGGTCCCCAAATGGCTCGAAGATCGCGTTTGATTCAACTCGTGATGGCAACCTCGAGGTTTACTCGATGAATGCAGATGGGACTTCGGTCACACGACTAACAAATAATACCGCTAGCGATTACCTGCCAGATTGGTCGCCGAACGGCAACAAAATGTCATTTAGTCGGTGTGATGTGGTCTCGCCATTTAACTGTGATATTTGGACGATGGATGCGAACGGAACCGCTCAAGTGAACCTGACAAGCAATGGTCCGAATATCGATGATGACGGTGCCAGGTGGTCTCCGGACGGGTCCAAGATCGCGTTTTATAGCAATCGCGATGGGAATTACGAGATCTATGTGATGAATCAGGACGGTTCAAACGTGATTCGTCTCACGAACAACCCCTCCGACGATAATTCGCCGTCATGGTCACCTGATGGTTCGAAAATTGTTTTTGCCAGTTCGCGTGACGGCAATAGCGAAGTCTATTTAATGAATGCATTGGGTGGGTCGAACCAGACTAACTTAACCAATATTACTTCGAGCGAATTTAAGCCGGCATTCTCTCCCGATGGACTAAAAGTCGTGTTTCAATCGGGTCGTAACGGGGGTGTCGCCCAAGGCGAAATTTACACTATGAACGTGAGTGGAACAAATCCAACTCGCCTCACAGTCAACTCGCAAAACGAACAGCGGCCCGACTGGTTTTGGCCCGCTGGGGGACCATGTGATCTAACACCGAACCCCCTCGGTCAAGGCACTGTCGGAACAATTCACTCGGGTTCCTGTGAAGTTGACGGGAACAGGACAGACCTATACACATTCACTGGAACGGCAGGACAACAGGTCGCGATCTCGATGGAATCCGACGACTTCTTTTCCAGGATCGAATTGCTCGGTCCTACCGGGAACGTAATCGCGACGACTGGAGTGAATGACAGTTCGAGGAACGCGCGGCTACCCGGGTCAGGATACTTCTCGCTGGCTTCTAGTGGTCCGTACACGGTTAGGGCGATAGACCAGTTTGGAGACACCGGCACGTACACGATCTCGCTGTTTGAGGCTCCGGTACAGGCTTGTCAGTACTCTATTTCGCCAATGGTGACGGACGTGTCGCCTGCAGGCGGCACATTCTTTTTCGATGTGCTGACGCAGCCGGGGTGTCCGCCGGCGGCATTGCCTGCGGTCTCGGGAAATATCTACAGCGGCCTGACATACAGCAGCGGGCGTGTGACGTTCAACGTGACGGCGAATGCGGGAGCTGCAAGACAG
>JBGSWW010000029.1:0-69124 GCA_041751735.1 Pyrinomonadaceae bacterium | reverse complement strand
GTGACAAGCTCGCTCTTTCCGTGACGCGGCGGCATAAAGATCATTAGCCGTTTTATCTTGCCTTCGGTCACGAGCTGGAGTGTCTTGATCAGAAGCTTCAGGTGAGGAGCGTCCCAGTCGAACATCGGCGGCGATACCTTTTTGATCCATGCGTGGAAGGCGTTGAGAGGCTCCTGACTGTTATCCGCGGGAGGGAGCTCCGACAAAAGCTCGCGGTCCCAGCCGTAACGCTCGATCCATCCCGGATTTAGGCCACGAGGGTACAAACAACGTCGATTGAAATCAGTAAATCCGAGACTTCGCATCTCGCGTTCTATTCGTGAGTGCTCGCGGCCTTTGTACTGAAAGAAGAGTTTACGGCAGGTGTCGAGGCGTTGTTGGAGATACTCTGGGGTCTGTTTCATAGCAGAATACAAAGGCCTTGGCCCTCATATCCAGACTATGAAAAGACGTATCACAGATGCAATACCAGATGGCACACTTTGTATCAAATGTCACAAAATGTATGATTTGGCACAAATGTCTCATTTGGCATGGAATGTATCATTTGTCATGGCATCGTTTGTATCAATCGCAAAAGGACGGTGGAATATTTGTAGCCCACATCGCTAGATGTGGGGTAACATCGAAAATAGATCGGAGCCGTGGGAGAGGCGGCTTAACGCATTAATGTCCCACACCCACACGAGCCTTGTTTATCACGTAGTCTTTTCAACGCAAGGGCATCTTTCACTTCTAACGCTTGGGGTTGAGTCACCGCAGCATTCGTACAAAAGGAAATTCGAATCATATGAAATACACAGGACTGCTGATATTCGGCTTTGTAATTTTGTTCGCTAAAGTCGAGTCGCTAGATGCGCAAACTAAGACCGTTACATTTAGCGGTCCTAAGGTCGCTAGACAATTCAATCCTGAATTTAAAGGTAAGCCTGAGGAAGAAATTGAGGCGCTAGAGCATAAGTTAAGCGATGCATGGCTATCTGCAGATGTCGCCATTCTCTCCGAGCTTCATTCGGATGATGTATTGGTCAAGGAGATAGTTGGGAATAAAGCTCAATTTATCGATCTTCTTACTACACCACATTTTAGACAAAAGCTCATTTCAATCGAAAAATCTGAGATGCGCATTCGTATTTACGGTGATACCGCAGTAGTCGCGGGTCGACAGGTTATGAATCTCAGGAACCCAGACGGGTTCAGCACCACAACAGCACCGTTTATGAACGTTTGGAAAAGAATGAAGGATGGGAAGTGGCGTTGCGTAGCCGTCGCCTGAACGAAGAGCACCCCCGGTTCACACAGTGGGCTATAAATATGTCGTCGGCTACGCTGATTGCATGAGAAGAACTTAGCGAGATTTGAAGCCTGGGCCCTGGTTTTTCAACGAGTCGGAGAAATACAAACGGGACAATTCACGGCAGGGATACAACGAGACGATGTTAGTTAGTTTTAATGCCGTTATGGATAAGTGGGAACTTGAAGGAGCCAAACCGCTACCACGTAGCGAAAGAGCAACGGCGTTGCATGCTATAATCCGGCACCTTAAGGCGTTCAAATATGAAACGATGCCCTGATTGCAGACGGGATTATTACGACGACACGCTCGCGTTTTGTCTGGAAGATGGGACTGCGCTCCTTCAGGGTTCTGTGCCGTCGCCTGACGAGCCGCAGACGGCGATCCTTCACGAGACTGCACCGCCGGCGGAAGCGGCGACGCGGGCCCAAATACTTACGACTGAGCGGACGGCAGTGCTTCCGTCCGGCACAGCCGACGTTCCGAAAAAGAAGTTTGACCGGCGGCTGCTAATGGCCCCCATCGCCATGGCGGTGATCGTCGCGGGCGGGCTCCTTGGTTATCGATACGTCAGTCAGGCAAATCAGATCGGATCGATCGCCGTGATGCCCTTCGTGAACGAGAGCGGAAACCAGGATCTCGAGTATCTCTCAGACGGCATGACGGAAACGCTTATCAAGAGTCTTTCGCAGCTGCCAAACCTCAGCGTGAAGGCCCGATCGTCTGTATTCCGTTATAAGGGCAAGGAAAGTGAAGCGAAGACCATCGGCAAGGAATTGAATGTTCAGGCTATCCTTACAGGCCGCATCGTGAAGCGTGGCCAGGACTTGACGTTGTACGTTGAACTAGTGGATGCCGGGACGGAGAACAGTCTGTGGAAGGATAGCTATAACAAAACTTTCACAGATATCGTTGCCTTACAGAACGAGATCGCCCGGGACGTATCCCATAATCTCAAAATAAAACTAACGGGCGCAGATGAACAGAACCTTGCCAAGAACTACACGAACAATGACAGGGCCTATCAGCTTTATCTGGAAGGGCGCTTCCATGTGAATAAACGCACGCCGCAAGACCTGCGGAAAGCCATCGGTCGTTTCGATGAGGCGATCAAGATCGACCCAAATTATGCCCTTGCTTTTGCCGGTCTTGCCGATGCCTACTCGCTGCTGACAAACTACCTCGCCCGATCGCCGGGCGACGTACCGACTGCTGCTCATGAGGCTATGCCAAAAGCCCGAGAGGCAGCGCTTAAAGCATTATCGCTGGATCCGGACCTGGCCGAGGCACATACGTCCCTGGGATACGTCCTCGTCCAGTACGATTATAGATTTGCCGACGCGGAGCACGAGTATAGACGCGCGATCGAGATCGATCCCAATTACACGCCGGCCCACCAGTGGCTGGGTGAATTACTTGTGTCGCTGGGCAGATTTGACGAAGGATTGGCAGAACTGCGGCGAGCAGTGGAGATCGAGCCGTTTTCGCTGCCCGCGAACTTTTCATACGGTATAAAGCTTTATCAAGCACGAAAATATCCCGAGGCGATAACGCAATTAAACAAAGCTCTCGAGCTCGATAACAGATTCCCGGGAGCGATCTCGGTACTCGCGTGGGCCTACGAGTCAAACAAAAACTACGCCGAGGCGGTATCGATGATCTCCCGCTCCATGGAGTTGTCGGGCCAGGAACAGCGTAGCGAGGAAATAAGGGAAGTGTTCGCTAATCAAGGGTGGGAAGGAGTGTTACGTTTGAGAGCCGCAACCCCGAGGCCGGACAGCCAGGAGCCCTATTTCCTCGCCGGCTTTTACGCGCAGAAGGGTGAAAAGGACAAGGCGTTTGCAGAACTCGAAAAAGCATACCAAAATCGAACATTTCTGTTGGGATCACTTAAAGTAGATACCCGGCTGGATCCACTTCGCGATGACCCCCGCTTCCACGAATTGCTTAAAAAGGTCGGGTTTCCCGATTAGCCAGGCAGTTCATGTTGGCGGAAGAAATTCTTTATGAGACGCTGTCCAAATTGCCGACGCGATTATTACGACATCACGCTGCGATTTTGTCTTGACGACGGCAATGTACTGCTTAAGGGCCCGGGTCTGCCGGCGAGCCGGCAGCGGCGATCCTGTTTGCTGAAAGTTCGGTACCGGCCGGATCATGGGCAGCTGAGGACGGGACCGCTCCCAGGATTCGCACTCATAAACTTCGGATGAACCATGTAACTCCGGTTTATCGCCGAGACTCCGAAAAGTCGAAGTCACTCCCAACCCGACAAGCCGGGCGGTACGCCGGAATTATTATGTGAATAAGGGTTGACCACGGGACATCCCCGTCGCTATCCTCCGATTCTGACGTACTTGCGGACCTGCTTATCTCTCTAATTCCCGTGGTGACCGAGGCGGCTTTGTGAGCTCCGGTTGTTTTTCGCCGGTTTCGGCGAAGACCTCTTTGAAGGCTCCGACGCTTGCCAGTACGCCTGATGTTTCCATTGGCATGAATATAACCTTGGAATTCTGCGTCCGGGCCATGTCGCGCATGGAGTCGACATAGCGGGCGGTGATCAGGTACTGTGCGGTTTGGCCGCGGTCGCCGATGGCACCGGCGATCTGGGCGATGGCCTGGGCTTCGGCCGTGGCGTTCGTGAGCCGGGCCTGAGCGGCACCCTCGGCATCGAGAATGGCTGACTGTTTGTTACCCTCCGAACGCGTGACCGCCGCCTGTTTCTCGCCTTCGGCACGCGTGATAGCGGCTTGCTTGTCGCCCTCTGCCTGAAGTATCAAAGCGCGGCGGTTTCGCTCTGCGGTCATCTGTTTTTCCATCGTGATCCGAACATCTTCCGGCGGATTAATATTCTTCACGTCGACTCTGGTTACCTTTACGCCCCACTTGTCGGTCGCTTCATCAAGTATCAGACGGAGCTTTCCATTTATCTGGTCACGATTTGAAAGAGTGTGATCGAGATCCATATCGCCCATCACTGACCTCATGCCTGTGATGGTCAACTGGACAATGGCTCCCACGAGATCCGCAACCTCATATACGGCTTTGGTGGCATCGGTGATCTGCCAGTAAACCACAGAATCGACATTGATCGTCACATTATCGCGTGTGATAACCGGCTGCGGAGGCATATCAATATACTGTTCCCGGAGGTCGATGAAGGTCGTCCCGGGGCGGACACTTGACCAGTACACGGCTCTCGGAGACTCGAAAAAGGGCACGATTATATTGAGGCCGCTGGCCGCAACACGATGGAACCTTCCAAGACGCTCGATCAGCAGAACGCTTGATTGGGGCACGATCTTGATGGTCTTCCAGGCGACCACCAGCAGCGCAACTGCCAGGAACATCAAAAAGATTGCACCGAGTCCGAAATACTCCATAATTGTCTCCAGGCTGATTTGATTCAATGCCAATATACTTTATTTCCGGGCCGTTTGCTATAATTCGAGCCATCTATGACAGTCAGACTTTCCGATATCGAAGCGGCGAGAGAGCGGCTTAAGGGTATTATCAGCCGTACACCGATGCTCTTTGACGGGCGTCTTTCCCGCGACGTGGGTCTTTCCCACCATTCCGACGCGCAAATGGGGACACGCCCGTCAAGCGGAGCCAGCGGCGGAGCTTACTTAAAGGCCGAGAGCCTGCAGATGGGCGGGTCGTTCAAGATCCGCGGAGCTTATAACAAGATCTCGCAATTGACGCCCGAAGAGCTAAAACGCGGCGTGATCGCGGCATCGGCAGGGAACCATGCCCAGGGAGTTGCTCTCGCGGCTAGCATCGTGGGTACAAAGGCGACGATCGTTTGCCCCGAGTTTTCGCCGCTGACGAAGCTCAACGCTACACGTAGTTTCGGTGCCGAGGTGATACTTCATGGAAATATACTGGACGACTCGATCGCCTATTCGCGCGAGCTGCAGGAGAAGGAAGGGTATACATACGTCCACGCCTTTGACGACGAACAGATAATCGCCGGGCAGGGAACGATCGGGATCGAGATAATCGAGGACCTGCCGGACGTGACGACCATTGTCGTGCCGATCGGCGGCGGCGGGCTGATGTCGGGCATTGCGACAGCGGCAAAGGCTCTCAAGCCCGAGATTCGGCTGGTTGGTGTACAGGCCGAAAATTCGTCGTGGGTGCGGCCGTCGTTCCAGGCCGGGCACGCCGTCTCCGCTCAGATGGCCCCGACCATCGCCGACGGCATCGCAGTCAAGCGGCCCGGAGAAGTGACTCTGCCCATACTTAAGGAACTGGTCGATGAAACCGTGGAGGTAACCGAGGATGAGATCGCGCGGGCGATATTTTTCGGGGTGCAGAACAACCGTCTAGTACTCGAGGGCGCCGGGGCCGCGGGGCTCGCGGCAGTTCTGGCCGGCAAGGTAAAAACCTCGCAGGACGATGTTGTCTGCACTGTTCTTTGCGGCGGGAACATCGATGCCAATCTGCTTGCGCGTGTGCTCGAACAAGTGCTTGTCCGCCAGGGAAGATACATTATGCTGAAGCTGCTCGTGCTCGACCGGCCGGGTTCGCTCGCGAATATTCTGCGCGTGGTGGCCGAACAGGGCGCGAACGTGATCGAGGTCTTTCACCGACGGGCGATGTGGCTCGCTCCCCTCGGGCGAGTCGGGATCGAGGTGCTGATGGAAGTACGCGACCGCGGCCATGCTAACACTGTGGAGAAGTTTCTCGAGGCTGAGGGCTATCACGTGGAACGAGAGACAACGGGTGAATGGGAACAGTAGCCGCGTAGGTCGATAAGAAGAGCTGACCTTTATTTTTTCTGAAGATCCTCGTCGTAAAGTTCACGATAGATCCGGTAATTATTCATTACCTTAAAGACGTAGTTTTTTGTTTCGGCAAAACCGACCTCGGACGCAAAAATCCCCGCCTCTTTAGGTTTAGAACGACTTAACCATCGAGCCGCATTATCTTCGCCCCCGTTATAACTAGCGGCAATTGCCTCATATAAGCCTCCGAATTCATCCTTTAGATCCGCGATGTATTCGGTTGCGATCGCGATATTTGTTCGGGGATCGTACAGGTCGTCCGGTTGAAGCGACGGAAAGCCGGCTTTTTTGTTGTATTTTAATGCTGTGTCGAGGACAAGCTGCAGCAGGCCGCGGGCCGCAGCTGGCGACTTGGCGTTGGCACGAAACGAGCTTTCCTGCTTCATTATCGCGAGGATAAACCGCGGGTCGATCTTATGCTTTTTCGTGTATTGGAGGATCTCGGTCCGGAACATTAGCGGATTGTCCGCCCGCTGTTTCGCGGTCAACGGCGGAGAAACATGGAATTTAGCACCGTTGCGGGCCAGTCGTACAGAGGCAAGGCCGCTGTAATAAGATGAATAGTTGTTGCCGATGGACGCGTAGGTATCCATCGCCTGCTGTTTCTTTCCCGCCTTTTCGAGGGCGAAACCTTTCAGGTATTTGATCTCATCCGCGCTCGTCATCGAACCCGAAAATACGGGAGCCCGAAGCAATGTCTCGGCCGCGGCGTCCGCATCCGCCCAGCGTTCGCGATGAATATTCATCCTTAGCAATGCCTGAAGTGCGTTCGTCTCAGTAGGGGTTCCCGTAAACGTCTTTCGGGTTTTATCCACCCACGCCTTCGCGTCATCGTAATCGCCTGCTTCGCGCAACGCGTCGATTATGTTCAGGTGCGCGGAATCGATCCGCTCACCGTCAGGGTACATGACGGTGTACTGCTCATATATCTTCGCGGCCTCGGAGTTCTTTCCAAGTCGAACATGGCATGCGCCGTTAAAAGAAAGACCTTCACGCCCGTACAGAGTCTCAGGGAATTCTTTTGCGACCCGAGAGAGATATACTATCGCCCGTTCATAGTCGCGCTCCCAGTAATACGACCGTCCGGTCATGAAGAGGGTTCCGGCTACTGAGCTATCGGTCGGATAAAGCTCTAATATCTTGTAGAAATGCTCACGGGACTCCGGAAACTGCCGATTGTCGAAGTAGGTCTTTCCGCGGGAAAAGTGCTCCGAGGCTGACAGATCGGCGATCTTACCATTGACGGCCCTACTGGTCCGGTCCTTTTCGGCTACCATCCGCAAAGCCGCGTCGGAAGCTTGAGAAAACGCCACGAACGAAAAGAGAAAAACATAACCGGCGATCTGAACTGAACGTTTCATAATTTGTCAGCGAGGGCTATTACACTGATAGGATACCCAAGTTTAGGACGGCTTGCCAATAAAAACCGTTGCCAGCGTAAGAAGATCACTGACCGCGGGCTTATTTTGCCTTGATCCTGAAGACTTCTGGGTTCGAACAATTAAGTGTTATTATTCGTAACTTACGGCAGCGCATTGATCCCCCAAGATATGAATCCTTGCCAGAATTGCGGAAAACTGAACACTGCAGAAACGAATTTCTGCCGCTTCTGCGGCACGAAATTCAATCTTTCAAGGCAGACGTTGCCCGAGAATCCATATGATTATTCGGCACCGCGTCCGTATGCCTGGAAAACGGACGAGTTTCAGGCCGAGAACGAACCGCGAAAAACCGACCCGATCAGCCGTGTCCAGCCGCTGCCGATGCCGCGTCCCCAAGCAGATCAACAATATGGTGGGGCTCCGCTGGCATATCCAGTTCATCAGCAATTTGCACAAATGTTCAGATGCCCGAATTGTATGAGTCAGTATCCGCCGCGACTCGAAAAGCGAATTTCGACGGCCGGATGGATAACATTCGCAGTTCTATTGGTGTTTTTCTTTCCTTTATTCTGGATCGGGCTCCTGATCAAGGAGGAGGTCCAGGTTTGCCAGACCTGCAACACGAAGATTCCCGTGCCTCAGCGATAATAGTAGCCCCGAGGGTGCTCTATCTTGACCTCCGGGTTCGTACTGGTCACCTTTACTTTGTGATAACCTTTCTTCATGTGAGTCGATAGGTAGGTTAGGGCAAATTGTCTATTCAAAGACATTACGAGTTCCCGAAAGAACGGGATAAAACTGACAGGAGCCATCGTGCCCTGATAAAAGGCCCGGCCCCCGGTTTCCTCAGACAACTTTCCTAAAGCTCCCTGCGCAGCAAGTACAAACACCGAGTTCCCATTTTCCGTCAGAGTAGTGGGTGAGTAAAACGAGTAGACCGCTACGCTACGCCGCTGCGCCTTCAGGACCGCCTGTTCCAGATCGAAGCTCTGCGAAATAGAAGCTAGGTTAAGCCCCTGAGAGGCATCAAGGCCGTCCGAAAACAACAAAAGCGCGCGACGGCCAGCAGGCACCGAATCAAATCGGCTGAGCACTTGCTCGACCCCATCGTAAGGGCTCCTAGGGCCCATAGACGATGCCCCTGAAACGATCCTCAATGAGTTTGAGGCAAGCTCCAGATCATCCGTAAATCGCTGCCGAACATCGATAGAACCACTGCGTGAGTACGCGACCATCACACGGGTGCCTTTCGGCAATCCGCGAATAAAATCACGTATATCGCGGAGCTGCAAATTGAAGGTTGAGCTAAGATCTTCCTGTATAACAAGGGCGATCGACAGGGGAGTCGTACTCACGCTGCGGATCGACAGGATCTCCTGGTCTTCGTTATCTTCCTGTACTATGAGGCGTTCGGTCCGCACGTACTCATCCAGCTGATTTTCTCGAAGTTCACGCTTTGTGAAAATGGAGATCGGAATCGTGACAGTGCGCACGCGTTGTCCGGTTACAGCTTCCTGGGCGGCCATAGCTCCGGGGAGGAGCAACAGGATTGTGGCGATCACGAATACGATCCCTTTCTTCATAAAGATCTCCAGGCTAGTGCATCATAATATATTTCATTGCAAACACTAAGCTTGTGATGCGTAAACTATGATAACGGTTTACGGGCTAACCCAGACGATTGCGCTAGACTGGAAGGGTTCACGCTATGAATGAGATCACGAAATCCGACCTCGCTCGGGCAAACAGGTTAAGAGCAGGCGCGATAGCTGCTCCAATTGCATTGACCGTAGTACCTGCGGTTATTACCCTGGTTTTATTGCTGATCGCCGCCGGCGGCCCGCCGGCAGCGGTTATTATTCTCTTCGGCGGCGTAATAGCAACCGCACTGGGCTTTGTAACCGGTGTGGTCACGACTGCCGTGCTTACTCAAAAACGGTCGGCATGGGTCCGGCAGCTTAAAGACCGAATGGCGGCCCGCGGAATTAGAGCAGAGGAAATAGACTGGTTTCGAAGCGAACTAAAAGGCGAGGAGCGGAGAGCACTCAAATCATTAGAACACGGAGATCCGCTGCTGGCCGACGCCTACCGCGAGACTCTGGCATCTCGATTGACGGCATCGCGAATAATTAAATCTTCCCGCCGGGAACTGATGCTTTCAAAACGGCGTCAGAATTCGATCAGGCAGCTGAATGGTGGCCGAGCCGAAGAATTTAGATCCCAGATCGGCGAAGACATAAAGAAACTGGATGACATTAGCAATGAGGCCCAAATAATGCTCGCCGAGGCCGATTCGCGTTTGAGAATGATCGAAGCAGCCGGAACTCGCTCCGGGAGTATAGCAGATTCGGAACTTGCCTTGAAAAAACTCTCGGCGCGAACGGCCGAGTTGCCCCTTGCCCTGGAATCCGCGAAGATGGCAGATGAAATCCGTTTGGAGTTGGAAAAAGAGGGAATTGAGTGACAAGCAAAACGCAGACACGAGGTCTGCGTTCAACTTTCTAGAATTTGTCGGCGAATGGGAACCGCTGATCCGGTCGGACGTATGAATTGAACCTGTAGATTACAGGTGGGTGGCTTTCTATTCTTTCGAACATCAGAGCCGATATCTATGGCGAATCTCACGTAAAGAACCGCACCGAAAATCGGCATTAGCCTCCCGGCATTCATGTGTTGGCTCAATTGTAATTGCGTCCGGTGTCGTGATCCGCAGTAATTAACCCTTCGCCAATTTGGATACTATCACATCGATCCGCCGAGACAAATAAATTTCATCAATTTCGAGAGCATTTCTGCATTTAAAGTTCGAGCGGTTCCGGCTCCAGGTCACGATGCTTAAGGATCCGGTCCAGCATTTCGGAACACTCCGAACTGCGAGCTGCAAGCTGCGCGTCGTTCTGAGCCTGGGAATGCTTTAGCTGGTAATATTCGTCGGCGATATGAAGGGCAGCGAGGATAGCGACTTTGAGCGAATCGACGGTCATGGTGCCCGACGATATCTCTCTCATTTTTGAATCGACATACTCGGCGAGATCCTGGATATACTCATTATCACCGTCCGACCGAATGCTATACGTCTGATTGTAGATCTCGACTCTGATCGTTTGTTCCGACATAAATGCTGGTTCTAGCGGCCCACGGCCTCTGCGACATCGGTGTCGATCATCGTGATGGCGTCGAGCATCGCTTCGACCTTCAATTGGATCGAGTCCCTTTCCGACAACAGGATGGATAATTTCTCGTCCAACTCCCGCTTTTCAGCAATGGCATTGTCCGCCTTCCGCCGCAGTTCGACGGCCTCTCGCTCCAGGCGTTCTTTTTCCTCACGCATTTTTTTCGCGAATTCGATCGTTAAATAGATCTTGTCCTCGAGATGCGAGAACTTTTCCATTCCCGTTAAGGCATTCATTCAGGCTCTCCAATAGGCGGGGTAGTAGTAATGTCAATAGATCAATTTTGATTATCTTGGCTTTTTCACAAAACTTCAAGTAAAAGGTGAAGTTTCTTTCAAACGCGGACAGTGGGACCGAATTCCGCCGAGACGCCATCCACAATTTTCTTATGAACCTGTTCGACCTCGTCCTCGATCAACGTTCGCTCCTCACTGCGATATTCCAGGCGAATAGTTAAGGAGCGTTCATCCGCCGCAACACCCTTGCCCTCGTAACTATCTATAAACAAGATATTTCGACATAGATCAAAGCCTTGTTTACGGATCGCGTTTTCGACCGCCGCGTACTCGACGTGACGTTTGACGAGAAATGAAACGTCTCTAACCATTGCCGGATATTTTGCAAGCGGCTGATACCTGGCTGCTTTCGGAGATGAATGCAATAAAGTCTGTAAATTTATCTCAGCAACGAAGACATTTTGCCGAAACTTATATGAAGCCGTTATGCTATCGGCGAGTCTGCCAACATATCCAATTATCTGACCCGAGTGCTCGATGGCCGCTGATTGCCCGGTCCTAATATGTTCGACGTCTGCTGCTGAAAACTTAAAGTGTGTGACTCCGATCGCGTTCAACGCGGCCTCAACTGCACCCTTGGCATCATAGAAGTCGACCGACCTTATAGCAGCAGCGCGACCCTCTTGTAGCTCCCCGCCGGTCACGACGAGAGCGAGCATTTCCTGCTCATTAGGCAGCTCGCTTTCCCCCGTTTTCGCCGCAAAAACCTTGCCGATCTCAAAGAGCTTTATGTCACGACGCTGGTGATTGAAGTTTAGCCTCGTCGAATCGAGAAGCCCCGAAAGTATGCTGGGCCTCATGCGTACGGCCCCCTCGATCACGGAATCCCTAAGCGTGACATATTTATCATCCGCGAGGCCGTCGATCACGCCCGGGGCCGGTTCGAACATCCCGTCGAAGCGGGTTTCGATAAAACTGTAAGTGATGGCCTCATCGAAACCCAGATCGACCAGAGTTTGGCGAAGAAGCTTTTCCCTCAATTCAGTTTCCTGGTATTCGCCGGCTCCGAAGGCCGGCGGGAGTTCGGCCGTAATACTCTCGTAACCGATGTGGCGAGCTACTTCCTCAACGAGGTCTTCCTCAATAGCGAGATCATGCCGCCATGACGGAGAAATATAAACACCGCTTTCTTTTTGCTCAATGCCGAGATCGGCCAGGATCCTATCGCATTGCTCGCGGGTCGACTTTAGACCCGTAAGACGGAGGATGGCCGTTGAGATATCGCTCGATATAATTTCTTTGGCCTGATAAGGGCGTGGGTAAATATCGACGAACTCGGCCGGTTCGCCTCCGGCCAGGTCGCGGATCAATTCCGCTGCCCTCGAACTGGCGCGGATCAGGTTTTCGATATCCACGCCCCGCTCAAAACGGTAGCTGGCCTCGGTAGCCAAATTCAGTTTGCGCGATGTAGCCCTTATATTTGCCCGGTTAAAATACGCTACCTCAAGTAATACATTAACCGTTGCTTCGGTAATACCTGTTTCCGTGCCGCCCATTATACCCGCGATGGCGACAGGTATTTCATCATCGCAAATGGCCAGCATCGATTCATCGAGCTTCCTTTCGATCTCATCCAGAGTTGTGATATTTTCACCGGGCTTCGCGATTCTGACGACAATTCGATTTCCGGAGAGTTTGTCGAGGTCGAATGCGTGCATCGGCTGCCCAAGCTCGAGCATTACGTAATTCGTAATATCCGCCACATTATTGATCGATCGCTCGCCTACGGCCTCCAGTCGATCCACCAGCCACTGCGGCGAAGGCCCGATCTTTACGTTTCTGATTATCCGTGCGGTGAATCGACGACAGAGGTCGTCATTTTGAATTTTCACAAGCGACGTTTCTGACAACTTATGGGAAAACGCGTTTTCGAGCTCAAGTGTCTTTTTCGCCCCAGTAATGACGCTGAGTTCGCGAGCAACACCCAAATGAGAAAGGCAGTCGGGCCTGTTGGAAGTGAGATCAATGTCCAAAACAAAGTCATCCTTGATGGGATGAATGCCTTCGACCGCCAGGCCGACGCGGGTCAATGCTACCCCCGTTTCATCGGCGGTTAGGCCCATTTCAATGAGCTTGTTAAGCCAGTTATAACTGATGTTCATGTACTAATCTTCAACAGAAACGCACTTACCGAAAATAGAATTCGCGCCGATCCAACCATTTATCCGACCCCGGTTGTTTCCAATCTGAAAACGCGGACCTTGAATCGCCTTTATTAAATGGAGGTATTCACACCCATTAACCTTGCAAAGCACGATGTTGCCCTTTTCGAGAGTTGAATGGTCGACAATCGGTTCCACCATGCACAGTTGGCCCGATTCGATCTTACCTTTCATCGAATGGCCACGGGGACGAAAGCTAACGGTTTCTCCATCCTTCAGTTTCGCAATGTATAGACTCGCCCAGCCCATCCTATCGGAATTGCTCCAAAAACCGTACGTCATTGTCGAACATCAACCTAATATCGTCGATCGAGTACATGAGGGCACACATGCGTTCGAGGCCGAAGCCAAACGCGAATCCGGAATAGATCTTTGGATCGACACCGCAACCCTCTAAGACGTTGGGATGCACCATGCCGGAACCTCCCAGTTCGATCCAACCTGAGCCTTTGCAAGGACGGCAGCGGTCGGTTGTCGGTTGTCGGTTGTCAGTTGTCAGTTGCGGAGCCTCATCACTGCCAATTGCGTTCTGCCAACTGGCAACCTTTCCGGTTCCGTCGCATTTGAAGCATGAATAATCAAACTCGGCACTCGGCTCGGTAAAAGGGAAGTAGCTCGGACGCATTCGCGTCACGGTCTGCTCGCCGAACATCCGTCGCACCCATTCGCCGATAGTACCCTTGAGATGCGCCATAGTGATCCCTTTATCGACGCAAAGACCCTCGATCTGGTGAAACATTGGCACATGCGTCATATCCGGGGTGTCACGGCGATAGACTTTGCCAGGAGCAATAATGCGAATCGGCACCCCTCGTCGCTCCATTGCTCGGATCTGAACGGTAGAGGTCTGGGAACGCAGGGCGAATCCGTCGGTTGTGTAAAATGTATCCTGAGACTCTCTGGCCGGGTGGCCCTCCGGGATGTTTAGGGCGTCGAAGTTGTAATAATCGGTCTCGATCTCGCGATCGTCTTCTATCGCGTAGCCCATCGATACAAATACATCTTCGATCTTTTGCCGAAGTATCGTGATCGGATGCAGATGACCTGTACGCGGTCGACGCCCAGGTATGGTCACATCCAGCCGCTCGGCCTCGATCTTTGCCTTCGACAGAGAATCGGTTAAGCTCGCCTCAACGGCCTCTATCCGTTCAACGATCGACTTCTCGATCGACTGAACGAACTGCCCAAATTCGCCTCGCTGTTCGGGAGCAACCTGTCCGATCAGCTTTTTTGACTCGGCAAGCGCGCTTTTCTTGCCCGTGTGACGAACCTTTATCTCACCCAGCTCGCGTAGCAGTAGCTCTATATCGGCCAGACCGCTGCCGTTTGGATTTAGATCGTTGAATTTCTGAATATCACGGTCAAAAGCCTCACGAGCTGCTTCGACCA
The DNA here is from genome assembly GCA_041751735.1 of Pyrinomonadaceae bacterium. Lineage (GTDB taxonomy): Bacteria > Acidobacteriota > Blastocatellia > Pyrinomonadales > Pyrinomonadaceae > OLB17. The sequence goes on along the minus strand of JBGSWW010000029.1, from coordinate 54,638 downwards.
ATGCTCTTTCGTCAGCCATAAAAATTAGAATATCAGGTCAGGTAAGGACAGACACTGAAAAGAGTACATATTACCAGTGTCCGTCAGTGGGGTAAATCTCAAACCCCTTCTTCTTAGCGACTTTGCGGCTTTGCGGGAGAAAAGAAGATTCCCGCAAAGACGCAAAAGACGGCGATTCTCGCAGGAGGTCATTCGTTCTGATATCATCGAAAGAAAAATATTACAACAACTGATGAAAGCGATCGTAAAAAGCAAAGCGGAACCTGGATTATGGATCGAGGATGTGCCCGAACCGGATATGGGCATAAACGACGTGATGATCCGGGTGAAACGGGGCGGGATCTGCGGCACTGACCTTCATATCTACAACTGGGATAACTGGGCGCAAAGTACGATAAAGGTGCCGACAACTATCGGTCACGAATTCGTCGGCGAGATCGTGGATGTCGGCTCGAATGTGGTCGATTTTGCTTCGGGTGACATGGTCAGTGTCGAGGGACATCTGGTGTGTGGCAGGTGCCGGCATTGCATGGCAGGGCGCCGGGCATTGTGCGCGAATACCCGGGGTGTAGGTGTGAACACCAACGGCGGTTTTGCCGAGTACATCGCAGTTCCGTATACAAACATCTGGAAGCACAGACCGGACATTGATCTGGATGTGGCGGCGATCTTCGATCCTTTCGGCAACGCGGTCCATACGGCGCTCGAATTCGAGGTCTTTGGTGAAGACGTGCTGATAACCGGTGCCGGGCCAATCGGAATTATGGCCGCTGCGGTCGCGAAGCACGCCGGTGCTCGAAATATCGTTATAACGGACATCAATCCCTTTCGGTTAGATCTCGCCGAAAAGATGGGTCATGTGACGAAAGCTGTCGACGTCAGCAAAACCACTCTAAAGGACGTTCAGAAAGAGCTGGGAATGAAAGAAGGCTTCGACGTTGGTATGGAGATGTCAGGCGTGCCGGCTGCGTTCAAGGACATGCTCGCCAATATGTTCCACGGCGGACACATCGCCTTCCTCGGCATTCCGGCCGAGCAGTTTGCCATCGACTGGAAGACCGTGATCTTCAACATGATCACGATCAAAGGCATTTACGGCCGTCAAATGTACGAGACATGGTACCAAATGTCCAGCCTCCTTGACGCCGGGGTCGATATCTCGCCGGTGATAACGCATCGATATTCGTATAAGGATTTTGAGCAGGGGTTCGCGGCTATCAAGGAAGGGAATTGCGGGAAGGTGGTGTTGAATTTTGAGGAGATGTAGATGAAGAAGTCGTGGGAGCAGGTACACCAAGAAGCCTTTGGGATCGCAGCCACCGCCCCAATACAGGCCGCTCTATTTCCAAGTTGAGAGAGAAGGAAGATATGCTAGGATTCATTTATGGCAACAACCAATCTACAAGAACGAAAACTGGAGCTGATACAGTGGTTGTCGGTACTCGATGATGTTTCCTTGCTCGAAAAGGTCGCTAAGGTGCGGGACGACAGTGTGAGTGATTGGTGGAACGATATTTCCGAGGCGGAAAAAGAATCGATCGCTAAAGGTATCAAAGACGCAGATTCTGGACTGCTGAAACCGCATTCAGAGGCGAGGGCAAAATATGAGAAGTGGTTATAGGGTTCTCTGGACCGACCACGCTCTTGATGAACTCGAAGAAGCAGTCAGATACCTAAGAATAAATTTCTCCGATGCGGAGATCTCTCGCCTTGCAAAATCTATCGAATCAACGATCAATCAAATCACCCGACACCCATCAATGCATCCCGAAGCTCATTCTGCGAGAGGAATTCGCAGAGTTGTCGTTTTGCGATTTAATTCTCTGTATTATCGGGTGAACGCCGACACAAATCAGATCGAGATAGTTTCATTTTTTTCTAACCGGCAAGACCCTGAAGCGCGGGAGCTTTAGAAAAGACTATGTACGACAAATTTAAACAGCACTTAGAAAACACTATTAGCGACATCCGGGAAGCCGGTCTTTACAAGAACGAACGCGTTATCGATAGCCCTCAGGATGCCCGGATCGAAGTTGGCGGCAGGGAAGTCCTGAATATGTGCGCTAATAACTATCTCGGGCTGAGTGACGATCCGGCGATAGTCGAGGCGGCCAGGAAGTCTTTGGACGAATGGGGCTACGGGCTATCTTCAGTCAGGTTTATATGTGGCACGCAGGCGATACATAAAGAGCTGGAGCGAAAGATCAGCGAATTCCTCGGCACGGAGGACACGATACTTTACACGAGCTGTTTTGACGCGAACGGCGGTTTGTTTGAGACGCTGCTTGGAGAGGAGGATGCCGTGATCTCCGACGAGCTCAATCATGCGAGCATTATCGACGGCGTTCGGCTGTGCAAAGCTCAGCGTTTACGTTACAAGAACAGCGACATGGCCGACCTGGAGGGAAAGCTCGAAGAGGCAAAGTCAGCCAGGTTCAAGATGATCGCGACCGACGGTGTTTTCTCGATGGACGGATACATCGCCAAGCTGCCTGAGATCTGCGAACTTGCCGAAAAACATGACGCACTCGTAATGGTCGACGATTCACACGCGGTTGGCTTTATGGGGAAAACGGGCCGTGGCACGCACGAGCATCACAATGTCATAGACCGCATCGATGTGATCACGGGCACCCTCGGCAAAGCTCTAGGTGGTGCCAGCGGCGGCTATACGAGCGGCAAAAAAGAAATGATCGAACTGCTTCGACAGCGATCGCGACCGTACCTCTTTTCAAACTCAGTCGCCCCGCCTATCGTTGCCGCTTCCATTGCTGCGATCGAGCGGTTAACGCACTCTACTGAGCTTCGTGACAAATTGATGAACAACACGAGGTATTTCCGCGAAAAGATTGAGGCTATTGGACTTGAGGTTCTGCCGGGTGAGCATCCGATCGTCCCCGTAATGTTTGGCGAGGCCCAACCGGCGGTTAAGATGGCGGAGGCTCTTCTTAGTAAAGGAGTTTATGTTATCCCGTTCTCATTCCCTGTGGTGCCGAAAGGAAGGGCCCGGATCAGAACGCAAGTCTCGGCAGCTCACTCAAAAGAAGATCTCGATTTTGCGATCGAGAAATTCGCCGAAGCCAAATCGGAACTCGGCATTGGAAAAGGCGCGTCCGTCTAAACGAGATCGCGCCCCCAAAATGCTATTGTTCTCTATCGATTAGGCAGCCGCCTGCTGCTGTTTTCCGATAGCATCCCTGGCTTGCGAAGCTACGCTTGCAAAGGCCTCAGGCTGTTTCACGGCCATATCGGCAAGAACCTTCCGATCAAGCTCAATACCCGCCAGCGTCAAACCGTGCATGAACTGTGAGTATTTCATGTCATTCAGACGGCAAGCTGCATTGATACGGACGATCCACAGTTTGCGAAAATCGCGTTTCTTCAGTTTTCGGCCGGTATAGGCGAAATTCAACGCTCTTTCGACCGATTCTTTCGCCGAGCGGTACAGCTTCGACTTTGTTCCACGATAGCCCTTGGCTAAGGCTAATATTTTTTTGCGTTTCTCTAGACGCTTATTTCCACGTTTTGCTCTAGGCATTTTTCTACTCTCCCGATTCTACAAATCTGTCTGACCAAGCGAAGGCGAGATGGCACGACACAGTGAATTCTCTGTGTCACGGCGTCTCAAAGTCTCCGCGTCAATATCCTTAATCCCTACCGTACGGCAGCATCTTCTCAACACGTTTCTGGTCGCCTTCGGATACCATTACGTCGATATCGAGGTTCCGTTTACGCTTCGATGTTTTTTTAGTAAGAATATGGCGAGCGTGGCTGTGTCCGCGTTTGAATTTGCCCGACGCAGTCGAGCGAAAGCGCTTTGCCGCTCCTTTATGTGTTTTTAATTTTGGCATTTCTTCTCCCTGTAAAATCAATACTTCTAAAAAATTTCGTCGTCGTCTTTCTTAGGCTCTGCCTTTGGTTTTGGCGCCGCTTTCTTGACTGTTTTCTTCTCAGGCTCTTCAGCTTCCACCGGAGAAGCCTTCTTTTCCGAAGGCTTCTTCTCGGCTACCTTTGCCTTTTTCGGAACAAAGATTGTGAACATCTGATAGCCCTCCATCTTCGGGTGGACCTCAATATCCGCCAGATCAGCTAGAGCAGCTGTCAATTTTTTCAACATCGCTCCACCAAGTTCCCGGTGTGTCATTTCGCGGCCGCGGAATGCGATAGTGGCCCTCACCTTGTCGCCGCCTTCCAGCCAGCCTCGGGCACGTTCCATTCTGTAGTCAAAGTCGTGATCGTCCGTCCCCGGCCTGAACTTGATCTCTTTTACCTCGACCGTAACCTGTTTCTTTTTAGCGTCATGCGCCTTTTTCTTCTGCTCATAAAGAAACTTACCGTAGTCGATGATCTTGCATACAGGCGGCTTGCCGTTAGGCGATATCTCGACGAGGTCAAACCCGCGTCGTCTGGCCTCCTGGATCGCATCCCGCGTGTCCATTACTCCAAGGGTCTCGCCGTCGTCGGTTACGACGCGTACGGACGGCACGCGGATCCTCTCGTTCGTACGGTGAAGCGGCTCACGAAAGCGCGGCTTAAATCTATTTCCACCAAATCTTCTTGCGATATGGGCCTCCTAAAAAACTGAACGATCTTAGAGACTCCGCAGCTCTCTCTGCTGCGTGATCATCTCTTTGAACTCTGCAAGAAACATCGTTCCGATATCTCCCTGTTTACGTTCGCGGACGGCGACCAATCCGTCCTCGACCTCCTTATCGCCCAAAATGAGCATATAAGGGACCTTCTGTAACTGGGCGTCTCGTATTTTCGCTCCAATTTTATCAGATTTTGTGTTTGATTCCACCCGAAACCCGGAACTGCGAAGCTCGCCAGCGATGGAATCGGCATATTCGTTGACCCGATCGGTTATTGGCAAAACCGCAACCTGCACCGGAGCGAGCCAAAGCGGGAAGGCCCCGGCATACTGCTCGATCAACACTCCAAAGAACCGCTCGATCGACCCGAAAAGGGCTCGGTGGATCATTACCGGGCGGTGCTTGAGGTTGTCTTCGGCCGTATACTCCAGCTCAAAACGTTCTGGCAGATTAAAATCAAGCTGGATCGTGCCGAGTTGCCACACACGTCCAATGGCATCCTCGATCTTGATATCGATCTTCGGCCCGTAGAACGCGGCCTCACCCTCGATGCGGTCATAGGAAATGTTCCTTTCCTTCAGAGCACCGGCAAGTTGTTCTTCAGCACTCGCCCAATCTTCGTCAGCACCGAGATAGCCTTTATTCTCGGCGGAGCCGCGAACTGAAAGCTCAAATCTTACTTTTTCAAAACCGTACGTTTCGAATACCTTAATGGCAAAATCGAGACAGTCCGAAACCTCGACGCCGACCTGATCAGGCCTTACAAACAGATGCGCGTCATCCACCGTAAAACCGCGAACACGCATCAAGCCGTGCAGTGTACCCGAAAGCTCGGCCCGATAGACGGTCCCCATCTCGGAGTACCGCTGCGGAAGGTCGCGGTATGATCGCGGACTGGATTTGTATATCCCGATGTGGAACGGGCAATTCATCGGCTTTAGCCGGTATTCCTCGTCCTCAATGCTCGTTGGAGCGTACATCGAATCGGAGTAATTACCTTCGTGTCCGCTCTTGACCCAGAGATCACGCTTTGCGATATGCGGCGTGAAGACAAAACTGTAACCGCGACGCTCCAGTTCTTCTTTAAGCAGCCGCTCCATCTCCATCCGGATGATGCCGCCCTTCGGATGCCAAAGGATCAGGCCCTGGCCGTAATCGTCGTCGATGGAGAAAAGGTCGAGTTGCTTTCCGAGCTTTCGATGGTCGCGTTTCTCAGCCTCTTCCCGCTGCAGGATCCATGCATCAAGCTCAGCCTGAGTCGCAAAGGCGGTCCCGTAGATCCGCTGCATCTGCTGATTTTCAGCGTCTCCTTTCCAGTACGCACCTGACAATGCGAGGAGCTTGAAAGCTTTGAGTTTGCCCGTATGCTGGACGTGCGGACCCATGCAAAAATCGATGAAAGGCGACCCGTCTATATAGTAAATGCTGGCCGTACCCTGAACCTTCTCCTCAACGAGCTCGCACTTTAGAGGTTCGTCACGTTCCTTAAACAGGTCGAGTATCTTTCCTTTCTCGACGTCTTCACGGCGGTACTTCAGATCACGTTTGGCAATCTCCCGCATCTTCTTTTCAATGACAGGGAGATCTGCTTCCGTAAGCTGCCGCGGCGCGATCACATCGTAGAAGTACCCATAACGGGGGTCTTCCATGAGCGCCGGCCCGATACCTAGCTTCGTTCCTGGAAATAGATCGAGAACTGCAGCAGCGAGTAAATGAGCGGCGGAATGGCGGATCACCTCGAGCCCGTCGCGAGTGTCGACCGTTATAGGTTCGATAGAGATGACCTGATCGGTGGAGGCGATCTCTCGATTCAGATCGACTTCCTCGCCGTTCATCTTTGCGGCGACGGACTTTTTGAGGACATCGCGGTCGAACGCCTTGATCGCGTCCAGCACCGTGGCAGGCGCAGGAATCGACCGCAGGTTCTCACCAAATTTTATGTTTAGCTCGCTCATATTCTTGTTAATTGTCCTTTAGTCATGACGTTCACGCATACGCAAACGGGCCGTTTTAGATGCGGCTCTTATCAAAAATCGATGAACAATAACAACTAACAATTCACTACTACTAAATTAGATCAGATCCGATAAGAGCGACTTTGCTTTGCGGCGTCCGAAGATGCCGCGATGTCCCGCCATTAGAGGCGGGTCGTAGTAGTTGTTAAAACAGCAAAGTTCTTAGAAAGCATCTTATCGAAAATTGTCCGGCCGACACGCGGGGCATCCGCCGATTTAAGCATCAATCGACGGAGTATAACAAAAGAACGCAGATCATTGCAAGCCTTGGCTTCTCACGCAATGGGCAAAGCGATTGTAAACTTTGTGCCTATGCTCAACTGAGACTCTACGGTTACTTCGCCCCCATGAAGGCGGGCGAGGTGTTTAACGATCGCCAAGCCAAGTCCCGTACCGCTTATATCGCGAGATCGGGCGCGGTCCACGCGATAAAATCTCTCAAATATCCTATGGATCTGATCTGGAAGGATTCCTTCGCCAGTATCCGTCACGTAGATATGCTGCAAGTTGGCCATCTGAGCGTCGGAAACAGTAACAGATCCACCGTGGCGATTGAACCGGATCGCGTTGTCCACCAGATTTGTAAGCATTTGATCTAAACGCTTCTTGTCCGCGCGAACTTTAGTAGACGAGGCGACGTTATTGATCAAAATGATCTCTTTGGATGCCGCCATGGACGAAAGGCTTGTAAAAGTCTCCTCGACAATGTTGCTAAGCCCGATCTCCTCACGTTTCAACTCAATATTGCCCGACTCGATCTGTGACAATTCAAGAATGTCAGCGATAAGGTCGCGCATTCGTTCGCCGTTTCTGCGTATGACACCCAGGAAATGGCGATTATTCTCTGCGTCCTCGAGGGCGCCTTCCTCAAGGGTTTCGACGAAAGCCAAAATGGATGTCAGCGGTGTACGAAGTTCGTGAGAGATATTCGACAGAAATTCCTGACGGATCGTCTCGAGCCGGTGGATCTGGGTTACATCATAGAAAAAGCCGATAGCGGCGGTCCTTCCTTCAAGGTCAAGAGGGGCAATATGGACATCATACCTTCTTGTTCCGTTGCGGACGTATTTAAGGTGAATGTCAGAAGTTTTGTTTTCGGTGCAGGCGGCGCGGAAAGCCCTAGCTACATCTTCACTCCCGGTTACGCTGCTCACGCTTTGCCCTTCGATCGCCGCGCCGTTTGCAAAGGACCGGTTGGCCGCGGCGTTTACAGCTATCACTTCCAGATCTTCCCCCGTTACCAGCACCCCTTCACGCGTCGCGTCCAGGATCCGTTTGAGGACGTCGTTTGGCTTCATTTAATTCTGCTCGACCGAGGTGGGGAACCCAACAAAGCGATACCCGACGCCGACCACTGTTTCGATACAAGATCCACAAACGCCCAGCTTCTGTCTCAATCGCCGAATATGCACATCGAGCGTCCGGGTATCTCCAAAGTAGCTGTAGCCCCAGACATCATCCAGGAGATTCTGTCTTGTCGACACGCGCCCGGTATTTTTTATCAGGGTATTGAGAAGGGCAAACTCTTTTCGGGTAAGTTTTACCGGCAATTTCTCGCACTCAACCCGCATATCACCAAAATCAACTGTCAGCCGCCCGTCGGCATATATTCCCGCCTCCGGCACCTCGCCCTCCGTGCGACGCAGCACAGCTCGGATGCGGGCCATAAGCTCTTTGAAAGAGAACGGCTTTACAACATAATCGTCAGCTCCGATCTCGAGGCCGGCGATCTTGTCCCGCTCGGCAGCTTTGGCCGTCAACATAACGATCGGTATCTTCTCAGTCGACGGTTCGCGCCGGAGTTTTCGGCAAAGCTCCATCCCATTCATTCCGGGCAGCATGAGGTCAAGAATTATCAATACTGGAGATAATTTCTTGTCCATGGCCAACCGCAGACCTTTTTCACCTGACTCAGCTACGATTGTCCGAAAACCTTCGCGTTTGAAGTTATATTCCAGGCTTTCCGCGATATCTGCATCGTCCTCGATGATGAGAATTCGTTGCTGCATTTCTTTTTCCCCAATTGTATGACAGATTCGCGGGTTCCACGATCAGTCACCGCCTTAAACGTATTTTGGTTTGCCTTCTAAGTGTGAGTCTACAAATTGACCGTCCCTTTGTCGTACCTGGTCAGACACGAAAATGGGACGGTCATATAAGGGCGATCTGCTTAGAATCGCAGTTTAGCCCTGAATTGGCCGACCCTGGGGCCACCGATGGTATTAGTTATTACTCCGAAGTCCACCGAATCCTGAAGATCGCTATTCGGATTGGCAAAGTTGACGGTATTGAACACATTGAAGAGGTCGAACCCGAGTTCAAAGTTCACCCGTTCACTTATGCTTGTAGTCTTCGCGAAACTCAGATCCAGGCGTCTCTGCATTGGTCCGCGAAAAGTGTTACGGCCTAGGTTTCCAAACCCACCCAAAGGCGATGTGAAACATCCGCGGTCGATGACAGCCAAATTTGTCGTGCTAGCGTTCGAGACCGCGTCGGATGCCGAACATGTGACATTCGGACGTCCAAATCCTGGTCGATAAATGCCGCCGGAACCGCGAGTGAGGTTGGTCAATTGGTTGACATTCGCAATCTCAGGTTCAGAGGCAAACACTGTGAAAGGCGAACCCGACTGTGCCTGGAAGAACCCTGAAATTGACCACCCCTTCACCCAACGGCTGTTTGAGCCGCCAGTCGGTATTTCCCATACAAAATTCGTGCTGAAGCGGTGCGTTCGATCAAAGTCCGAAAGAGCACGATTGTTGAGCAAGTTATTCGCATCTCCCTGGGCAATAAATCCAGTGTTGGGCACGTCCGGCTTTCCGCTGCCCGCGGTGCTCCCGGGATCGCTCGACATTGTATCGATCGACTTTGAAAATGTATACGCTACGTTGAACTGCAGCCCACGCGATAAGCGCTTCGTCAAGCTGAACTGTGCTCCGTGATAATCTGAGGTCCCTACCGACTGCAACAGCAGTGCCTCCGGTACATTAAAACCGAGGATTGGTACGCGGGCCTCGAAATTTATCACGTTGTTCCGCAGAGAGTTGACGTCACAGGAGAGTGGATTCGAAACATTATTGTCGATAGCGGTGGCGCCATTGATCGTGAGGACTCCCGCCGAGCACGATGCTGTCCCTCCAGCGAGATAGGGATTTGCAAATCCAAAGGCACGCCCCGTCCCTCTGGCACGGGCGGTCGTGCCGGCATTCAATGCACCGTTTGGCGACCCTGCCGCGACATAGGCCTGATTAAATCTCTCGTAGATATGGTCCGGAGTGTTCGGATCATTGAGATCAAAGCCTTGATTGAGAGCCTTGGCTATTAGCAAATTTTTGCCCTTCGTTCCGACATAGCGGGCCTCGAACATTAAGTTGTTTGCTAACTCATACTGAACTCCGGCGTTCCACTGATGGATGTAGGGAGTTCGGAGGTCGCGATCCACCGCTCTGAACTCAAATGTCTCGGCGATGTTGCCGCGAGTGCAATTTACACCTGTGGCGACGAGACAACCGGACCCCTGCGGTGTGCCACGAGAATCTACAAAAACAGGCGTATTATCTCGAATAGCATAGGTACCGGTCGCACCCGATCCCCTTACAATACGAAACGGCAGCCATTGATTTAGCGGTATATTCGTTGGCACGCCTGAAAACGCAGTTGCAATGGGTACGTTGCCATTCGGGACGGTTATCTCAACCTCTCGAAGGAAGGGATAGTTCGAGAACACGGTATTTATGAACGCTGCTGACGGTCGATCGTAGAATAGTCCATAGCCGCCGCGAACTACGAGCTTATCGCTGATCGCGTAGGCCATACCGATGCGCGGGGCGAAGTTATTCGTGTCCTGTCCGTTCAATGTATGGCCGCTGTCTACCGCCTGTGTTGCCGAGATAGTAGTATCCAGGATCGATAGGCCGGTGGGTGAAACATTCTTAGGCACGATAAAGCCGGGAGTCGGGTTATCACATAGAGCGGTCGATCCGCCCGTCGGTGCGAAACATGGAAGGAATGGCTTTAGATCGAAATTCCCAAAATGGCCGTTCTTTTCGGTTGGCCATAGGAAAAGCTCATATCGAAGGCCGAGATTAAGACTTAGCTTTCGACTGATCTTCCAGTCGTCGGTAAAATAGAATCCGTAGTCGCTAAACCTGAATTCCTTGTTAGTGATACCGTACTGTGTGTCGGCCTCGGTCGCGTTGCCTGTGAGCAATTGGGTAAACGAGTCGAATTTTTCAAACTCTGTTGCCTGTTCTTCCGGGAGATTAGTTTGAAAGCGATGGCTCTTGAAATCACCGCCGAACTTTATGTTGTGATTCCCGCGCGTCCAGGTCACGTTGTCGCCGATGCTGTATGTCAACTGTTTCCGTCGGTTGAATGAATCGTTGGGCCCGCCGAATGAGAAGTTCGAAATATTGTTGCGTCCGATATAGTGGCCCAGGCGGGTGGTCGCAACGCTGGTATCAAACGTCGATGCTGGGTTGGTCACCCCTACAAATTCATTGGTGAATTCGCCGGTCGAAAAGTCTTCGGTCAACGATCGCGTATTATTGAGCGAATAGACGCCGAACCGTATCTCGTTAACGAGATTGGGCGTGAAAATGTGCGTATCACCTATCGAAACTGTCCGGTTCCTATCGTCGCGTCGCAGGGTAGTCGGCGATACCAGGCTGTTCGGATCAGGGAATGAGTCGAGCCCCGGAAAGTTTGCGAAGAAAAGTGTTCCGCTGAGCGTATTTTTCGAACTTAGCTGACCATCAAGACGGCCTGTGAACTGATGCTGCTTGAATTTCGACGGCTCAACGGTGACCACTTCGATGAGTGGGTTGTTCCGCTGGATCGTTCGAGACGCGACAGTCGGGAAGTTGCCAAATTGAAATGCTCCCGAACCGGCCTGATCCACGATCCCCAGGGATCTAAAGTTTGTCACGCTGGGAAGGTAGAAGCCACCCGTGACTGGATTCTTCAGATTAAATATCTTGAACGCGACGTCACTTATGTCAGAAGCCAGCAAGCAAGTCGTGCCGACGTTGCAGCTGTTGAATTGATTGAAGGCAGCAGCGATCGCGGCTTTCGATCGGTCATTACCCAACACGGTCATAGCGAGCGGAAGGACTGTGCGGGTGCGTGCGGTCGGTACTAGGCCGGTATTAGCGTCGGTGTATTGGTATCCGCCAAAAAAGAAGAAGCGGTTCTTAACGATCGGTCCGCCAAGGGTAAATCCTGTCTCCGTTCGGTCCGCTCTTGGCTTTTCATTTCCGCTTTCCTTCAGAAAGAACTCATTCGAATTGAACGCTTTATTCTGAAGATAGTAATAAGCCGACCCATTAAAGGAATTACCGCCGGATTTGGTGATGAGCTGAAAATTACCGCCTCCGCTGCGCCCGGTAGAAGCATCGTACAGCGAGGTTTGAAGTTTTACTTCCTGAAGAGTTTCGGGGGCCGGCGATATATTGTCGGTTAATGAACCCTCGTTGCTCGTTATATTGGTTGCATCGACACCGTTAAAGAATAGGCTGGTCGACGTGGTCCTGGTGCCGTTAACTGACGGCGAGACGTTGCCCGTTCCGGCGACACCGACCTGAGATAACTCGGACGATACCCCCGATTCTGAACCAAGAAGTCCGGTAAAGCTTCGCGTCGATGTCGGCGTGCGTGTCAATTGCTCACCGGTGATCTGCCGCGATACAGCGGCGGATTCGGCTTGCACTAAGGGCTGATCGGCCAAAACGTCAATATAGATCTCGGAGGCTCCGACCTCCAGCGTGACCTCAAGAGTTCTGGTAACGGCAGCCTCCACCGCTATGTTTCCGCTTATGGATTTCTTAAATCCGTCTTTTTCGTAAGATACCGAGTATTGTCCAACTGGCAGTTGTGCGACGGTCCACCGGCCATCTTCGTTTGATACGACGTTTCGAATCAAATTTGTAGCGGTATTCTTTACTGTAATCGCCGCACCGGGGATCACGGCCTCGTTTGGATCTTTTACGACCCCGCTAAGGCCCCCGGATGTCTGTGAGGTTACCGTCTGAGTGAAGAGCAGGAACAACCCTGCGAAAAGAAAGTGCTTAATGATTTGTGCTCGCATATTCTCCGTCCTTTATTAAATACATTTCTATCCTATTGCTAACAGGTAAGACCCTGTTCGATGAGGAAACGACTTCGACTTGATTATTGGCTGCAAGCGCAAGAATAGTAGCCGGATGTTACGGAGTGCTGAACTTCAGATTATAAAGATGTTAAATATTCCGAATGAAAAAGGGCGCAGAAGGGGAGGTGACGACGCATCAGGTTACCATTTCTTCAAAAAAAAGAAATGGTAGGCACTAGCAGAGTTGAACTGCTGACCCCTACCGTGTCAAAGAAATAAAGTGACTTTTAAGTGAGTGCGTCTCATTGGCTTCTGTTCCATTTCGCCTAGTATTTATCGGCGTCTCACGGGGTTGGATGTTCCCACCTGTTTCATCCTATTTTAGGTCGCTCTGGCGTGTTCGGTGACCAAGATGTGACCAAGATCATCCGAACAACATCCTCCCGAGCCGCTCGGCGGCCTCTTCCTGCATGTCCGGCAATACATGGCTGTATACGTCCATAGTTGTTGAGATCGAGTGGTGACCAAGACGCTCAGAAACAACCTTCGGGCTCTCACGATTGATCAGCATCAGGGTTGCCATTGAGTGGCGAAGGTCATAGACACGCATCGGGAGTTTATGGACAAGCCCGGCCGCGGTCATTATCCGCTGAAAGTTTCGCCGATTGTTGTGACCGTCGAGGGGATCGCCAAACTCATTCGCAAAGACAAGATCATGCCGCCTGTATTCGGTGCCTAGCAGCATCATGTGTTGGAGCTGTTCGGTTCGATGCCTTTTGAGCTTTTCGATAATGCTAGGCTGCATCCGCACGGTGCGGCGTGATCGGTCCGTTTTCGGAGTGGCGAAATACCAGGGCTCGTCTTTTTTCTGAGGCCGTATCAAAACACGTTGAATCGACACTGAGCATTGATCAAAATTTATATCACTCCATTTCAATGCGAGATATTCCTCGGGACGCATTCCCGACGAAAGGGCAAACATAAACATCAACCCGAGGCGGTCGGATGTTTGCTCGCACTCGTGCATAAATGCCTTTGCTTCGTTCGCTGAGAATACATTGAAGTCTTCATGCTCTTTCTTAGGCAGCTTGATCCTAGAGCAAGGATTGACCGCGAGTAGCCCATCCTCGATCGCGCAGGAGAATGCCGACGATAACACCGTGTGAGTTTTCTTAACGGTACTGGCGGCGTAACCGTCGCCGGTGAGATCATCACAGAGTTTCTTTATGTGCATGCGCTTGATGTCAGACAATCGCATCGCTCCGATCTTGGGCGCGACGTAATAATCGATCACGTCGCGATAGCATTGCCGTGTGCTTTTTGAGATCTTGTGGCCCGGCAGCCATTTGTCGAGATACGATTTCAAGTCAGTCGCGGCGGGCATGACGAATGTGCCGAGATCCTTTTCGCGGAGTTTCGCCGTCAGGAATGTATCGGCGTCTTTTTTCGATCCGTGAATCGTTTTGCTGTAGGTTTGCCGTTTACCGTCCGGGCCTATGCCGAGGGCAATGCGTATCCGCCAAGTATCCTTTCCGCGTTTTGTAATTGTTCCAGCCATTATTTTTCACCTCTTTTTTTCTCTCGTTGTTTCCGCTTGTCGTGAGTGTGATAACACTCTGGCCGCCTACAGTACGGCGTGGACGGTTTCTTTGCCCAAAAGAATCTGCTGCAGATTGAACACCGTTTGAATCGATCCGTTGTAACGCCCTCTTTTTCGCATATGGACATAATCTCTTCGTAAAGGCGGGCCGACGTTTGTGGGTCGTAAGTGGGAAGGTGCAAAACCAAGTCCCATTGCCCCACTCGTGCAAGTTCGCCCGGCGTCAGCCTTGCGTCCCGTTCGATTTTGAATCTATGACGAATATAGACTACGTGGCTTAGTACGTTACTTAATAACTGAGCTTTCCAAAGCAGATGACGGCGAAACTCATCGCCGTTTGCCATCTGCATCGCCCGGGCTCCCGCAACCAAATCGGCGGCGTATTCTCGGTAGTAATACCGAGCAATCACCTTTGCAGCCGTATTCGCAACTGATCCCTTTTCGTCTTCCGAGGCGGTTTGCCACTCCAGATACCCGTTCGCGGCTTGGATCATCCGAGCTAATTCGCTGGGACAGGGCGGATATTGGGGCGATGTCCGTAATTTCTTTGCTTTCGGCGTACTAACTACGCTTTTTTGATTGGTTACCTTTTTTGTGTCGGTATTTTCTAAGTGTTTTGGCATGTAAGTACAGACAACTAAATACAAGTAAATGCAAGATGTACAATAACACAAGCGAAAACACTTCGCAACGAGAAAGTACAGACAAAAAGGGAAGGCGTATATATGAAAGAAAACGGGAACACGACTCGACTTTTGACGGCGCAGGATCTCGCCGACGTGATCAATAAGAATCTTGGACAAGTTTACCGACTAACTCGCGAGGGCGAGTTTGATGATTTCTTGGTGAAGATCGGGGCAAAGCCGACTTATCGATTTCGGCCGGACGGGTTGAATGAATACTTACAGCGCGGCGGGCGATTAACCGAGAACAGCGTAGCTCGATAAAAGAAAAAGCCCTTCCCGACCAAGAAAAAGGCTTTCAGTAAAAGAGACTAATGAACTCCAACAGTCTACCACAGCTTTGCATTTTTGCACCCGTCGAATCCCGCTGGAGTCTTACCTCGATCGGGGCTGCTTACCGCGGCCCTACCTCAACAGTGGAGGGCGGCAAATGAGCAACGCGATGCAAAACCGCGTCCGCAATATTAAGACGGGCGGCCCGATAACTAACCACGTTATGCGCTATTTAGCAGACTGTCACAATCCGAAATTGGGGGCGTGGCCGAGTCAAAAGAGGATCGCAGACGCCCTGGAGTTAAGCATTCAGTCGGTCCGACGAGCGATAAATTCGCTCGAAGAGAAAGGGATTATTTGCAGACGTTACGAAATGATCGGCGGTAAAATCCGGCGGACATATTATGACTTTATAGGTGCCCCACAGGTAGCTACCACAGAGAGCGTACCTACCAGAGAGGAAGGTGATAGGTGCCCCACAGATACCACCTATATAAATATTCTTAAACGTAAGGGAAACGGTAAGGAGGTTGAAGGACCCGCCGACCATTTTGAAGACATCGAATCTCTTCTCGGAACCGTTCTTACTCCGAATCAAAGAAACCTGTTCGCGGCGGCGATCGACCCGCGACTTACCGACCTCTTTTTAACCTACGCCCGGGAACGAACTGCACGACCAAACCCAAAATGGCAGGCCCGTAAACCGGCATCGAAATTTGAATATTTACTTCACGACTTTCCAAGAGACAGGAAACGCGAAATTACGGAGACACTCAATGAACAAAACACTACCTTACCGACCCTCGCAGAACGCGAGGCCGCGGACCGACAGGCCCGGTCCATACCATTACGAACGCCCGGCGAATCCGTGCCCATCTTGCAAGGCTCGGGACGAGATCATTCAGAATCTAGCAATGGAGGTAGACCGCTTGCGGAAAAAGTATGACCTTGCTGCCTAACAACTTCGACGCCGAACGCAACTTGCTCGGATCTTGCCTGCTCGAAACGCACATTCCCCAGGCGGCGCGGTCGCTCAGTGTCTCGGATTTTTACACTCCGCAACATCGGGAGATCTTTCGGGCATTCTTGGAACAGGATGCCGACGGGGCAGAGATCGACCCGTTCAATACATTCGAGATTTTTAAGCGGAATAATCCGACTGTTGCGGCTGCATCCTCTGTTTCGGAGATCGTGAATACATCGCTCGGGATGGTCCACGGTGTGAATGAGCGAACCTTTGTCAACACGATCAAGGATGCGTCCCGGCGGCGGTATCTAATGCGCGAAATGGAAGCCGCGACAAAGGCCCTCGAAAGTGATTCGGTTGCGGATGTCGTTGCTGCCCTTAAACGGAAACTCGACGATCTCGACGTAACGGAAACGGCTACCGGAAAGTTTAGATCACTTGCGGAGATTCTCGAAAAGGATGTTCGCCCGGCCCTCGATGAACTCAGCCAAGGCCGGACGCCTAAAATCTCAACGGGATTCTCGACGATCGACAAAGCAATAGGCGGCGGTCTTTCCCTCAGTGACCTTTTGCTTATTGCGGGGCTGCCGGGCTCGGGCAAGTCGGCGTGGGTGTTGCAGTCCGCTTTTAGCATGGCAAAGAACGGGGTGCCGGTTGCATTCCTATCGGGCGAAATGTCCGACCGTGAAAACGTCTTTCGGATACTCACGCAACAGTCCGGGATCACAAATCTCAATTCTCTTCAGCATATCGACAGCAACGAGCTGCGGGATCTCAACCTTTGGGCGGATCATCTGCAATCGATGCCAATGTTCTTTGATTCGCGGACCCTCGACCTGCAAACCGTAGGACAGTCAGTCCGGGCACTAGTTGAGAATCACGGTGTGAAGGTTTTATTTGTCGATTACATCCAGTTGCTGCGCCTCAACAAGTTCGAGAAGCATGGCCGCTATGAACGTATCGCGGAGACCTCGCAAGAGGTTAAGCGGCTGGCGATGGAGCTAGGGATTGCCGTCGTCGAGGTCGCTCAATTCAACAGGGAAGGGGCGAAGTCGGGCAAACCTACAATGCACGATCTTGAAGGCAGTTCGCAGCTCGAAAAAGACACAAGTTTGATCTTCATCCTGGACCGCGACCCGACGAACTCTAATGTATCGTTGCGGATCGAGAAAGGCCGAAACTCGGGGCTATGTGAAATTCCGGGATCGTATCGGGGGCGGGTGCTTACGTTTGAATTTTAGGAAATCGCATGATCACAACTTATACACCTAGGTCAATAAAACGGGACCGTCGCTCCAAAGCCCAGATTGCGACCCTGAAGAGTGATATTTACTCGCTCCTTCGAGATGAGCAGCCGATGACGATCCGCCATCTTTTCTACCGTCTGACTTCTAAGGGCGTACTCGAAAAAAATGAGAAAGAATACAAAGGAACGCTGGTCCGGCTCCTTAGCGATATGCGTCGAAATGGTGAGGTGCCGTTCCACTGGCTAATCGACAGTACCCGTTGGATCAGGAAACCCGAAAGCCATAACTCCATTGACCAGCTCCTAAAAGACTGTGCAAACACCTATCGTCGGTCCACTTGGGACGCTCAACCCAACTATGCCGAAGTGTGGTGCGAGAAAGACGCCATAGCCAGCATTCTCTATGAAACAACCGAAAAGTTCGACGTGCCTCTGATGGTGTGCCGGGGCTTTTCTAGTCTGAGCTTTATTCACAGTGCGGCGGAAAGCATTCGTCGACGGGGCAAGCCGACTTACATTTTCTATCTGGGCGATCACGATCCGTCCGGCCGCAGCATTAGCTCTGTCCTCGAGCGCGATCTTAGAGAGTTTTGCGGGTCAAGCGTTCCGATTATTTTCGAGAGATTGGCGGTAACGGAGGATCAAATTCTCTTATGGGATTTACCTACCAGGCCAACGAAGAAGAGCGATAGCCGGTCACGGAATTTCGAGGGGGACAGTGTAGAGGTTGACGCCATTCCCGGAAAGACTCTGCAGGTATTGGTTAATAACGCGATTGTGGATCTTATTGAGCCTCACGCATGGAATGCACTGCAGGCGGCAGAGACAAGCGAGCGTGAATCACTATCTTGGCTGGCTTCAAATTACACAAAATTGATGAGGAATGAACTCAGCTGAAATAGTTAATGCAGAACGCTCAAAAACATTACTTCGATCGTGCAGCCCGAGAGGTTCGGTTGTGGCCAGGCGGAAGGTTGGCAAGCGGGGTAAAGGTCTTCGATCACCGCGACGATGCACTGACCGAAGCCCAGAAGATCGTAATGGCTGAGATCGACAGCCTGCGTGAGTTGATAGCTGAATTTGAGGTATTGAAAACGCCAAAGGCTCGCAGCCTCAAAGCGGTTTTAATGGCTCGGAATACAGGCCCGATAGATCGGATGTTTGATTAGGAATTATAAAGTTCCATGCCGGGGCAGCGTGCCCAGATCTTTCTCCGGGGATCTCTGACGGCATGGGTCGGGCGGTGATGTTACCTGACATTAGCATCACCGCCTGCTTTGAAATACACGGGAAGGGGATTGAATGGTATGAACAAAATAGTGGTTCCTGATGATGCTAAATGGATCTGCACGGTGTGCGGTGGCTTGTTCGATATTGACGTGCACTATCGGACGGTGGGTCGAAGAGATCGCAAAGTTTGTGATCAGTGTGTTGAACGAGCCGTTCGGGGACTGGCGCATTCCGCAGCGCAAACGTTCATCATTATTAGAAAGGATAACAACGAATGAGATGCTTTGCCGTCGGGGTGCGCACCCCAGGTCGGCTCGTCGCCCAAAACTATCAGGCGGAGGCCGACAGTAGATTGAAATCACCAGCAGCAGGGGTCAGGCGGAGGCCGGGGAAAAAGTGAAAATCGGTGGCAATGAAGGTCAGGCGGGCGGCGGAGACAGTGATTTCATCATCATCATGACTTATGGAAGCCATAAGAAATCCTTGGGTCCTAGGTCGGAAGCGGTTCCAACGCGGGTATCGCACCACCGCACATGGTCAGTAACCAAGGATTTTTTTTCCATTTCGTCATCAATGGATTTTATGGTTAATACAACTATTTTTGATGCCTTTCAGCTTTCCGCTGTGTAGAGAAACGACCGCCGACGAATGAGTGAGTTGCTCGAAATATCAAGGAGATTGACCAAAATGGCCGCTAAATGGCCGTTCTCCGAGGAAAGGCGACTAGATGCTTTGCGGTTTGCGAAGCGCGTTCGGATGGATGCTATGGATGCTATGGACGAAACACAAATCGAATTGCTTATTCGTCGGCCCGTTCATGGGCGATATCACAATGGCCATGCGAACGGTTTCCGGTGCGATGGCCGAGAATAAAAACGCTGCCCAACGATGGGGCGAGCTTCTCCGGGAAACCATATACGGAGTGATCGGCTACTACCGCGATCTTGAGAATGCGATCAAACGCTCGCAGCAAGCCGCGGCAAGACAGCCCGGGCAACTTCCTTCCGGTTTCGGTACCGGACTTCCTGTCTCCGATCCGAACAACCCGTCCGCTTTCGACCTCTTTGGCAGGATGCGGGCCCGCGGCCGACAAGAAGCCCCGCTCGTCGGACGTGCTGGCGGGCTAATGACCATCCCAGATATTTCCAGCGGGCGAGTCAGCTCCGCGGGCGGAAGTCGGGGCGGGGGCAAGTCCGCTGCGGCAAGCGAGGCAGAACGTCGAGACCAGGACGAGGTTCGAGCCCAAGTCGATCTTCAACGCATCGCCTTAACGGATCTCGAAAAGATCTATCGACGATCGATGGAGAACGTCCGCGAAGAATTTAAGAAAACCGGCAATGATGTCGCATTCGCGATAGGGGCCAATAAAGCAAACAGCGCCTTCGCCCAAAGCCTTCCCGGCATTCTTAACAAACTCGACGAACTCGAACGACGGGTCCTAAAGGATCCGACTGAAAGTCAAGCCAAGCTCTTGAGTGCCCAACAGAGCAACCGGCGACGGGGCGTTGAGGATCTCGGGGCAGACGATGTTAAGGAAAACAACGAGAGGCTTGAGGAGTTCGATCTACGACTCGCAGCTCGCAGAAAGGAAATTGCAGAGCGTCTCTTCGCGGATCTCCGACAGATCAATGAAGACCAACAGCAGGAATATCTCCAGTCTGAAGAGGAAGCCTGGAATCTCGTTATTGAGAATCAGAAGGGCAATATTGACGAGCAGAATCGACTCCGGGGTGAAGCGACCAACTCCATGTCGCTAATTCTCAATAACGAGAGAGATCGCCAGCTCGCGAACATTGACGACGAAAAGAAGGCCCGAAAGGAAAGTATCGAGACTGAGGTCAAAGACGAAGAGACGAAATTAAAACTTCTCGCGGCTCTCGATGATCTCTACAAGAAAAAGGCGGAGATCGCCGAAGCAGATTTTCAGAAGCGGTTGAAGGCTATCCAGGAACAATATGCGATGCCGGTCGATGGGGGCGACGCGGTAAGCGGTCTTACGAAACGCTGGCAAGAGCTTAAAGAGACTATGGAAGGCGTTGTCGGCATGGATAACATGCTGCAGAGTGTCGGAGGGCTCGGGATCGATATCTTCACGAATATGACTTCGGCCGTGGGTTCTGCGATCGAAGCCTGGGCATTATACGGCGATAGTATCGGGGCGGCTCTCAAAAAGGCGCTGGCCGCTGAATTGGCCCATGTCGCCGGTGTGGCAGCCATTAACGCGATCTACTCGACGGCTCTCGGTTTTATGCGTCTTGCTCAGTGGGATTTCGCAGGGGCAACGAACGCCTTCATATCAGCGGGGCTATGGGCGGCTCTCGCGGGCGGGGCAGCTCTCGCAGCTCGGGCTCTATCCGGCGACGGCAAAGACAAAAAGGGGTCCCGCGACGGCCAGGAAAGCCGTGTTTCTTCGGAGCCAAAACAGGACCCATCACCTTTTTCGAGAGAGTCGAACATGGCATACGCTTCCGGCGAGCGCGACATGATTCAGCAGATGAACGGCGTTTGGCAACTTGCTACAACGGCTATTCAGGATCTTCAAAAAACAATAAAGGCGACAAAGCCCGGCGACGTGTTCATAAACGGTATGAATCAAAACCGCGGCGCCATCGGTCGGCAACTCGTCGAAGACATTAAATCGAATGCGTCCATCGGTCGGAATATGCGAGCGGTTAATGGCGGGCGATAGAAGATGACAGTTTAACCGGATTCGGCGACGGGGGTCACCACGCTCGGAATGGCCGGGATCTCTTTTAGGGGCTACTCATACCCCCGCGATCATGGAAGGGGGTCCAACCGTCGCCGATGTTTCTACTTTGAGAGGGTGGGAATCCCGGCACAGAACGACTTAACAACCTGATAGCAGTCTCGACAAAGAATAGAGTCTTGAAGGTTTGACGGTATTACCTGCTCCCAATCATCGGCCATGAACATCTCGCCACCAGTAAGGCCGCATCTTACGCACAATAATGGCAATTTAACGAAAGGTATTCGAGCCCTCCGCCCGAGTTTTGCAAGCCATCTCTTTTTCTCGTTTTCCGAGAGATTCTCGGAGCACCCGCCCGTGAGGCCCGCGGAGCATATCAGGAACTGAAAAAAACAAAAAGGACAGAGTTCAATACAGCAGTTTTGCAAGTGAAGTTCGCCTTCCAACACTCCGCAATCCCGACACACGTGCCGCTCTTTCGGATTCCAGGGGGCAGCTTCAAATATTGTTTGAATGTTTTCGCTCATAAGATTCACTTCGTTTTCTATCCTGGCAAATGACAACCCAAACTGTACATCGCGTACATAGTAAAAGTCAATTCGATATTGTATTAATATTGTACGACGTGTATATTCACCCTGTATGAATCCAGAAGACCTAAAGCGTCGCCGGAAGCAGCTCGATCAAACCCAGGACGGGCTTGCAAAGCTCCTTGGGGTTACGGTGACAACCGTCGCACGCTGGGAGCGCGGCGAGGTTGCTATCCCGGCGTTACTGGACCCGGCGTTGAAACATATCGAGGCCGAGCATAAAAGGCGGCCAACAAAGGAACCAAGTGCAAGAAATCGATAATGAAACAGCTTACGCAGTATTTGCCTCTCAGCGGAAAGACGCGGCCAAAAATCTGATCAAAGAAGTCAAAGATCTGCGCAAGGAAGTCGAGGAGATTGTCGAAGAGGTTGCGATTGACCTAACGTTCCGCGATCGGTTGCTAAGGGAAGTCCTGACCGGCATCCTTCTCAACTCTGCCGACGGACAGGATAAAGCGAAGTCACTACGACAGCAGTTGCTGGTGACGACCGTTATTAATCCGTCAGGTGAATACGAGCGAAAGCTTGCCAAGAAATTAGTCAAACGAATCAATAAGTTCTTTGACGCACTGGATATCTCAGTTTTTGAACGAGATACGGCGGAAAAAAGTGGCCGTCAAAAGAAATGAGGTATCGCCAACCGACAACCTTTCCCGTTGTCTATGGCTAGCAGACAGGGCGAAGATCAACAGCGGAAAATCGTCAGAATCGACGTCAGGTATCCGCGATCGGTGCTACTCTTCCTGGTCGGCAATGATGTTGCGTATGGCTCGGTTGCGGTGCGGCATCGTGTCTGTGTCGAGGCTGGCTATAACACCCCCTTTCGCAATATGATAGTTAAAAACGTAGGTGGCCTTGCGCGGCTGAGGCTCCTCGCCGATATCCCAATACTTGAGAGCGATTTTTACATAATAAAATTTCCCCGCCATACTCCAATCCCACACATCGTTCATGTCGGCATTTGGTTGAGCGTTGCCTGTAGAGGTAAATTCAGCGGGTTCGTTGGACATAATGAAGTCTTGACTGAACATCTCCATGCTTCGCGTCCACTCACTGACGTTTTCAGGCGGTTCAGACGAGAATGCCGAATAAACCACTGCTGTTACGTCAAACGCCGGAGTTCGCCCCCCATTCACGATCTCAAAGGCAAATTGAGGGTCAGCATCCGCTCTCAACAGTCGGGCATCACGGCCCCCGACCTCGTAGTACGTCGGGTGAACGTTTCTGATCGCGAGATAGGCGCGTTCGGCACGATAGAACGAAGACTTGGTGAAATCCAAAGCACCCCGCCCCTGTTCAACAAGTTGATGGGTTTGAGTCAAGCCAGTCTGCATCGCTTGCCATTGTCGTTGATTAATCCAAACCTGAATAGCTATAACAGCAAGCGTCAGCACGCCCAAAATGCCGGGTATGGCGGCTTTAGTGTCCTCAGGGGGGTTGCCTATATAGTAGCGGCTGATGACAATCACCACCACAACGAGAATGATGATCGAAAGACTGCTAATGCCGACGCCCCACCACGGATTCCACTGGCGTGGCTTGCTCTTTTTGGATGATTTCAGCGCAATGGCCATTCTATTCGCCCTTGGGTTTAGTCGGCGGTCGTCCGGGCTTGCGGTCCAGTTGCTCGACACGCTCAACCTCAAATTCAGGGACAAAAAAATCTCGTCCGAACTTCTCGGCAATAATCACTCCATCGGTGATCATCTGCCTGACTCGGGTTGTAGTGACTCCAAGGCGGTGAGCTGTCTCAGCAGTGGTTAGATAACCTTTCATTACGATCAATTATCACCCTGTAAGAAATATTATTCAAGAGTAATTATTACCTTGCATTAATTGTTATTTACAAATAACATTATGTATCCGGCATCCGCGGGCCGGACGCAAAGACAGCATAAGGAGGAAACAAACAATGGATTATTCTGACTTCGAGAAAACACTTAAACGAATAGATCCCGAAGAGTTGTTGCGTTCGTATATGGAGGCGAAGTCCGGCCTAACCGACATCGAGGCCGAGCTTCCGGCATATAACTGGGAAGAAACCCTGAAGTGGCTCACAAATCTAACCGGCATGGCAATCCATGTAGGAGTGCTAAAGAATGCATCGAAGTAAACGCCAAAAGGGCCTCCGCACCGCTAAGCACAGGAAAGCCCTTTTGCATGACCTCAGACTAAATAAATAGGAGATCACAAATGAAAAGTAGCACAACAAAAACCGAATTAACACTGGCAGAGATGATCAGCCAGGTCTTGCACCATCCCGAATTGCCGCCGCCTCTTTGGGGCGCGATCGCGGACGGCCTCGACGAACTCTTTAACGAACACGTTGACCAGTCCGAGATACTCAATGCCCAGAAGCAGCCGCCGTATATCAACTGGCTAATTAACGGATACCACGCGAACAGTCCGAAGGAGGTGACAGAATGAGCACACTACGAAGCTATTTCGCGGACCCTGAAAACTGTCCAATGCCAGACCTTCGCGAACCGGACAACCTACGCACGTTTACCGATCTACTGCGAAGCGAATTTCAATTCGACGAGCGGACAATCAATCTATTTGCCGCGTTCCTTATCACGGTCAAAACCAGGGACACCGAGCTAGATATGATTGATTACTGCGACCAAGCATTGGGATACCTTTACGCCGGTACGAACCATTGTGACCAGGCGGAAAGTAAATGGCTTGCTGAAGTACGCAGCCGAATGACACCGGCAATACGACCAAACCCACGGGAAGAGGTCGCAAGTGCCCTAAGCGAGACTTTCTCGGGTTAACGTTCGATCACTCGACACTGTTTTCAAATGTACGATTTCGAAAGGACGGCTGCCGTGGCCGTCCTTATTTTGTTTGTGGATTAGTCGGACAAATGGTCCATTGCATATTTCCGGCCGGGCTGCGTCAGAGTGTGTTGAATGTTGTCCGAAGTAATTAGGAACTTACGGTCCTTTAAGTGTTGCCAGTAGTAGTCAACCTCGACTTTCGTAAGGTTCAGATCCCGAAGGCTGTGTATCGAGAAACGGGTCTTATCAAGTTTCACGATTGCCTTTAAGAGATGATCCCCTTTTTCACCGAGTTTGGCTGGAGGCGTCGTCGCTTCCGACAGCTTGTGTCGGAGTTTATCGATCTCTCCGTTGAGCTCTCCTAGCAAGTTTTCGGCGTTTCGCAACTTGCCGTCGAGAATATCTCGCTCAGTTTCGAGCGCATTGAACTTGGCCTCAGCCTCTTCGAGACGGACCTTCATGACGCTGCCGGTAGGGATCTCTTTTAATAAATCAGACAAGAGGCTCATAGTTGGTGACCGAAATGTGACCAAAGGCAAAAGGGCCGGTCGTGAAACCTGCCCCTTGTAAACTGAAACCCCCATTTTTCCTAGTGAAAAATGGTAGGCACTAGCAGAGTTGAACTGCTGACCCCTACCGTGTCAAGGTAGTGCTCTACCACTGAGCTAAGTGCCTAAATCCGATCCGCCACAACGGAAAGCGTAGCTAAAGGATGCCAAAGGGCCGAATACGTGTCAAGTGAAACGCCGGGACGCCTACCTTCAAGGCGTGCATATTCAAATGCATGAGAGTACACTACGCGCAAGCGACTCAATTCTATTTCGTTACAACCGCATATTTGATTTGCGTCAAGTCGCCAACGCTCGTGAAATGTGGTTGGTTCGAAATGTGACGGACAGGAGAACAATATGGTTTCACTAATTATCTGGTTAATTCTGGGGTTTCTGGCGGGCTATTTGGCAAAGCTTATCATGCCCGGTGCAGACGGTGGCGGGGTGATCCTGACTACCATCCTGGGTATCATCGGAGCAGTTGTTGGCGGATTTATCGGCACATACGTCGGCTATCCAATGGTTAGCAGCTTTGACAATATCGGCGGCTCAATACCAAGCTTCATTTCTTCAATTATTGGGGCCATTGTCGTGCTTGCGATCTATCGCCTTGCAACCGGTCGACGCTAAGAAAGCATTTCCGTTTAAAAACGGGGCCGAGACTTCTTACCAGGTTTCGGCCCTTCTTTCATGAGATCCAGTTGCCTAATTCTTCAGGCGACGCCACTGCAGAATCGATGCATACCGATCGCAACGAGTTTTGTTGTTCGGTCGTCGATATCGTATTCAGGATTAACCTCGGTAAACTCGATCACTTTTGTATTCGCCAACGAGGCAGCGTACTTCACAAGCTGTATGAACTCGCTTGCCTTTAAGCCAAGCGGCGATGGCGCAGACGTTCCAGGTGCGTCGGACATTCGCACGGCATCCATATCAAAACCGAAAAACGTATTGAGGCTCGAACTGTGCCCGATGAACTTTTCTCGTATCTGCTCTTTAAGCTCTATGTCGGGTTCCGATCGCGATCGAAGCAATTCAAGGCTGATACGGTGCACCCCAAGCGCCCGAATATAGTCATAATAGATCGGCGAGCAGAAATGTGACTGAAAGCCGACCTCATAGAAATATGTCGGCAGCAAATGCCCGCCTTCCAAAAGCTGGCGATACGGGGTCCCGCTATTTCGCTCCTCGGCCTTTCGTACGTCCAAATGCGAATCAATGTTGACCCCGATCCACCACTCCGGTCCGAAAACGTCGGCCATAGCGCACCCGGTGGGGTACGAAATATCGTTGCCGCCCCCGAGGACTATAAGCCTTTTCCCGTCTCTAATAATCTGAGTGACGATCGCTTGGTGATTGTCGTGAGTGCCCTCCAGCGAAGACTCAATATGGACATCGCCTAAATCGAATACACGTTTCCGAACGTTGAAAGTCGTTAGGCGGTAAAACTGGTCGCGAATCGCAGCGGGGGCCGATGACGCTCCCGGGCGTCCGCCGCTTCTGATGACGCCGTCATCCTGTGGATTCCCAAGTATGACGATGTCAGCGTTTTCGTAATCGGAAACTTCGTGGCCGACAATCTGGCCCATTCTCGGGTCGTTAACATCATTCCCCGAAAAGAAAAGCGAGATGTCTGGTCGAGCCGTCCGTTCAAAGAGATCGGTCATATACACAAGTATTTTCCTATTTATGGTCGAAGTCAATTAACCACTTGATGGAAGATAATGTGGCTATCGGGTCTTGCACAAGAGAACAAAATGGACTACGTTACCCTGTAAAAACGTAACTCGGAGGTAGTAATGACCCAAGTAGGTAACTCGCCAACACCCGAACGCATTTGGCAGATCATCACTGGATATCAGATGACGGCGGCTATAAAGGCCGCTATCGAAATAGGAGTTTTTACAAGGATCGCGAAGGGAGAATCGACCGCGTCAGCCATTGCGGGTTCAACCGGCGCGGCGGAACGAGGAGTACGCATCCTTTGCGACACAATGAGCGTGCTGGGACTATTGGTAAAGAGCGGTAGCGATTATTCTCTTGCGGATGATGCCGCGTTGTTTCTCGACGAAAGCTCGCCGGCATATATGGGCCGGATGATAGATTTTATTCTGGGACCGACGATAACCCGGGGATTTTCTGACCTAACCGCGGCAGTGCGGAAGGGCGGCACCACCGTAACGGGCGACGGATCGGTAGATCCGGAGAGTCCAATGTGGGCGACATTCGCAAGAAGCATGGCTTCATTTATGATGCCGTCAGCTCAACGGATGGCGGCCGATCTCGGGTACGAAAAAGACACGCCTATTAAGGTGCTGGACATAGCGGCCGGGCACGGAATGTTCGGCATCACCGTCGCCCAACAATATCCGAATGCGCAGATACACGCAGTCGATTGGAAGATCGTCCTGCCCGTCGCACGTGAGAACTCTGCAAAACTCGGTGTGTCCGATCGATATCATACGATCGAAGGAAGCGCCTTCGATGTTGATCTTGGTATGGATTATGACGTTGTGCTGGTTACCAATTTCCTTCACCACTTCGATATTCCAACCTGCGAATCATTTCTCAAGCGTATTCACTCCGCTACGAAGAACGACGGACAGGTTCTCACGCTCGAATTCGTTCCAAACGATGACCGCGTTTCACCTCCCGGCGAGGCTCTTTTCCCGATCGTCATGCTGGCGACTACGCCGTCGGGAGATGCTTATACTTTTGCCGAGCTTAGCTCCATGTTCCAGAATGCCGGATTTTCTCGAAACGAACATCGGCCAATGCCGGGCATGCCGCAGCATTGGATCGTATCTCGAAAATAACGTACGTAGCGGTTGTAGATCGCATTTCATGAAAAGGGGTAGTTATGAAGGTTCTGCTGGTATATCCGGAATTTCCCGATACATACTGGAGTTTTAAGCATGCCCTGGCATTCGAAGGAAAGCGGGCGGCATTTCCGCCATTGGGGCTTTTAACCGTGTCGTCGATGCTCCCTGGCCACTGGGAAAGACGCCTCGTAGACATGAATGTCAATGACCTTTGGCCCGAGGATATCGAATGGGCCGATATGGTCTTTGTAAGCGCGATGATCGTTCAGAACCAGTCGCTCGAAAAGGTTGTTCAGCTGTCCAGATCGCTAGGCAAAAAGGTCGTTGTTGGCGGACCATATGTTTCTACCAGCTCCGAACGCCTGCCTGATGCGGACCATATCTTTATTGGGGAAGCCGAGACGACGCTTCCGGAATTCATCAATGACCTGGAACTGGGGATCGCCAAAAAGATCTACGAGGCAGAGGAACGGCCGTCGCTGCACGCGACACCAGTACCCGATTTCAGCCTGGTCGATATGTCCAAATACAGCGCGATGAATGTGCAGTATTCAAGGGGCTGCCCATTTAACTGCGAATTCTGTGACATCATCACGATCTACGGCCGCGTGCCGCGGACAAAGACGAACAAGCAGATGCTCAATGAGCTTGCGGAGCTAAAGGAAAATGGCTGGCGCGGACTCGTCTTTATCGTCGACGACAATTTCATCGGCAATAAGAAGAACGTGCGGCTATTTATGCCCGATCTGATCAAATGGTCACGTGAGAACGGCAATCCGTTCTCGTACATAACCGAGGCGAGCGTCAACCTTGCGGAAGATGACGCTCTGCTGCAGCAAATGGAAGACGCCGGGTTCCGTCGAGTCTTCCTCGGGATCGAAACGCCTGTCGAAGAAAGCCTCAAAGGGGCCCAGAAAGGCCAGAACACTCGACGCGATCTTCTCGATTCTGTCCATAAGATCCAAAGTTACGGAATGGAAGTGATGGCAGGCTTTATCATTGGCTTCGACAATGATCCTGACAATATTTTCGAGCTTCAGATGGAATTCATTCGCGAAAGTGCTATCCCGCTGGCGATGGTCGGCCTTTTGTCGGCATTGCCGGATACTCAGCTATGGCGGCGTTTGGAGAAAGAGGGAAGGCTCGAAGGCACCCATTCGGGGAATAATACCGACGGATCCTTGAATTTTGTCCCCAAAATGGACCGCGACATTCTCATCCAGGGATTTCAAAGGGTTTTGCGAAACATCTATAGCCCGAAGGAATATTATCGCCGGGCCCTTGACTGCCTTTCACGTTTTCACGCGGACCGAATCGAGCCCCGGCAGTCGAATTTTCTAGCCGATGCAAAGGCTCTTTACAAGATCGTCACAACCCTCGGCGTCCGCGATGCAGAACGCTGGACGTTTTGGAAGTACTGCATCGATCTTGTGCGGTTATATCCACGGGATATCGCCCACGGACTGACGCTGGCGGCGATGGGATACCATTTTCGGCAGGTCACTGAAAGGTATTGCGGCCCTGCAAAATCTCCTTCTGACCTTGTCTTCTAAGATCCTACTTACGCCCTACCCACCGACGGGCTATTAGCGGAAGAGCGATCAATTGGCCGGCGGCTCCGACCAGCCCGGGAAGCATTGCCGCCTGCATATACGCGATGAAAGTCTGTGAAACGGCCCCGGATGCAAAAACATATCCAACAAAGAGAACGCGTCCGACAAGCAGCGATAGCAAAGTCGACATAAACCACCCCAGCTTAAGCATTTCCCGAGCGAAACCAGCCGCGAACCCGTACACGCCCAGCTCCAGCGTCATTGCCGGGAGCATAAATACCGGCGGCATCCCCGACATCATATAGCTGACTGCCGGCGCGCTGAGCCCGATAACAACGCCTGACCTCCACCCGTAACATAGCCCGGCCAGGATCACCGGCCAATGCATTGGCAGAAACATGCGAACCGGCAAGCCCGTGGCGTGGGCGATCGCCGGCAGAACATAAGAAGCTGACAATAGCAGCAAAAATTGGAGAGTAACGGCCTTAACTTCCCAGGCCGGCAGCGTTAACGAACGGTGGCCCAATTCGTTTTGGACAGAAGAATGTGACATAGATGATCCCTTGGAATGCACCCGTATATTAGCATCAAATGCTCGCCGCATTCCAAAAGCGGGTCTCCACGCAAGATGTATCGAAGGAGATGAGAACTATCTTGCTACCGGCACCGATGCTGCACGAGCGTTGTAAAATGCGATGAATTCTTTTGTTATGTCGGTCCCGTCGCCGACGAAAAGCAGAGCTCCGGCATCAGCGAGTTTTCCGGCATCGAAGATGGATCCATAACCGTTCTTCTTGCCAAATTCGCTGATGGCCTTTCCAATATCGAACGATATCGGCCCGACAAGCGTCTCGCGCCGTTTTTTGATCGCCGCCTCGACATCAGCCTTTTTGTATCCCAGCGTGCGCTGTAGGGCCTCACCCTCTTCCTTTTTTGCCTGCATCGTTGCCCGGTTTACCGCCGTTACCGGCTGCTCCAACTCGGCGACGATAGACGCAAGCTTCGCGTTGCCGTCCTGCAGGAATTTGATGTCTTTAGCAAACTCACTTTCGATCTGCTTCTCCGCTGAAACCAGCTTAGTTATTCCAGCCTTTTCGTCGTAGAAAGCAGAGGTGTTGATCAATACGCTTTTTGGCAGTGTCGTTTGTGAAAACGCAGCAGCTGCGAGACAAACAACGCAAACGGAGATCGAAACGAGGCGATAAATTTTAAACATGAGGATTCTCCTTAATTAACTGAGATGTCTGTTCTATTTTGAGATACTTAGATCAGAAAGAGTTGTATTCGGGAGGTCACATTGGCCGGCATTCTAAGCATGGCTGCTGATCGCTACAGCCGGTGCGCGAACATAAATGGTCGTCCCTGATCCTGGGGTCGATTCGATCTCCACACTCCCGCCGATCAAAATGGCTCTTTCCTTCATTCCGAGTAACCCCAGACTCTTTTTGTCTTTAAGCATCTTCTGAGCATCACGGTCGAAACCGACCCCGTTGTCTTCGATGATCATTGTCACCTGCTCACTATTCGCCTCAAGCAGAATATTCACCTGGTCTGCATTAGCGTGTTTTGCGACATTATTGAGGGCCTCTTGCATGATCCTGTAGAAATGGGTCTCGGCGCCAGTTGTGAGTTTTTCCCGAATGAAACCACGCGTAATGAACTCAGCCTCGATCTTGTAGTGGTGCGACCACTCATTGGTGAATTCAGTAACCGCCTGGACCAATCCGAGGTCGTCCAGCGAAGCAGGTCTGAGCTCCCATGCCAGAAAACTGACGTCGGTGTCCAATTGCTCGGCCGTTTTCATCAGATTGTCTAAGGGTTCCGAGGGCAGATCCTCGTGGGCCAGGAGGTCGCAGATGGATGCGATCTGTAATCGTATTCCGGTCACCCTTTGCCCGAGCTGGTCGTGAATATCGCGCGCGATCCGGCGGCGTTCATCTTCCTGGGATGTAACGACCTTCTGCAGAAGTTCAGCTCTTTGCTTCTCGGCAGCGGCCCGTTCGGACATCTCATTCAGCAGCGCTATATTGGCATCAGAAAGCTCGATGGTTCTCTCGACGACGCGAGTTTCGAGGTTATCGTGGGCCTGCCGCAGCGCGTCCTCGGCTGCTTTACGTTCGCTGATATCGCGAATGACCGCTAAAAGACCGCTGACTTCACCGGAACGATCGCGTAGCTCGGTTACCGTCGATTCCACATGGATCGATTCGCCATTACGTTTTATGTGAATATTTTCCCCGCGCCATGAACCTTGTTGTCGAATGGAGTCTCTCGCAGCATATTCGCTGCTAGGTTCCGGCCATTGGTGTTCGTAGAGTTCGTCGAGCTTATGGCCGAGCACTTCGGAGGCAGCGACCTGATATTGCTGTTCAGCGGCGGGATTCAAGTAAGTTACCCGCTCTTCGTTATCGATGGCGATCACCACCTCATTTATCTGGGCGAGGACTTCACCGCGAAATCGGTTCGACGCCGCGTCTGCGCTTTCGAGCGTGTAAACCTGATCGCCTATCAACAGGGCGTCGACCTCTCCTCCGCGGATGGCGCGAAGGGTTTCTTCTGCTTCCTCGACCCTCGCACGCAGCAAGGCATTCTCATTTTGGAGGGTATTCAGATCGTCGACGTTTGCGTTCATATCTAACAAAAATCTAGGTTACCCGGATCCCAAGCCCGGCAAGCAGCCTATCAGTTCTTGACATATCGCCGATGAATCGCTTCATCGGCAGAGGAAGGTGCTTGACAAGCGTCGGGGCGGCGAGCACCTGGCCCTCGGCGGCTTTCTCCGGATTACGAAGCACGTCGATCACTTCCAGATCGTATTTACCGGCCAGATGTTCTTCACAAACTTTTCGTACGTTGACCACTGCGGAGGCTGAACGCGGTGTCGTGCCCGCTACGTAAAGACGCAGCACGTACCGCTCATCCAGTGATGACGCCCCGATATCGTTATCATCCGGCCACGGCTTTACTGTCATTAGGTCATTACTGGCTTAACATCGAGGCCAACGAGGACACGTTCTTCGTTAGACAGGTCACCGATTATCTTCTTAATAGGTTCCGGCAGCTGCCGAACGAGCGTTGGAACGGCCAAGATCTGATCGCCCGCCGCAAGCGTGGGGTTTTTCAGGAGATCAACGACCTCGATCGTATACCTGCCGGCGAGATGCGTTTCACATATCCGATTCAGGTTTTCGAATGCCGTCACAGACTTTGCCGTTTGGCCCGCGACATACAAACGGAGCTGATACTCTGCTCGAGGAGATGTGCCGGATCCAGAGGCTTTAGATGTCATCGTTTTGATCTCCTTTTCCGGATGTCGAGCGGTTGTTCTTTCCGCGCCGGTGCATGGCCATGGTACGGCCAGCACGCTCAGTATCCTCATTTTCCAGCTGATCGGCCGCGATGAGAAAGTTGACCTCGTCTGCCTCGGCTTCGAACTGCGAGTTCAAGGCCGAGATCTGTGCCTGGATAGCCTTTTGTCGATTTCTGAGCTTACGCAGCCGACGTTCGTGGTCCTGTCGCCGCAATTCCCGCTCGACATTTTCCTTTTGCTCCTGAGCGGCCCGCGCAGTTCCTGTC
Source organism: Pyrinomonadaceae bacterium (assembly GCA_041751735.1). Classification (GTDB taxonomy): domain Bacteria; phylum Acidobacteriota; class Blastocatellia; order Pyrinomonadales; family Pyrinomonadaceae; genus OLB17. The sequence continues at coordinate 21,362 of JBGSWW010000029.1, read as the reverse complement.
AGTACGCGATCGGATCCTAAGTAAACATCGACCAATTCGATGCCTTTATTCGTCATCACAAACTCACGGATCTGATTTGAATGCTTCATGCCTCGCGATTTAAGCACGAAAAGCGTCCTGTTCCGTTCGCCGTTATATTCAACATTCCGCAGAAGGAGCCAAGTGTCCATCAACGATGAAACGCCCACTTGTGAATCCTCTACGTCATCCTGTGTGCCGGTCGTAAGCGTCGTGAACATAGCCGTTATCTGCTCGCGTTTCATCAAATCGATGAGCCGCATCAGCGTAGGCTTGACCTCTAAATCGTGATGCTCGATCGTAAGATTGCTTATCGGGTCTACCATTACGATGTGAGGTTTAAACTCCATCACCGCATCGTACATTGCGACCAAATGCTGTTCGAGGCCCTGAAGCGTTGGCCGTGTGGCGTGTATTTTAAGCAGGCCTTTTTTAATATAAGGCGCGAGCTTGATACCGATCGAGCTCATGTTTCTTAGAAATTGATCGGCCGATTCCTCGTAGGCGAAGAGAAGGGCACGTTCACCGCGTTCGCACGCCGCCGCGGCGAATGACGCGACCAGGCTGCTCTTTCCGGTTCCGGGCGAACCGGACACCAAGACGCTGCTGCCGCGGTAGAAGCCTTTTCCATCCAACATATCGTCGAGTTGCGTGACGCCGCTCGATACACGTTCAGTTGGAGCCTTATGGTCGAGCCCTATAGATGTGATCGGCATCACCGAAATGCCATTACGACCGATCAAAAACGGAAATTCATTGCTTCCGTGCTGCGAACCGCGATACTTGACCACGCGTAGCCTACGAGTCGATATCTGATCCTGGACGCGATTGTCGAGCATGATGACGCAGTCGGCTACATATTCCTCCAGACCATAACGCGTGAGAGTATTCTCGCCTCGCTCGGCTGTAATGGCCGCTGTCATCCCGCGATCTTTCAACCAACGAAAGAGCCGTCGAAGTTCGGCTCGAAGAATCGCGTGATTAGGAAGCCCCGCAAACAGGGCTTCGATCGTGTCAAGCACGATCCGCTTTGCACCGATCGACTCGATAGCGTGGTTGAGCCGAATGAACAGCCCTTCAAGGTCGTACTCGCCCGTTTCCTCGATCTCGCTTCTTTCGATGTGAACATGGTCGAGGACGATCTTTTTATTTCTGACAAGTTCATCGAGATCGAAACCGAGGGCTCGAACGTTGTCGGCCAGCTCGACGGCGTTTTCCTCGAACATCATAAAAACGCCGGGTTCATTAAATTCCGCGGCACCCCGTGCCAGAAATTCCGTCGCGAGGATCGTCTTTCCTGCCCCAGCTCCGCCGCAGATAAGGGTCGGACGTCCAGCAGGAAAACCGCCGAACGTTATCTCGTCCAAGCCAGCTATCCCGGTCGCTGCTTTTTCTATTCCGCCGCGAGGAGCTTTGGAGGTTTTCCTGGGTGGTGACTCAGATGACCGCATTAAGGTAGCCCGCCTTGCATCTTACAAACAGGCAAAAAGGAGTACGGGTATTGCCTAAAAGTAAGGAATATTTGATGTCTAAAGATACAAAATCCAGCTATGCCGTTCAAGACGCGATCGCCTGAGTTGGCAATTGCAGACACTATTTTGTTTGGATCTTTTTCACATTCCGTATCGACACCGGCTCTAAACGGCCTCAAAGCCGCAATATTCCGACTCCACGTATGACGTGTCACAGTCAATCTTTTGGCGCCAGTTCACGTGGAATTGAGTATGACTTTATTTGGCCGCAACACCGCTTAGTTCGTACCCCTAGCATCGATGAGCGGCGTTGAACAAGAGTTTCGCCGGAACCAGGCAGAATCGGGAATGGCACATTCAAGATATTGGAAACCACTCTTTTTCTTGACTTTCCAAATCTTCTGAAGTATGACTAGCGGAGGATTTTAGGTAAAAGACATGACTGGTACGATTTCGTCAACGAGAGCAATCTTGACGGTCTTTATCTTGTTCGCCATTACCGGGTCGGCTAGTGCACAAGCCGATGAGATATGTCGCGAGCTGGGTATCATGCCTACGTTGGAAGCTCCAAAACTGGGAGCGCCGATCGTATACGGGCGGGTATTACTGCGGGGGTTTGGTCCGGGAGAAAAATTACCTAAGGTCACTGTAATTTTTTCGGAGGGCCGGGCTTCCAGCCAATCGACTCTAAGTAGATCTGGGAATTATTGCTTCAGGAGAGTCACGGGCAGCGATGGCACCCTTGTCGTTTATGTAGAGAATGCTGAAGTAGCGCGAAAGGCGTTTAATTCCTTTGGGCCTCCTCAGCAACGGGAAGATTTCGAAGTATATCCGTCAAAAACAGCTGGGCTCGCGCCTCCCGGAGTAGTCTCTTCCAAGTTCTCGCATCCTCCTCACAAAAGTACTATTGAGCTCTACGGAAAGGCGAGAGAAGCCGAGGCAAGTAAAGATCGGGAGAAGGTCATCGAGTATGTCACGGCGATAGTATCTATCGATCCTGCCGATTTTATTGCGTGGGCCAAGCTAGGCTCGTCACACTTTGAACGCGGCTCGCTCGCAGATGCTGAATCAGCATTTAGAAAGTCGCTGGAGCTTAGACAGGACTACACACCAGCGTGGCTGTTCATGGGGCGAATTCGCGTATCCCAAAAACAATTGGAAGCCGCGATCGAGATCTTTAAACACGCCGTTTCATTAGAACCTACGTCCGCCAGAGCTTATCAGTTACTTGGCGAAGCGTACCTACAGGCTCGGCAGGGCACCCTTGGGGCAGGCGCCTTAAATGAGGCAATTAAGCTAGATCCGATAGGAATGGCTGAGTGCCATCTTATTTTGGCTCACCTTTATGATCTCGCCGGTTCAAAACCCCTTGCGACCCGTGAATATAAGTTGTTTCTTAAAAAGGTGGCGGATCATCCAGATAGGAAGAAGTTCGAAAAATTTATCAAGGATAACCCCGAAAAATAGCAAAAATAACCTGAAGCCTTGCAGAGTTTTGTTTACTTCAACATCGGCACTTTCACAGCATTCTTCTCAGCAAACTCCTTTGCCTCTTCATACCCCGCGTCGGCGTGTCTGATGATACCCATTCCGGGATCTGTCGTAAGAACACGTTCTATTCTTTTTGCGGCTTCCGGGGTTCCGTCGGCGACGATGACCTGACCGGCGTGGAGAGAATAGCCGATGCCGACACCGCCGCCGTGGTGGAGCGAGACCCAGGTGGCGCCGCCGGCGACGTTGATCATCGCGTTGAGATACACCCAATCGGCGATGGCGTCGCTGCCGTCTATCATGGCCTCGGTCTCACGGTTGGGCGAGGCGACGCTGCCGCAATCGAGGTGGTCGCGGCCAATGACGATCGGGGCTTTCAATTCGCCCGAGGCAACCATTTCATTGAGTTTTAGACCGGCTTTTGCACGCTCGCCGTAACCAAGCCAGCAGATACGGGCGGGAAGGCCCTGAAAGGCGACCTTTTCCTGCGCCATGGTCAGCCAGCGGGCGAGGTGATCGTTGTCCGGGAAGAGGTTCATTATCGCCTCGTCAGTTCTGTAGATGTCTTTCTTATCGCCTGAGAGGGCGACCCAGCGGAACGGGCCCTTACCCTCGCAGAATAACGGCCGGATGTAAGCGGGCACGAAACCAGGGTAATCGAAGGCATTGTTCACACCGTTGTCGAAAGCGCGCTGCCGAAGATTGTTACCATAGTCGAAGACGATCGAGCCACACCGTTTGAACTCGAGCATGGCCTCGACGTGCTTGGCCATCGAGTCCATGGCGCGGCGTTCGTATTCATTTGGATCTGCCTTCCTGAGTTCGCTTGCCTCATCTACGGAAAGTCCGACCGGAATGTAACCATAGAGTACATCGTGCGCCGACGTTTGATCTGTCACGACATCTGGAATGACGCCACGCTTAAGTAATTGCCAATGAACCTCCGCGGCATTTCCAGCTAGGGCAATCGATTTAGGCTCTTTGTTCGCAACGGCTTTATGGGCGATAGCTAAAGCATCATCTAAACTCCCGGCGACAGTGTCGACTTGCTTCAACCGCAGCCGCCTTTCGATCCTCCACGGGTCGACCTCCACCAGCAGTCCGACGCCGCCGTTAAATGTGATCGCCTGGGCCTGGGCCCCGCCCATCTCGCCCAGTCCGGCGGTTAGCACGAGTTTGCCCGAAAGATCGCCGCAACCATGCTGACGGGCAAGCGATCCAAAAGTCTCATAAGTGCCCTGCAAAATGCCCTGTGTGCCGATATAGATCCACGATCCGGCCGTCATTTGGCCGTACATCATTAACCCTTCACGTTCGTATTGATCAAACTGCTCCTGCGTAGCCCAGTGCGGCACGATGTTTGTATTTGCGATCAGCACACGCGGCGCGTCAGCATGGCTCCTAAATACGCCGACTGGTTTCCCGGACTGGACCATCAGCGTTTCGTCCTCATTCAGTTCCTGTAGACATTTGAGAATCGCGTCGAAACTCTCCCAATTACGAGCCGCCTTACCCCGTCCGCCGTAAACGATCAGATTATCCGGATCAAATGCGACTTCCGGATCCAGATTGTTCTGGATCATTCGATACGCGGCCTCGATGAGCCAGTTCTTACAGGTGAGTTCGGTGCCCGTCGGGGCTTTAACGGTGCGATTTTTCATCAGATATTAAAACCTTGACTGAATTTGTAAATAAGCTACAATTACGGCACCTTTTTCGCAAACCCACAACCCGGCCAGTTTCCCTATGTCAGAGATCGACGACAAAATAGTTCAACTCGAGGCCCGCCTCGATCGACTCGTTCGAACTCAGATCGATTTTCAGCATAATGTAAGCCAGATCCGGTATGAGATCGGCGAACTTCGTGCGGCAAGGAAAACGAGTGAACTCCCGGCGGAAACAAGCTCTAAGGCCGCTACGCGTGAAGATCCTCGGCCGCAAGAAACGTCGGCACCGTCCATCCCACAGCCTGAACATTCGGCATCACAGAACCCCTATTCAGCCCCTTCCTCAAGCGCCGAGTCTTCGTGGATGCGGGAAGAACCATCGGCGAGGGATCGTGTAGAGCCACCATCCGTTACCGAGGACCGGATCGTGGAAGAAGGTGTTTTCGCACGGTACGCCTCGCAGTATGCTGAATCGGCAAAAGCAAACCTCGAAGAATTTATAGGCGAGAATCTGATCAGCAAGGTCGGCATAGTAGTGCTCTTACTAGGGATTGGGATCGGAGTTAAATTTGCTATCGACAACGATCTGATCAGTCCGCTGACGAGGATCGTGGTTGGCTACATATTCGGATTCGGATTGATCGGCGTCGGCGCAAGATTGAAGGTCAAATATGAGAATTTCAGTGCCATTTTGCTGAGCGGGGGAATGGCGTCACTGTATTTCGTAACCTACTTTGCCTATTCCCTTTACGCTCTGATCGGACAGCCGGCAGCCTTCGCTCTGATGGTAATGTTCACGGTTTTCACCGTGGCGTCGGCACTGATCTATAACAAACAGATCATCGCCCATATTGCCCTCGTAGGCGCTTACGCGGCCCCGTTTCTACTATCTACAGGATCAGCGGCATACGCATTTCTGTTTACATACATATCCATCGTAAACGTCGGGATCCTGGCGCTTTCGATCAGACGCGACTGGCGCCCCATCGTTTACACATCGTCGGGGTTTACCTGGCTAATATTCGGTAGCTGGTGCGTGGGACGGTATTCGGCAGAGGAACATTTTAACCTGGCTCTTATCTTTCTCTCGGTTTTCTTTGCCATTTTCTATTCAGCAAACATCTTTCTGACACGAAGAGATGACGATACCGGTGACGCTCAGGGCCGGATCACTGCGTGGATCACCGCTGCAATATTCTTTGTACTTTGCTTGTTTCTTAACGGTACGTCGGTCACCATCACTCAGTCGATAGTCCTTTTCGCGTATCTCGCTGCGACTGGTCTAGCTCTGCAGATAACGTCCAACATCCGAGCGATAGAGATCCGCGGCTCAAGCAAGATTTTGTTTTATATGGCCGCCGGGTTTACATGGACGGCGCTCTTTACATGGTTGGTAGATAAGTATTCCCCTGCGGAACACTTCATCGTTATACTGGTCTTTCTCGGCATATTCTTTACGATTTTTTATGGAACCGCGATATACCATGCGATTAACCGCCCTGCCCAGGACGCTACGGAAAACACTATTGCGGCCGTAGTCAACGTCCTGATCTTCTTCGCATATGCATTCAGAATTAGTGCTCTTAACCCGGCAAACAACGACATTTGGTTCCTGTTTACCTATTTGGCGATCGCGTCGGTCGTTATACTGGTTACTTCGTTCAAGTATTACGGCCGACTGCCGGTCATTGTCGTATATCCGCTCACTTGGCTGATCTTCGGAGTATGGTTCTCGCAATACTACGACCCGGACAGTAAATTCGTTTTGTCGTCCGCTTTCGCCGCCATTTTCTTTTTAGTTTTTTATGCTACTACGCTGGTTTATCGATTAACGACCGATGGCATGGGTCTCGCCGAGCATTCGGCGCTCCTTCTTACGAACTCGTTAGTTTTCTATGGCTTTGGCTACGCCTTATTAGACAGCCGGGAGGACCTAAGAGGCTTCCTAGGCTTATTTACGGCAGGTCATGGAGTATTCCATTTTCTGGTGGCCCACTCAGTCGGCAGAGCGAGGGAAAACGTAAGCGATGTGGTCCACGTCCTGACAATCCTGATCATCACATTCCTGACTTTGGCGATACCGGTCCAATTTGACGGTAATTATGTCACGATGATCTGGGCCATAGAGGGCTCATTACTTTTCTGGTTCGCACGATCACGTCAGATCAGGCTTTTTGAATACTATTCATATCCCGTCCTCACACTGGCCCTTGGAAGTATGGTGCTCGACTGGCTTCATGCCTACTGGGGGCGAACATCTTATCCAAGTGAGGCTAATCTTCAAGTATTCGCGAATGGCAACTTCATCACTGCGCTAATTGTGATCGCTGCATTTGCTTTCGTTTTCATAACGAATCGAGATAAGGAACATGAACCCACGGTCTCAAGCGAGCTGGTTAGGCCGATCGGTTTCTCAGCTGCCGGTATAGCACTTGCCGTTCTTTTCAATGCCTTGCGGACCGAGATAGACAATTATTTTCATCTCGGTATCGCCGCAGCGAGAATTGAGGAGTCCAGTCAAGCGGTCTCAAACCTGAGTCTGCTGAATGCCACTTGGCAGATCATCTACACCATGGCCTTCCTTACGGTCCTCAATTTCGTAAACCTGCGCCGAGCGAGGTCAGCTGTTTTGGGGTCTGTCGCGGCGGGGCTCAGTCTGATAATTTTGCTGGTAGTACTTCTGGCCGGGTCAGGGATCTTTTTCGAGCTTCGAGAAAACTACATGTTGGGCGGCCACGCGCCTGCTATCAACGTAGCCATTCGATATATCGCATACGTCGTTGCTTCCGCACTGATCTTTTCGCTTTATAAGGTTGGGCGGGAACAGAACTTGCGAGACAGATTTCCTCTGTTAACTGTCGAACTCGCGTTCGACGCCCTGGTGGTCGTCACGATCTTTATTTTCGCGAGCGGGGAACTCTTGAACATTATGGCTCAGAACGGTATATCTGACGCAGCCAAATATGGTTTAAGCGTTCTCTGGGGACTTTACGCACTTGCGTTGATCGCTTTTGGGATAAAGCAAGGCAAGAAGCATCTGCGAGTCGGGGGCATCGTACTGATCGGTGTGACGCTGATAAAGTTGTTCCTTTACGACATTGCCGACCTGCCTACGATACCAAAGACGATCCTGTTCGTTTCATTAGGAATACTGATGTTGATAGTCTCGTTCCTCTATACGAAATACAAACGCCTGATATTTGGACTGGAAGCCGAAGCACCAGATTGATCGCCGGCTAAGCGGCCCGTCAATTTCGCACGGTGTTGTGATTCGTCAGATGAAAACGTGGTAACATTTTCGATAATTTGAACGTAGTCCACATAATATGAAAACCACGAAAAACTTGATCACGATGTTCGCAATGGCGGCTCTGGCCGCAGTTTGCGGCTTTGCACAAACGCCTGAAAAGCCGAGCAAAAACCCAAATTACGACGCGGTTCTCGCGAAGAAAGTTGGGGCGGATAAACGAGGAATGCGGAGCTATGTGCTGGCGATATTAAAGACAGGGCCCAAGGACACCGAGATAACGGGTAAAGATCGAGAGGAGATGTTCAAGGGTCATTTTGCCAATATGGGCCGTCTTGCCGACGACGGAAAGCTGTCCGTCGCGGGGCCGTTTGCAAAGAACGATAAAGCATTTCGCGGACTCTTTATTCTCAATGTTGCGACGATAGAAGAGGCCCAAGCACTCGTAAATACGGATCCTGTAGTTAAATCCGGCATGATGGTCGTCGAACTCGTTCCATGGTATGGCTCAGCGGCACTAATGGAAGTTAACCGTATCCACAAGGTGATCTCAGAAGACAATCCATAGGTGCTGCAAGGCGATTTGATCATACACAACGCCGGCCAGCTCGTAACCTGTGCCTCCGGTGGTGGGCCGAAGCGTGGCGTCGAGATGCTTAATGTCGGCATTATCAAGAACGGCGCTGTGGCTGTCATAGACGGTCAAATAGCCGCGGTTGGAGCTTCGTCGGACGTTCTCGAAGTATATAGCTCCGAAAATGTCATCGATGCCGGGGGCAAGGTCGTAACTCCTGGATTCGTCGATCCTCACACACATATCGTCTACGCCGGTGACCGGCTTAATGAATTTGAGCTGAAGATCCGGGGTACCGAGTATCTCGAGATACTCGCCGCTGGCGGCGGCATCATCGCTACAGTCCGGCACACGCGGGAGGCCGAGCTCGATTCACTCATCGAAACCAGCACGGCGCGTCTCAACAAGATGCTCGCCTGCGGGACTACCACCTGCGAGATAAAAACAGGATATGGGCTCGACACAGAATCCGAGCTGAAGATGCTCGCCGTGATCGAATCCCTCGACCGTTCACACACCATTGATATCGTCCCCACTTTTCTCGCCGCGCATACAGTGCCGCCGGAATTTAAGCACCGGCCGGATGATTATGTCAGCCTGATCTGCGATGAAATGCTGCCGCAGGCGTGGAAGTGGTATGAGCGATCTCATTTTCACGCCAAAGGCACGCCCTTCTTTGCCGATGTTTTTACTGAGAAGAACGCATTCAATATTGACCAAATGAGGCGGATATTGACTTCGGCGAAACACCTCGGCTTCGCGATAAAGGCTCACGTCGACCAGTTTACGAATCTCGGCGGATCAAGGCTTGCGATCGAAATGAACGCGACTTCGATCGACCATCTTGACGCGATCTCGGACGAAGAGATATGGTTGCTGGCCGCGAGTGAATCAGTTGGCATCGTAGTTCCCACCGAGAACTTCAACGCTGGTAGAACGGAGTTCGCGCCGGCTCGAAAGCTTATCAATGCGGGTTGCGCGGTGGCCATATCCACCGATTACAACCCTGGCTCGGCCCCGTGCCCTTCGCAGCCGATGGCCATGGCGATCGCAGCACGCTATCAAAAACTGCTTCCGGCACAAGTTATCAACGCCGCCACTATCAATGCGGCGTTCGCTATCGGCCAAGGCAGGCGTAGTGGTTCTATCGAAGTTGATAAATTTGCGGACCTACTCATTTTCGACACCAGTGATCATCGCGAGATCGTCTATGAATTTGGCAGCCCGCTCGTCCGCACCGTGATAAAACGCGGGAAAGTCGTCTATGATAGAAAAGGTTTATGACGAACTTCTCCAGCAACGATCTCTAATCATCAATGGCGGAAATAGTACTTGACGGCGAAAGCCTGACATTCGAACAGGTAGCGGCGGTCGCATACGGGGAGCCAGGGAACCCGCGGGTCAAACTCTCCGAGGATGCAAAAGTCAAGGTCGAACGTTCCGCATCCGCTGTCCAGACACTGCTCGATCGGGGCGAGATCGCTTACGGAATCACAACCGGATTTGGGGCGTTCAAGGACAAGATAATAAGCCTTGCGGAAGTGGAGCTGCTTCAAAGGAATATTGTACTGAGCCATGCCGTTGGCGTCGGAAAGCCATTTGACACGCCTACTGTCAGGGCAATTATGCTCATCCGGGCAAATACCCTCGCGCGTGGCTTTTCAGGCATTCGGGCCCAAACTCTTGAGTTGATCCTCGAACTGCTTAACCGAGGCGTGCATCCGGTGATCCCGGAGAAGGGAAGTCTCGGGGCCAGCGGCGATCTGGCCCCGCTCGCGCACTTTGCATGTGTTCTAATCGGCGAAGGCTTGGCGGAGGTTGATGGAGCTGTCATCGAGGGACGCGAAGCTCTTGAGCGGGCCGGACTCTTCCCGATCAAGCTGGCCGCGAAGGAGGGACTAGCGCTTACGAACGGCACGACCATCATGACCGCGGTGGGCCTCCTTGAAACGTGGCGGGCGAAACACCTGGCAGAGATGGCCGATATAACGGGCAGCCTGACGCTTGAGGCTCTCCACGGCACCGTATCCGCATTCGATAAGCGGATACATGCTCTTCGCCCTCACCCTCGTCAGATCGAATGCGCTGCCAATCTTAGACGGATCCTTGAGGGTAGTGAATTGGTCCGCGATTTCGATCCATCGAATGTGCAGGATGCATACACTTTGCGATGCATGCCGCAGGTTCACGGTGCGTGCCGCGACGCTGTTGCTTACGCCGAATGGCTGATCAAGCTTGAGCTTAATGCCGTTACCGATAATCCGCTGATTTTCGTGAATGACGAAACAGGCGAGATCGAGGTAATCAGCGGCGGGAACTTTCACGGTGAGCCTCTAGCTTTGGCATTTGACTATCTTACGATCGCCTTAACGGAGCTTGGGAATATATCCGAACGGCGAATCATGCGGCTTACAGACGAGGCCTCGAATGAGCACGCGCTGCCAGCTTTTTTGACGGAGCATGGCGGGCTAAATTCGGGGTTTATGATAGTCCAATATACTGCAGCAGCTCTTTGTACGGAGAACAAAATACTCGCTCACCCTGCAAGTGTAGACACTATTCCAAGTTCGGCAAACGTAGAGGACCACGTTTCTATGGGAGCGACGGCCGCACTCAAGCTTCGTACCGTCGGTGACAACCTTGAAACGATAATTGCGCTAGAAGCATTTTGTGCCGCCCAAGGGGTTGACCTGCGTCGTAAGGCGACCGGACCCGAAAAAACTCTTGGACTCGGAACTCGCGACCTCTATGACGCGCTGCGCCTTTCGATCCCCTTCATAGAGCGGGACGAATACATGAAGGTGCATGTCGACTCTGCCATAAAGGTCATACGCAATTTTCCCGTGTACTCGCCGTTCTAATACCAACTAAGTGCTTTCTGTGTAGGTCAGCATACGAAATGACACCCGCCTTTTAGATAGACTAATAAGAGCGAAAAGTGGTTGAATTCGCCAGTTCTGTTTTTTCCAAATTTTCAGCGACGAACGTTTACGGATCGGCGAATCGACTGTTCTAGCTTCAATGGTTGGGTGGTCTCAATCGTGATCGCCGATGCCATTGAAAATGCAATCATTTGATGTAAGGAGGTCATGAACAGAATGAGAAAGTATAGAAACACAGAAAGTTACAGAGAGGGCGGTTATGGCCGCCAGGGTCAAGGTCGAGAACGAGAGGGTTATGGCCGCGAAAGCGGATATGGGAGCTCTAGCTATCGTGGCGAAGGACGGCGCGATTTCGTCAGTGGTTACGACTATGAGAGAGGCAGTGGACGTCAGGGTTATTCTGGGATGTACCCGGATCGCGGCGGCCAGCAGGACAGATACTTTGGTGGAGGCGAGAACGGCCCTGACTTCGGAGGTGGTTACCAGGGCGGCGGATATTCTGACCAGGGAATGAGCGATACCTATGGCGGCGGCTATAGTTCGGACCGGCAGAGCGGAAGCTCTGGCAGTAGCGACAAGGGCCGTTATGATAGCGGTTACGGCGGTGGATACGATTCGGCCCGCTACGGCAGCACGTATGGCGGCGGGTATGGTTCCGGCCGGGGATCATCATGGACGAGCGATTACCCTTCGTCAGAACGCGGCTACCAACAGGGTGGACGCGGACGGGACGAACGCGGATGGTGGGACAAAACGTCTGACGAAGTCGCGTCCTGGTTTGGTGATGACGAAGCCGAAAGGCGCCGTGAGATGGACGAGCGTCGTGGGGAGCACCGCGGGCGAGGACCGCGAAGCTATACGCGATCAGATGACCGAATAAAAGAGGATGTCAATGACCAGCTTACGGACCATTCCTATCTCGATGCGTCAGATATCGACGTCGAGGTCAATAACGGCGAAGTAATCTTGACCGGGACCGTTGACAGCCGCTATGCAAAACGCATGGCCGAGGATATTGCCGAAGATGTTTCCGGTGTAAAGAATGTTGAAAATCGAATTCGGTACACTTCGAGCACGTCTTCTACCATCAACCGGGGCTTCGACAGTGACAACATGGACACTTCAGCATCTTCGACATCGAGGATCGCGGGCGGAACTTCGGGCACAACCGAGTCAACCGGCTCAACCGGGACATCCGGGAGTAGATCCAAGGCAGCGTCCTCAAACCGGTAGCACGCTAACGGACTAACCTTATAGGACGGGTAAAATGGGTGTTCAGGCAGATGGACACCCATTTTCTCTATTCCCCGCCAACGACAGATCTATCGATCCATTTTCTCAAAAGTTGACATCCTTCCGCAAAACGGCTTTTCCTAAGAGGTGCGGCAACAAAAAGCCTTTGGACTAAGGAATGAAAACTTGTATGATACCTTGGGTATTCTGAGTGCGATGGCCAAGATACCTGTTTACTGGCGTTTTGACGTGATCCGCTGTTTTTCGACCACCTGTTAGATATAGATGCTAAACCGAAGTTGGCCCGCGATCCTCGTTATCCTTTGTATTGCGATAGCGTCAGTTTCTCACGCGCAGACCTCGGCTCGGAGCGTGCGGTCCGGTGATCGAGATCAAAGAATGAATAGGAAAACGGAACATACATCAAAGTTTTTCGATAACCTGCCGCCGGCATTCGAGTTTCCAGAGGATGACGCCGGCGAGCTCTTGTTCAGAGAGTACGGGGCGATGTATGTTGCACGGAATGGTGCGATTCCCCCAAGAAAGGTCTTTTTCGATGATGAGGCAGAAGTACAGGAGTTTCAAAGATCCATTGAAACCGAGTCTGAAAAGCTAAGCGACATAAATATTGAGCTTCAAAAGCCGGCAATGCGAGATCTTGAGGCGGCGATAAAATCGGCTAAAAAGCATGGCTTCTCAATATCCCCTAGGGGTATAGACTCGGGAAAACGAGGCTATAACCAGACGATAGCTTTATGGAAAAGCCGGGTCGAACCGGCGTTGTCCTATTGGGTCGGTATGCGTCGGCTGAAGGCCTCCGAGGCTGCAAAGATCCGCCAGCTTCCGATCAACCGTCAGGTAAGGGAGATACTCCGGCTCGAGACGCAAGGGATCTATTTTGCAAAGAGCCTCGACAAATCTATCATTTACTCCGTCGCCCCTCCAGGCTCATCTCAGCACATCGCCATGCTCGCCCTCGATGTCAAGGAATTCGACGACCCTAGAGTAAGGCTGGTCCTTGCTCAGCACGGATGGTTTCAGACGGTGGTGTCCGACCTGCCACACTTCACCTATCTAGGCGCCAGTGAGTCTGCGCTTCCCGGGCTCGGCCTCAAAAAAGTTGTCACAAATAACCGTATTTTTTGGGTGCCGGATATACCGGCTCCAGAGATAAAATCCCATACGTCCGAAAGCAGGATCAACTAGATCGCATTTGAACAGGGGCGGGATAGCCCTTCCCTCTCAACTGAGGTAAAACGACCGACACCTCCTTTTTACCCTTGATACTCTTCGTCACCTTGCCGGATGAGTTCGAGTTGGCCTTGTTGCTCGAGTTTGAGTTTGCATTGGTCTCCACAGGCTTTCCGGAGGCATCGGCTGCCATATCGTCAACCGCTGCCAGCAATTTCTCTTTTATAGCGGCTTCGAGAGAGTCGAGCTGAACACCATGTTCGGATAGTACCCGCTTAAGGTTCTCTTCAGTATTCGTGCCGCGCTCATAGACGTCGCGGTAGATCTTTACCTCGCCATTCTCTACCACGATGGTCTCGTACCGAAGCTCGACGTTTATGTCCTTACCGAGTTTCATCTCTTCCGTTTCGGTCTTTTTCTTCTCATATGCTCTGATGTCCTCAAGCGATAGCGGCTTGCCGGAGATTTTTGAGATCTCCATCGCGAAATCCTGTATCTGCCTGTTTGTGAGTCCTACACACCCATGCGATGCGAAAGTGCCAAGTCTTGATGCTGCTTTACCACCATGGATAAGCGATGGCAGGCCGATGGGGATCTTTATCGGCCCGAGCGGATTCAGCGTGTCTCCCGCCTCCACTGTTTTGCCCGGGCTGACCTTGCCTTTGACCCAGGGTTCATCCGGGGGCGTCCACGTCGGGTTAAATATGATCGTATTTGCTTTTCTGAGCCCCGTCGGGAGCGGGAATTCAGGATATCCGATCCCGATTTTGTAAGATTTCACTAACTTGCCTTCCTGGAACAGGTCCATCCGATACGCGGGAATATTAACGATCACGCGGGTATCGCTGGGCACCGAATTTGGGTTTGACGTCGAAAGGGCATCGCTCCCCACCCATTTTTGCTGCACAAACGCTATGAGTTTGTTTCCGCGGTCTTTTCCGAGGACATCTGTCACTTCTTTAGTGGCCTCGTCCATCGCTACGCGCGTTGAGCGTGAATCGTCGTCGGCCGGGTCGCCCGACAATTCGAGAACGGCGTTTCTGGCGCGGGTGCGAAGCTTATCAACTTCTTCATCGGTTAGTTGAACAGCTATCCTTGCTTCGCTAACGAAAGACTCATTGGCAAGCATGGCGTCAAGGACCGGCATCGTAAACGGAACGCCTGCGAGTGGTTGGCTTTGCGCGGAATCCGCTTGAGTGTTCGCATTAGTGTTCGCGTTGGAGCTGTTGGAGGTATTGGCCGGTGCCGTTTGATTCAAATTTCTGTTCGGCTGCGTTTAGCATCCTGTCAGTCCGGCAGCGGCAAGGCATATAACCAAAATGAAAAAGTATTTTGAAAAAGACATCTGGACCTCCCCTTAGAACTGCGTTTCGACAAGATAAGAATGACAGTAATGGGGTCGGCCTACCGTAACGCGGATTACTTAAGGCGTCGATCTTCTGAACATCGGAAAGGGGTTTACATACTCGCCTTCCCAGTAGCGGGCGGAGTCCGTCACACGTGCAACCGAAAAATGCAGATGAAAATTGCCTTTACCGGCATTTCCAGTGTCGCCTACGTATCCGATCAACTGACCTTGCGATACCCGATCACCTGCACTCAAACCGTCGGCTCGACGCTGGAGGTGGGCGTAGTACAACATGTATTTCCGGTCCTCAGTAAACTGATAGATCGTTATACCGCCCGGCACACTGTCAAAAAACCTCGCGATCACGCCGTCGGCAGCGGCGATGACCGGCGTTCCCTCCGGGGCTACAATGTCGATCGCCTCGTGTGAGCGGCTATCGCCCCGAGCGTCATTATATGAATCTGTAAGCCGTTCCGCAGTCATGCCTTTAACGGGCACGATCAGCTGAAGATCACTGGCATTTTCTGTATTTTCAACCGGCCTAAGGTCCGCCAGAACCGACGGTACTGGAATGGGAAGCGGTATCGGGGTGTTAACGGTTGGATCGACTACGTCGATCGACGGCTGTGAAGAGCCAAACTTGAGGAGCACTTCTTTGACGAGAAGGTATCCCGCCAGCAGATGGACGCCTATCAAATAAGTAATGATGATAGCCCGCCGAATTTTGAAATGTCCGCCCGCCATAGCGCCCCGGTCAATAATAGCCTATAGGTCTGTCGTTCAGGTTACTTAGACTCAATACGCAGCACACGCAGGAGTTCTCCGACGCTCCACGCTTGAGCTCCACATCCTCGCGGAAAAAAAGGCGGTTCGGCATCAAATATTTCCGATATCTGTCCGACCAAGGCCTCTGATGAATGAGATCGAAAACTGGCAAGCATCGCTTCGACCTGCTCTTCGGTCTCCGGACTATCTGGATGAACGCGCTGATAGGCGTCAATAAAGGGCCCGATCAGCCATCCCCATACAGTCCCCTGATGATAGGCGGCATCTCGCTCTGACGGAGATCCGACATAAACGGGTACATAGTTCGGGTCATTCGGAGATAACGACCTGAGCCCAAAGGGTGTCAGCAGCTCCGTTCTGACCTTATCAACCACTTGTCTGCACTTTTCCGCCGCCAGCATTGTGTGCGAAAGGCTTACGGCGAATATCTGATTGGGACGTACGGAACCGTCTTTTCTGTTTCCGTCAACGACGTCGAACAAGCATCTCTCCTTAACATTCCAAAACTGGCCGTTGAAACTACCTTTAGCTGTTTGGGCCATATTTTGGTAAGTCGCGGCGGCCTCATTGTTACCCAGGCTCTCAGATAGATCAGACATGATCCGCAGGGCGTTGTACCACAAAGCCTGGATCTCTACTGGTTTACCTGTTCGAGGGGTCACGACCCAATCGCCGATCTTCGCATCCATCCATGTTAATTGGACACCGGATTCGCCCGCGTATAGAAGTCCGTCCGTGTCGACATGAATGTTGTAGCGCGTCCCTGAAACATGCCATTTGATGATATCCGCGAGCTTGTCGTAAAGCTTTTCACGTACCAATTCCAGGTCGCCGGTCTTACCAACATAAGCCCGTACAGCCTCAAAAAACCAGAGAGTCGCGTCTACGGAGTTGTATTCGGCAGTCATGCCCGAATCGGGGAAGCGATTTGGCAGCATCCCCTCAGAAATGTGCTTCGAGAACTCGAGCAAAATAGTCTTTGCGATCTCGAGCCGGTTGGTCGAGAGAGTGAGGCCATTTAGGGCTATCATCGTGTCGCGGCCCCAGTCGGAAAACCAGGGGTATCCGGCGATCACAGTTTTTCCTGCCCCGCGATCCACAATAAACTGGTCGGCCGCGAGAATCAGAGGCCACATGTCTTTATCCCGGCAGCCTGAGTGAGCTATTAGTTCAGCTCGCCTCTTGATCTCAGTAGCTTCGAGATCTCCCGTTTCGGAAGCATTCCTTTCGACTTCCGTAGTGAGGACAACCACCGCCTGATCCGGACGGTCAAATGTGAGGCTGAAAGGTTGATATAGATCTTCGTGATAGTCGAAACCTCTTTCTCGCTCGATCGCGTATTCAAGATCGCGGTACCAATGACCTTGTTCAACGGATCTCTCCGCATTATGGGCAAAATATAGGCGAGGCATGGCTTCGTGCGGCCGCATGGAAACCCGGCCGTCGGCCAATTCGAGATCAGGGCGAAGATCGGAGTGCGTCACCCGAAGGTGATGATGATCTCGAAAGGCGATCAATGGCTTGATCTCCATGTGACATGTCGCGTATGCAGTTTCCGCGCCGTTGATCAAGCTCCACTGAATGACGGTCGTATTCTCTCCGTGCACCATGAAAATCGATCGCTCTATCTCGATGGCACCGATCGTGTATGTCCAAATAGGAAAAGGGTCAAGTCGAAAACGGGTCAGGAATTTATACCCCTCCGGATAGAGAGCTCCGGGATAGCGGTTGCTGGATAATTCGTAACGTTCACCGTCAACGATGAGCGTCTCTTCAATCTTAGCTACCGTCACTATACGACCTAGCGGCGGCTCAGAGGCGGCCACCAATAACCCGTGATACCGGCGTGTATTTGTGCCAGATATGGTGCCGGATGCATATCCGCCAATGCCGTTCGTCTCCAGCCATTCTCGCGTCGTCGCCTCAAGGTAATTGCTGCAAATGTCGGAGCCTATTTTTATCATGCTTTAACGGGATCAATAATGAAGTCGAAGGAAAACTCTACGGTATCAGATGCGGCCCTTTCACCGCCAATAACATTCACCCTGAAACTCGAGTGGAATGAGAGTTTCCAATTAGACGACTTCGCAGAGAAGACAAAGCAGTCGTCGAGCAGTCTTTATCACTCTACCTCGTCAGATCGGAGAGTTCCGAAACTACTAAAGACATAAAATAAGGAGTGACAAGGACTTCGCTTCTTTGTATAATAGGAGTGCCTGGGGCGGGAATTGTCTTGACATCGACCCGTTCCGAACCTATACTCGACCTACCTCGTCAACGAACTTAAACCGTAGTATTCTGTTGAGACGATTCCCGTTCAATAGATCACAATCCGTAATGAAATTGGCCAATTTTATACACACCTTTTATATTGTTTCGTTCTTTGCAGCCGCCGCTTTTCTAAGCGTTTTGACCCTAACGCCGGGCGCGTTAGGACAGGCTGTTTCTGAACGACCAGCTCGTGAATACAATTCCCGTTTCGAGGACGAGCCAAAGACGATAGGCGTTCGCCGGCACACGATCCTGGCCAAGTCGGAGCAAAATGTTTTTATCGCTAATGATGCTTCGGTACCCCTTCTGTTTGAGGACAACCTTGTTCATTCGGCCATGGCGCCCGATGTTTCAAACGGTATCGTAATTAGCCAGATCTATGGCGGTGCGGGGGATTTCGGCGCATTGTTTACTCATGACTTCGTCGAGCTGTTCAATCGCGGAACGGCTGCCGTAAGCGTTAGTGGATGGTCAGTGCAATATGCTGCGGCCGGAGGCAGCACTTGGCAGGTTACTCCATTACCGAATGTCATGATCCAGCCAGGGCGGTATTTTCTCATTCGGCAAGCTTCAGGGGCTTTTGGAGGAGGGGCTCTACCGACCCCGGACGCTACTGGGTCGATCGCTATGTCGACTACCACCGGAAAGGTCGCGTTGGCCAACACCACGGCCATACTGAACATTTCGTGTCCGACCGGCGGATCGATCGTCGATTTTGTGGGTTATGGATCTTCGGCAAATTGCTCCGAGGGAAACATGCCGACCTTGAGCGGGAGCAGCTTTAACTCGGTTCTTCGGGGATCGAACGGATGCACGGATAATGACCTGAACAGGCATGATTTCATTGTTGCAACGGGCACGGCCCGCAATAGTGCATCGGGTCAAAATGCCTGCGTCGGGCCTACCACCGGTGGAAAGATAGCGTTCATAAGTAATCGTTTGTCGACGGGACCGGCTGACACCGACATTTTTGTCATGAATGCTGACGGCACGAACCAGACGCGTCTCACAACGAACCCGGCAATAGAGCAATATCCGTCATTTTCATCGGACGGCACGAAGATCCTTTTTACACGAGGCGATAAGGTCTTCGTCATGAACGCTAACGGCAGTAGTCAAACAGGCCTGACCATGACTACGGGTAATTTTGAACCCAGATTTTCTCCGAATGCGTCAAAGATAGTTTTCTCGAGTACCAGAGACGGTAATCAGGAGATCTACACAATGAATGCGGACGGCACGAACCAGACACGTATCACGAATAATCCGGCGTCGGACCGATATCCGGTTTACTCGCCGGACGGCACAAAGATCGCGTTCATGTCAGATCGGGACGGCCAGTCAGAGATCTACATCATGAACACAGACGGCACCAATCAGGTCCGGCTAACTAACGTGCCGGGCAAGGACAGCCATGCCCCGGTGTTTTCGCCGGACGGCACGAAGATCGCTTTCGAAGCATTCAGGGTAGAAACGGAGGACCGGTCAAACATCTTCATAATGAATGTGAACGGGTCGAATCAGACACGTCTAACCACGACCTCCGGTATGGACAACGACGACTATGCTCCTTCGTTTTCGCCTGACGGAAGCTCTATTGTCTTTTATTCGACGCGGCACGGCGGCGTTAATTACGAGATCTATACGATGAATGTCGATGGGTCGAACCAGCGAAATATCTCGGTCGCTCCCGCTGCGGACCTGGAGCCAAGTTGGGGCGCGGTTGTCCCGGGGCCGGCGGTGACAAACGTAACTTCATCGATCGGCAACGGCACATTCGGACTGGGGGGTGTCATTCCTATCCATGTCACTTTCGGAGCGCCGGTAACGGTTACGGGAACACCAACCTTGAGACTGGCAACAGGCGGGCTCGGATTCCCGGTCAATTATTCCGGGGGCACCGGAACGTCGGTCCTCTCCTTTACTTATTCGGTTGAGTCCGGCCATGCTAGTAACGATCTGGACTACATGGACACGGCGTCGCTCATCCTTAACGGGGGCTCGATAAATGGTTCCGGCGGCACGCCCGCAAACCTTACACTTCCAGCGCCGGGAGCTTCTGGTTCTTTGGGATTCAATCGAAACTTCGTAGTCGATGCCATCGCACCGGAAACAACGATCGTCAGTGGGCCGAGCGGGACTGTAGCTTCAACGTCCGCGACCTTTACATTTTCCTCTAATGACGGCAGCGCGACATTCGAATGTTCGGTTGACGGCTCCCCATATTCCATCTGTACGTCGGGTGTGACGTACACTAGCCTGGCAACGGGTCCGCATTCATTTCAGGTCCGGGCGAGAGATCTGGCTTTAAATGTTGACTCGACACCTGCTGGGCGGTCGTGGACGGTCGTTACGTCCGCGCCAACACCAACAGCTACTGCAACGCCTACGGTTACGCCGACCGCCACACCGACTTCTACGCCGACCGCTACACCGACGGCGACGCCGCCGACAGTACGAACCAATCATGCATTGGCTGCCAACGGCGGTGTCGCGACAGGAACCAGCGAGTTAAATGCTGCGTCCAATGCAAACGATGGCAGCCGTGTCTGGGCACTTGGCGGTGCCTGGAAAGACTCAACTCCGGGGAACTTTCCTGATACTCTTCAGATAAATTTCGCGGGGACCAAAACCATCGATGAAATATCGGTATTCGCGGTGAGGGATGATTACACAAACACCACGCCACCCGAAGAAACGACAACGACTAGCCAATTTTCGCTAATCAATTTCCAAGTCCAATACTGGACGGGTACTGTATGGGCTACCGTTCCCGGGGGTAATTTTTCGGGAAACAATAAGGCCTGGGTAAAACTTACCTTCGCTGCCGTCGGGACCTCGGGAATCAGGGTCGTTGTCAATAATGCCTCTCTCGATGGTTACAGCCGAATTGCCGAACTCGAGGCATGGGGAGGCGGAACGGGCGGCCCATCGCCGACACCGACGGCGACCGCCACAGCAACGCCGACGGCCACGCCGGCGGCAACCCCTACAGCAACTCCGACTGCAACTCCGACTGCGACACCGCCGGGAGTGCGAACCAATCATGCATTGTCGGCCAATGGCGGGATCGCGACAGGGTCAAGCGAATTAAATTCGGCCTCTAATGCGATCGACGGTAGCCGGGCCTGGGCCGTTGGCGGTGCATGGAAAGACGCAACGCCGAGTGCTTTCCCGGATAA
>JBGSWW010000028.1:0-2331 GCA_041751735.1 Pyrinomonadaceae bacterium | reverse complement strand
ATGCCGAAACATTTTTTATGAAAGTCGGTGAAAATGGAACGATTACCGAAGTTGTTTCTGATTTCTACACAGTTCCGACAAGAGATTCCAAGTAATCTCACCGAACAGCCAATTCGTTCCGAAACATCTCAAATCCGACGTAGAAGGATCGGGGTCAGGCCTTCATTAATTGCATTGTTGAGGGTTTGATGTTCGAGGAAATTGGGGTCAGGCCTTCGATTCTTGCGATTCTCTCTTAAACTCTAAAACTGGGGGGCATCTGTGGGGTTAACCCTAAAGTCAAGCGCAGTGATATCTAGCTGACAAACGTGGAATCAAGCGTATCGACAACCGGGTACACGTCATTCGACATCTTAGGACGTGTGACGGCTAGCAAGCAGACTACGGACGGGGTGACTTATGGAAACGGTTCGACGGACAGTCTGATGACCTACACCTATAATCTCTCCGGTGCTTTGGTCGAACAGCAGTACCCTAGCGGGCGTGTAGTGAAGAATGTTCTGGACCCGACTGGTGATCTTGCAATTGTTCAGAGCAGGAAGAACGCCAATCACGGGTTTTTCGATTACGCTAAAGGGTTCGTTTTCAACGCTGCTGGAGCGGTCACCTCGATGCAGCTTGGCAACGGACGCTGGGAATCGACGGTTTTTAATTCACGGCTCCAGCCAACTCAGATCGCTTTGGGAACCACACCCGGAGCCACAAACCTCCTAAAACTGGATTACGAATACGGTGCTGCGGCTTCGGTCAATAACGGCAACGTCACGAAGCAGACGATCACCGTTCCGGGCCTCGCCCCGCCGTTTGTTCAGAGCTATACGTATGACGAGCTAAATCGCCTCAAAAGTGCCACCGAAACTAACAACGGCTCGCAGACGTGGAAGCAGACCTACACCTTTGACCGTTACGGAAACAGGCGATTCGATTTTGCGAGCGGCAACACGACGTTTCCGGCTTCGAACTGCACGGAAGCCATCTGCAATCCGACGATCAGCCCATCCGCGAGTCGATGAGCGCCATATTTAAGTGTCTCACCGCCAACCTGCTCCTTTTTAAGTAGTTAGTCTATTTCAATTATCGCTCGCCTTAAGTTAGCGAATGCCATCATCTATTCGTGCAAGGCTCGGTGCCTGCTACATGAAACCGAATCGTCTCATTTTCGACTCACTCGAAAATGGCTGGCCGTGCCATCAGGCCTCCAGAGGCTGCTGCCTTTCGGCCCAGCTCTCCTGTCCCCTCATACAAGCCAACTTCGCCCAACGCGGCGCGAATTCCTCATAACCGATGCCATCACGAAGCATGATGTAGCAGTTAATGAGAAGCTTCCGGGCCGCTGCAACCTTTGCTTTGGGGCGGCCTCTCCGGCGGCTAACCTCAGAATAGAATTGTCTGATCTTTTTATCACGGCACGCTTGGGCGGCCTGACCTAGTAAATGACGTACCAAGCGTGAGCCGCGTTTGCTGATCTGGCCCATTCTTTCCGCCGGCAAACGACTTCGAGTATCCTTTCCCCCGGGAGATTTCCTTTACAGCGTGAATCTTTCGCCGAGGTACAGACGCCGAACCTCGGGGTCATCTATTAATTCTGCGGGGCTCCCCGACCTGAGTATTTTACCTTCGGAGAGGATGTATGCCCTGTCGGTGATATCAAGCGTTTCACGGACATTATGGTCGGTAATCAATATTCCAATACCCTGGCGTTTGAGATAGAGGATGATCTCTCGGATGTCCTCGATCGCAAGCGGGTCGATGCCGGCGAAGGGTTCGTCGAGTAGTACAAATTGCGGCTCGGTCGCCAGACAGCGGGCGATCTCGACACGACGCCGTTCTCCGCCCGAGAGAGCGTCTCCGCGGACTTTTCGGACATGAGTAATGCCGAATTCCTCGAGTAATTCTTCGAGGCGGGCAAATCGGCCCGCACGGCCTATTTTCATCGTCTCGAGAACTGCAAGGATGTTTTGTTCAGCGGTCAACTTCCTAAAAACAGAAGGCTCCTGCGGCAGATATCCTAGTCCGAGGCGAGCACGCAAATACATTGGGAGACCGGTCACATCGCGGCCATTGAGAACGATCGATCCCTTTTCTGAATGCTCCAGGCCCACGAGCATATAGAACGTCGTAGTTTTGCCGGCACCGTTTGCACCGAGCAGGCCAACGACCTCACCCTGTCCGACACTTACACTGACATCGTCGACTACCCGACGCCTGTTATACGTCTTTTGCACATGGAGAGCGGCCAGTGCATTATTCGATGCCCCGTTCACTTTCGGATCATTGCCGTTGGACTGGGTCATTCCTTGGGGGTTTTTATCCTATAAACAGACCGGGTGC
>JBGSWW010000027.1:0-49375 GCA_041751735.1 Pyrinomonadaceae bacterium | reverse complement strand
GCCGGGACCGCCTCCAGTTCGAGTTGCCTGCTCCATACTATCCATTAAGAATCGAAAGAAACCGGAATACCTTGTAGTCCAGGTGTGGCCCCCATCTATTATTGTGTTTTCGTCGTCCAGTCCCGTAGGATCAATGAAGTTCGTTGGCTGACCTTGTACGTATGAATAACGATTAAAGCTCTGGGGATCAAGAAGACTCATGGATCCGTTATAGGGGTCAGGCGATGTCCACCTACCGGCACGGTTCTCATTCTTTCTAAACCACGTATGATCGAGGCCTGTTGCCTCATCGCGTTCGGTCAGACCAAACCGTTGACGCGGTTTGTTGGTGTTACCGTATGCTTGGGCTGTGGTGCGCATTCCGGTACCCGATCCGATGTCTTCACCGTAAGCCGTATAGTCCATCCTCGATACGACAAATCCGGTGCCGTTTACAACTGCACGCGTAGAGCCCTGCCAGTCCGAAAGAACATATTTGACTCCGCCGCCGTCCGCAGGAGGGGTGCCTCCATATTCGGCGACCAACTTGCCAAACACGTCATAGATGAAAAAGGTCCAAACACCGTCCACCTGGGTAGCCACCCGCTGACCGGCAGCATCGTACACCGTATTTGATTGGAAAGTCTGCAATGCATCCACCGTCTTGTACATTCGACCATTAGCATCGTAAAAGTAACTGATATTACGGAACGTGCTGTCGTCTGTAACATTCCCGGCGTCGTCGTAGATGGTCGGCGACTTTAGCCTGTTGCTCGATCTGCTTACATCGGTGTCCTCAATCGGATTGTAATTCAGCGAGCTTGCATTGTTCGCCGCTTTCCGATACATGTTACCGAATCGATCGAAGTCATACACGTTCTGATATACTTGGGCTCCAGTATCTCCCCGAAGCTCTTTTTCTTCCGATAGCCGCCCCAGATGATCATATGAATACTTCTTTGTCCCCTGTTTGGCTGTTCCAATCCACGACTCAACTTGTGCCAATTGTCCGTTGTTCTTGGTCGTGTCAAGAGTACCGTTGACATCCAGTTGGCCGTAGCCGTAAGCGTACTTCTGCAATACCGTAGTGCCGCGTTTCGTCTCCTGCTCGTTCATCTGCAAACGGTCGTTGAACCCTAACGTCTGACTCGTGCCATTACCGAGATTAAAAGCCGAAAGCATTCCGGCTTTGCCCTGATACTGGAAGCTATTCGCGTAGGTCCGTGAGGCATCAGCGATACCTGACAAACGTCCGTTGCCGTCGTAGCTCAGACTGATCTGTTTTCCGGAAGGGTATTTTTCACTAGTCAGTTGACCGCCCAAGTTATAACCGTATTCAAGATCATAGGTCTGGCTTCCAATCGTTTGCCTGTGTTTCACAACGCGGCCCATTAGATCATAATCCAGTTCGGTCGCCGTCGCAGGAGTGTCTGGCCTCGCGGTACCACCATCGGCCGTTTCCACCCTGGTCATTAGTCCGGAGTTATAGTGTGGGCTTCGGACTTGATCATAGGTGTAGGTCACCGCCGGTGTTCCGTCCGAGAAAGTGACGCCTTGAAGACGATTGAGGCCGTCATAGGAGAATTGCGTCCTCACGCCGCGGGCATCGTACCCGTCAGTCAGCAGTCCGTGAGCATTATATTTCAACACCTTTGTAAATTTATTGTCCCAGTCGATCGCCCCTTTTGTGCCGTTTATATCAAGCGTGGCATTTGCCTCGACCTGCTTTTCGGCAATGAGCCGCGAGAGCGAGTCATACTTAAACCTGCGCTCCTGCGGGTATGTTCCGTCAGATTGGATAATCTTAGACAGATTATCGTTGCCGTCATATTCGTAATAGGTTGGCTGGTTAGGAGCAGAAACCAGCCCAAGTCCGCCGCTGGTCGGCTCATCGACCCGGCGCACGCGACCGAAGGAATCGATGATCTGTCGTCGCTCTTTGCCAGCCTGATCTTTGACCCTGGTCGCCAACCCTGTGACCGACTGACCTCCCGGGGCCGTATAGGTCACTGTTTCCTCGTTGGGGTAAGTATAGACTTTGGTTAGATCCTGCAGCGTCACTTCCGTTGCACGTCCGAAAGCGTCGATTCCAGTGACTTCGGTAAACTTGGTGCCGGTCACGATCGTCGAGGTTGGCGTAGAGCCATAGAAAGGATTGTAAGACTTTGTAGCCCGCCCCAAAGTGTCGTACTCCGTTGCCGAGATGAGCCAACCGTCCGGGGTCTGCGAGGCGACCCTTATGCCAAGTCCGCGAGCATCAACGTAACTATAACTTTGGGCAAACTTGTTGCTTTCCAGTGTGGACTTCTGGCGGACATAGCTGGGGACCATCTGGCTCGGCGACGACTGCTCCTTATCACTATAAAATGTCTCTACGTACCCTCCGTTCGGGAAAGTGGTTTTGATGGGACGTAGACTGTCCGTGTCGTAGTCATAAGACGTAACAAGCCCATTCTCATTTTCGGTAGATGTAACGAGCCCCGTTAGGTAGTTGTACGTGGCCTCGGTGGTAAGCTGGGGTGACGACCCTTTGGTCTCACTCGTAGGATATGCATATCCGGTAACACCGAAGCTTGAGCCGTACTCGATCGTTTTAACGTTACAGCAGCTCAATGTGGCTTCGACAAGATTACCAACCATGTCGTAATCGTATTCTGTGACGTCCGCATTTGGGTCCGTCGTTAACGAGGCATCCGCAAACCTAGTTACCTTAGTTACGTTTCCGCGGTAAGCGCTAGCCGATTGATAACCCGTGTGAGAGAGGCCGACGCATCCTTCAGTGGTAGTCTGGGTATTCTGATCGGGATCTGCGCAGATCCATTCCGAATACGACTGGGGGTTCGACTTGTTATAGGCAATATCGTGGGTCGACGTGTCCATATCACTGTAAGCGACAAGAGTGCTATCGTTTGCCGTCCCGCTTGAACCGTGGTCATATTCAATCTGCGTTTTCGAAACTACGGTGCCGGAAACAATCGTCGTTATGGTCTTAGGAAGGCTTATGAGATTTGTCGAGATCCAACCTGTGCCCGTTTCAAAAGTCGTGTCCGTTCGTCGGAGCGCATTTGTATCAGTGCATGACGTATTGGCTGCCGCGAATCCGCATTCCCTAACCTTTTTCTGGTTATTGTACTGATCGTATTCAAATTCAGTAGCTTTGATAAGACCGGCTTCGTCGGTCGTTTCAATACGGGTCAGATTACGATTGCCATCGGTAGACCAGGTGTACTTGGACTTTGACATCAGCTTCGGCGATTGCCCCGAAGCGACTCTGGTCACTGATGTTTCCTTTAGTATTCCAGAGGAATCCGAAATGCTCTTCGTCTCAACATCAAAACCGACATCTTTGGTAGTAATCGTAACTACGTAGTCCTCATTTAACTCGGGCTTCGGAGCGTTGTAGAGTGTCTCTTGTGCCGATCCAGTATTGCCGTGCCAATCGTCAGTCCGCATCGTGTACTTAGGCACATCGATCAAAGCACTGCTACCGTCAGGGTAATCATACTCCGTGCTGGCAGCGAACTGTCCCTCGCCGACAATCGAGCCAGTTGCGGTCGTTGCTGCGCTGCTCGCGGTCATGCCAACGTAACGGCCAATCTTTCTGATCATCCCGTAGTTCGTGTCGTAGTCGTATTTGAAGCCAGTTTTCGTGGCAGGAATGTAAACGTACTGGAGAACCCGAATCGTCGCCGGAGCTGTGATCTGACCGCTGAATTTTCCGGCCGAACTTAAAGTCAATGTCTGGTAATAGAATCTGACGGTCTGAATCTCGTCGTTTGTTCCCATCCCCGGGACCGTAACGGCCACGAGTTTATCGGGATTGCCGCTAGTATCATTCTCGTAATAGAACTTGATCTGACGGCCCAAAGTGTCTTTGATGTAGTCTATTCTGCCGGAGTCGGCCGTCTTATAAGCGATCCGAATTCTATTGCCATTAGCATCGCGAATAATAACCGGGTAGTTTTTCCTTATAGTATCCGTGCCGCCCGCGCCCCCGTAGTATATCTGCGATCCGTTCGGATATATCGCCGTAAACGTCGCATTCGCGGGGTTTGCCCCCGTAACCTGTCCCGAAACCCGGATAAAGGAACCGTCCGTTGTTCTATAGGCGGTGCAGGTCGCCCCCGCATACTGAATACATGAAACCTGCCTCCTCGTCCCATCGGTCTCCGTTAATCCAGTCGGAGATACTGTGTAACTGTTGTTTCCATTGTTATCTGTACGAGTTTCCAAATGTCCGAATCCAGAGCTGAAGCCGGGCGCGATCCAGCTACCGTTAACGTCATACGCGTAGTGATCCTGATTGCTGATGTTAAGTGATTTATTCCATGTCCGGCTGTTGTAAATCATCGAAAGACCCGCATCAATACCTCGGCCAGGAAGAGATGCGAGCGGAACACCAAAACTGAAATTGGCTATACCCGCGCGATGTTCGATATCAGTCGCGGCAGCTTGGTTGGAAGAATCCATCTCCACTTGTCCTTTAGGAGACCCTACATTATTTTCATACATGTAAAGCGAACTTTGCTCGTTGATAGGAAGCTGATTTTCCATTACCGGGTTGGTAACGGCTGTTTTTGCAGGCGGAGGAGCGATCTTACTATTCTTAGGAGATGCCGGTTCAGCCGGGATACTTTCAGCTAGATCGTTTTCTTCCTCTTTAGGCACTTCGTTCGAAGTGCTACTTTCGTCCTCAAACGAACCGCTTTCCGAGGCCAGTCGCTTTTCAAAGGAAACCGTATCAGAACCGAGACCTCCACCTTCGAGGAACAATCCAGACGACAAAGACACAATACTTGCTCTCGCGCTTTGGGATACGTCGGACCAGATTGATGAGAAAAGATTTGCCGCGTCATATGAACCTGCCGATGTCGACGATGATGATTTTGAAAACGCCGCTGTGGATAAAGAAAAGAGCGGCAGCAGCATCGCACAGATGAGCATGCTTGCGAGCCACTGTTGTCCCTTGACGCCCATTGTCAATAACGAAATTCCCGTTCTAATAAACCTGATAACTAAAGCCATGTTTTGCCCTTCTGTCACTGTTTCCCGTAGTTGTAAACTCATGCGCTGTTGATTCCTCGATTGCGGTTCGTTTCGATCCGCCGCTATTTCCGTTTCTACTCCAGTCCTACAAGAACTATGTCGCTCATACTCGCAGTCACACTTACCTGTTGCGAATAGAATCGGTAGGACCGTGAGTTGGCCGTCAAGGTATAGGTCACCCCGGTCGGCACATCGTAAAATTGGTAGGCACCGGTTGTTCCAGTGACCGACGTGAAAGTGACGCCCTGTGGATTGATCAGCGACACCGTGACATTGTTGATCGGTGAACCACTGCCATTTTTTACAAATCCTGAGACGGAAATGGAAGGAACCGATGGATTCTGGCTAGCCAGGAGCTGGGAGCCGGCATAAATGTATTCGCGACTGGGGGAGCTTCCCGGCATCGTAGGCGGCGTTGGGACAGGTACTGCGTAAAGCGAAGTCGGAATGGGAGAATATTCACGAAAGACGGCCATCGCCCCCATGACGGTCATCGAGAGAATCATGAACGCTAGCACTATCAATCCTCTACCAGGTGCGGCAGTCCGTTTGCCGCTGCCAACTTCATCTGAAAGTCGTTTCGACGCGCCCGTGTCGTTCAAGCCTAACTGAATAAGTTCTGGCGCAGACCTACTAAGCTTCTTCTTTTTTGACATAGATAATCTTAAATAGACTCCAGCCTCCTATGAGGCTAGGACTCAAGTATTCCGTTTACTTCGTTTAATTTAGCTTAAGAACTCAGGAGGCTTCGGCTTGTGAGAGCGGGAGTTTCGAGAGTTCAGAGCTATATGAGTTGCTTCCAATGCACGAACACTAACGTTTGCATCCGTTCTACAAACAAGAGCCTGAAGAATTTTTCGACCTTTGCAAGAAAAGCAAACGACTGAGATACCTAATACGCCAGTTCGGTTGCCTAATGAATATTTTTCGTAATTCGAGGTCGACTCGACCGGAACGGTAATACGTACCGGCTTATTTTCACCCGACGGATTAATAAAACCTGGATCGGAAGCTTAGTATAGAGGGATTATTAACAATTATCGTGCATATTTTGATTCTTAACAGCAGATAAACGTATGGGGAAAGCTACCATCACCGACAACTTTTGCGGGGAATGCAGAACAGCGATAGATCAATCGGTTGAAGTTGCTTTCGAAGACCGAACATTCCATGCCCCAACTACGGTTCCAAAAGCCGATCCGTCATGTAACGATCAACGAAACAGCAATTGCTAAGGAAATGATAAGCCTTAAGAGTAAGAGACAGGGCCAAAAAAGACCGTTCATGGAACAGAGATTTGGAGATGACTTGTTCAGAAAGACTGGAAAATGGATGAAACTCTCAAGATTAATTGACCGGGATAATGATTCGTACAAAGAAAAGATCACTGACCAAAAAACGGGAAGAATTATTCATCAAAAACATGAGTGGATGGTTCACCTAAGAAAAAACTGAAATGGAACAAAAAAAGACCGCGAACAAGGCGGTCTTTTTTTGTTAGCAGTATTTAAGGATTGTACTCAACGCCGATGTTCGGGGCTGCCTGCTTCAGGCTCTAATTATAAACCCTAAACCGCTCAGTTTTAAGGGTTTTTGTCAATAGAAGGTTGACCTAAGTGCTTGAAAATGGTACATTTAGCACATCGTCCATAAAATGTTTTAAAAGTTGGCTTACAAAAGCCGAAGTAGTTCGATCAGTGTTACTACGTGGGCGACCAAACGAAAAAAGTAAAGAACTGTACCCCGTGGGGGTGCGGTTTTTTTGTTTTATTCTAGGGAAATTTTAGATGCGTGTCGCAAAACATTTTTCGAGCAATTTACGCATTACAACATTAAAAGTAAGTTGGTGGGACAGCCCGCTTATTTAAGAAGTGAATTCCTTCGAGTCC
Source organism: Pyrinomonadaceae bacterium (assembly GCA_041751735.1). GTDB lineage: Bacteria > Acidobacteriota > Blastocatellia > Pyrinomonadales > Pyrinomonadaceae > OLB17. The sequence goes on along the minus strand of JBGSWW010000027.1, from coordinate 42,461 downwards.
CCTGTGGTGGTTGGAATGTCGTCGTTTTCTTCTAAACCGTTTTGCGACGCGGGACTTTTGTCACTTCGCTTCTCATATTGAATGCGCAGCAACGTGTCTTTGAGCTCTCCTGCATCGTCTAGGTGATCGTAGATCTTCCCTATTACATTGAAATACCGAGAGAGATTCTCGGCTGCTTCTGCGCGCTGTTTGGGTTCTAATTCTGGATACAGCTTAGCTATGTCATCTTCACTGAGATTCCAGGGCAGATCACCCATTCGAAATTTCTTCATCCTTAAAGGATGGCAGGTTTAAATGACGAGTAGATAAAAACGATCAACGCAAAGTTGGTCTATTTCAGCTTCTTAAGTAGTTTATTAGTGAAGGTCCTAAACTGCGCCATTAGCTTTGCATTCACCGCCTTCTTCATTGCAGCGGGAGCGAGCTCCGCAAATCTCACTTTTGGTTCCACTGAAGGAGCCCAGCTTTCAAGACCTCCATTGGGAACAAAGAAAATCCCAACTTTATTCAATCTGTTGATAGCCTTCGTGAATGCTTTAGAATTCGTTCTATACCATGCGCCGGACATGCCAGCCTTGTTCGAATACCCTGACAAAGTTTTCTTCTTAGCGTAGGTTTCGATCCCGCCAAAGAGTTTTGAGATAGGCGCGAGCGGTTTGCCTTTACCGCCCAGCGTATTATAAAGATCTGCCAGGAGTTCCGGATCGAAGAAGACATCCAAGTCAAATATGAATGCAACATTAAGTCCAACCTTGGAGGCGATCTTGGCCATGTGCTTTGAACTATTTTTTCCACCGGCCGCAACAAATCCGATGTCCTTATCCTGAACGTCAAAGCTCTCCTCAATCATATTCTGATAAAAAGATCTGTCAGACGCCCCTTCAACAACAACACATCGTTGATAAAACAGTCCTTGCAAATATTGATCTTGGTTACGGGTCGCTCCAACATCCACTATTTGGTCTAGTTCACACGCACGGATAACTCCCTCCCCATTCTCGAGCCGGTCTACGCGAAAGATGTGTGTCTTCGTATTGGCGTCTAAAATCCCTTGTAGAATCATCGGATCATGAGTAACCAAGAACACCTGCTTATTCTGAGTTTTGGCCAAGCTAACTAACTGCTTTCCTAGCCATCGTTTTTGCGCGGGATAGAGGTGCATTTCCGGCTCATCGATCAAGATTATTTGATTCGCTGGTTCTAACAAGGTCATCAGTAGCTTGGTCATACTTCGGATTCCGTGACCTGCCTCTGAAATCGGGATAAACTTTTCCGTTTTCCAAGTTTCAATCCTTTCAAACTCGTCCTGTGGGTTTCGCGCGTTACGATTAAATACCGGTGGCTCTTCCAGAGAAAGTCCTAAATAAAGAGTTCTTTGATTGTGTGAAAGGATTGCAAATTTTCGCCCGAAAATATTCGCTACGGTATTAGTGATTTTTTTAAGCAGGGCCGGATCACGATATAGTACGTTGACCGAATCTTGCGGAGGCTGATCTAAACCAGTAATGTCGACCTGATCCGTTAGATTTAGGCGAGCCTCACAGCTTGAGAACGTTACGAAAGGCTTTCTGTACTTAGTCTCTGTTAATACATTTTCCCCTACACCCTTCAAAAGGTTGTCGTATTCATTCTTATCAAACCGACCGTTATCGCCGTAATCAATGTTGCCGTCGATGTTCTTGGCCGCTTGAGAAAAATATGTTGTTAACTGACCTTCTTTCCTCTTTGAGATTGAAGAAGCTAATAATTTACTGTCGGCATTCACATCAAGGGATTGAAACACCGGGGTCTCTATCCAGTAATACCTACTACGATCGAGACCAATGCTTTTATGGAAGAGCTCTGCTAGAAATGTCGTTTTACCTACCCCATTTCCACCAATAAAAACATTAAAGTCCCCAAAAGGTAAGGTTGATCCACTCGCTAATTGTGCAGAGGCAATTTTCACACGAATTTATTGTTTTTAATATGGATTAGCAAATTCATTTTACGCTCCTTGTAGATTTCCCACAATAGGCCTAAACAAGCCCGAATCAATGATTTACAGTCCACATCTCCCCTGCTATGATACCCTACACGAACTTAACCCACAGATGGTATGAGCATTTATACTTGGTCAACACCTCCAGTACCGACAGTTCAACAATTTGAAAATAAATTTCCTGGGGACCGAGGAGATTCTGGAGCCTTAATGCTATGGGCCGTCTGGGCAGTAGACAGTCTTTACTATTTAGAAGAACTGATAAGCATTCCATTAAATGGATTAGACGATCATCACCCTGATATTCAAGATATGGCTCATCTTCGATGGGCGACTGGTACAGCAATTTCGGCTTTGGACCTCTGTGCTGCTGTTCTAGCAAGAGAAAATAATCTTAAAAAGGGCAAAAATGAATTTGATATGGGGAACATTGGAAAAATGAAGAATCAGCTACCAACCCCTTTGCAAAACTGGGTCTCCGGCGTGGAGGCCGATTCTCGGTATCAAGATATTCTAGATTTAAGACATTCTTTGACACACGCGCGGGTCGCCCGACACTTGAGCTTAGGCGGTTCCACGAAAATTAGCCTGAAATCCGGCACAGACCGTAACGTCTTGGAGATCGTCACAATCGCGAAAGAGCTAGCGACTGAGAATGTGGAAAAGATGTTAGTGATCCTACCGACGTTATAATACCAGAAGAACCTAGATTGACCTAAGTGTCTGAAAATGGTACATTTATCACATCGTCAACCCGACATCTAGCTTGGTTTTCAGGTCTACGATAGGCTCGTTTTCAATAAAAAGCTTGAAAAGTCGGCGTACGAAAGCCGAATTGGTTCGATCCGTGTTAGTACGTGGGCGACCAAACGAAAAAAGTAAGAACTGTACCCCGTGGGGGTGCGGTTTTTTTGTTTTATTCTAGGGATTTTTTGGGTCTATGTCGTAAAACGTTTTCGCTGAGAATTCCGCATTAGAACATTAAAAGTAAGTTCGTGGGACAGCCCTCTTATTTAAGAAGTGAATTCGATCGAGTCCCCTGTGGAGGTTGGAGTGTCGTCGTTTTCTTCTAAGTCGTTTTGCGACGCAGCATTCTCGTCGTTTCGCTTCTCATATTGAATGCGCAGCAACGTGTCTTTGAGTTGCCCTCATCCTCGAGGCGATCGTAGATCTTCCCTATCACTTTGAAGTACCGCGAGTTGTCCAACATCCGAAGAAGGTCGGTAAAACTCCAAGGACCTCGGGGGCTTTACTGGATTGAACGTGAGTCCTCGTCCACCGGGAAGGGCATGGCGGAATGGATTACCTATAACGAATAGGCCGGGCCAATGAGTAGGTCCCATCTAAAAAGGAATGATCTGCAACTCGGAAAAAAATCACATTTTGCCCGCTTTATAGCGCAGCCGCGCGGCATGACGGATTTTTTGAAGATTGGTTTTCCGGCGAGCGAAGCTTCGAAGGCGACGGTCAGGTAGTTTTCGGTGACGGTGCTGCCTGAGCTGTCGTTGTCGATGGCTCCGCGATAGAGCAGGATGTTCTCGCCGTTGAAAAAAAAGACCTCGGGTGCGGTGCGTGCGTCGAATGGGCTCGCCACAACGGTGTCCTTGTCGTGGAGTATCGGGAACCTGAACCCAAACGCCGCCGCGTTGGCCTTTATCGCGCCCACGGACTCGGCCGGTTCGAATTGATCCTGATAAAGTTTATGCCCTTACCCTGCGCTTCGGCTGCGATCTGGTTGATCCGGTCTTTATATGCTCTACCGTCGAACACTGGGCCGAGAGAAATACAATCACCGTCCCGTTCCGGCTCTTAAGCTTATTGAGCGTCTGAACCTTGCGGTCAAAATCGAGCAGCGTAAAGTTCTCCACCGCTGAGCCGAGTGCGATCCCCTGCGCATTAGCGCAGATCGCTAAAGCGAGTATAGCCGTTGACAAGAGTAGAATACGTCTCATATTTTAGTCCTTGCCATTTCCGACGCTCCCGTACTATTGAATTTCACATGAGCTTGCGTTCCAGCAATCATTCTCGACTAAAGTATGATCGGCTTAAGTCTCGGTAACATATCCTTTTTCGCCCTCCTAGGGCGGATCACTGCCCACCCGTCGTGCTCCACTTTATGTGTCTGCTTGCTGCGAGTCACATCTCCTAAAGAATGCCGCTATCACGCCCGCGATTGCGCCGAGACCAGCGGCAAATGCAAGATTTCCCATTATTCCAAAATAGACCACTTCACCTTTCCAATCCGCAAAGGAGTAGTAATAATAATTAAAAGGAAATCCAAGGGTTAGCCCGGATGGGTCCGGTTCACCAACAAAACCCAATCCACCATATCCTATTAAATACTGACCCGCATTCAGCAGAATGACGATAAGTGTTACCGTGAGAAACACTGGCACATCGATCGTACATTGACGAAAGAAATCATTCTTCCCACTCAATTGTTTTTCCAGTAAAGCTGGTATCACGCTCACAATATAGCCGAGCATAACTGCGAAGATAAAATTCCCTACAATTCCTAGATATAATATCCGCGCCAATGGGTGAATTCTTATACCGTGCTCATAATAGAAAAACGGAAAACCGAAGTATAATGACCACGGATCCATCCCTTCAACTAAACCATATGCGAAGACATATTGAGCAATGTTCAGCAGACAAAGCAGAAGAATTGCCGTCGCAAAGACGTATTTATCCATTGGAAATCGACGAAAAAAATTCATGCCATCACAAAGACCCCTTTAGTGTTGCCAACGCAATCCAAGTCCTAATCGGCGTCGCTCGACGTTCTCCAAGCGGACAGCCCTATCGTCATTCTGAAGTCTAAGTTTGCTATCACTCTGATAAAAGCTTAGCTTTTCGCTCTCTTCCATAAAGCGGTCTTGAATGCCACCCCACGCATGCCCAAGTTCGTGAGCCATCAAGACCGATAGTGTGAACTTCAGATCATTGCCATCGGTTCCTTTCGTTCCCTTGTGTGCCTTCTCTGCGGTATTAACACCGTCGTAACTGATATTGATCCATATGTCTTTCTTGTTTGTTCCAATGACGGTTCGGGAACCCCCATGCCCATTTAGATTATCAGCTGTCATACTCATCGAGACTATCTTAGTGGAATCGATAATCTGTTCTAGAGCAACGCCAAATTCGCCTCCGATGGCCAATCCTCCTGCGCCTTTATAGTCAATTATCCACTCGCCATTCTCGGTTATCTTATAGCTGAGATTGGCGGCCGCTTTTGCTCCAAGCATTTCCTTCAGTTCATTAAAGAACTTCTCATTGCTATCGGCAGAGCCTGTAAGTTTAAGAACTTCGCCCGAGGGGTCGATGAAAACTAACGGGTTGTTCACAACATAAGAATATCGATTCCACTGCTGAGTTCTCTCAAGATATCTAACCAGCAGAGCCTGCGACTTCTCTGGGACCTTTTGTGCTTTGACCTCGAGGATAATGTTGTAGGGATCCGGACTAGAAAAGCGGCCAAGACGGAAGTTGTGCATACGCGCTTCAGCGAAATCCAACTCCGTTTCATTATCCCGTTCATAGCCGGTGAATTGTTGTCGTACAGTATCAGCTTGATAGCCCAAGCCCGTCGTGCGGCCGCCGGAGCCGTCGATCTCTTCGCCGAAGGGATGGTAGTCGTGGCGGGCGACGACGTCGCCGCTGCCGTCGGTGTTTATGCGCGGGCTGCCGAGGTGATCGCCGGTGAGATATGTGGTACTAGGCGAAGGCTCAGTCTCCTTCGACAGAAGCCTGCCGCCTGCATAGACATAGCTTGTGTGTAGGGTTCCCGACAGGTTTCGTTCCTCGATCAACCGGCCCGAAGCGTCGTAAATGAATATTATGTCATCCCCGGTCGAAGTATCTTTCTTGACCCGCTTGCCATCGCCGTCGTACCAGTATTCGCCCAAGGTGGTGCCGCCGTTCGTCACCTTGGTTTGTTTATTTTCGGCGTCATAGGTAAAGCTATTTCCCGAAGCATCGACGGTTGTATTTCCCGCCGAATCATACGACCAGCCGGTCGAGGTCAGCCGGTTTGTCGAAGTGCTGATAGTCGGGTTGCATATCGCCTCGGTACAGCTTGAAGCCGGAACCGTCGTGTTCCCGCTCGCGAAGTCGAACCTTCGGTTGCCGTAGCGGTCAAAGGTGTACGTCTGCTTCCACGACTGCGATTGAGAGCCTCCATGTGGAGTCACATTTTCGGTCGCGGACTTTAACCGGTTCAATTCGTCGTAGGTATAACCCTGTGCCGCCGTGAAGCCGGTGTTGCCACCGACCGTGGGAACAGTGATCGTCTGGCTCGTTACGTTGCCGTTATTGGCAGTCGTGCCGTAGCCGTATTCGAGTTTTAGGAGACTCGTATCGGTCGTCGAAGTTCCCAAACCGATCTGCGTCGGCTGAAGACGGGCATTGAATACAGTCGATTCGTACTTACCATTCCCAAGCTGCATGCTTTGGACTGCACCTGCCGGATTGTAAACAAAACTGCTTGCCCGGTTTGTATAGCTGCCGCTCGAAGGCTTTGTCTCCACCTGTGAAAGGTCCCCATTTGAAGCAAAAGTATTTTTCACCACCCGTCCCGAATGGTAGGTCTCGGTCAGCAATTGCCCGGCGAGGTTGTACGTGTAAGACGTGTTGTAGTCGTTGCCCCCAATGGTCTGCTTATGCCCCGTCACTCTACCTAAGACGTCGAATGAAGTGTATTCGGTTGCCGAAACCGATGAGCTTACTTTCGTCAGCTTACCCTTAGCATAGGTCTTGTTGTCGTAGGTGTACGTAACGGTCGGCGTTTCGTGACCACTCGGCTCGGCGTCATAACTCCTCTGCGTGACACGATTCAAAGAATCGTAGGTATAGTTCGTCTCGATCTCCCTTGCATCTACCTTATGCGTCAGATTTCCGTTATTGTCGTAGCTGTAGCCGATCGTTCCGCTCTCCGGGTTTACAGCATAGGTCAACCGGCCAAGTGAATTATAGATAAAGCTGCGCGTTTGTGAGCCCTGTGTAACGCCGGTCAGACTATTGAGTACATCATATGCATAACTTGTCGCCTGGTTTGGTGAACCCACGACGCCGAGGCCGCTCGTCGTTGGTTCATCAACGCGTTCAAGCCGACCTAGCGAGTCTGTGATCGAACGTCTGACCTTACTTGCCTGATCGGTCACCGTGGTGGCGTTTGCCGCTGTTTGAGTATCCACGACGCCGGTCGAGTTCGCATTGTATCCCGAAGTAAGAAAAGGATATGGCGACGTGGCCCCACTGAATGTCTCGACCTGGGTTTGGCGGCCCGTCGCCCATGATCTTGAACGCGTCCAGCCCATTGTCGATTCACTGCCGGCGTTGTAGTAGTAGTCGGCCCGGAACGGATTGGACGTGAGCTGATAACTATAGCCGGACGGATCCGACAAGTATCTTGTCACGACTTTGATCCCATCGATTTCATTAGTTGCCGATTGCGTAGATGGATCCTCAAGCGTCTTGGAAAGGCGAACTCGTCCAAGCTGGTCAAAAAATTGCGTTGCGACCTTTTGACCATCTCCAGCCGTGACCAGATCTGCTTTGGTAACGATAAAGCGCGCGTGATCGTAATAGGTCGTCTGCACCCGGTTCTCGAAATTAGTGATCCCATCTGCGTTTTTTACGAGGGTAGGCCTCAGCCTTATGTCATAAGCGGTCGTAGTGGCGACGCCATTGTCATGATCGGTAACGGAGGTCACGAGTCCGGTGTAGAAGTCGTAGCCGGACCGCATCGTCAGGGCAACGCCCGTTCCGGATGCTCGAACGACTTGCGTGGGATACAGATCCTCGTACTCCGCAGCACACGAACTGGCTCCATTGATGCAATCATAGGTTGTTACCGTCGAGACGCCGTTCCCGTCAACAGTTGACGTAACGTTGCCCCGCGAATCGTAAGTCGAGGTCGAATCGATCCACGAGATTGTTGTGTCATTGTACGCGCTGACCTTGGTGAGGTTGCCGATGCTCGGAGCGGTCCCCCACGAACTGCTGTCATACGAGAATTTATTATCGCTCTTTACGGTGGAACTAGTTCCGATAGTCGATTGCTTAATCTTCCCGAGTATGACGGGCGAGGTGCCGAGCGTGCGCTTATGATACGCCGTCGAGTTGGACGAAGATGAAGCAGTGTTGTAGTAGCTGTTGTTCGTGACCCGCAAAATGGCCGTCCCGCTAGGAATACCGGCAGGAACTCCCGTTGCCGATTCATAACTGACATTCGCTAGATTGATCCAGTCGTACTCCGTGGTGGTGAGCAATTCACCGTTGTAATCATAGGTGTACGTCTTCGCCGTCGTCTTGAGGCGAGTCGTGCCGTCCGTATCAAGCAGCGTAGTGTATTCGGTATCCACTACCGGATTGTACGTAACCCTATTAGAACCCCCTCCGAAACTGCCGAACGAGTAAAGCGTCCCTCCGAGAAGTGTCCAGTGACGCTCAGTCATCACCCGATCCTGACTTATAGAACGGTAAGTTAGTCCGCCCACTCCCGAGGCCCCGTTGAAATTCTGTCGAAATGGGTCCGTGGAAAAACTGTTTTCCAGGTAGACCGAGCCGTCAGGATTTGTGACGCTCCCTTCTTCGACACCAACGCTGTACGTCCATGTGTCGGGGGAGGAACTGCCGTCGTGCGTGATGATCTTGGTCAACGGCCGATCACTTATCGCGTGATCGCCCGAGGTGTCCACGTCCCCCATTATCTGGTGAATACCATCGTAGGCGTAGGTATAGTCGATCACTGCTCCGCTGGGCATCGTGATCTGGTTGATCTGCCCCATTCCGTCCGACGCGGTTCGTGTTACGGTATCGGGCGAGCCGCAGTCCATACTTATGAAGTAGTCGCTGACGGTGTCGGACGAGTCCGAATTGTAGGCAAAGGAGAATTGCGGCGCTGATACACCTGTCTCAGTGTTAGGCAGAACTATAGCCCGGACAACGGAAAAAGTATCCCCCAGATAGCTCCAGTCATTACAGGTACCGCCGTAGCCACCCAACCCGCCGAATATGTTCCAGTTCTGGCGATAATATAGTATTCCCTGAACCGTCGTCGTCCCCCAGACGACGTAGACGCTTTGCCATGTGCCGCCGACCGATTGGTATTCAACTTTTGTTGCCGGGCTGCCCGAATATGTAGTGGTCGACCAACGGATCATACGTCCGGTGGCCTCGTCCTTCGCGAAATCGTAGCCGCCGCCGCTGCTTAGAAGAATGCTATTCCCATTTCTATCGGAGATCCGTTGCCCCAATGTGACAGGCGTAACAACCGTGCCGTCCTTCAGGTAAATACCGTACGACCCATCCGATCCGTAGTCCACGGCGATGAAGGACCCGTCTATCGTGTACATCCTGACCGTCGTGGAGGTGAAGGGGTTGTCCAGGTAGCCGGTCTGAGACTTGTAATACCCCGCCAGATATTCATGGTTGCCGCCGTAGGTGGTGAAGCTGCCGTCAATCCGCATTTCGTGTTCGGAGCCGTCCGGCATCCTCAAGATGGGCTTGAAAAAACGCCCGTCCATCAAATAGTATTCAAGTCCGCCGCAGAGATAGTCCGTCGGCTGCACGTAGTCGAAGTCTTCGCGAGCGTCGCGGAATATTATCTGGTACCGACCGCCTATCTTCCACCCGCCTTCTTCGCGCGGCACCACTTCGGTCGTCGAGTAAGTCTCCGGGCAAGACCCACCCGTGTTTTCGCCGACGTACTCTGCCTTGCGTGATTTCCAAAGGGCGCTGTTGTAATAGGCGTGCAGGGTATATGACAGCTTGCCGCCGGAGATCGGGGGCAGGGACGCAAGGGGGAGCTGCATCGACACATTCCCGTTTTGCAGGTTTACGTTGTCGATTTCCGAAGCGGACTGTGTGGCCAGGGAACTCACCCCGAGTTGCGCACGCCCGGTCATTTCATCCGAAAACGCGGGTACAGCGGCGCAGATAATGATCGCAACTATGGTGGTGAAAGATATGAGTCTGATCGACAGCCATTTGAAGGACGACGCCGTTATACCTTGGGCTTGAGACCATGGAGCGATAGGCATTAGAAACTCCCGTTTTGATAAGTTTACAGGTGGTGGAGGCACGTTCACTTTGAGACCGTAAGATTGAAAACGGACGGTCTATTGCAATAGTTAGTGATAGATATCCAGTTATCTTCCCGCTCCGTCGTGAGCCTGAAAATCGTCGACCCGCGGGTGAATCTGACACATCCCGTGGGCGAGGCGACACTGCCCGTTAGCTCATGACGACTCTGGGCCGCGACCACGAACCGTCGAACTGATCCCTTCCCCATCAAACCGGTTGCGGACGCTGACGACCGGCCTTGAGCAAACCTGATCCGGGTCTGTGCAAAGACATTCGGGGCGAGGATGAAAGATGTAACAAATGCGAGAACTATGAATTTTCGGGTCATACTACGCCACACTCCTCTGATAAAGAATCGCCTTGGAACAGAGTTTGCACGCCTTACGACGATCTTTTCCGTTGACAAGGCTCTCTGGAGACACTGCGATCTATTCTTATAATTTTCGTATCGCTTGGCGACGATTGGGATCAGTTGAAAGGATCTTCTAAAAACAGAATATCGATCCGGGAGTTCGAAACCGTCAGTTTCTTAATCGTTCTTGCTTGCCGTTCGACTGTGGTGCCGGTGGAGCGGCGCAATTGATTGATTGAACGTATTAAGAACCCGTTTGTCAGAAAAGTCAAGTGTTTTTCACTGACCATCCGAGGAGCAAGGTCGTGACGATACTAGACGTCTATTCGCCCACGGTCGTCCGGCGGTTCGAAATTCCGTTATTTTGTATGAGTAGATCGTAGCCAAAGACCAGCAGTTATTGTGAAGCCACTTAGAGGTTGACTCTGGCCTAATAGCAAGCCGATTTATTTGACCTAAGTGCTTGAGAATGGTACATTTAGCACATCGTCCATAAAATGTTTTAAAAGTTGGCTTACAAAAGCCGAACTAGTTCGATCCATGTCACTACGTGGGCGACCAAACGAAAAAAGTAAAGAACTGTACCCCGTGGGGGTGCAGTTTTTTTGTTTTATCCTAGGGATTTTTTACGTCCGTGTCGTAAAACGTTTTCGCTAGGAATTCCGCATTACACCATTAAAAGTAAGATTGTGGGACAGGCCGCTTATTTAAGAAGTGAATTCCTTCGAGTCCCCTGTGGGCGTTGGAGTGTCGTCGTTTTATTCTAAGTCGTTTTGCGACGCGAGATTCTCGCGGCTTCGCTTCTCATATTGAATGCGCAGCAAGGTGTCGTTGAGTTTGCCTTCATCGTCCAAGTGATCGTAGATCTTCCCTATTACATTGAAATACGAGAGAGATTCTCGGCGGCTTCTGCTCGATATTCAGTCTCTAGTTCCGGATACAGCTTCGCTATGTCATCTTCACTAAGCTCCCAGGGCAGATCCCCCATTCGAAAGTCTTTCATCCTTAAAGGATGGCAGGTTTAAATGATTGGGAAATAAAAAGAAACGGATACCGTTTCTTTTATCAAAGCTTGATGTCTGTGCCACTAACCTACATGTTGTACTTACCCTGTTTTTGGTTATAAGTGGCCTTTCCACCCTCAAGGTAGTTAATAACTTCATCACGAACAACCTGACGATTAATAGAACCGGAGAATAAGACCTTCCCTTGGCTTGCGGTCGCCTGCAGAATTGTAAACTTGTCCGTGTCAGAGGCGACAGCTACGGAAGAATTGTGAGTGGTGAGAATGAACTGTCTCGAGTCCCTTGTGCCGCGCATCTTCAGACATACGTCATCCCAAATACTTCTAAGATCCAGCGCATCTTCAGGTTGATCGATAATGATTGGGAAATTACCATCACTAAGGGCGATTATCAAAAGTGCTATAGCCTTTTGTCCGCCGCTTAATTCGTCTAGCGTTCTAAAAGCCTTGTCCACCTTATATCCAATAGACGGCACGTCCTTGGGAACAGACGTGTAAAGGAGAGCAAGGATTTCTTCGTATGGTGTTCGTCAAGCAGATGATGAGCAAGCTTCTCAACATTCTCTAATTTGATTCCGGTTTTATCTACGATTTCCTGAAGCACGGATTTCTTTGCACGACCGGAGTATTCGTAGCGAAGAAGTGCATCGATAAAATCTTTAGGGCTAATCTGATTTGCCACAGCCTCGACATCTTCATCCTTCAACCAAGAGCCGCGTTTAAACTTCAGAAGATTCTGTCGAAAAGCGGTACTGTCCTGACGCTCTCTAATGGAAACTTCCAGCGTTCCGCCGGAAGATGCCGTAAAGTAATTGCAACGATTCTTCCGTTCATCAAAGTAAGCCCGGTAGGCCGCTTCCAGCCTTTCTATTATCGCCGCGCGCATCGGCCCAATAATCTTTAACTGCAATGCCTTGGCCTGCAGGCTGGATAAGTCAGTTTGCAGTTTCGCCAAGTCTTGAACCAATTTCGTACGACGCTGATTCAAAGCAATTTGAGTTCCTCCAGCCTCCTTCACAATACGATCGTGCTCTGCTTTCGCCTCGTCGTATCCCGGACGCCAACCGGACGTTTCAGCAGCGATATTGGCCTGTTTAGTCGTGAGGAGTTTAGAGAGAGCAGCGAGGTCCGATATGACCTTATCTAAGGCTTCCTGACTTTTGCCAATACTTCGTTTAACCGCTGGGTCGTCATCAATATCATTATTTCCACTACTCGGCGGAGCCAGTAAACTTACCTCGTCCTGCAATGTTTTAATATTCAACAGTAGTGAACCGATAAATTCATGCTGCGAACCAATAGCCTGGCCAACACGCTCGAGTCGCGAGAACCGTTCGAAGGCCGCGTTCGTAATTTGCCGATCAAGCTTTTTTATTTCCTCGTCCGTCGTAGCAATATTTCTGGTAAGGCTGTTCACATTCAAATGGGCTCCCAAGCTGGCCGCGAACTTTTCATCGATTTCTATGAGTTGCTTGGTAAGCCGCTCGATTTCCTGCTGATACCGGCGAAAGTCAAAAAATCGGTCGATAAACTCGCGTTGGCTTCCACCAGTGCGATCTTCGGCAATCTTGATGATTTCGTTTTGGCTAAGAAACAACAGAGGAAACACCTCTTCTATGTGAAAATCTTTTGCAGTCCCGTCTATTGGATCGATTATTTGGATTGGGTTACCTTCCGCCGGATTATAAGTGCGTTTTACTAGGTAAGACTTACCAGATTCATCAACTATCGTGACCTCGACGGAACCGTAAAGCTTCAAACATTTCTCCAGCTTTAGTTCGTGGTCCGCTAGAAGGGCTGCCTCGGCTGGTTGTTGATTTAGGGCGAATCGGAGAAACTCAATTACCAATGACTTGCCTGAACCCTTAGCCCCCAAGAAGCTGTTAAGTCCTTCGTGAAATTCAACGTCCAAACCATCTAGAAAGCCACTCGTAATGCGCAGTCGCTGAATTCTGGGGTTGGAAGTAGCTGTAAATTCAAACGACTGCCGAATACGCATATCCCGGTCGATCAGGGACTGGCGCAAATCTTCGATTGTTATCTCGTCGTCTACCTTGAAATATGTGTATCGAGATCCAATCTCATCTATCGAATGGGCATCTGATGCTTGATAAACTCCTAGCTTCTTGTAGTGGAAATCAGAAAATCCCCCGTCGAAAAGGTCCACAACGCGATCGTGATCTTTGGTCTTTTTCTCGTCCGTAAAATTCTTTTCGCTCGCCTCTGCCCCTAACAAACAAGTATATTCCGGACGGAATAGGTTGGACCGTTGCGACCCCCTAAGTTCGCCGAGGGCACCCTGACCTGATAAGCAGTGAGCTAGGACTAGAATTGCAGACTTATCGAACTCTTGTAATGATGCGGCGACTTCAACTGAAGTTTTATCTGTAATATCAACTGGATCTCCTAAATGCGTATAAACTTTCAATGTGTTGAGAAAAGCCTGCACATGTTCAGAGCTCTTATCAACATCAAAAATTGCTAAAAGGTGGATGCCATCTTGTCCGCCATGAACTCTCAATTCTACGCCAGGGAAAACTACAAGCCCACTTTTCTTGGCCGCGATTTTTACTTTATCCACCCAGCTGCCACTTTGGTGGTCCGTGATCGCGATCCCAGACAGCCCCTTATCTATGGCAGCCTTGACGATGTCCTCTGGAGTCGCACTCCTATCTCTGAAATCAGAAGAACCAGGCGTATGGACCTGGAGGTCAAACTTCTTAAATTTTAGGCCTGCGGTGGTCGACATAAGTTATAAGGACTATAGCCTTAATTCTACGGTTACTGCAGAGTTGGTCAATAGGCGGATCAAAAAGCCGGATCTATTGCCATAAACCGTTGAAACTGCTACAGTTATCACGTCGTCGAATTCTGCATCAAGGATTAGGATAGCTTGGGAGGGCGGTGATGAAAGGGTAAGTTCCAATCCTGGGTAGACCACGATTTGATCCTCTTTTGGAATTGGATTACCGGTAGGATCAACTTCGGCCGCCGCGGCGGCCTTTATGTATGGGAAAAAGGTAAAGTCGTGATGATCTGTAATCGCTATAGCATCAAGATTCTTAGCGCGACACGCCTGAATAAGCTCTTCAGCATAAGCCTTTCGTTCTTCTGGTGTGGTAGCTGCAGGGCCCTCCCAGTTGGCGTCCCTGGGGGTATGAACCTGAAAGTCACATTTGTAAAAGTGGGCGCCTTTATCCATGAAAAATGGGAATTATATATTAGTTATAAGAATAGTATATATAAGCATTCAGTTGCTGTTAAGGGCGGCGGGAATGCCACGGATAGAAAGTAAATAAAAAAAGAAACGCCGGTGATGACGTTTCTATACAAGTCCTTTTTTGATTAAGCACGCAGCTCTGTGATCAGTTCTTCAATAACACTCTCTCACGATACTGGAGAGTAAACGTTTTAGCTTTCTCAAGTTCAATATCGAGGATTGAAGCCAGCACGACGTAGGACCTCTCTTTAATATCGCATACAACGGAAGCGTCATTGTACAAACGCCATATTTCTTCGTATGCCTTTTCTGGACCCCCGTATTTGCCCACCACGGCCAACCCAAGAATTGAAAAATTGTACTGACCTGGCCAAGGTTGACCGGCCATCACCGAACCTTCGTTAACCCCTTCGTAATTTCTTCCGCTCTCTATCCAATCCATCAACTGTTCGTCACTAGTCATGGATTGAGCCGATCTTTCTTTGAAAAGTTCCGCGCTGATTTTTCGACAACAATCATCGAGTATTGCTGAAGCAGAGGTCCCAGATTTTTCCAAGACCGAATCCAAATGCTCTGAACTAACGTAGTTCATCGGCTTCTGGTCGTCTTCTAAGAGACTCCAAAGTAACTGCGATGCATTAAATTCTTTCATTTTCCCTCCGGCCTATATGTGTGATTTTAAACTGGGATGGCGCTAGACTGCTCACCTCCCGGGTTCCCTTCTGCCCAAGAAACAAGCTATTTTAGCTTAGTATTTGATTTTGGCTAATTATAACATAAATAAGGATTTATGTCAATAGCAGCAGGTTGCCTGAAAGTAGGGCTTTCGCTATAATTAGGTCTAGTCGTGAGCAGTTGAAGATTCTTGACCAAGCTGATTTTGGATGAAAATTTTCAAAAGTTGGCTCACGAAAGCCGAAGTGGTTCGATCCATGTCACTACGTGGGCGACCACTCGGGACAGGGGGGCGAATAGCAAGCTGTTCGAAGGGCATTGCCAGTTTGATTGAGAGTGATTTTCCACTTGCTGTCAGGTTCGAGGTCACGGTTTTGACCAATTCACGCTTCAGGTTGAGCGGAGCCGATTTAAAGCTTAGATATGCGGAGTTCGCCAGTTCGAGAAATTCTTCGAAGCTGGTCGAAACAGACTCCCAATTTTTGCCCATATCGGCGAGACTGGCCATTACTTCCCTCCGTTCGTCGATCAGTTGAGCCTTGCGTTCAAAATACTCGTCACGTTCGAGGACACCGTCCATATAACTATCAACAAGCCGGTTTTGCCGGTCTTTTATTTTGCCCTGTCGAACCATCAGAGCTATTCGGGCAGATTCTGATTCCGATTTCCATTCGCCGAAGAGTTTCAAGGACTGCTGCCGATAGAATTGAAAATCCGTTTTATTCAATTCCAGCCGTTTAAATGCAGATTCGATCACATCCAAGACGGTCTCTTCTTTCAGGCATGATGGAGTGCAGCCTCGTCTTTGACACCGGTAATACACCCTCTGCTTTTGGAGTTCCCCGATCAAAAGGTTTCCACATTTATCACACCGGATCATCCGGCGAAATGTGAAGTTATGAATTGTGCACTTCGGGACGTTTCGTTCAGCGAACACATTCTGAACACGATCAAAGAGCCCCTTTGAAACAAGTGGAGCGTGAACGCCTTCAAAGACCTCGCCAGTCTTTTGGATCTTGATCAAACCAATGTAGAAGGGGTTGTGAAGAAGAGTGAACAGGCCGTTCGAGGTTATCTTTTTTCCGGTTCTGCTTCGCATACCAAGTCTATGTAACTCATCAGGCAGCATTCGAAGGCTCCAGCGCCCACTTGCATACATGTCGAACGCCTTGCGTATCAGTGGCCCAGCTATCGGATCTATGCTTTTCGGTTGCGCGGGACCGCGATCCAGATATCCGATAGGAGCTTGAAACGGAAAGAGACCTTGTTTCAGACGACCGTAAATCCCTTTTTTAGTCTCTTCTCTAAGGTTCCTAATGTAGTCTGAAGCTACCACGGCCTGGATGTCTGCGCTGAGACGACCTCCTCTCGAGGTAAGGTCGAGACTTTCCGATGCAAAATGGACCTCAAGGCCGCTGTCGATCAGAGTCCCCAGGTCTGCCCAGTCCTTAAGATTTCGCGCGCTTCTATCGATCTTATGAATAATCACGCCATTGGCCTTGCCGACTCTCAGTTGCTTGAGCATTTCTAGAAAAACCGGGCGTCCCTGTTTCGCCGCCGTCTCGCGCTCTTCAAACCTCTGTACGATCGGCAGCTTCCAGTTTTCGGCGAACCTTTCGATCGCAGCCTGCTGTTCGACTAAAGAGGTTCCCTTTTGTCCCTGTCGGGGAGTAGAAACACGGACATACGAGAAGTACTTTTTGTGTGACATGAGGGGAGATTAATGCTGAGGCCGGGCGAAAAAAGCGCTTAGATACGCGCCTTTTGCTTTCTAAGCCTAGCGCACCGACGTAATTCCGTCAAAATTCTTGGGTTCTCCCTTTGTATGTGGTCAAAGACATGCCGGACGGCTGTCAAATATCGCCGAATCGTCACTTCCACCTCGCGTATATCCTCCCTAGGGATCTTTGGATAGAGTTCGCTAACCGAAATTTCTGAACCTTCAATTTTGGGCATAACCAAAAACACATTAATGACATTGGATCCTCTGTGGACGCGCGCCCGTCAAGTCTGGGCGGCCGGCGCACGGCTCGGACACTATTATATGTGGTCAAGTTTTTCGGCAGTCTTTCGGATCAAGTCGGAGGAATGGCGACGGATCTTTGTGAGGCTGGCTGGAGAAATTTTTCTTAAATCAAGCTCCTGATCAAAGCTGCAGAAATCGACGGCGTCTGAAGAGTATGATGTCTCGCCAATGTCCGACGCTTTAGCACGCACTTCGTTGCGGCAGGCCTCGTAATATCGGTCGAGCATCACACGAATTGGTACGTTGTAGATAATCGCAAGCTTGAGAGCTATTTTCAGACTAGGGGTTCGCAGACCTTTTTCGATGTGCGTTATCGGTCCCGTCGTCTTGAAGCCTAGCAATGTCGCTACCTGTTCCGGCAGAAGATTATGTCTAATGCGAATACGTTCTAGCTGATTGGCAAAGATGATTTTTTCATCGTTTTTCATTTCTATTTCTGTTTAATTGATAATTCATATCGGGACGCATGGTTACAAGGTCGTGCGCGCTACTGACTGAAAATGCGAGCACAATTCGTAGTTGCCGCGTTGTAAACGCCTTCGTGATAGGAAAGGCCGACGGTTACGAAACGCTGCATGGAGGGCCATTTTCGATGTTCTACGAATGCTGCTTGGCCGGGAAGAGGAATGGACCCGTCAGAGAGCGGTGCGGTCCAAATCGCATTTCGGGTCGTGGGTCTTCGGCTACTTAGGGGTCGTCGACTGCGGCCTCAACCATTTGTTTGAGTCGGCTCGTATTTAGAACTGCTTCAACCATCGAACGCTGGGAGGGCGTTTCGGTTGGGAGGATGGTTCCGATGCGGGCGTAATTCCGTCTGATCGCAGCTTTTAAGCCCCTTAAGCTTGCGGTGAAACTCGGGTCATTTTCGAATCGCATCGCGAACACGCATTTGCACGCCCACCAAAGCGATTGCACGCCGATTTCAAACTCAACAAGTTTTTCCGAAATAGATGGTCCGTCTTTGTCGGAATGGAAATAAGATACACCGCCCCAACCTGCAAAACCAATATCGATCCCCGCTTGGCCAAATTCTTGGAGGTCACGAAGTTCGAGCTCGCCGGAGAGGATACTCGATTCTCGATTTTCAATTTCAGTCGTTTCTATTCCATTGCCCTCAAAAAGCGACAGGCTTGTCAAAGCCTTTAGAAGGTTGCGACTTGCTTCTTTTCGACCGAGCGACGTCCTTTCCAACTCAAGGACAGAAAATACATAGCCAAATTTTCCTATCTCTGGCTCCTCTAATCGATCGGCTCCGATAGATTTAACAATTTCATTGGTCCTCGACGTTATTGAATGTTTGCGCTTAAGAATTTCGTAATAGGTTTGTCTCCGCCACCTTGCGATCTGCGGTACGTCGCGGACCGTGTGCTTTTGGGTTAAATGCCAGACGCCAAATCCTCCTGGGCTTAGACAAAGCCGACCGGTCTCAGTTTGACGCACTTTGTATTCAATCCAGGCATTACTTATTTCGGGTAGGTTGAGTTTATGATAAGCGTCCGCTCCAAGAAAAACTGGAACATAAAGATGACTGGTGAGCTCATGTGTTGCGTTTAATCCTATGCCTTTCGTTATATGTCGTAGTTCGTCACCTTCGGTGTCACTTCTTCGGACGGTGGCCATAAATCGGTACCCCTTCTTGTTGTAAACGGTCTTGATATATTTCGGTTTCCGGGCATCACAGCCGATTGCCTTTCTGATCTTAGATATGAGGTGCGACATATTGCTATCGGCCACCATGATTTCGGGACCCCAAACAGACTCGACAATTTCGTTCTTGGATACGAATGAATTTCGATGCTGCACCAAATACGACAAGATTTCGAAATCCTTGCCAGGCATTGGAAGCGGTTTATTCAGACGAAGTAGCATTTTTTCGTCAGGAAAAAGCGCGAAATCATCAAATTCATATTTAACAACGGGGTAGGGGGCCATTTTGGGGATCTATCTATTGAAATATAGCTTCCGAGCTCAGAAGTGGGCCGGAACTTTCTCAGAAAGGACTCCGTTGAGTCGCATGAATTCTACAGGTATTCATTGATTTGTCAATAGAGTTATCAACAGCGAATGTTACGCTTCTCAATGTCCCCTGCTCATTCCAAGCTTCGTGTCACTTTGAATGGCCTCACTATATTGAGCAATGGGTGAATCACTGACGAATCCCTTGAAAGTTTGATGAATCAGGGCGTCAGGTGAGGAAGAGGTCCGGAAGCGGGCTGCTCCCGAGTGGAAAGATTTGGCAATAGAGTTTTGCCGTCCGGATCTCGAGATCATGGAACTTACCGTAAGGGCCAGCAACGAATTCCCCTGAGCCAGGCTCTTGGACTCACTCACGCCCCCCGGTCCGCGAGTAAAGCTGTGACCACGTCATCGATCGGACTCACCTGTCGTGCTCCGATCATCAGCTTCATCACTTTAGGGCTTCGAGGTGCACCTCATGTCTCTGATCGCTTGCATCTGCCGCCTGTGAAAACGACGAGCCGATGGCTGCTCACACGCAGCCAGGGCCGTTTTTATCACGCGCTTTTTCGAAGTGCAAAACTGCGAGATGCTCTCCGACGAAGCTCTAATGTCAGGTGACAGTTTAAGGGGCCCGCTTGGGGGCCGCCTGTTAAATCTCTATTGGCCGAACGAAAGAAGTCCAGCGGCGTTCCAGGTTTATCAAATGATCCGCTAACCAAACTTATTGTAATCGATTATCTGTTCTCAGCTGGATATAATTCATTTTCGAAGTTTCATCTCCACAGGGTTTTCCGGATCAGTTTTGTGCACCTTGACCCAGTTCATAATGCCCTTGATGTCCTTAGCTGAAAACCCGGGAAACTTCGATGCCTTATCCGTACATTCGTCCAAGATCTTGATCACCTGGGAAACGATGTCCGCCGGGCGACGCGGAAAATATTCATAAAAATTATTTTCAGCTTGATTGTTGAACACGTCCTCGAACAAATCGGAACTGATAGAGTGATCCAATATCCTATGTCTACCTTTCAGCACATCGTCGATCTCTACGAGAACCTTTTGCCTAAAAGCCCTATCGTTTCGCAACCGCTCACACATTTGAAACCAGACGGAGGTTATTAGAGACATCATGGATCGTCCCCGTTCAAACATATCCTCGGAGCAAATGAGTGAGTTAAGAGAAAAAAGACAAGGATTATTTTCCGCGCTCATAAGAGTTAGGCACTCAGGATCGTGTTCGGCAATATATCTTTGCGGCAATCCTCCGACAAACAAGTCACCATAGCCGGCTAAGAACTTTGACAGCGCTCGATCGGGATTGGGCGAAGTGTCGTGTTCGAATTTATTCCAATCAATGCCCTTCGTGAATGGTGTGTCAAATTGTTTGATGGTTCCCGAGGACATACCAACGATCACCGGTTTCGCCGTCCTCGATACATTGGATAATTGTTTAAGATAGACTTCCGCGGTTTCCAAATCGGGAGTCGCTTTGATGTTGGCTGGTAAATCCGACTTTCTTGCTATCAGGGCATATCCCTTATAAACGCAAAGATCTGACCAATATTTAGGCGTGGCAATACCTTTATCTTTATAAACGACTTTGGCCTTACGATTGAAAAACCCGATGCTACTTTCGGTCTCGTCTACCAAGTAGGGCACATCACTCCAATTCGTGAACTTAAATCTCCATGTGACCCCAAAACTCTTCAAGAACTGTGATTCAAATAGCCAGACAAACAGAGCGGTATCGAGAAATCGCGGATCGGTGACGACCGTTACTGCACCCAATTCGCTGAGCGCGGGACTAATTTCATCTAGGGCACTGCTAGAGTTTTGAAAGCCTGCCGCCTCGAGAAAGGCCGAAACTGGAAAATTCAGAACACTAGCCAAAGTCCGGAGCTTCTCTTCCCCTAACGTCTTCTCTTCTTTTAGAACATAGAAAAGATGGCTTCGGGCAATCCCAGCACTTTCGGCAATCTCGGAGTCAGATTTCCCACTGTTATCGATTGCGGTTCTAATTAGCGATGCAAGCCTTTTTTTGTCTTGTTTCGCCGTTACGGATCTTGAGTTTCTTGGCACGGTATATTAAGTAAAGCTCTTATTAAGATTCAGAACACATCGAAACTTGAAAAGATAACACAGCTTATCCACTTCTTCAAGCTATTCCTTATAGAGAATCCATACGTCGACGGCTTCTATTCTTTATTTGTTTTGTTCTCTTTGCGTGCTTATTTATTCTCTATTAGCTTGACAATGTTCTCTGTTATAGCTATGTTACAAAGAGCTTGAAATGAACCCGCAAAAAAAGGGGCGCTTCGCGAAAAGCACCCCAGACCGGACGTTATAATCGTCGCGGTACCGAACGGGAACAGATTATTGAATTCAAGCGCCGCTGTCAAATTTGGGTTGGGGCTTCGTAGCGGTACCGAACAAACGCCATCGAACGTCGCCCGCAGACACCGCCGCCTTTCCCCAGGGGGCCGCGGTTATTAAGAAAGGGGACAATGATGGCAAAAAGAACACGATCCGTGCGGCGAGGTTCAGCTGACCCGGATACGAATAGCGACGAACCCTTCCGCGGCAGACGAGATACACGTACGTCACTCGATGTGGAATCCGACGAAGCCGTACAATTCCTCAAAAATCTTTTATTGGATGGTCGTTATCCGAATGAATGGCTTCGTGCCAACATCCGAGCGATCGAGAACAATGAGTACGATCCGCTTGCCCGGCTCTTCTTCGAAGAAAAGTTTATCGGCCCGACGGGCCACTTCGCCCTTGCCGCTCCATTTACCGTAATGAGAGAGGCGGCGAAGGACAAAAAGTTTTCCATGCTCGTCGGTCGCGTTATCTATCGTCCTTCGTCTAAAGACGCCGTGGCCGTAGCTGAGAGGCTGCAAGGCTGCCCGTTTCGCGAAGCCGTAAACAAACTTTTCGCTGTGAAGGCATCCGTTGCGACCGGAAACCTTGACGGTAAGCAAGGAGGTGAGGCCTTCTGTGTACCTGACTCGTGGGAATGGTCCAAAGGAAACGAAAAACTGGTGATGGCGGCTCTCAATAACGAAACCGAACAACGACGGCGGGCTTTGATTGGTTTCAAGCGCATCTCCCGCATCTTTGACACCAAAACGTCCCGTTTGCTAATTCAACCGCTACGCACGATGAAAGACTTCATTCGCGTCCAAGCGACTGAATACGCGCTCCACGACGTCGGTCATCATTCTGGCCTCGGTTTAAACTACAAGACCGAACAAAATTTGCTTCAAACTTACTGGCAGCAAGGGGTGGAAGAGTGCCGGGCTGACGCGATGGATTTTGCGATAGTAACTGAGCTTTTCACGGAGGAAGAAGCCAAGGCAATCATCAGCTCAAACTTTATCACTCGTTTTGGCATCGACGCCCATCGATCTGGCGGCATAGATGGAGACTATGATATCACCGTTGTACTTTGGCTTTTGGATCACCTTTTAAAGGAGGGGAATATCGTTATCAACGAGCGAAAACTGGGGATTCGCAATATTGAATCTACGGGATTAATCGATGCGGTAAGAGGCCCGATTGCGGATGGATTGGGTCTTACCCGAGCGGAACTTGCGCTTACCCGTCTATCAGGACTCGCCCGGCTTTACAATTTCCGTGCCGACAGACTTACGCTGGAAATCTTTGAGGAATTCATCTTAGGACCCTGTCGCAGCCTGGCGGCAGATTTACGCTAACTGTGTATAGGGATTTCGTCGCTATACTCCACACAAATCAATTATGAAAGAGCTCAATTATGAAAGAACATCGTAAACATTTCGAATTAAAAGTATCGCAAGATGTCTTTGCGATGTACCCTGACTACTTAGCGTCGGTCATCTATGCCGAAAACCTAGTAAACGGTCAGAGCGATGCTTATACCAGGGGTATCCTGCGGGACGCTGAGACGTATGCTAGGCGGGAATTTGACGGGCAGGACCCTATCAATATTCCGCATGTCTTCGCTTGGCGCGAAGCGTTCCGGGCGTTCGGAGCAAAGCCGAGCAAGTATTTTTCCGGGGCTGAAGCCCTCCTTCGCCGGGTACTGGATGGAGGGTCGATTCCTTCTATTAATCGAGTCGTCGACATTTATAATGCGCTTTCAATCAAGTATGCCATCCCTGTTGGCGGCGAAGACTGGGATCAGATCGCCAGCGATCTAGTCCTGCGTAAATCAACGGGAGACGAGCCGTTTGCCACAATGTCGTCACACGGAGAACAAACAGATGTTCCCCGAGTTGGCGAAATTGTATGGGCGGACAGCATCGGAGCAACCGTGCGTCGGTGGAATTGGCGGCAGTGCCACCGCACCCGTATAACAGAAGGAACGACGCGAGCCTATTTCGTACTAGATCGCATGGCTCCGTTGACAAAAGAGGTGTTAAACCAGGCGACCCGGGAAATCATCGAACATCTCCGGATAATTTCCCCAGAAGCGATACTGTCGACGGCCTTACTCTCTCAAAATGATAGATGACGGGTGACCCAATCGGGATAGATACTTGAGCCATTGGTTAGCTCGTGACGGTTTGAAGCCGGGTTGCCAGTTGAGGACTGAAGCAACAAAAAGATCGATCGATCCTTGTGGCGTTCGCTTCCGTCTGGTCTAAAGTTTAAACACAGGATAACGAGCATGCCGGAGTTAATGGCAAAAAAAGCTGACGTCTTGGAGTTGACCCGGCTGAAAAAGCCGAGTATACGGTCCAACTGTCCACTTCCAACTGAAAGCTGCTCCTTTTCTTCTATGCCGCCATGTTATTCTTCTATGCCGCCATGTTAGCGCGTAGCATCTCGTTCACGTGGTCCTTTTTCAACGAATCTGGATTATCGCGCGTATATACTTGCGGTTATTGTCTTGACTACGTGATAACCAGGATACTTACTATCCTCTACTGGTCGTTGGGGCAGCCAAGAATTCCAGGATCTCGAAGTGAACACATCAAGCCTGCGACCCAGAAGGCTCTTGTTTTCATCATGGGACTAAATGACGGATTGATTGGTGGCCTTTACGAATTAAGATTCTCGAATCGCCACACGCTGGCTGAGAGGCTGATGGTCTACGAGGTTTCGCGCGTTATTCACTCCTACCACTAAAATACATGTCGTTGCAGGGCCGGAGTTCCAGGTAAATACGAGCGCGTTTAACCAGCAGCAGTTGCCCTCAGCGGCCATGGACAGCTCTGGCAATTTCGTCATCACTTGGATGGGCTCCGGAGAGAACTCGACCGCTGATGTCTACGCCCAGCGTTACGACGTCGGGGGTACGGCTCAGGGCCAGGAGTTCGGGATAAATGACTACACCGTCGACAATCAATACGAGCCCTCGGCTGCGATGGATATCTCTGGCAACTTCGTTATCGCATGGACGAGCAACGGCCAGGACGGTTCGGGCCCGGGGCGTTTTTGCACGGCGGTATTCTTATTCTTCTGCGTCCGGCAATTCGCCGCCGGAATTCACCCCTGCTGCGACGATCAGTCGCCAGCAGGGACCGGCGTTGTGAATTCGACGGTCGCAACCATCGCCGATGCCGAGACCCCGCCGGTTTCCTGACCGTGACGTACGTTGCCGGTGGAACAGCCGCGGGCATAAGTATAACCAACATTGTTGATTCGAATGGCACAGTAACGGCTGATCTAAGTGCATCTTGCTCCGCGGCGAGTGGTACTTTGCGTTTCCAGGTTTCAGATGGCTTCCAATTCTGATGGTTCTTACAATTTCGAGTCTTTCACCCGGTGTCCTTGCCGCCGAAATCCGAAACACGTCGGTGCCCAATCAACCAGCCAACGTTTCGTCGTCACGGCAGGAGAGCAGCATACGATTTGTGAGAAGGTCTGACGAAAAGGATGCTAAAACCCAAGTTAAGCAGAATGTAAAATGGGATCCTGGGTTAAAGAAAGGCCCCCCGCCTGATCCGAACGCGGGCCAGATCAAACCAAACAAACTGGACGGTTCACAATACGATAGCTGTCACAACGGCAGCGGTCTTAGTCGTATGTATCGTAGTAATCATAAAAGGGCTGTCTGACCCTAATTTTTAGACGCCCTCGTTTTTTCCGAATGACGGCTTATAAAGACCATTAAATTGAAAACCTTGCTCAAGACCGTTTTTTTCCGGTATCCCGTTGCCAACAGGTCGCTAAAATGTTATCGATAATGAACAGAAGTAAACAGCTATGACAACTTGCACACGGCGTAAGATGTTGTGATTATTGAGTTTCATAGCTGTTCCAGGTTATCGCAACTCGCCGAATAGCGAATTTGTAATCATCAGGTCGTAGGTTCAAGTCCTATCACCGGCTCCAGTTATCTTCAAAACAGTCTATTATCTTCCGGAAAGGCGGGCCCCTTAGTACAGATGATTTACTTGGATTGGTCCTCAACTTGTTAGAAACATCGCTCTCGGCCTCTATCGTGCATCATCTAATTGGCATTGCCCTCTTTGTTTGACGGCTGTGGGGATGGCTTTGGGAGATTTCGATATTTCACTGAGATATTTTCCGCGTTCACAATTTCCCACGTTCGGAGCGCCCAGCCAGTTTGCAGTTCCCACTCGGTTCGGAGCCGTCCGGCAAGTTGTCGCTGCTCGCGCGAACGTGGACTCGACCGGGTTTTGATGTCCAGAGTTATCGTCGCGCGAGTGCCATCCATTTGTTTCTCGATTACGGCTATTTCCTTCGGTTCAGATTGCCTGAAGCCCCAATGGATCGGCTCGGCGGCCCCGTTCTCTTCTGGCACTTCCCGGAGCCACGTCGTATTGATCCGTTCGTTGATGATCTCGTCGGTAATTTCGGGGATCTCGTCCGAAGACCCGGCCTGTGTGCCCGCGCCACCTGAAGATGGCGGCCCACACCCCAGAGAGACAGCCAGCAACAAAGCTAGCAAAGCTGAAAACAGAAGAGCTGTCCCACGAAAGGCCCAGGCGTTCCGGATCCTCTGGCCCGTACCAGTTAACGATTTAATTCCTTGCACCGACCCCATGTTATTCCCCCGCATAGCTGATCTCCATACGCCGGATATGCCGACTTGCGAGAAAAAGGACGACCGCCGTGAATATGAGCAAGCTAGGCACCGATATCCACGCGGGCGTCGGCTCCACCAGAACAGCGAAGGGCCCTTCAGACATTCGGACGGGCACGAGAGATTGAAGATAGTGGATCACACTCAATTTTTTCAGAAGGGGCGGCAGCAGAAAGTTGATCCACTCCCAGCCGTAAAGCAGCAAACCCGGAATGATCGGATTACGGAAAAACAGTCCGACGATCAGAAATACGGCACCGTAGCCTATACACGCCAGTATCGTGACCGCGAGATACGATAGCAGATGGCTCGCACCGGGTCCGCTGAGAAAGAACGCGCTCGACTCTGACGGGTAAAGCCCGAAGTAAAGTATCAACATCGAACCGACCGTCGTGATGCTGAATAAGACAATGGTTGCGATGAGACCTGACAGATACTTACCGACCAGCAGGACCTCACGTCGGACCGGTGCGAGGAAATAATAATGCAAACTCCTGTCCACGACCTCGCCGCGAAACAGATTCATAAAGACCCATGCACAACCGAAGAATACCAAAGTACGAAGGATCAGCCCGCCGTACACCGCGGCAAACACCTGGCTTAATGTGCCAAAGTTCTCCATCTCATCGGTGTCTGGCGGAAATAACGCAAGCATCGACAATAGGACAAGCGGCAATGCCACGGTCGGATAGAGTAAAAGGGCACGGCGGCTAAAGAAATTCTTCTTTATCTCAAGGCCGAGGATCGCAATGGTCTGCCGTGTCCATAACGACCAGGACGAGTGCCGAAGCTCCGGCGTATTCGCTGCGGCCGGCTGTTCTCCCATCTCAGACGCTGAGTTCATTTCGGTTGCCCTCCGTCGGAAGTGATCAGATATTGATAGACAGCATTCAGATCGTCATCGACCGGGGCTACCGATTCGATCTTCAGCCCTTGTTCCGTAATGACTTTGTTGAGCAGTAGATAAAAGTCGTCGGGTCGCCGAGTCTTAACAAATAGGCCCTGGCGATCATTGTGTATTCTCGCTTCGACGGTGTGCTCGTGTTCAAAGATCCTGGCAGCCAAAGTTTGCGGCCGGTCGCAACGGATCAAGATCTGTATCGGATGTTCGTCGATCTCATCGCGGACACCGTGCACTTCGCCTTCGGCAACGACGTACCCGTTTTGCATCAGCACGACGTTGTCCGACATCATATCGACTTCGTGAAGTATGTGGCTCGAAATGATGAGATACATTCCGGCGTCCGCAAGCCGGCGAAACAAGCGAATTATTTCAGCACGCGCCATCGGGTCAAGCCCGTTCAGTGGTTCGTCCAAAACGAGCACCGACGGATTATGAGCTATCGATTGCGCCAGCCGAACACGCTGCCGCATCCCCTTGCTAAAGGCAGAAACCTTACGGTCCGCGGCTTCCAAAAGTGAGACCCGCTCCAGCGCATCCTGCGCCAGATCAGCGCTTTCCTGTTTCGAATATCCATGAACCCGCAGGTAGAACTCGATGAACTCGCGTGCCGTCGCTCCACGGGGAAAGGAATCGAATTGCGAACAATAACCCAGTTTTCGAAAGATCGCTTCAGGGTGATTAGGCGAGATACCGAGAACACTGATGTGGCCGCTAGTCGGCCTCAACAGGCCGGTCATTAAGTTCATCAAGGTCGTCTTCCCCGAACCATTCGGGCCCACCAAGCTCGTGATTCCCGGCGCTATTTGCAAATTGACCCGATTAACGCCGAGCACTTCACCGTAAAATTTTGACACGTCTTCGAACGCGATCATTGTTTCAGGCAGCGGTGACGCCATTCTGACGTGCTCTGCGCGTGACGACGAGGGAATAGCCTGGGCTTGCGTTGTAGAGGGTGTTCCTGCCGTCATCATTTGATCACCTCGTACGCCCGCACCTTGCGGGAGAGCAGCCAAACACATATACCGCAAACTGCCGCGATCACCAGCCACGAAGCCCACAGCGGCGGTTCCAGCAGAATAATGTCGACTATCTGGCCATCATAGATGGGATTACTGATCTTTCCCGTAATACGGCCCGTTTGTCGCTCGAACAGCCCGAACAGGCCGCGCCAAATACTGTTGATCGTCGCCCAGAGACTGATCAAATGCCCCGACCGTGTAAGAAAAAGCTGGTTGACGATCTCACCGAACGCGCTCGGCACGAAGAATAGTCCCAACATCGCGCCGCTTGCCACGACACGCCATTTGACCAAAGCGGAGATGGCAAGAGCGATCAAAGAAAGCAGGATGATCCAGCAAGCGAACCCAATAAAGATCGCGCCTGTTATCCAAAGGTTCGTCCATAGCCAATCCACGCCGGCTAACGAAGCTTGAAAAAAGAAGATAAGAAGGCCGGGCACCCACGTGACCAGCGACAGCAGAAAAGCAACCACCGCCATCTTTCCGAGCACGTAGTCAGTGCGCGAAAGCGGTCGGCACAAATAGAGCGGCAAGGCATTATTCGAGAGATCTCGCGAGATCAAGGGCGGCGCCACCAGCACGGTCAAGATAAAGGCGAACCCTCCCTGGACCTCGAGGAAAGTTCTAAAGAATGTCCGATCGATGGGCAGTAACTCGCGGACGTTTATCTGCAGCAGCGCCAGGGCATTTGCGTTATGGTGCAGGTACACCAGGATGGCCGAGATGAGAGGGTAAATAAAGCACAGGACGAAGATCGTCATTAAGAGCTTTGATCTGAAAACCTCACGCAGAGCGTAACGCGGTATTACAAGAAACCGCGACCTTGCGGTCTGCGACTCGCCCTCGTACGCCCTGTAGAGATGCTCATAAACTGACATCGCTCGCCCTCCCGTTCGCCTGCCCGTTAGAATTTTCCATCGCCTTCAGGAAAATATCTTCGAGCGAATCGCGTTTGAAGTTGAGGCGCCTGATCTGGACCTCATGCTCAAGTGCCAACCGGTAAAGATCGCTAATTTCCACAGTTTCCTGCATGATCACCTTTATCCGGCGTTCCCCCAGAAGGGCGTATTCGCATCCCAGATTCCCGATCGCCTCGGCGAACGCACCGCGGTTTCCGCCCCGCATCTCTACTTCGATGAACTTGCGATTCGCCTTACGCTCTTCTTCCAAATTACAGTTCGCCGCGATGTACCCATCTTTCAGTACAAGGATCTCATCGCAGCACTCCTCAACATCGCGGAGGAGGTGCGACGACAATAAAATGCGAGCCCGGCCGCCGTCGCGGATCTGGCGAATAAGCGAGATCATTCGGTTTCTCGTCGGCGGATCCAGGCCATTGGTCGGCTCGTCCAAAATAATTAATTTGGGCCCGTGCACGATCGCCTGTGCTAATTTGGCAAGCTGTTTCATGCCAAGCGAATAGCTATCGACAGGCCTGTAGCGAGCCTCTCCCAAACCAACGAAAAAAAGAGCTTCATGTGCGCGCTCGAGCGCATGATTTGCCGGAATTCCGGAAAGCTCCGCCATCAGACGCACAAAATGGACACACGACATCTTCGCGATGAATGAGTCGCGTTCCGGCATATAACCGACCGCCGCACGCACCTGTTTTGCATCGTGCGTGATGTCCTGCCCAAAGATGCGTGCTGTACCGGAAGTTGGCGGATGAAAGCCAAGCAGAGTATGGATAAGCGTAGTCTTCCCGGCCCCGTTCGGACCCAGTAGTCCGATCGCGCGCCCATTGAGAGCACCATCGAGAGATCGCAGGATCGGCCGCTTTCCAAAAGTCACGCTCAGTTTTTCAAGTTCGACAACACTTGTCATGCAGCTATATCCGACGAGGCTTGATAATTGTAATCGCTCTCCGCATACGACAAAACCGACGGACGCGTGGGACGTCCGCCGGAGTTGTTTATATTGAGTTAAGTTTAGTCACTCTTCTTCTGTACGTGTTTATCTCCCATTGCGTTCATTAAAATGTGCTGCATTTCAAAAGAATTTGGAAGACCGATAAGGCTCACCGGACTTAGGCCGAATGCGCCGCCCTCGGTATTCGCTGCGATGGTGATGCGATCACTCTGAGCATAAGCGTACACAAGCGTCGGCGGTGCATTCGGGTCGATGGAACTCAACATCTGCCGTTCTTTTCCGGCCGACTCACCGCCGATATTCTTCATTCTCTCCGACAGGCCGCCGATCAGCGGAGCGAGATCGTGATAGAAGATCGCCGAGAAATTCGGATTTCCGTCCTGCGGCATCGAACTCCTGAAACGAGATGACTGCATCAGTGTATTACCCGCTTCGCGGTTGCTGATCGCCTGATCCAGCATCACACGGCTCGGGGCCGCGATGAAGTACCCGTTCGAGAAAGTATAATGCACTTCCAATCCCGCGTCAGCAGCCTTGACAGCATAAAAGGTGCGGTCACCGGAGGTGGAAGTTTCGATGTTCAGCTTGCCTTTGCCGTGAAGCACTGCGAACTGATTGAGCTTCTCGACAGCACGCTCAAATGTATTCTGAAGCTTGGCCTGGTCATAAACTTCCAGGATCAGCTTCCACGATGGTGTCGGAAGAAGCGGCCCGTCAATAGCGAACGCGAACTCTCCGCCGAGCGTTGCCGCAAAATCGTTGCGGAGGCTAAAGCCCTGCGATTTTTCTAGCTCTTCCAACTGACGACGCATGTCCGGCTGGACCGTGTCAAAGAATGCGAGCAGATCGTCGACGAGCAGTGCCGGTTCTTTCACCACGAAAGCGGTCGCCACGTTTGCGTTCGACGATATGAAGTCAAGAGCACCCATTGAGCCGGGAGCGGCCAGCCATGACGCGATACCTCGGGTTCCCTCGCTGAAGGTCAACGCAGCCTTGCTCAACGTCCGGCCATTCGTTTCTTTCTGTTCCGCCACGAAGTGACGCAGATTCATAACTCCGAGCTGCTTAAGGCCTTCGACATGACGCTGCTCGTCAGGTGTGTTCGTTTTGGTTGCCGCCTGGGCAACTACACGTTCGAGGTCGGCCGCAACAATCAAACCCGCGCCGTCCCTGTATACATCGCTGATACGCTGACGGAATGAGGAATTAGCGAAAGTATTTGTTCCCGGCTCTTTTTGCTTGGCCGCAAAACCACGAAGGCTTTCGATCTGTGGTGACGCCGCAAAAATGTCTTTCTGTATCCAGACGTACAGCTCCTCTTTCGAAGCGGCGTTCTTGTCGCCCCTTGAGGTGACTGAACGTGCCGGAGCTACATTTGCTGTCAATGGATCGTCAATGATCCGAACATTCGGCATGTCCTTCTCTCCGGCTGATAGCTGGGCGACCTGTCCGTTCAAATATGTGCGGAAAGCGGCCGGATCTTTTACTTCACCCAGGACAAGAATTCCGGTTGGCTCTCCCTTAGCGCTCATCTCGGCCGTGACAACGATCTCCTCGCCGAGGTATGAACCAAATTCCTGAATGCGGGCCATCGTCGACTGTTGAATTCCGGAACCCTTTTCACTCTTCCACCACTCGGCGAGTGCGGGATTTTGCTTGATGCGCTCCTGCATGATCCGCTGAGATTCGGCCAGCGTCTGGCTCAAATTAGGCAGTGCCGCATAGAATACCGTGTTTTCAGGCACCAGATCGAGAAACTTGGACGAGTGCCGCACACCCGGACGGACGACCTTTTGGTTGAGGTCGGTGCGAAGTTTCGCCAGCTCGGAAACAACGTTCGCATACTGGGCGGCCTTTCGGCTCCAGGCTACGTTTTCACGAACCGTGGCTTTGTCCAGGCTTGCGTTGGTCGTTGCTTGATCGCCGGGGAGCAGAGTTGCCTGCTTGCCCGCGTGGTCAACCTTTACCTCGCCTTCGATAACGGAGACTCGCGAACCCTTAGTGCCGCTCTCGACGGCGAAGATCGTGCCTTTAACCGAAACCAGCGTATCGGGTGTCTGAACGTATAGACGGCCGTTGTGCTGTTTTGCGGCTTCAACGATCACATCACCCCGATCGAGTCTGACGGTAACGCCGCGCATATTCTCGGTTACGGAAAATTCCGATCGCTCGCGCATCTCGACGGTCGAGCCGTCAGCCAATCGCAATACCGCATTGGAGTCTTTAGCCGTGCGGACGCGTTCGCCCTTTTGAAGCGGTTCTCCGGCGGCGAGCTGACGCGACGCAGTTTCGGAGACTACATAAACCTGCCCACTGGCATCATCCACCGTCGCGGCAAGCGTGGTACCCGATATATCGAGCCGCTCATACATAAAGAGGCCGGCCACACCGACGGAGAGGATCAATGCTGCCGCAACGCTCCATCGTGCGATGCTCGTTTTGCTCCACGATCTGGCAGCCGTGTTGAGCGGCTTGCGAGCCGTTCGGCGGGTGTGCCGCGGAGCGACATAGGTCACCGTCTGGGCCGCTGCGGCCGCACGCTGCGTTTTCAATTCCTTCCTGCATGGGAGGCACTCATTTGAATGATCTTCCAAGAGAAGCGTACGGGCCGCCGAAAGTTTCCCTTCGAGGTAGTCCGGAATGAGCGATTCGAAATCCGCGCAACCGCGGATATGTTCGGCATTAGGGTTTGATTTCATTGTATTTATACCTTCCAAAAATGAATTTTCAGGGGATGAATTTTGGGCTGCTTCCTGGCTGACCCGCGCCCAGACCCGCGTAGCCGACCGATTTACATCCGATACGTCGATCTGTTGGTCGCGAATATCCTTAGCGGCGTTATCTATGATCGCGTCTAGTTCCTGTTTACTGTGCTTCATGATGTTTCTCCAAATAGCTCCCGATCTCTTTGCGAAGGCGTGTCCTCGCACGATGCAGTGTGACTGCGATGACCAACTGTGAAGTGCCTAATATCTCGGCGATCTGGCCATTGTCGTAACCTTCAAAATAACGGAGCGCAAAGGCCGCCGCCGATAGCCCTCCGAGCCTTGCAACCGCTTCGCGAACAAGCTCACGAAGTTCCGTCGCGGCGAGTTCGTCTTCCGGACTCAGGACTGACTGTTTCGAGCCCGGATCAAAATCTACAACATCCAGCGGGACGGAATTCGCTCGTTTGCGACTTCTCAGCAGATCAAGCGACGCATTGACCGCGGAACGACGCAGATAGGCTTGCGGGTTCGCCGATAGGCCGGATCGAATTCCGGTAGGTGTAAGCCGAAGGAAGATCGTCTGCAAAACGTCC
Source organism: Pyrinomonadaceae bacterium (assembly GCA_041751735.1). Classification (GTDB taxonomy): domain Bacteria; phylum Acidobacteriota; class Blastocatellia; order Pyrinomonadales; family Pyrinomonadaceae; genus OLB17. Next base: position 9,007 of record JBGSWW010000027.1, on the reverse strand, counting down.
TCCGCATCGCTCTGGCTGCCCGTAATACGGTACGCGGTGCGAAATATATCTTTGTAATGGTCCCGAAAAAGAACGGCGAGTTCTTCGATCCCGGCATTTCCCGGGATCGCCTCAAGGGGCGTCGAGCTTTTTGCCGGGCTTCCCTGGTCGATCGCAGATAATATGTGGACGGCGGGGCTCAATTTGTTCTCCTTTGAATCGTCATCTACAAACATAAACGTACGCGGCGGCGAAAGATTAACAACAAATATAAGAATTCCCACTATTTCTCAACAATAAGGTCCCGAGATCCCGAATTTGCAGGTTTCTTGGGGCGATGTTGATCGTCGGAAAGCCGAATGAGCAAAGAGCGATACGGAGAACTTTTAGAAAGGCGAAACACTCGGCCAGGACGGCGAAACACTTCGGCAGTGGCAGAATCAATTGCCTCCGGCTTTAGCCGGAGGACCGATGAGAACCTAGATCGGCTTTAGCCGAAATCGAATAAAAAAGTTCATCTGCTTAGGCCAAATGTAGTTTGGCTAAAGCCATCCAAAATACAACCTTCCACCCCCGGCTAAAGCCGGAAGCAACATTATTTCGGTGTCTGATAATTCGGGAATTTTCCATTGACTGGCTTACGTCTCACGTTCTTGCGGCTTTCGGCCATGGCGATCTCCACCGCCTTTTCCAACTGTTGGTCGCGGCCCGAACGCCATAATTTTGGGTCCAGATCAACGTCGACGTCCGGGGGAACACCTTTATTCTCGACATCAAGTTGGCCTTCGAGGTTTCGAAACGCTACACGGGGAGCCGTGACAGCGCCTCCGTCAATAAGCGTCGGATATCCGTAAATGCCGACAAGGCCGCCCCAGGTACGTTTTCCTACAAGCGTTCCGATCTTTTGCTGCCTAAAGAGCCACGGTAACAGATCACCGCCGGAGCTCGAGTATTCGTTGATGATCATCGTTTTCGGCCCGTAGATCGCGCTGACAGGGGTCGTAAAATCTTCCCCTTCGCGGGTTGACCAGTAATTCATCAGCGGACGGGACATATAACTGATCATATAGTCAGCCGCAGATCCACCACCGTTGAACCTTTCGTCGATGACGACACCTTCACGGTCTATTTGGGCGAAATAGTAACGATTGAAGTTTGTGTAACCCGCGCCGCCGGTGTTAGGCAGATAAACATATGCGAGTTTACCGCCGCTTAACTCGTTGACCTTTCTACGATTGTCCTCGATCCATGCAAGATTTCTGAGGCCGCCCTCGTTCCCGACGGGAACAACTGTGACCTGACGCGAACCGCTGCCATCGGGGTTAGGGCCAACCCGGATGACGATCTGTTTTCCGGCGGTGGACTGGAACAACGAGTGGATATTATCGGCGGCCGTAAGATTTCGGCCGTTCACGGCTAGTAGATACTCGCCTGTCTGAACATTGACGCCCGGCTGAGTCAAAGGTGCCACGAGGCCCGGATTCCAGTTCTCGCCGTTGTAAATGCGGGCGAATCGATACCGGCCGTTCTCGATCCGATAGTCGGCCCCGAGCAGGCCGCCCGAATACCTTTGAGGCTGCGGAGCGTCGCCGCCGCCCGCGTTGTGATGGCCGACGCTCATATTTCCGAGCATCTCCTGAAAGAGATAATTAAGGTCTGCTCGCGAAGCAATAGAGTCGAGGAAAACCGCGTATCTCTTCTCAGCAGCCGCCAGGTCGAGCCCGTGGAATGCCGGGTCATAAAAGAAGTCACGCTGTATGCGCCACGCCTCGCGATACATCTGTCGCCACTCGGCACGCGGATCGACTAAGACCTCCATTTCGGCAACATTCAACGCACCTTCGCCGGGCTTGAGCGGTGCAGTCGTAGAGGCGATCGTGAAACGCCCTCCGAATTGTCCGAACAGCATTTTTTCTCCGTTCGCCGAAACAGCAAACTGCGTCACGCCATCCAGCACTTTTTCTGCTCTCCGCTTTTCCATATCGAAGCGATGGAGAGACCCTCCAACTTGAGGAGTGTTTGCGGTCCCGACACTTGGTACGCTTTCCACTATGAAAAACTGGCCCGCTTTTGAAGGAACTAACCCCTGGTAATCACGAGCGGGAAGAGGAAGCGTAACTATTCGCTGGCCGATATTCTCGAGGTCAATGACAACTGAAACGGACTCCGGTTTCCCCGGCGGACCTTTCGGTGCTTCGGGTTTTGCGTCGGCGATCTTTTCCTCATCGCTCTCCGGCGACAGAGGTGATGGGTCGGTCTTTTTCAATACGACCGCGTAAACGCTACGCGTCGTGGTGAACGGAAAACTCGACATATCGAGCCAGCCATTGGTCTGGCCGTTATTCGTGCTGGCGGTGAAATAAAGATACTTACCGTTACGGTCGAACGCAGCGTAGCGTGCATCGCTCAGCCCGTCAGTGACCTGAGTGGCCTTACCGGTTTCAAGAGAATATACATGCACCGCGCACAAGCGATTTCGCAGCTGCTTTGTATACACGATCCACTTACTGTCCGGCGACCAACCGGGGTCGAGTACCGGAAATGGGTTGTCATAGGTCGTAGTATCTACTTTGACCGGGGTCCCTTTATCAATGTCGACATACCACACATTGAGGCGTTTATCGGTGAATACGATCTTTTTGCTGTCGGGCGAGAACGCCGGTGAGTAAAAATACGATGAGGGCGTACCGAGCGAGATCTTTCGCACGTCGCCCATTCCGGTCTGTTCACGAAGATGAAGAGCGTACTCGCCGGATTCATCCGAAAAATATGCGACCCATTTCCCGTCCGGCGACCAGGCCGGATCGCGATCCGCGACTCCCGGGCTGTTCGTCAGGTTTCGGGCATTGCCTTTCTCAGCTGGAACGCTGATGATCTCGCCGCGAGCCTCAAAAACCGCGCGGGCACCTGTCGGCGATAAGGCCACATTCTGAACGCGCTGGGCTACGCGTTCGTACCGTGGACGTACCTGGCCGAGATCGCCATTTAGCGTGATGTCCAGCTTTTTGCCTTTACCAGCACCAGGAGTGTAGATGTTTATCGATCCGAACTGTTCATACACGATACCGTCAGGCCCGGCGGATACCGATTTCAGGTCCAAACCATTATTGCTTACGGTTTCGACGACTTTTTTTGTGCTTGTGTCGTACGAATATAGGCCAACCGAGCTTCCACCCCGATCTGACAGGAAATATATCTTATCTCCCATCCATATCGGCGAATGATCGTTTGAATTTGTTCTCGGGATCTCAACTACCGTCGAATCGTTAAGATTACCGATCCAGATCTTGGTCGTCCGGCCGCCGCGATATTTTTTCCATTGCGCAAATGCCGGAGAAAGCGGCATATACGCGATTCTGGTGCCATCAGCAGAAAACGACGCTCCACCGCCAGCCATGGGAAACGGCAATTCCGTTGGAAGCCCCGCACCCGTGACGGGCATCGTATACATTTTAGGCACCGGCATACCGGCCGAACGGCCTGATAGAAATAAGACGTTCTGGCCGTCCGGCGTCCATCCAAGGACCTGATCGTTTCCCGGGTGGAATGTGATCCGCCGCGGCTCGCCACCTTCCGCCGCTACAACATACGCATCCACGTTGCCGTCGTATTCGCCGGTAAACGCGATCCATTGACCATCGGGCGAAAATACCGGACTCGTTTCTGTTCCGATGCCGCTCGTTAGCCGAACAGCATTCCCACCATCTCTAGAAACTGTCCACAGGTCACCGGCATAAACAAAGACGACAGTCGTTTTATTCATCGTCGGCTGACGAAACAGCGTCGGCTTTTCGGCTTGTGCGAACGCCGCGGAGCAAAATACAACTGCGAAGAGAAACCCAATAACTACCTTTTTCATAACACTCCTTCGATACGAAACCGCACTGCCTAGGGCCTGCCTAATGTTGTTCCTTTGTGATAATCAGGATATGCAGGACGTTTGTAGTCTTTGGGTGGATTCTTTTGCAGTTCAGCTAATAGCCACTCGACCGCTTTTTCGATCTGCGGATCGCGGCCGGCGCGCCAGACAGCAGGGTCCATCTCGACCTCGATGTCCGGTGCCACGCCCTTATTCTCGACTTCCCATTCTCCCGCGAGGCCATAAACTGCACCGTTAGGAGCACGAATGCTTCCGCCGTCCATTAATGAAGGTATACCCGCAGCCGCGACCAATCCGCCCCACGTACGCTTGCCGATCAAAGGGCCGACACCGAGTTTCTTAAAGAACCACGGCATCGCATCTCCGCCTGAGCCCGCAAGTTCGTTTATGATCATCGCTTTCGGGCCATAGATCGCACCCGCCGGTACGTTCCAATCCTTGCCGCTGCGAAAGGCTATTTTTGCCAACTGCTGCCGATTGAGATATTCGACCACGTAGTCTGCAAGGAGCCCGCCGCCGTTGAACCGCTCGTCGATCACCGCTCCATGTTTGTTGGTTTGAGCAAAGAAGTACCGGTTAAAGCTGGTGTACCCCGGCCCTCCCGTATTGGGTATATACACATACGCTAGCCGGCCGCCGCTAAGCTTGTCGACGAGTCGCCGGTTGTCCTCGATCCATGCGAGGTTTCGCAGGCCGCCTTCGCTGCCGATTGGAACAACGGTAATTTCGCGCGATCCGCGACCGTCCGCATTTGGTCCGACCTTGATCACAAGCTGTTTCCCGGCAGTGCTTTCAAAAAGCCTATACACGTTGTCGGCCGCCTTCAGGTCCTGCCCATTGACCGCCAAAAGGTAATCCCCGGCTTTCACGTTGACCCCCGGGGCCGTCAACGGCGCCCGCAGCTGCGGATTCCAGTTTTCCCCGTTGTAGACCCTCTCAAATCTGTAACGGCCGTTTTCGACCTTATAGTCGGCTCCAAGCACTCCAACCGACACGGGCGTCGGCCGTAGCTGATCGCCGCCACCGATATACATATGGCCTATCGTGATCTGGTTGAGCATCTCGCGGAAGAGATAATTGAGATCGTCACGGTGAACCACCGCCTCGAGATAAGGCTCGTAGAGCTTCTTGGCCTTGCCGATATCGAGCCCGTGTGTGCCGGGATCGTACAGGAAATCCCTCTCGCCGCGCCAGATCTCGTTGAACATCTGCCGCCATTCCGCACGCGGATCCACGTAGGTTTCCATGTCGGCGGTCTTGACGATGCCTTCGCCCGGCCGCGTTGGCACCGTGGTCGAGTTAATATTCCAACCTGGCCCCTGGCGGAAGAGCATCTTCTCGCCGTTTGCCGACACAGTAAAGCTGTTAACTCCGGTCTTGACCTCTTCGAATTTGCGTTTCTCGAGATCAAACTTATGGAGCGTAAGTCCGGGCGGGCCCGTCGGGGCCGCCTGCGGTATCTCGGTCACGTATAAAGTCCCCGCCTTGCCGGCGTAAAGCCCGTTGTAATTTCGGGTGGGGATCTGCGATATCGTGATCACCCGCTGATCGATCCCGTCCAGATCGACACGGGTCGGCTCAGGTGGTTTCGCAGCTGCCGGTTGTGGCCCCGGAGTCGGAGACGCCGCCGCATCGGGTGACGGCGATGGCGATTGGGCCGGTGCCGGCGTTCCGGTTGTGGCCGGCGTGGGCGACACCCCGGGTTTCGGCTCGTCGCGTTTCTCAGGCGCGAGCTTTTCTTCATCACTTTCCGGTGCAAGAGGTGACGGGATATCGTTTCTCAGAACTATCGCATACACATTGCGTGATGTCTGATGCGCGATCCCGGAAAGATCGGCGAAACTGATCGTCGGGCCCACGTTCGTACTAGCCGTAAAATACAAATATTTGCCGCCCTTATCGAACGCCACGTACCGGGCATCGCCCAAACCGTCCGTGATCTGGTTTGCCTGCTTCTTGTCGAGCGAGTACAGGAATACCGCGCGAAGGCGGTTATCGAGCTGCTTTACATATCCCAGCCATTTGCTGTCGGGCGACCAGACAGCGGCGAGCACATCATCGTCGGTGCCATAAGGATTGGCGTCGACCTTCGTATTCTTGCCGCTCGCTACATCGAGATACCACAGATTGATCTCCTGGTCTTTATACGAGATCAGCTTGCTGTCGGGGGACCATACGGGATCTGAAAAGAATCCCGGCTTATCGCCCAGTGCAACCTTCCGGACCTCACCCATTCCGGTCTGATCGCGGAGGTGGAGCATATATTCCCCCGACTCATCGGAAAAATAAGCGATCCATTTCCCGTCCGGTGACCACGACGGTTCTCGTTCCATCACGTTTGTAGTGTTGGTCAGGTTTCGTGGATCGCCTTTATCCGCAGGGGCCGAGATTATCTCTCCTCTTGCCTCGAAGACCGCGCGAACGCCGGTCGGCGAAATGGCCCAGTTTGAGATCCTTGAACCAACCTTTTCAAACCGCGGCCGGACTCCCGGAAAATCCCCGGTCGCGCGTATTTGCACTTTTTTCGGACTTCGAGAGCCGGCTTCCAAAGTGTAGATCGCCCCGAACTGCTCATACACTATGGTTCCCGCACCCGCCGAAGCATACTTGATGTCGAGGCCCTTGTTCTCGATCACTTCTTCAACCTTTTTCGATCTCGGGTCGTACGCAAACAGCGATACAATGCCCTCCTTTCGATCCGAGAGGAAATAGAGCTTATCGCCGACCCACATCGGGCACTTGTCGTTAGAGTTTTCACGCGGCACCTTTTCGATGGTCGAGTCTGCGAGCTTTGCGATCCAGATCGGCTGGGTTTGGCCGCCCTGATGACGTTTCCAGTCGCTCTGCCATTGCGAAAGAGGCTCGTAGGCGACATTCTGACCGTCGGGCGAGATCCATCCCCGTCTTGCCATCGGCAGAGGGATCGCCGTCGGCAGCCCCTGGCCGCTGACCGGCATTGTAAAGAGCCGTGCATAGCCGGAATTGCTGTCACGTGACGACGCGAACAGAATGTTGTTTCCGTCCGGCGTCCAGCCTGAAACTTCATCGACCGAAGGATGATAAGTGATCCGTCGGGGGACGCCGCCGCCCGAGGCGACAACGTAGACGTCCGTGTTCCCGTCGTAATCGCCGGTAAAGGCGATCCAGTTACCGTCCGGTGAGAAATAAGGGCTTGTTTCGATGCCGATACCGGTCGTCAGCCGCCGGGCATCTCCGCCCGCGCGGCCCACGCTCCACAGATCGCCACCGTAAGAAAAGACGATCTCTGTACGGCTTATCGTCGGCTGTCTGAAGAGGGTGGTTTGGGAATATGCTGATGCAAACGAGGCGAGAATTACAAAAACACCTAATATGAGTCGATTCACTTCAAGTTCTCCTGTGGTCGCGTTCTAATGTACTCGCGTACGAATAAAAGGCGGGATAAGTTTTGTTTGTGACAAGAATTATGCCAATTATGCCTGAAATAGCCCTCATATCAAGACGTCAGGCGGCTTTGAGCACTCACTGCCTAAATTTTTTGTTTCGGTTGCCTGAAGATTCTCCGTGCGAAATAGGACTTGCAATTTATCACTTTACATTGCAAAGTACTTTAGAGCGATTGTTAATAACACAGATTTGCATTCGTTAACTAATGTCCGGAGTAATCATATGTACAGAGTATTATCCTTCTTAACCATCATCATTCTCATCACAGCTCCCGTATTGTCACAGGAGAAGACCGCCGAGATCGACAAGATCTTTTCTTGGGCAAAACCGGGCGAACCGGGTTGTTCCGTCGCAGTCTCTCAAAACGGGAAATTAATTATAAACCGCGGTTATGGCAGCGCCGATCTCGAACGTAACGTTCCGATCATGCCGAACACGGTGTTCGATGCAGGGTCCGTGCGAAAACAGTTCGTCGCCGCCGCGATACTGCTTCTGGTCGAGGAAGGCAAACTTTCGCTCTCGGACGATGTCCGAAAACATATCCCGCAGCTGCCCGATTACGGCAATAAGATCACGATTGACCATCTGCTCACGCATACGAGCGGCATTCGCGACTGGCAGCCGCTTCTCAACCTGGCGGGCGGCGACCCAGAAGCTATGTCGATGGTCCTCCGTCAGCGAGAGACAAATTTCGTTCCCGGCGACGAATGGTCGTATTCGAATAGCGGATACATCTTGCTTCCCGAGATCCTCAAACGCATTACCGGGATGCCGTTCTCCGAATTTGCACGCAGGCGCATTTTCGAGCCGTTGGGTATGAAGTCTACAAGCCACCCCGAAGACCCGCTTTATCTGATCAAGGACCGTGCCCTGGCCTACTCGAAAGACGCCGCCGGATGGAAGATGGATATGTATCTGGGTAATGAACGCGGCGGAGCCGGCGGCCTTTTCACAACCGCGGCCGATCTCGTAACCTGGAACGATGCATTGGCGACCGCAAAACTCGGCAAATTTGTTACCGAAAAGCTTCAAGAACCCGCGACACTGAACAACGGCAGGAAACTCACCTATACCCGTGGATTATTTGTCGAAACTCGCAGTGGTGACAAGATCGTCTGGCACACCGGCGGTGCCGCTGGGTACAGTGCCCGATCGGTTTTTTTACCGGAGCGCAAACTCTCTCTTGCCATCATGTGTAATTTGGATGGCGGCTCGCGCGAAGCATATGCCAACCAGATATTTGATCTATTCTTACCTCCGGCCGGCCCGGCTCCGAGCATCCCGGCCCGCGTTTCTGTGTCGGCCAGCGAGTTGAGTGCCCGGGCTGGACTCTATCTGGACGAACAGAACGGCCGCCCATTGATGCTCGGCGTAAGCAACAACGGCCTCACGATCGCGGGCGGCGGCCCGCTGACGGCAATGGCTCCTGATCGCTTTCGCAACCAGCGCAAGACGCCGTTCTTTATGTCTGAAGCCGATGCTGAGTTCCACTTCGTCTCGCCTGCTAAGCTCGAAATCAAGACTAAGGAAGGAGAAATAATGCGTTACCACCGGGCTCCAGGCTGGACGCCGACCTCGGCGGAAATGCAGGCGCTATCGGGCCGCTACCATAGCGATGAGCTGTTGGCTGTTTTCGAGGCGACGCCGGGAAAAAATGGTTTGATGGTCCGGGCAAATGATTCCGCCGGGGGCGTGCCCGAATTCCTGCCGGTGGCGCCCGAC
>JBGSWW010000026.1:0-10115 GCA_041751735.1 Pyrinomonadaceae bacterium | reverse complement strand
TCGAAACCACAATACACACTGTTCAGCCAGATGAAGCTGATCTTTTAAGCGCGAGAGGAAGATAATAGTAATGGCATCGAAAGCGAACAATGTAAATCGTCTTAAACTGGTCATATTGTTTGTATTTCTATTGGTGCTTGGGGGGACGACGTGGAAGGTCGGAACACGCGCCGCAAAGGTCGAGCCGCCGCAGAACGGCAGCACATCGACATCCATTCCAACACCGACGCCGGAACCGGCAGTTGCCGATTCGCCGGCTCCTGCGCCTGCGGCTGCCCCGGCCACGCCTCCGCTCGAGGGCTGTATAAAATGCCACGGCAATATCGAGCCAATGCACCGGTACAACAACCAGGGTGACGTGTTCGACAAGATAGTCGACGGTAAGGACGCCCAGGGTCTGACTTGCACGAGCTGTCACGGCGGAAACCCCGCGAGCACGGTGCAAAAGGACGCCCACGTCCAGCCTCGTTATCCCAGCGAATGGGGATGCCGGAATGGCGATTGCTCGAGCCGCAATCCGGAACGGAGCAATACGCTTATCGCAAAAGAAAGCCGTGAATTTGTTCGTTTCATAAATCCGGGTGATTTCCGGGTGATCGCCCAGTCATGCGGCGAGTGTCACAATACCCATAACAAGAATTCCGCAACCAGTATGATGGCCCACGGTGCAATGCTGTGGGGTGCGGCACTTTATAACAACGGCGGCTATCACATTAAAGACACCGCGTTTGGTGAGAGCTACAACGAGGATGGCAATCCCCAGGCACTATTCCAAAGCCCCGCTCCATCACGCGAAGACCAGGCATTCAAGGGGTTTTTGACTTCACTTTATCCGCTTCCCCGATGGGAGCTATCGCAGCCGGGAAATATTCTTCGCGTGTTTGAACGCGGCAGCAAACGGCGTCTGGAGGTCGGTCTTCCGGATAAGGAAGAAGAGCCGGGCAAACCCGATAAGGGGTTGAGCCCGCGCGGACTCGGAACGAATAATCGCACCGATCCCGTCTATCTTGGTTTGCAAAAAACCCGGCTTCTCGACCCAACGCTGAACTTCCTCGGCACCAACGATCACTCTGGCGATTACCGTTCTGCCGGCTGCACGGCCTGCCACGTTGTTTATGCCAACGATACCAGCATCGCCGCATCGGGATCGTACGCGGCCGCCGGCAATCGGGGGTATTCGCAATCAGCTGATCAATCGATACCACGTAATGAGCCCGGCCATCCCATCAGGCATGAATTCACCACCCGCATTCCGACCGCCCAGTGCATGACCTGCCATATGCACCCTGGCACCAATATGGTTGCCACATACCTCGGCCGAACCTGGTGGGATAACGAGTCGGACGGCAAAGAGATGTACCCGACCGATAAGCAGATAGACCCGAGTCAATCGGACATTGCCAAAAAACTCGACAAAAACCCCGAGGCAGCCTCGCTTCGCGGTAAATGGTCTGATTCCATTTTTCTGGAGCAGACAGGAACCGCCGATTTTAACGCGAAGCTCAAAAACGTCCAGTTCGCCGACAGCCATGGACACGGCTGGATGTTCAAGAATGTCTATAAAAAAGACCGGAAGGGCAACCTTCTCGACGCTGCAGATCAAGTGGTGTCACCCGATGATCCGGATAAATTCCGCAAGGCCGTTCATTTACAGGACATCCACCTTGAGAAAGGGATGCATTGCGTCGATTGTCATTTCGGCCAGGACAGTCACGGAACGGGCATACTCTATAATGAGCCCCGCGCTGCTGTAGAGATCGGCTGTATCGACTGTCACGGTACGATGACCGCCAAGGCGACCGGTTTAACGAGCGGATATGCGGCCGCCGAGATCACTAATCGCGGTGAGATCACGTTGCGTCAGCGACAGAATAAATCGCTCATCGGCCGCGACCTTACGCGCCCGTCATTCCGAGGCTCGGACGGCCGCCGAATGTCGATCCTTCAGGTCCTGACCGCGGCAACCGCACGGTCGAAGGTCTGCAACGACGAAAAAGGCCAGCCCATCCCTCTTAAAGCCGGCGACATCGTGCAGAATTCCCTGGTCGAAACGGGCAAATGCTGGAAGGTCACGCAGACGATGGACACCGTCACCGCGGGCGCCGATGACTACAGTGAAGAGTCGGCCTACGCCAAGACGATGCAGCGTGACAACACGACCTGGGGCGACCCAAAGGCCAGCGATGAGCGTCTGGCCCATCGCGAGGGCAGCATGACCTGTTATGCGTGTCATACATCGTGGGTCACTAGCTGTTTCGGCTGCCACCTGTCGATGGAAGCCAATCGAAAGATGCCTAACCGCCATAATGAGGGCGGCGAGTCGCGAAATTTCACCTCGTATAACTACCAGGTAATACGCGATGACATCTTTATGCTTGGCAAAGACGGCACTGTTACCGGTCATAAGATCGCCCCGGTTCGTTCGAGTTCGGCCGTGCTTGTCAGCTCGCGAAACCAGAACCGCGAGTGGATATACAGCCAGCAGCAGACTCTCTCTGCCGAGGGATTTTCGGGCCAGGCCTTTAATACCCATGTTCCCCACACGGTTCGCGGTAAGGAAACTCAGGGCTGCTCAGATTGCCACGTTTCAAACAACAAAGACAACAACGCGTGGCTCGCTCAGGTCATGCTGCAGGGAACAAACTTTGTCAATTTCATGGGCCGCTACGTTTATGTAGCCGCTACCGACGCTCTTGAGGCGGTGGTTGTGACCGAGCGGGACGAACCTCAGGCGGTTTACGGCAGCAACCTTCACAAGCTGGCCTTTAAGGACAATTACGATAGATTTGTCCGCGGCGGCCGCGAGTTGAAGGAAGCTTATGAGAACAAGGGCCGGCCCGAGGTGCTGCAGGTCCAGGTCCGCGGTGAATACGCCTACACGGCGACCGGCAGCGGCGGGCTGCGAGTTTATGACGTGGCCCAGATCGATCATAAGGGGTTTTCTGAGAGGATCGTGACCGCACCCGTTTCACCACTCGGACAGAAATTCTATGTTCCCACAAAATACGCAACCGCTGTTGCCGCACCCTCGACGCTTGCGGTCGATCCGGCACGTTGGCGGACCGTCCGTCGCGATGACGGCACGATGGTTCAGGTCCCGCCCGACGAGGCTCTCAGGCTCAACGAAGAAGCGAAAAAGGCTGGAAAGCCAGCACCCGCCATCAACGAGGAAGGGCCGATACATCCGCTGTATGCCTATCTTTACGTCGCTGATAAATTCGAGGGCCTGATCCTAGTAAATGCCGCGACGCTGCTCGACGGCGATCCGCGAAATAATTTCCTCAGCCGCTCACTGACCTATAATCCGGGCGGCGTGCTGACCGGTGCCACTAACGTAATTGTCGCTGGCAATTTCGTCTATTTAACTACCGAGCGTGAGCTGGTGATCGTCGATATTTCTACCCCGCTCCAGCCGAGGATCGCTAAACAGATCGCGTTCAATAACCCCAAAGCGGTCGCCGTGCAATTCCTTTACGCTTTTGTCGTGGATGCCGAAGGGCTGCATACCGTCGACATCAAGGACCTGCAGGCCCGCGGCGAAGCCGCTCGTATACCGGGCGCCAGCGTCCCTCTGGGCCGTGCTCATGATGTCTACGTTGCCCGCACTTACGCTTATGTAGCAAACGGCTCAGAAGGCATAGCGATCATCGACGTCGAGCGGCCCGAACAGCCGCGTCTCGATCAGACCTCTAATGCCGGCGGCACGCTTAATGACGTTCATTCGGTCAAGGTCGCCATGACCAACGCGAGCCTCTATGCATACGTCGCGGACGGCAAAAACGGCCTCAAGGTCCTGCAGCTAACCGATCCTGAAACGATGCCGACCTTCTCGGGCTTTAGCCCGCGGCCGGCTCCGGTACACATCGCCACATTTAAGACCAAAGGCGAAGCCATAGGTATTTCAAAGGGCCTCGACCGCGACCGGGCCGCCGACGAAAGCGGAAATCAGGTTGCAGTATTCGGCCGCCGCGGTGCACGCCCCTTCGGATTTGACGATGTGATGCGAATGCTCCGGACCGAAAGCGGCACAGGTGATTTCTTTACCGTTTCGGATGAGCCGAAACGATAGACGGATCGCGAATTTTAGTAGGAGATTGTAATGCAAATACTGGCAATCGTGATCTTAATACTGCTCGTTTTGTGGTTCCTTCATGAAACCGGTGGGGTTGGGAATTTTGCTAAGGATACGGCCGATGATGCGATGGGATGTGGAATAGTCGCAATTGCATGGATTGTCATCGGTGCGATCGTTATCGGTGTATTTCTCCTGCTTCTTGCTGCGGTAGGCGTCTTCAACTAATGCGGCAGGTGTCAATCGTCAATAATAAATATTGCATCCGGCCATGGTTTTCGTAAAGGCCCGAAAATGCTCATCTCGTAATGTAGAGCCTCGCCGGGCGGGTTTGGCATCAAGATCAATCTAGTTTAGGCAATTTCGCGTTGCCGTCTTCGTCGCCGGGTAGTTTCACGGCTTCCGCCGAAGTACGCCAGGATCATAACGACCATGTGGGCGATAAACCAAATATTGTCGGCGCCCATATTCTGATAGATATAGATCAGTATCAGCACCCGCGGCATAAATATGCCGAGCAGAATATCACCCCATTGCGGTACACTATTCGCCGGGTAAAACTCGGGGAACATAAATATGTAAACCAGCAATACGATCCGCGGAAAGAACAGCGAAAAGATCAAAAAATATTCGTCCATAATGGCTATTTTCCTTTACCGGGATTCTACGCCGATTACCCCGAGAATCAAATAGCAAAGGGTGAATCGGAAAGTGGTCATTGTACGGTGGGCAGCCTATTTTCTAACGTTTTGTCCATTTCGTGCATTCGATATTGTATAGGGGTCACGCTGCGATTGTTGACAATATCCTCGGCTTGTTTAAAATCAGACTTCTAACCAAATATCCATGATCACGGTACATTCAGTTCACAATGATGAGGTTATCGAAGGCCGCTATTTGGTCTGCGAATCAACTTACCAACTGGCCATCGACGTTCTAGTAGGACTCATCAATAAGCTCGACATTCAGCGAAAACTGCAAAAGTCAAAGCTATATGAGCGACTTGGAAGAGATTTGTTGAAGGGCTGTATTATGCCCCCTCTGACCCTAGCGTTCCTCGCCCCAGAAAGGGAGGACGAAGGCTCCATTGAATTCTTTGAAAACTTCATCACAAAGCAAATTGGCTCCGCCTTCGTGCTCGACGGGATTCAGCGACTCAATACTTTACAACGGATTTATTTTGAAAGCCGTGAGGAATTGAACTTGAACAAGCCATTATTCTTAAACGTTATCGTATGCGACTCAAAGGATAAGCTTCTTTACCGAATGATTACGCTGAACAACGGACAAAAGCCGATGTCGGCCAGGCACCAGATAGAAATACTTGCCGAGAATTTTTTGACGTCACCTGATGTACCAATTGCTATCCAGACGGAGAAGGAGAGCTCTAAGAGCAAAGTCGCGAACGCATATAAGAAAGCGGATATTGTAAAGGGATATATTGCCTATATCACGGGACTTCTTAACTACGACAATCAGAAGATCATCGAGGAAAAGATGGATGAACTCATCGCTGAGCGAATCCTCGAATATAACGTGGTCGCCGATAGTCCGGAGTTTATGAGCGTTCTGGAAATTGTACGCGACCTTTCCCAACAGCCTGCTATCTATGAATGGTTCAATGTAAATAATAACTTCATCGGGTTCTCCGTCGGCATTCGGAAATCGTTTAATGATGTCGCCCGCACTAGTCCGGAGGAGTTTGCTGCAGCAGTACGAAATTTTGAGGGAGCATTTTCAAGTCTGGACGTGTCCAAAATAAAACTTGGACGTGAGCGACGTAAGTTAGCGGAACATTTCGTTGAAAACTACGCTGAAACCAAGGACTATACGTCTAGCGATTTTGCATATGATTTCATGGATCTCCTCACGTAGACAATGCCCGCAACCCCGCTCAGATTTGTGCCGCTTGAGGCTCTAACGGCAAGAACCGCGTTGAATCTACCGGCCCCCCTCCGTACTGGAACGACGCCCCCTTATTACAAATCCTTGCTTCTGCGATTATTGACGGGAACTCTTGATTTGGAATGTAGTAAGACCGGTCAGACCCTTCAGCAGCGAAATAATTACTCGAGTCTAGTTTATACGTCCAACCCAGCTGCTTATAAGAAATCCATTACGGAATCCATTCCCTGTAATTTGTCAAAGTTTAGCCAACACGTACGGGGAACAGTGGGTCATAACTTTACGTTTTACAGAGACATTTTTGATGAATTCGCTTCTTACTTTTTCTGTAAGGAAAATGAGAATTATCTACCGGGTTTTGTCCATCTGTATAGAATTGCAGAGAAAATCGCCTATTGTCTTCCGCTAATGTGGGCTGCCAAAGCCCGGGACTATCGAGGCACATTCGACACCTTGAAGGGTTACTTTAACGATCCTAAGCGTGGTGAGTTAGCTGTTCTTCGAATCTTTATCTCGGATTTTATCGATCTATCGGAGCGACAGATACAGGCAACTTTTAATATTCAGTCGATCCACCCCGACTGGCAAAGTCGATACTATCGAACACTGGCGCATCTTTTGCAAAATTCGTCACAACTTGTTTCGGCGACACCGAATTCCCAGATAGTAGTGCATTTCGAAGCTGTTCTTGAAATCGCGATTGCATGTCGCAACAGATATTTTCATGCACTTACCGGCGACTCGCGAAGCTTTAGTTTCGAAGACGTCGTAGATCCTGATGAGTTTTTCGCGATCATAAACGAGAACTTAGCCAATTGGCTTTCTTTTCTTATCTTGAAGGTACTTGAACTTGAGCTTGAAAGGGCTTGAAACTAGTCGATTAGAAAGCTTTGTAAACAAGTAGCTAAATCATTTTGGCCCTTGGTAGAACATTCCCAAACCACGAGTACCCTCCAGCCATCATTTAACAAGGTAGCCGCATTGTGCGTGTCCCGCAGGACTGTTTTTGACCTCTTTTTCTGCCAAAATTCTTCATTCGTTTTGGGTATTACACGCCCGGCCGGACATGCATGACTGTGAAAAAAACAACCGTGAACAAAGATCGCTTTTCGCTTCTTGCGGAATACTATATCGGGCCGGCCAGGAAGGTCATTACTGTGAAGCCTGTACCTAAACCCCATTGCATGCAAAGTTCTTCTTACTCGCATCTCCGGTTTTGTATCCCTATTTCGAATTCGGGACATGTTTAGTTTACGCTGCTCCGGGGTCAAAACATCAACCATAAAAGAATTCACCTATTCTTCTTCTCGATCAATTACAATTTCGATAGGTTCGCCAAATGAAAGTAACGTTGGTGAGACAGAAACGGAATCCGAGCTTACTCCGACCGGAAGGCTCTGCAAAGCATTAACGATCTCAGCGGCGAAGCCCCGAACGTCCGGCGCAACTCTGAGCTTTGCACCATCTTCCCTTATCTCATAAATCCGATATAGATCGTATCTTTCGGATGCCTGAGCCATTTCTAGAAGCTCCGCGAAGGAAATATGAATGTTTCTCTCAAAGTTGCCAGATGTGGACTTTGCATCGATAAGAGCCTTTTTCGCGTCATCCCAGATGATGAAATCATAAGGAGAAACCGCATTATCGTTCGAGGTCCATTCGTACTTGGTAATTTGATGGAATCGAGCCAATTGCTGAAAGTAAAAATCGAGTATTTCCTCGCCCCTTCTCCCAACTTCATCTGCTTTTTCTCTACTCTGTAACAGCTGTCCCCGCGACAGTCGCGCCCCTGAACGTCGTCGAAGCAACTTTCGCACACCGCTCGAACCTCCAAGCGCGACGTCTTCAAGAGCTTCATCTAAAGCAAGTTCATTAATCGGATGTTCCGCTAACGGTTTTGCCGCTTCGATTAGTGCATTTAATTCGGACGTGTCGACAGCAATCATACTTCGCCCAGCCAGCTTCTGATCCAGTGCCGTGAAAAGATCGCGGTCTTCGGCGATTCCCATCCCGATAAAAACCGCACGCGCCGAGATCGGATATATATCTCCTTCAAATTCGAGGACGACGAAATCCCCAGCTGTCAGTTGGCTAAACCGTTCTGGGTTTTCGACATCGTCGACAAATTCTCCGTTAAGTCTCCAATTTTTGTAGCCGGTCCCCTTGATGATTTTCCGCTGGACATTTAGTTCCGGTTGCAGGCCCGGGCCGAAAATATAAAGATCGATCGGAATTCTTCCAGTCTTAGAAGGCTCCGCTTCGCTGATCATTGGATAGAGCTTACCGACAAAAACATTGGCGTTCAGGTTTATTGCCTTCTGATTGCCGGCCGGATGAGCTTTAAAGTGCCACGTAAAGAACGTGAGGTCAGAAGGGGTCAGTCGCTTAATCGTCAGACGCTTTGTAATCATTTCAGCTTAATTAATTGTTCCATAATCTGTGTGGCGATTGCTCGTGAGACCAATGGCGGAACCGCGTTACCAATCTGCCGAAATGCGGGGTTCATGGTTCCACTGAAAAGGAATCCATCTGGAAAGGACTGAAGTCTTGCAGCTTCTCGCACCGAAATCGTTCGAGCCTGATTACTGTCGTAATGAATATGAGAATAGCCGTCCTTGCCGAGATGTGCCATCAACGTTCTAGCTGGCTTGTCCGGCTCCATCTTTCGCCACTTGTTTGGAAACTTCGATGGGTCGTATGGCGGAACGAATTTCTTTTTAAGGAGGCCATAAGCTTCGTCTGTCACCTCAATGGTCGTTCCAAGATCATGTACAGTTTCTTCTAATAATGCCATTGCGTGCTGGTATGCTTGAGGGTATTGATCACCCGCATTCATCCGTCGGAATATCGCGTAGTCTCGTGGCAGACTTCGTATTACATGATCAAAGATGCCACCGTTACTCTTAAATCCTGGCCAGTTCCGCATCAACTCAGCATACTTCGAAGGGCGAACCCCCGAACGGTATTTCGCGAGTTGGTCGAATCTACGTGCGCCGCGAACCAGACCGCCTTTCAAATGCTCGGTAATCTCCGGGAGGTCGCGGAGCGCTTGTTCTGCTGTAACTGCTGGAGGGAGGTTTGCGTCTGCCTCTGGCGGTTTCGTATAAAACCCATTGAACAAAGAGCCGCGCATACCACGTAAGGCCACCTGGCGAGAACTTCCATAACCTCTTGGCAAATCTAACCAGTTCGTCGGGAGAGGGAAATCGATCTCGAGTCTCAGTTCATCCAGCGACGCTACAAGGAACATCCGCTCGCGCATCTGTGGAACGCCATAATATGCCGAATTCAGAAGGGTGTATTTACAGGTATAGCCGATTTCTGAGAGTGATTCGCAGATTTCTTCAGCAACATTGTGTCCGCCATAATTGAGAACATCGGGGACGTTTTCCATGACAAGCACAAGCGGGCGGAAAACGGCGACATAATGGAGATACCTAAGATATAGATTGCTACGTGGATCCCTAAGGAAAGCCTCGGGATGTTCTAGAACCTCCCGAAGTTTAGCCCTTCCTACTCTTGCGAAAGCTTGGCAGGGAGGCCCCCCGATGATCACATCGATCGGAGATGTGGAATAGGTAAGATTGAAATCGCGGATGATATCTTCGGGCTCAGTGTCTCGAATATCGCGCGGCAACATATAAGGCGAAATTGAAGATGTTGGCGAATGGAAATTCTTAGCATGAGAGGCTATGGCATCGGGGTCGGTTTCGAGCGCGCCCTTTATATTGAATCCGGCAGCATGAAATCCCAAAGATAGACCGCCGCATCCAGCAAAGAGATCGAGCACCGTTGGCCTTCCTCCTGACTTCAGGTGTTCGACCCGGTCTCGCACCGGACTTCTTGCGTGTTTGGGTGTTTCGTCCATTGAAGCGTACCAACAATATAATACGGAGACGACCTGAAAGAGAAACCGTTGGCGACTCAGAAGGAAAACGGCGAGAACGCCATGAGATCTTTTTTTCTACATCAGGTAAGCACTTAAGTTCGCGAATTTCCAGGCGTTGAAAGCGTCGATTAGGGGTTAGTGGCCTTAGACTATCTCCCCGGCGATGCGAATAAAAAAGCTGCCGGAATCAGTTTCCAGGCAGCTTGGTCTTTGGTGGAGACGAGGGGGATCGAACCCCTGACCTCTGCA
>JBGSWW010000025.1:0-1759 GCA_041751735.1 Pyrinomonadaceae bacterium | reverse complement strand
AGAACGCGGTGGCGAATCAGGGAAAGGCGAAATAGTCTCTACCAAAGGTTGTCCTGACACTATGTGGCAAAAAGCCGTTTTCTTTCTTCTGATCGCCTTTATTCTTTCGCCCTGGGGTTCGCCTGTTTATGCCCTTGCCCTCGGACTGGCGATGGCGCTGACCATTGGCAATCCTTTTCCAACGCTTACAGGTAAACCATCCAAGTATCTGCTTCAGATCTCGGTCGCGATGCTCGGCTTCGGAATGGACCTAGGCTCGGTCTATCGTGCCGGAAAGGACGGGATCGGATTAATCGTCTTCGTTGTTGCCACGGCGCTTATTCTCGGATATCTGATCGGTAAAGCTCTGAACGTGTCCTCCCGTGTTAGGACGCTCGTTTCATCGGGCACCGCGATCTGCGGCGGCAGTGCGATCGCGGCTATCGGGCCGGCGATAAAGGCTGAAAACGACGAAATGACCGTCTCCCTCGGCACGATATTTGTTCTGAACGCTATCGCTCTTTTTGCATTTCCGATAATAGGCCATTCGGTTGGCTTGTCTCCGCAGCAGTTCGGGCTTTGGGCAGCGGTTGCCATTCAGGATACAAGTAGTGTCGTTGGTGCGGCTACGTTATTCGGGCCCGAGTCACTTGCTGTTGCTACCACAGTGAAACTCGCCAGAACTCTATTTATTATTCCTCTCGCGATCGCGCTTGCCTTATATCATCGTGAGGAAGGGGCGAAGTCAACGGTTACTTTGCCATGGTTCATCTTTTTCTTCCTCGGAGCCGCCGCTGCGAGGACCTACGGTTCTTCGCTCATATTTCCCAGCATTTTTGATGCGTTTGTAAATCTTGCTAAGGCAGGACTTGCGGTGACGCTGTTTCTCATAGGGCTGAGCCTCACTATGAATACCCTGCGTTCCGTTGGCTGGCGGCCGTTTGCTCTGGGTGCGATCCTGTGGGTGATCATCGCTTCGGCGGTGTTGGCGGCGGTCCTTCGCTTTGGCTGATGCCGCTTGGTATAATACTCGTTTCGAGTGACGCCAGAGATTGCCACCTAGATGAGTATCAAGCAGATCAGTGTTCGCGGAGCACGCCAACATAATCTAAAAAATATCGATGTCGATATTCCCCGCGATAAATTTGTCGTGATCACCGGTTTGTCCGGCAGTGGCAAATCTTCGCTGGCTTTCGACACTATCTATGCCGAAGGACAGCGGCGATATGTGGAATCATTGTCGGCCTATGCCCGGCAGTTTCTCGATCAACTCGAAAAGCCGGATGTCGATTCGGTCGAGGGGTTAAGCCCCGCGATCTCGATCGAGCAGAAAACAGTCTCGCGTTCGCCTCGCTCGACCGTAGGTACGGTTACGGAAATTTACGATTTCATGCGGCTGTTATTCTCGTCTATCGGACAGCCGCATTGTCATCAATGCAATGCCCCGATCACCCGGCAATCACTCGATCAGATCGTCGCCGGTATCCTCGATCTTCCCGAGGGGGAGCGTGTGATGATACTCGCCCCAATCGTCCGAGGCCGGAAGGGCGAATTTAAGAAGGAAATTGAAAAGCATTCAAGAGACTTTATTCGTGCCCGCATCGACGGGGAGATCCGCCAACTCGACGAAGAAATAATTCTCGACAAGCGTAAAAACCACACGATCGAGATCGTTGTTGACCGCCTATTGATGAAAGAAGGTGTTCGCGAACGCCTGTCCGAATCGGTCAAAACGGCTCTGAAGCTGACCGGCGGTGCGGTGCTTGTTTCGATAGTCGAC
>JBGSWW010000024.1:0-9711 GCA_041751735.1 Pyrinomonadaceae bacterium | reverse complement strand
CAGTTCCTCATAGCTCGGCGGCAGCAGCATCGGCTGGTTCTGGTCGTATCTCTTAAATACCACCTTCTTCATACCCAATATTTTAAAGCCACTCACCCTATTTTGCGCCAAAAAAGAGGCCGCCTTTTCAGACAGCCTCTTTCCTACCCCCCCTCTTGATAACCAGTAGTAGATTGACCAGCTCCTGAGCGGCTCCACTTTATGGGCGTGGCCGATCCTGGGTTTTTTCGTTTCCTATCGCTTTGATGAGATTTTCAACGTTTCTTTCAAGACTTTCAGGAACGAAATTCTCCATGATTGCATACGAGAGCCATTGGAAATTACGGAGTGTATAAGTCTTGATCACAGTATTTACGGAAAAGTGGTTTTCCGAAACAATGCCAAATAGTATTCATGGAGGAAAAGAGTGAGAACAATATTATTATCTATCAGTATTTTGTTGCTGGCGACTGCCGGCGTGTTCGGGCAGATGGACGCGAAAAAGCCAACCGATTTGGATAAGACAGAGGCGATACCAAGCGATGCCTATTTGAAAAGAGGCGAATCAATCGGCAAGGCCGAGAAGGTTTCGCTAGCCGACGTTTTAGAGGATCCGGCCCGCTTCTCGGGACGAAAGGTCATGGTGGAGGGGCTAATAGTCCGGTCATGCAAAACTTTAGGCTGCTGGGCTGAACTCGCAGCTGGCAAAGCGGGACAAAGCGTACGGGTGACGATGAGGGATCGCTCCTTCTTTATACCCCTGCAGTCCGCTGGAGCCGAAGCTAGAGCTGAAGGGGTCTTCTCGATCAAGGCGCTCGGCAAAGAGCACGGCGATCATTCGACCAAGAGTAACGGGGACAAGGCCGAGATAGAAATATCATTCGAGGCGTCCGGTATAGAACTCCGCCGTAAAGAAAAATAGGGCTTTCAAATGGCTCGCTCTGAGTTGTGGGTGCGTCTCCCCGTCAGCAAACACCTAATTATTCAACCGAGTTTAACATTCATCAGGCCCTACCCCGTAACAATGAAATCGACGGCCTTCACGCGTGGCGTGATGATTCCAAAAGGTAAGAGTCTAGCCTGCGAATCACAATTCTTTCCACATTGGCCTCGAGAATTGCACGATCGCAGGCCAGTCTCTGTAGTGTATTTTTTGACGCTACGCAGCATGCGCAGATCCGTTTGTCTGAATAAAGGAAAATACCGTGTAGAAGATCCCATCGGCCCGATACACGGGCATACGTTCGGCTGCAGCCGATGAAATAAAAGCCGCAATGAGAAACTTATTTCTCGTATTTCAGGTCAATGAAGACAATCTACATCGTTCGCCATGGTAAAGCAGAAGGTCAAGAATCCATTGCTCAGCTTACAGCGGATGGCCGGGTACAGGCCGGAAGCTTGGCTGATTTGTTGGCAGACAGTCAAATCGAGCGCATTCTTTCCAGTCCATATTTTAGAGCAAGAGATTCCGTCGCTCCACTTGCCCGACGCCTCAAGCTTGAGGTAGAGCTTGACGAGAGACTTGTCGAGCGTGTGCTTGTTGCGGGCTCCATCACAGATTGGCAGCAACATCTCGAGGCCTCGTTTAATGACTTGGACTTTTGCTTGGAAGGCGGTGAATCAAGCCGTGCAGCAATGGGCCGGATCGTTTCCGTCGTGGACGAGATCCAGACGCACTCGGCTGAAACCACTTTGCTGGCTACGCACGGCAACCTTTTGGCATTGCTTCTCAAGTATTTTGATAATGGCGTTGGTTTCACCGAGTGGCAAAAGCTGACCAACCCTGATGTGTATCGCATTTCTCTAACGCCGCCGCCGCCCCGAGTGGAGCGATTATTTGTATAGAGTTCCCGGTCCACTGCTTGGGATTGCTAACTTATTGTCGAATCAGGCCATCCTATTGTTTTAGACGTGAAGTGATAATTTCGTTAACTATCATCCGATAGGGCCGCTAATATTTCACCGTGGGATTTTTCTTTGAATTTAACCAGCCCTGACGGTCTGGTTACGGCCGTTATTGAATCGGCCTCAGAATTTGGACAGGGGTCACCTACAATTGGACGACTTGAACTGTCGAATGGATTGACCTTTGAGAAGTGTAATCCGTCGGCAGTCTGGTCCGATGATTCTAAATTTTTAGCCATACCGCAGTGGCGGCGAGTCCAGCGACAGCGGATTCTTGCCGTTTCCATAGAGCGGGAGTCTTTCGGATATACGCCTGAGATCTTCAGTCTGCTCGAACTGCATTCATTTAACGGGGGTAGAATTAAGGGGATAGATTCGCCTATTTATCACCCTCGTGAAATTGAAGTGGAATTGAGCGGACTTAGATGGAATGATGAGCCAGCTACTTTCTGGCAGCGGGTACGCGATATCATCGGACTTACGTAGACGCATTTTCGGCCGGCACTGGAGCTTTTTGGCAGACTAAAGGTGATGAGATTTTATGACACGATTATTTTTATTAATTCTATCGACGTTTATTTCGTTGAACGTAATCTTAGGGCAAGATATCAAGCCATCCGAGGTGGCGTTTAATAAGGATCCGGAAAAAGCACAGATCGTGACATCCGACATCGCGCTTTTTTGGCGTGCCTACGATCTGGCGAAGCCGGAAAACAATTTGGTCATTTACCGTGACGAATATTTCAAGAAGGGCAGCGTCGGTTTGCAAGAATTTCTCCGTACCAAGATCGGCAATTCTTGCAACCTCGTGGCGTCGATCGACGCCGCTCCGAAATACTACGCGGGGCTGCGAGCTCAATCGGCGAAGGTCGAGAACTACAAGCCGCAGATGCTCGCGAGTTTTAAGAAGCTCAAAGAAATTTATCCGGACGCGGTTTTCCCTAACGTCTATTTCCTTGTCGGTCGCATGAATGCGGGAGGAACGGTGACTTTCAAGGGCTTGCTCATCGGTATTGATATGTATGGCAAAACCGATGAGGCTTCGATCGCAGAGCTGAGCGGTTGGAGAAAGATGTCTGTCGGAGGGATCGAACAGATCCCGTATATCGTTGCTCACGAGCTAATTCATTACCAGCAAAAATACGGGATTTTCGGCGAATTGAATTTGCTCGGCAAGTCTTTGCACGAAGGCAGTGCAGACTTTATCGGCGAGCTGATCTCCGGCGGCAACATCCAGCCGCAGCTCCACGAGTACGGCAACGCGCGAGAAAAGCAGATATGGCTCGAATTCAAGAAAGAGATGAGTAGCATGGATACGAGCAACTGGCTTTATCAAGGAGACAAAGCAAAAGATAAGCCCGCCGATCTGGGTTATTATGTCGGCTATAGAATAGCCGAATCGTATTACAACAAGGCAAAGGACAAGAAACAGGCGATAAAAGACATTCTCGATATCAAGGATTTCAACGGCTTCCTCAGAGCGAGCGGCTACGATGAAAAGTTTCCAGTCTAATAGAGACCTTTCAGACGATTGTGGACCTTAGTTCAGTAATGGACCCTTTGTTTCGGCATTCCCTGAACGGAAACCGTCACATTTTGGAGCCGAACGTCTCGAACTCGTCACTTGTGCACCCGAGGGCTATCTCGAAAAGCCCTTTTTCATCTCTACTGCGATTTGACCTGAATGTTCCCTGACACAATCGGTTCGAGGACAGGCACGTATGCCTCGATCAACTCGCAACGCTGCGGGTCTCCATCGGTTGTCGCATCGTCATCGAAATAGAATCCGCGGAAGATCCGATCTCCGGCATCGCCGTTGTCCTCGACTGCGAAATACACGGCTTCAGCTTTTGCCTGACTGCTTTTTCGTTTCGTAGTGCCGCCAAAAATAGCTACATTGTCAACAATCTTCAAACAAGTCACGTCGATCTTTATCTTCTCGCTTTGGCCGTTTCCGCTCTTGTAAGAGGGATTTCTTAACGTTGCCGAACCCGTCACCTTGCCGTTCGGGTTGCGCTTAACGTTAAATGTGAACTCGCTTTCACTGCTGTCCCCGTTATTCAGTATTCCCTTCCCGTCAGCGGAATCTTTATCACCGAATGCAAGGGATCTAACCGTCATGAACGAAACGCTCACAACTAACACCGTCAATATGCCGGATATAATTAACTTTTTCATCTCTGTTCTCCGATATCTATCCATTGATCAACGATGAACGGCACGATGGTGGTGCCGTTAATCATTTTCTAATTGCCTACTTGAAATAGAAATTCAAGCTTCTCGTCGTCCCGTCATTCAAATGCAGGGTCAGCCGCCGGCACGTAAACTTCCAGGCGACCTGTGTTCGCCATGTCGTTTGATAGAAGTCATACAACGACGAGTAGAACGGGTCGGGCATGTATCGGTTAATGACCGTTGCCGCTCCGATCGGAGCCTGCGTCGAGCAGTTGATCTGCTGCGACGTAGGGGCCGAACTGTACGGGTTCCCCTTATTGCCATAGAGCGTGAACCTGACAGGCACATCGCTTCCTGCCGTCACCTGATTGAGGCCCTGTTCGGTGAAGGTGCCAAAGTAACCCGAACCGGAGTTAGAGACCCAGCTAAATTTGAACTTCACGCTGAGCGTGACCGTCACCGTGTTCGAATCGGCATTGAAGTTATCTCTTGCCTTATATGTGAACGTATCAGTTCCGGTAAAGCCCGCTGTCGGCGTGTAATTGAACGAGCCGTCCGCATTCAGTGCGAACGAAGCTGCATTCGTCGGCCCGCTCACAAGGACCGCCGTTATCGTGTTGCCGGCATCCGAGTCACTGTCGTTCCCAAGGACTCCCGGAGCGGGAATAGTCAGCGGCGTGTCCTGACCGGTTGAGTAGCTGTCCGGGTTAGCCGTAGGCGGTGTGTTCGGAACATAAGTGACAGTGTTGTCCGTGCTCGTCGAAGCCGTGTTGGAATTGGCTGCAGCATTCTGCGCTCCACCAGCCGGGATCGAGGCCGTCACAGTTCCACCCATCGTCATTCCGCTGACGGCAACATCGTAAGTTGTGCCGTTCATTGGAGCGATCTCGGTAACGACAACAGTGGTCGCTCCCGCCGTGCCGCCGATAGTGACGTCACTGTTGGTAAAGCCGGTGACGGGTTCATTAAAGACCGCGGTGAAATGAATTGTAATGCCCATCCCGTTGGCCGGGTCTGGTTGACCGGCAGCCTGATTGATCGTCACATCCGGCGGGGGGCCGGCGGCGGAACATGTGAAGCCGCCAATGCCATCAGAGACCCCCATGGTCATGGTTGGGAATACTACCGTTCCGTAACTCGTAGAGGCCGGATCTGCTACGACGTCTAAACTGGGGACGAGCCGGGTGCCGCACGCGGCAGCAGGGTTTCCGGTAAAGGTCAAGTTCCTGCAAACCGGTGGTCCCTGGGGATTGTTCACTCTATGCTGGACGGTTCCAAAACCCACGGGCCCCACAGGCGCCGTAACGTTGTTCGTCGATCGCAGTGTTCCAAAAGCATTCGTTGCGTCGGTGTTGAAATTGGCATTGCCGATACAGAATGTGACAGTAACCGTTTCCCCGGGATCGACAGCATTATTAGCCGGCGAAAATGATTCCGAAACGAATACTGGTGCCGCCCCACTATCTTGAAGCGCCGGACCGGCAGGCCCCGGAGTTATACCACCACCCGTTGTGGACACGTTGTCGTGAGGCTGCAGCTCAGGTGTATCGCTCGAAACTCTCCCGACAAACGTGAAATTTGACTGGGTAGGGGTCCCCGGTGGCACATTTACCACCATATCGATCGTCGGAAATGTATTGGGCGGATCCACAGGCCATGATGCCCTGGTACATGTCACTTCGCCTGATACAAGGCCCCCGCATGTCCAAGCAGGGTCGGACGGCGTAACAGATCCAAAAGTAAAATTGGAGGGTACGCTAAGATTTACTACCGCATTGACCGCGGTATCGGGCCCCTTCTGACTTATCTGAAAGGAAGGGTTAAGAGGCCCGCCAGTGTTGCCGTCTACAACGTTGTTACCGAGACTCGCGAATATGCTAAGGTCAACGGACCCGGATGGCGGGGGGCCGGCGGCCGAACATGTGAAGCCGCCGATGCCATCAGAGACCCCCATAGTCATGGTCGGGAATACTACTGTTCCGTAACTGGTGGAGGCCGGATCTGCTACGACGTCTAAACTGGGGACGAGCCGGGTGCCGCACGCGGCAGCAGGGTTTCCCGTAAAGGTAAACACTTTGCATATTGGCGGCCCTTGTGAATCGTTCACTCTATGTTGGACGGTTCCATAACTCAGCGGCCCTACAGGGGACGTAACGTTGTTAGTCGACCGTAGTGTTCCAAAAGTAGTCGTCGCGTCCGTGTTGAAATTGCCATTGCCGATACATAACTTAACAGTAACGGTTTCGCCAGGATCGACAGCCTGATTAGCAGGCAGAAATGATTCCGTTTCAATTACCGCTGTCGGGAAGGCCGAGGCAACCTGAAGAGCCGGACCTCCGGGACCTGGGGTGATAACAACAGGTCCTGCTATGGTTACATTGTCGCTAGGCTGCAGCTCAGGTGTATCGCTCGAAACTGCTCCGACGAAGGAGAATATCGACTGAGTAGGAGTCCCCGCAGGCACATTTACCACCATATCGATAGTCGGGAATGTATTGGGCAGATCTACAGGCCAGGATGCCCTGGTGCACGTCACTTCACCTGCTACGAGGCCCCCGCATGTCCAAGCCGGGTCGGACGGAGTGACAGATCCAAAGGTAAAATTGGTGGGTACGCTAAGTTTTACGATTGCGTTGATCGCAGTGTCCGGCCCTTTCTGACTGATCTGAAAGGAAGCGGTTACAGGCCCGCCACTGTTGCCGTTTATAACGTTGTTAGGGAGGCTGCCCGATATGGCAAGGTCAACGGACGGATCTGCATTAGAAAGCGTAAAGACTTCGTGTCCGTCGATACCGCCGCTATACCCGGTTATAACCGAAAAACTGCTTACAAACGGAGCACTTGCGGGCATTCCAGCTTTAGATGGAAGAAGGTTAAGCCGTGTGGCTGTGACGGCGACACAGCCAACAGCAATCACTATCAGAATCGATACGAGACGGCGGGGGTACTGACGGTTTGACATATTATCTCCTTCATCATCTGTGGTCGTAAGATCGAAATTTCCCATACCTTATCGGTAACCCTTGATCGGGGCGGCGATGGTCGCCGCCCGATAGTTGTACTTTCAAAGCCCTACTTGAAATAGAAATCCAGGCTTCTCGTCGTTCCGTCATTCAAATGCAGGGTCAGGCGCCGGCACGTGAACTTCCAGGTCGTCTGTGTCCGCCATGTTGTTTGATAGAAATCGTACAGCGACGAGTAGAACGGGTCAGGAGCATACCGGTTTATCACCGTTACGGCCCCGATCGGAGCCTGCGTCGAGCAGTTGATCTGCTGTGAGGTCGGCGCCTGGCTGTACGGATTACCCTTGTTCCCGTAGAGCGTGAACCTGAGCGGCACATCGCTTCCCGCCGTGACTTGATTGAGGCCCTGTTCGGTGAAGGAGCCAAAGTAACCCGAACCGGAGTTAGAGACCCAGCTGAATTTGAACTTCACGCTGAGCGTGACCGTCACCGTATTTGAATCGGCATTGAAGTTATCACGTGCCTTGTAAGTGAACGTATCCGTGCCGGTAAAGCCCGCAGTCGGGGTGTAATTGAACGAGCCGTCCGCATTAAGGGTAAACGAAGCTGCGTTTGTCGGCCCGCTGACAAGGACTGCCGTTATCGTGTTTCCGGCATCCGGGTCGCTGTCGTTCCCCAGAACTCCCGGAGCAGGAACGGTCAAAGGCGTGTCCTGCGTCGTCGAATAAGCGTCAGGATTTGCAGTCGGCGGTGTGTTCGGGACATATGTCACGGTGTTGTCCGTGCTGGTCGATGCAGTGTTGCCGTTGCCCGCCGCATCGTTTGCTTTGTTTGCCCCGATGCTCACAGTCACAGTTCCGCCGGTCGTCATTCCGCTGACCGCAACATTGTAAGTTGTGCCGTTCATCGGACCGGTTTGGGTAACAACAACCGTCGTTGCTCCCGCCGTGCCGCCGATCGTGACATCGCCGTTTGTAAAGCCAGTCACAGGCTCATTAAAGACAGCCGTGAAATGAATGGTGATTCCCATCCCGTTCGCCGGGTCTGATTGGCCCGAGGCCTGGTTGATCGTCACATCCGGCGGATCGGTGTCGACCGTCCACGTATAGCTCGCAGGCGTCGGGTCGACATTGCCGATGCCGTCAACGGCCCGCACCTGGAATGTGTGGCTGCCGTCAGCAAGGCCGGCGTAGTTCTTCGCACTGGTACAGGCCGCAAATGCTCCCATATCGAGTTTACACTCGAAGCTCGCCACGCCCGTTCCCGTATCGGTCCCGGTAAAGCTGAAGCTGGCACTCGTGCTGTTTGTCGTAATTGGAGGATTAGCAGTGATCGAGGTATCCGGCGGTGCCGTATCTATCACCCACATATAACTCGCCGGCGTAGCGTCTGTATTACCCGAAATATCAAGGGCCCGGACCTGGAATGTATGACTTCCGTCCGCTAGTCCCGTGTAACTCTTCGGAGAAGCGCAGGCCGTATAGCCGCCACCATCCAACTGACACTCGAAACTCGCCACGCCCGTGCCACCCGTGTCAGTCCCGGTAAAGCTGAAACTGGCCGAGCTGCTGTTTGACGGGTCCGTCGGGTTGGCAGTGATCGACGTATCCGGCCCGGTTGTGTCTACCACCCAGGTGTAGCCGGCTGGCGAAGCATCCACATTCCCAACGCCGTCAATGGCACGCACTTGAAATGTATGGCTGCCGTCCGCGAGACCCGTGTAGCTCTTCGGGCTCGTACAAGCCGTAAAGCCCCCGCCATCTAATTGGCATTCGAAGCTCGCGACTGTGCTGCCTCCAGTATCCGTCCCGCTGAAAGTAAAGCTCGCGTTACCGCTGCCGGAAGGATCCGGCGGAGTGGTGTCGATGGTCGTATCAGGGGCTGTCGCATCCACGATCCACGTGAATGATGCCGGTGTCGGATCGGTGTTATTGACATTATCGGTCGCCCGGACCTGGAAGGTGTGACTGCCCTGTGCCCGGCCAGTATAGGTCTTCGGAGAAGTGCAGGCGGCAAACCCTCCGCCATCGAGATCGCATTCGTACGAAGCAACGCCTGAGCCAGCATCCGAGCCGGTAAAGCTGAAACTGACGTTCGGCCCGCTCGGATCGGTTGGATTGGCCGTGATCGAAGTGTCCGGCGGCAGAGTGTCAACGATCCAGGTGAATGAAGCCGGAGTGCCATCGACGTTACCTACTGCGTCAATGGCTCTGACTTGGAATGTATGACTTCCGTCTGCGAGACTGTTGTAAGTTTGCGGTGAAGTGCAAGCCGTAAAGCCGGCACCGTCGAGCTGGCACTCAAAGCTGGCAACACCAGTTCCGCCCGTATCTGTCCCACTAAAGCTGAAACTGACGCTGCCGCCGGATGGGTTTGTCGGATTGGCTGTAATAGCCGTATCCGGTCCGGTTGTATCGACCGTCCACGTATAGGAAGCCGGAGTGCCATCAACATTACCTACGCCGTCAACAGAACGTACCTCGAATGTGTGCGATCCCTCACTTAGAGCCCCAAAATTCTGTCCTGAAGAACATGCGGCAAAAGCGGCAGGAACGATACGGCATTCAAAACCCGCTAACTCCGATCCTCCAGCGTCGGTCCCACTAAATGTGAAGATCGAACTCGCGCCGTTAGACGGATTCGGCGGGGCCGAGTTGATCTGTGTTTCCGGCTCAACAGTTTCGTCAAA
>JBGSWW010000023.1:0-8706 GCA_041751735.1 Pyrinomonadaceae bacterium | reverse complement strand
TCAACAGAATCCGAGGGTTTCAATACATTTCGTGGTATCTTAACCCAGTGGTTTGCAATGAGACTTCTTTTCGCAATCACCTTGGCCACTGGACCTCATGCGATCTAAGACTCAAGTAATAAGTGCAACAAAACGGTTGTTGAAGACCTCGAAGGGTGTTCGAAAGGCGAGCACTTTGCGGGGTCTGTGGTTGAGGCGATCCGCGACGTCGCGGATCGCCTGGTCGGGTACGACGGCGAAGTCGGTTCGTTTCGGGAAGTACTGCCGGACGAGCCCGTTGGTGTTCTCGTTCGTGCCTCTTTGCCAGGACGAATACGGGTCGGCGAAGAAGAAGTCCGCGTCGAGCATCTTTGCAATCGTCTGGTGGTGAGTGAACTCGATCCCATTGTCACTCGTGATCGTGAGCACCTTATCGCGGACCGGCAGCAGCGAGGTGCAGATGGCGTCGGCGACCGTCGCAGCCGATTTGGTCGAGACTTTGCACAGTACGCAGAAACGCGACCGCCGCTCTACCAGCGACAGGATCCCGCCCTTCTGCTCCCGCCCGACGATCGTATCGAACTCCCAGTCGCCGATCCGCGAGCGTTCATCGACAATGGCGGGACGCTCGGCGATGGGCCGCCGCGTGTCCCAGCCCTTGCGGCAGTGGTATTTATGTATGCGCTTGCGGTATCTGTGCCGCCGTCTCAAGTTGGTGTAGAGCATTCCTCCTTCCTGTTTGTCACGGTAGATATGAAGATATATCGTCTCGTGGCTCACGCTCGGATAGCCTTCTACCTTGAGCCTCGTCGTTATCTGCTCGGGACTCCATTCGAGCTCGAGCAATCTCCGGACCCTCGCCCAGGTCTGACAATCGGTCCGGTGCTTTCTCTTACCCTTATGCCTATCGCGGGCATATCGCTCCGCACGGCTCGGATTGTATTTCCACCCCCCGCTCTCATTCCGCACGAGCTCCCGCGTGATAGTCGATCTGTGTACCCCTATCTCCCTCGCGATCTCGCTCCTTTTCATCCTCATTCTTAAACACGCAAAAATCTGATATCTTTGCTCCCAGGTAAGTTGTCGATAGCTCATCTGATGCTCCTTTTGATTGCAGTTAGAAGATGCGTCAAATCTACTTCAACTTACCCCTTTCTGCATTTTTCAAAAGTTGCACTTATTGTATGAATTCAAGTGGGGACGTGTTCCATAAATGAAACAATAACCCATCTGTTCGAGAAATGCAACAAAGTATTTTAGGAATAACGTGCATTTCTCAGAGAAAGAACCCCGGTCGCTGGCGCCCGCGGTAATGACCCGGAGGGGAGCTTTTTACATTCCCATTCCCATGCCGGAGGCCGGGATCGCCTATTTAAGACGGCCTTTTTCTTATTTATCCAGCTCTTTAACTTCGATCCAGATGGATTCACTGATACCCGACGAAGTTAATTTCGGAAAGGTCGTCCGTCGTAGTGTGGACTTGCGTAGAACGTTCGAACCGGTAGCGCTTATGCGCAATTTGCAAAATGACCGTTTCGCCCGCATCGAGATCGCTAAAGCTGTAATATCCGAGAGGATTCGTCAACGCCGTGCGAGCCTTTCCGGAAGAATCCACCATAGTGATCCTCGCACCGGAAATGCCGCGTCCGGATTCCGACATTGCCCGCCCGGAAATAGTCACGGGTGCCGAGGTGGTCACTAATCCGGGCAATGAAAAGCCTAGTAACCATTGATCGCCTGTATGAATAGTAGGAACTGCCCACACCGCAGGATCGCCACCATCGCCGCGGACAAATACCTGGAAAGTAACGGTCGTGATATTGGTCCCTTTTAATCTGATGGTGCCGCAAGCAGCTCCATTACTTAGACAGGAGTCTTCGATTCCGTCAATATTTCCGTTATTGATCTGCGTAGGTGTTACAGCAAGCGATGTTGTTCCGGTAACCTTTTCGAGCGTTATTCCCGGAGTCACCAGATCAAACTCCGATGAAAAGCCCAGACCGCCACTAGTACGTCCTCCCAGGGCGACAAGATGTATATACGGATCAGTTACCTGAGCGCTGAAGGTCAATGTTAAATTAGCAAAATATACTCTACTGTCTGTAGTGGGAACCCCATTTGCTCCTGCCGGAAGTCCCGCAAAGTGCTGAACACTTGAAAACAAATTAAAAGCGTAGTTATTAGCTACTTCAATGCCACTATTTATTCCACTTGGCCTGTTAGAGAACATTCCATCAGTCGCCGAACCGATCTCCGTCATCGGTGTAAATACGGGTCTCGAAAAGGCAAACCCAGAGTTTGGATTATTGGTTGCGCCGAACATAACCACAGCATTATCAGTAGTGGTGTTCAAGCCCGAATACTGTTGATTAGAAAGAGATGCCGTCACAAATAGACCTGAAGGAGTGAAAAGACCATTATCTATCAGCAATTGAGCACTCTGGGGATTGGTGGTGGGTCCATTCGGAATAACAGGCATGCTACCGGCAAAAAACTCTAACGGTGATTGAGCAAATGCCGCGCTCGCTAGAAAGAGATTTAAAATAATTAAAATCCAGATCTTCTTTGTCATTTGTTTCTCCTGTTTTCCTCGACCTTCTATCAGTGTCCGAAGTATAGCATCAAACTATGTTCTTTATGGGTTTCGTGGCCACGGCTAATGTAATAGATCGCATCTATGACATGATCCGCTGTCCACGTCTGAGGAGCGGGCGATCGATCGAGCGTCCTTACAGGCCGTCCTTTGACAAATGCATTCTGGGTTAGACTGTGGTTATGAAAAGAATGTTGATGCTGGCGTTGTCGGTTGTGATGCTGGGGTGTTCGAGAGAGCCGGCGAGCCCGGGAAAGGCAAACGGCCCTCGTCGGTTCGAATTTCCCATGACGGTGTGATCGCGGCCGAACCCGCGGTTGCACGCGATGCGAGCGGCGCGATCTTTGTCGTCTATGTGGAGCATCAGGCAACGGGGGCTGACGTATATCTGCAGAAGATGGACGCCGCGGGCCAGGCTGCGGGTGAAAAGGTCCGGGTCAACAGAAGCGCCGGCGAGGCGACGGCGTGGAAAGGGGATCCGCCGACGATTATTATGGCCGCGGATGCTGTCTATATCGGGTGGACGAGGAAATATGCCGATCCCGTGGTAAAGGGAACTGACCTCGTGCTTTCCGCATCGCGGGATGGCGGACGAACTTTCGCAGAACCGGTCAAGGTCAATGACGATACGGCGCCGGCTTCGCACGGAATGCATTCGTTAGCGGTGGACAAGCAGGGCCGGATTCATCTGGCGTGGCTCGACGAGCGCGAAATTAAACTGCCGACGCACGATATGCAGAAGATGTCAGGTACGGCCCATCACGAACCCGTGGAGCCGAACAGCGAGGTATTCTATTCATCTTCGACGGACGGCGGGAAGACATTTGCACCCAACAAAAAGCTCGCGGCAAATGTCTGTCCATGCTGTAAAACTGGGGTTCTCGCCGCTGACGACGGCAGCGTCTACATCTCGTGGAGGCAAGTTTTGGATGGCGATTACCGGCATATTGCGGTTGCACGTTCGGCCGATGCGGGAGCGACATTTTCGAAGGGCGTAATCGTCAGCGACGATAGATGGCAGCTCAGCGCGTGTCCTGTGTCGGGTGCCGCGATGGCTTCGCCGGCACAGAATTCTCTCGAAGTGGTCTGGTATACGGCTGGTGATGCAGGCCAGGCGGGCCTTTATTTTGCACGTTCAACGGACGGCGGAAATACGTTTGGGCCTCGCATCCTGGTCAGTAATGAAGCCGCCAGCGGTACGCCGACGCTCTTAACTTACGAGGATATCAATATCGCCCACTACTCATCGAAAGACGGCAGCGTGATCACTGCGAAATGGGCGGGGTCTCCTGTGGGCCCGATCAACATTACAAAAACGCCGGATGCGGCGACCCCGGCGGCTGGACATGGGGCTTTTGCGTTTGTTCGTGAAACAAACGGCAAACTTTCCGTCTGGTTGTCGATCGGATAATCTGCCGGCACCACACTTAATAGGGCCCCGGCGAGTTGCCGATAGATAAACTGCGTCTGAAGTGTATATCCCATTTACGCCACCACTGCTGCCAAACTCTGGATAATCAGACGACTCTGCAAGGGCGGGAGGAATATCGTGTCTCATATCCGGTGCAGGCGGCGGTCATCTTCGTTCTTTGAGAAATTCGGTTGTGTTTTCGACGACGCTCGAGGGAATGAAGTCATCTTCGCCGACGGGGAGAAGCTTTTTCGTGGTGTCGGCGCGTTCGAGGTCTGCGGAACCGGCGGGCTGCTGCGTTCGACGGCGTTCGGCCTTTGTCTTAGCAACGCGCCATTTCTGTCTCGTCTCAGCGATCCGCTGAAGAATAAGGTTCCCGCCGACCAGTGAGACAAAGCCGATAAGCGTGATATACACCCCCGTGAACTTGAGCCATCGAAGCTCGATCATGCCTCCGATTACCCCAACAATGATCCCGAGAAACATCAGCAGCAACGAGATCAATACGACCGTTTGCGGCAATATCCACTGCGTTGCGTCATCTCCGACCGGGGTGCCGCACGAACGACAAAACTGCTGATCATTATCGACCGATATTCCACAATTCGGACAGGTCATACGTAGTCATTGTACGGCATCGAGATCAGGGTAAATGTATTGAGACGAACCTTCCGGCTTCATGTCTTGGCGGATATCAGGTGCCGCGGTCTCGATCGAGACTCGCAAGTATGAGAAGTAAGAAAGCCGATAGTTGAATCGCGAAGCGGACGTTATGGATCAGCCACCACCGCCAGCAGACATCGAACCATTCCGCCGGAGGAGCGGCACCGTTCCACGAGGCGATCTCGTTCAAAAGTGGGATGTTCCCGAAAAAGGTAAGTGCGACTCCCGTAACGCAGAGTCCCGAGGCTGCGGCCAGATAATAAAACGTTCTTCCAGTGCGCCAGTGCAGGAATAATCCGATCAGGGTAAGAATCGCCGTGGCAATTTGGACTGAAAACAGCGGAGTGCCGATCACCTTTATGGCATACTGCAGCTTTTCGACATAAAAGGACGCGGAGTTTCCGCTGGGGTTGTAGTCCCACCAAACGAGATACTGCCCGCCGGCAATAAGGCCTGCAAAAAGCACCGCACCAAAGAGAACTGTTTTTCGCATGGCGTCAAAAATACTCTCGTATGGATTCCGCGTCAAGCAGCGCCTCATTATTGTGTCTCATATTTGATGAAGAAGGCGGCCGCCAGATTTTGAGACATCCAACATTTCCTGAAGATCCATTCCGGTAATTTCGTTTAGCCCGATTGCGGGGCGGCATATTTGTAGCCACACGTGAAGCGTTTTATGCGAAACGTGTGGTTAGACGAGTATTGCTTCCGAGCGTGCGTAGCATGCGACATATGCCGTGGTGGGTAATTTCCTGTCGAGTTTAGCAGTCTGAACGGCAGCAGAAAAGACAACGGCCGGGTTCCTGATCACCGTTGTTAGCCCGACTTTAATAGGCTATATCGCGTATTCCCTCGGGCGGGCCGGGCTTTGGAGGAGCGGTACCGTCGGGGACTAACCAGAGCTGCACCGTTAGCTCGTCGCGAAGCCCGCCGTCAATCAAGAAAAGCCGCTTCGCGTCAATCCGCCGCGTCGTAGTCAGATAGTTCTTGATACGTGAGAAAACTGCCGCCGCGGTGCCGGGCTTGCTTGAGCGGCCGCCGTATATGATCGCATAACCCCGGGCCGTCGGGGTGTCCGCCAGCTCATTCGCAAAAAAGTCGAGCCTGGACTTTTCATTCTTTGCGGGAATATCCCCGAATTCATCTGACTTCTTCGCCACAACGGCGTGTTGCAGCGTCGTTGATGAGCTTCCATTCAGGCTGCAGATCGACGAGAATCCGAACAGCACTTCGACCTTCCCGATTATGCGTTCCGGGCCTTCAACGGAGCTCGTGTCGACCTGTATGGTTTTGGTGCCCTGGCCGTCTTCGATCTGTCCGCCCGATACAGACCAGCTGAATGTCGGATCATTGATCATATTGCCGCCCGTTAGTGTCGCAGTCATCGTGATCGTCCTTTTCGGTTCGACAGATTTGGGGCTTGTAACGGTCAGTTTCGGGCAGACGATCTCCTGGGCCGCTGCCGAAATAGCCGAGAGGGCGAATGTAGTACAAAGTACGAGCGCAATCTTCGAAGATCTCATTTCCGAAATATATCTCCTTTTATGATCCATCGGCCGCTGGAAGTTTGACCCAGTGGATATCGACCTCGGTTGGTTAACGTCCTTTGGGCGGCGGATCTCGAGGGCAAGATCTTTGCCGAAGCGCCATACATGTGAGACGGCCATTTCGTCATCATCGACCTCACCGGCAGGGCCGTGCCGTGCCTCGACCTGCTTGATCAGGCGTTGGGTGAGAGCCATTTGATCGTCGATAGCAAACAACACTACCGCTATCTCCCAAGCCCCGGTCCTCGGTTTGAAGAGCATTGTCGCTCTTCCCTGGATACCGCCAAAGGTGCTGTCCCAGGCAAGCTCCTCGGTCGAGCCTTTGAAGGTCACGCTCTGCAGACCGCGCTTGACGAGTACGGCCCGGGCCGCCGTGAAGCTCATTCCCATTCGCACTTTCGGGAAGTCGGTGAAAACATCATGCACCGATATGGGGGCTCTGCCGCCGGCTTTCGATGGCTGAGACAGAAGCGATTGGCTGAAAAGAATGATAGCGACAGCCGAAAGAAAGAGATGCAGGAGCTTCATAGACGCGGAGATGATAGCACAAAACCAGCTAATCCTATCATCGGCTCGCCCACCTTCTTTAGATCGCCACAACCCTCAGCTCGTGGAAAGGTTAGACAAGAATTCTCGGGCTTTAGCCCAAATTTGTCTGAGACACAATTCTCTGATATTCGGCTAAAGCCGGGATCAATTTTTGTTGTCTCAATCCACGCTCTGAAGAGCGTGGCAATTCATAGGATGATCTCGCCCTGTCGCAGTTTGGATATTGGCTTGTTTGGGCTTTGCCCTGTCGCGGTGCAGTCCAAAAAGATGAGGGCTTTTTGTCGCCAACGGCGACAGATACTAAAGCCTGGGGTTGTGCTGAGGCGAAACCCCAGGACAGGGAAAGAAATCACGTTCGTCGCTGAAGGCGACGAATTTCAATCCCAGGCATAGCGTTCGTCAATCTCGACCTGATATTTCTCGCAAAGGGAGCGAAATACCGTTTTGTAGTCTTGTTTTGAGTGATGTTCCTTTTGTCCGCGAATATATCGCGATACGACCGCGACCTGAGATTGCCCTATCGAAAACGCGCCGTAACCGTTTTGCCAGTAGAATTTAGCGACTCCTTTTTTCTTCATCCAAACCGAGGTGGAACGTTTGATGTCTCCGATCAAAGTTGAGACATTCGTTTTGCCGATCGAAATTAGCAAATGAATATGATTCCCGGTGCCGCCGGCGACTATCAATCGCGCTGAATTATTTTCGATGATCCCGTGAATGTATTTGTAGAGTTCGTTTTCCAATTCGAGTGGGATCAGATCAATTCGGTCTTTTGTCGAGAAAACGAAATGAACGAGAATTTTGATGAGCGATTGGGACATGGCGAAGATTTTGCCTTAGTTTTTGACCGGTTGGCAAATATGCGCATTTGATCATTCGTCGCCTTCAGCGACGGGGTTGTTTCCGGGAAGTGACCTGGGGTTCCGGCGGCCTACACCCCAGGGCTTTAGTATTCGTCGCCGTTGGCGACATTTTCAGATGACTTGCTAAGAGCCGGGATCATTATCTGTCTCATATCCACTCTCGTAGTAGCGTGGCAATTCATGAGATCAAATCTCTGCTGCTGTTAGATTTTCAAAGATCAAAACGTGAGACATATGTCTCTACGGTTATTACCAAGGGCCGGAGGGACATCTTTTTCGTTCGGAGTGTCCCACGTTCTCCGACGGACGCGGCGGGGAGAGGCCCGACGTCCACCGGACAGCAGGCACCCTTGCCTGCAATGCCGCCCACTGCGGCAGGTGACGGTTCGAATTGAGAGCCTTCGACTGGAGAGCAGGCATCCCCGCCTGCAACGCCGCCGGCTGAGGCGATGATCCGGCTGCCGATATAAACGGAAAGCGTTCGTTGAAGGTGAGACTAATAGGTCCGAGGCAGATGGTAACCCTGGCCGGTTCGGGATGTGAAAGGTCTTCCGGGATCTCTGCGTTGGGATCAAAGGTGTCGAAGTGCCAGCCGGGACGATTGACTATCAGCGG
This sequence comes from Pyrinomonadaceae bacterium, assembly GCA_041751735.1. GTDB lineage: Bacteria > Acidobacteriota > Blastocatellia > Pyrinomonadales > Pyrinomonadaceae > OLB17. The sequence goes on along the minus strand of JBGSWW010000023.1, from coordinate 486 downwards.
TCCCAGGAACTCCTGCGTGGGGAAGTTGTCTTTGATCTTCAGCAAGATCACTGCCCTGTCTGGCGGGGTCAGCTCGACTACCTCGCCGAGCGGGATCTCATCGGCGTAGCGGCCCACCCAGATGCCGTCCTGCCCCAGCTCGACCGCGTATCTGATGATCAGCCCCAACGGCTCCCCCTTTTTGGCTGCCGATTCATCAAGCTGATCAACGATCTCAAAGATCGCCCGCCGCATTCCCTCATCGGAAAACGCCAGGTGAAACGCATCGCATGTGTCGGCGGCCTCTTCAAGACCGACACCAAGCTCTCTCGCTATCCTGTAAACCTTTTCAACGTCACTCTCTGTGGTGGGAAGATGTTCCATACATCCAGATTATGAGAAGTCGTGTCACCGCTGCAATACCAGATGGCTTGAATTCATACAATAAGTGCAACTTTTGAAAAATGCAGAAAGGGGTAAGTTGAAGTAGATTTGACGCATCTTCTA
>JBGSWW010000022.1:0-9653 GCA_041751735.1 Pyrinomonadaceae bacterium | reverse complement strand
GGATAACTCGCTTATCTAAGCCTTTGGCTTTTGGAGGGTCGGTAATACCGGGCGGCAAAACTGCCGTTTGCTCGGTTGTGTTTATCTGCGCCCGAGTTGCCGATTCGGAAGAAGAGCCGCCTAAGGGCGGAACTCTCTGCCCGGACAAGATCGCCGTCGCCGGTTCATCCACAGACGCCGGCCCATCGAGCAGCGCATTGCCATCGTCGAGACAATACAGCAGCGTGTCGTCGTAATAATCCCGTCGGCATTCAGGACAACGTTTCATAGTTTAGTTCGGCAGATTCAAACGCTTCACGAACGAAGCAAAACGAGGATCGTCGCGCAGGGGCCGCATGTATACTTCGATGTTGATCCGATGCATATCCCAATCGCGTGCCTTAAACGCCTTTTCCAACTCGGCGAAAGCTTTGTCCTTTTCGCCTAAAGCCCCGTAGATCGCAGCGATCCTGCCCGTCGGCACCCACTGCGTCTTTGCGAGTTCGCGATAAAGAGCGATCATTTCTTCCGCCTTGTCGCGGCGTCCCGCCCTGGCGTAGGCGACACCGGCGTCGCGAATCGCGAGTTGATTGTTAGGATCACGCTGCAGCCATCTTTCGCATACTGAAATTGCCTCCTCATGTTTGCCCATCTCGTTAAGGACCTGGGCCAGCACCCATTGCGAAAGCGGGTGATTTGGTTCGAGATCGTAAAACCGGCGGACCTGCTCAAGGGCTTTCTCATTTTGGCCCCGCACCAGGTTTCCCCATGCCAGGCTGATACCCATATTCACGTCCAACGGTTCCGCTTTGAGACCTTGTTCGATCTCACTGACCGATTCGTCAAAACGCCCGACGGGGAGCAGGTAGATCTGCCCGTACCGAAAATGAGCAGAAAAATTGTTAGGATCGAGTTCGAGTGCGCGTTTGAACGAGCGTTCGCCATCGGCCCAGTTCCAGTCATAGATCACCTGTGCGTAAGCAAGAAAGGTGTGAGCTTCGGATAGAGTCGGGTCGATCTCCAGGGCTTTCTCCGCCGCCGTCTTTGCTTCGGGAAATGCCTCTTTTGGCGAGAGATAAGGATAAGCCGGCATACTGCCGTAAACTTCAGATATCCGCGCGTAGGCCAGTGCAAATTTAGGGTCGATCTTGACCGCCTGCTTGAAGTATTCGATCGAGCGAAGCATTTCTTCCTTTGTCCGCTTGGCAAAACTGTAGCGGCCGCGCATATACAGCTGGTACGCCTCGTTGCTGTCGGTGTACTTTTTTGTGATACCCCGGGTCTCATCGCCTGCCAGTTTCAATTGCAGTTTTTCGGTGATAGTCGTAGCGATCTCTCGTTGAGTGGCCAAAAGGTCGGACATCTTCCGGTCGTACTGCTCTGCCCAGATCAGTTTCTTCGTCCGGGCGTCTATCAATTCGACACTTATGGTCAGGTTGTCGCCGCGCACGGCGAGCTTGCCCGACATCACGGCATCAACCTCTAGTTCCCTTGCGATCTCCGCGACATCCGTCGGTTTGCCTTTATATCGAATGACGGAACTTGTCGGGCTGACCTTTAGGTTCGGCAGCTGCGTCAGGCGGTAGATAAGCGAATCGCTCAGACCGTCCGACAAGTATTCCGAATCGACGTTGCCGCTGCGATTTTCAAATGGAAGAACCGCGATAGAGTTGATCTGGCCGGAGGCTGCTGGAGTAAAATAGATATATCCAAAGTATCCAGCGAGAGCGATGACCGCAGCGGCGATCGGAGCGAGGAGAAGGCGCTTGTCAAGAGCCTTGCGGGCCGGCGGCGGGGCATTTTCCGAAGGCTGATAGGCGGTCCGCGCCGTCGTATGGATCTGCGCCATTGTCCCGGCCTCGCGCGAGGCGTCCGTTGAATGGAGTATGGCCGTTGCCGGTTCATCCGACGCTGGCCCGAACAGTAATTCGGATCCATCATCGAGGCAAAAGCTCATCGAGTCGTCATTGTAATCTCGTCCGCACTCAGGGCATCGTTTCATAAGATTCTATTCCGGCCAATTCATACGTTTAAGCAGGTCCTTAAAACGCGGGTCGCCGCGAAGCGCCACGAACGGGACCTCCATCCGCAATTCCACGAGAGAAGTGCTGCTCTTCTGAAAGTCTTTTTCGAGCCATTCGAAAACCCTGTCATTGTCACCGAGGCCGGCGTACACGACGGCCACATCGCGCCCGTCAGCCTGGCCCTTTGCAAATTCATCCTCGAGCAAACGGGCTATGGAGACCGCCTCGCTGCGATTGCCGTAAACTGCAAGGAGATACCCTTCCACCTGACGCACTCGTGCCAGGGCACTTGGTGCCTCGATAGCTTTGCGGGCGTTGGCGAGAGCCTCTTCCTTTTGACCAAGTTGAAAGTAGGAATAGGCGAGCGTACGGTAAAGAAACCAGGCAGGAGAGATCGCAAGGCCGCGGCGGCATTCATCGATCGCCGCTTTATAGTCACCTTTTTCGGCCAGACTTTCGGCAACATTATTACTGATCACAGCAGAGAGCTCGTCAGCATCAAGAGCTCTCTTAATAAATTCAAACCCCTCGTCAGTCCTCCCCTCTGCCCTAAGCCGTCGTGAATACCAATGATGAGCGGAGGCATACTTTGGGTTTATCTCGATCGCCTTATTAAGATATTTTTCTGATTCAGACCATTCCCAAAGATACGTGCTTGCGAGGCCGAGAGATGCATGGGCCTCGGCAAGAGATGGATCGATCTCCAGAGCTCGTGCCGCGTAGGCTTTCCCCGTGGAGATCTGTTCCATTTCAGACCCGCGGAGGTTATAAATACCGACGAGGTGCGAATCTGCCAGTCCGACATAAGCCAATGCGAAAGTCGGGTCCTTTTCAGAGGCCGCTTTAAATTGCTCGATCGCGATTTTCATAGCGTCAGGCGTGCGTTTGTTCCAATAGAAACGGCCCTTCAAATACAGTTGATAAGCTTCATTGTCATTGGTATAGCTTTTTGTCAGGCCCTTTGTATCGTCGCCCGAGAGTTTGAGCTGAAGCTTCTGCGTGACAGCGTTAGCGATCTCGCGCTGTGTCGCGAGCAGGTCCGACATTTTACGTGCATACTGCTCGGCCCAGATAAGCTTGTTGGTTCGGGCATCTGTCAGCTCGACACTGACGGTGAGATCGTCGCCACGCTGCGTGAGCCGTCCGGACATCACTGCCTCGACGTCGAGGTCCCTTGCGACTGCGGCTATATCTGCTTGGGGTCCTCTATACTTCATAACCGCGTTTGTCGGACTGACTTTTAGACCCGGAAGCTGAGCGAGCCGATAAATGAGGGATTCCGCGAGACCGTCCGACAAATAATCTGTATCCGCGGTGCCGCTGCGGTTCTCGAACGGCAGAACTGCTATCGAAGTTATCGATCCCGACGTGGACGAACTGAGATACCGATATCCTAAATATCCCGCAAGAGCAATAGCCACGAGCAGTGCCGGAAACATCAACAATCGCTTATCAAATCCGCGTAACGGCTTTAAAACGTTGCCAGCACCGTTCGGCATAACTGCCGTCTGTTCTGTCGTATGTATCTGCGCTCGGGTCGGAGCTTCACGCGGCGGTACTGTCTCGTGCAAGATGGCTGTCTGAGGCTCGTCGAACTGGCCGCCCGCTGACGCAGGCGGTTCTGACGTTGCCGGGCCATAGAGCAACTCCGTTCCATCATCAAGACAGAACATCATCGAAGTGTCATATTCACGGCCGCATTCAGGACATCGTTTCATAATGTTCTATTCCGGCAAACCCATCCGTTTCACAAGATTCGCAAACCGCGGATCGTCGCGGAGCGGATCGAATTCGATCTCCCAGCGGATCGACTGCAGCTTTCCATTTCGAGTTCGAAAGTCCTTTTCCAACCAATCAAAAGCCTGGTCCTTGTCACCGAGCCCCGCATAAACCGAAGCAATATCAAAGCCGCTGGCCTCGCGCCGTGAATATTTATCTTCAAGTTCCTTGGCGATTGCAATTGCATTAGCCCGGTCTCCAGCAGCGGCGAAAACGTGACCGACCGAGCCAAGGACGACTCCGGATCTCTTAGAGAATTCGGCTGCCTTATCGCCGGCAGCCATAGCCTCCGGATTCATTCCTTTCTTAACGAACGAGATAGCCAGGCCTTCATAAGCGGCCGGGTAGGTCGGGGAGATCTCAATTATCTTTCGGCAGGTTTCGATGCTGGCGTCAAAGTTTCGTTCCTGCTGATAGAGTTCGGCCATATTTATGCCGATCACGCTGGATAGCGGATCCAGTTCATAGGCTCGCCTGATGGCCCACCCAGCCTCGTCGTAGCGGCCCATATCCTTGAGAAAGAGCGAATACCAGTGGTACGCGGTCGGGTAATTTGGATTGATCTCTATCGCTCGTTTAAATGCCTTTTCAGCTTCAGACCATTGCCACGATTGCTTGTAATTATTTCCCAGGGTCGCATGGGGCTCGGCCCATTGTGCGTCGATCGCGATCGCTCGTTCAGCATATGCCAACGCTTTCGGCACAGTTTCGCTGCTTGGAATACCGGAGTACTCGCTCAACACGGTGTAACAATCCCCCAAACCGGCGAACGCCAGAGCGTAATTTGGGTCGATATCTGCGGCGATCTTAAATTGCTCGATCGCTTTGTTTATGTCTTCACTCGTTCGTCGATTCCAGTAATATCGACCCTTAAGGTATGCCTGGTAGGCTTCGGGATCTGAAGTCCCTGCTTTGATGACACTTCTTTCCTCTGAGCCGGATAACCTCGACTTAATATGGTTTGAAACATCTTTGGCAATTTCGCTTTGCAGCGAGACAAGCTCCGACTGTTTTCGCTGGTATTGCTCAGTCCACAATACCTTGTCGTTTTGCACATCCACCAGCTCGAGGCTCAGCGTCAGCTGATCGCCGCGTTGTGCGACCCGGCCATTCAATAACGCCTGGACGTTGAGCTCTTTGCCGATCGTCTGCAAATCAGTGTCTTTTCCCTTATAGCGGAAAACCGATGAGCGGGGCTTGACACTCAGCTTTGGCAGGTTAGTTAAGCTCTTAATGAGAGTTTCTGTCATGCCGTCCGATAAATACTCGAGTTCCGCATTTCCGCTTTCATTTACGAAGGGCATAACGGCGATGGATTCGATCTGTTTCGCCGGCGATAGATAACGGTAAGCTATGAATCCGGAAAGAGCGATAATGGCGACCGCGAGCGGGGCCAAAAGCAGCCGCTTGTCGAAACCCTTTTTCTCGGGGTTCGCGATGCCTGAAGGGAATACCGCGGTCTGTTCCGTCGTCTGTATGTGGGCCACGGTAACAGGGTCGTTCGGCGGCGCCGTCTCATGCAGGATCGCCGTCATCGGTTCATCCGACGGTTCCAACGGCGCCGGGACAGATCCTTGTATAAGCGGAGTTCCGTCTTCCAGACAAAACGCGAGCGTGTCGTCGTAATAATCTCGTCTGCATTCAGGGCATCGTTTCATAACTTACTCATAGCGAATGAATTTCGGAGAACTGCTGACAGGCGAATTTAATCTCGCGAGAACGTCAACAAATCGCGGCTCGTCGCGTAAGGGATCGAAATTCGGATCGACTTCAAGCCATAACAACTGAATCGCCCTGACATTCCATGCTTTTTCGAGAAACTTGAGCGCGGTGTCCGTCTCGCCGAGTGCGGCATGGATCACAGCCGGCCACTGCGGTGAAACGTATCGAGTCTCGGCCGCCCCTTCCATTTCCGCGAGCAACTCACGGGCTGCCGCATCTTTACCGGCTTTGGCCAGCGTCACGCCCAGTTCACCCTTGAAGGCGAAAAACCCGCTCAGTTCAATTGCTTTACGTCCGTGGTCGAGCGCCTTTTCGATATTTCCGGTCTGCCGGTAGCTAACGCCAAGCACATAGTGGGAAATAAAGAAATGCGGTGCGATCTCCAGGTTCTTCTCGGCGAGTTCAATAGCGTCTTCGTACCGGCGTGACATGTACAGAGCCCTGGACGCATTGCCGTTCAGCGGCTGCGAGAGCGGGTCAAGGTCGAGTGCGATCGTCTGCTGCGCAAACCCTTCGTCAAATCGTCCCCGCGTTGCGAGAAACGTCCCGTATAGATATCTTGCGGTGACGAGTTTAGGATTAAGCTCCAAAGCCTTTTTGAAACGACGCTCAGCCTCGCCGCGATCAAATTCGAAAATGAACCTATACATAGCCATTGAGGTATTTGCCTCAGCCGATGCCTCGTCAAGTTCGATGGCTTTGAACGCGCTCGCCCTGGCCCGCTCGCTCAATTCGTACGGAGCGTTGTGTTCGAAATACGCAAGCAGCGAATAGCAATCAGAGATACCGGAGTAGGCGAGCGAGTATTCCGGGTCGATCGCGATGGCTTTTTCAAAATACTGGATCGCTTTTTCAAAATCGGCCGGCGTTCGTTTGTTCCAAAGCGCCCGACCGCGCAAGTACTGCTCGTAGGCCTTCGGATCAACGGTTGCCTTCTTCAGCATGGCCGCACGCTCAGTTCCAAGCAGATTTACCTTGAGTGCCTCCACTACGGCGAGGGTGATCTCGTCCTGCAGGGCAAAGATATCCTTTACCTCGCGGTCGTAGCGTTCCGACCAGATATGATAACCGTCGGCGGCATTTACGATTTGCACCATGATCCGAACACGTTCGCCGGCCCTCCGAACGCTGCCGTCGAGGACCGAGCTTACGCCAAGTGACTTTCCGATCTCGCTGACGTGAGCGTTCGTGCCCTTAAAGGAAAATGCGGATGTACGAGCCGCGACCTTTAAACTTTCGACCTTGGTCAATGCGTTCAAAAGTTCCTCGGCCAGCCCGTCACAAAAGTATTCGTTATCGGCATCGGCGCTCATGTTCGCAAACGGAAGTACGGCAATGGAACCGCTGCCCATCTTTGCTTCCCCACTGAAGATTGCGGTCGCAGGTTCGTAAAACGCTGGAAGCACCGCCGTCGCCTGGCCGTCGCCGCTAGCCGGCCCGTCCAGCAACACGTTGCCGTCATCGAGACAGTACAGCAGCGTATCGTCGTAATAATCTCGCCTGCATTCAGGGCATCGTTTCATAAATCACTATTCCAGCTTCCTCACCGCATCCTATTGCTTCAGCTCGATATCGATCGCTTCAAAGACGTTTGGGCCAATGTTCTTGATAATGTGCGTTGTTCCCGCGTTCTGCCAGGCGTGATCGCCGGCCTTTGGTTCGAGTGTTCGATTGGTTCCGTCGGGACCGCTGATTTCGATCTTTGAGTCATAGAGAATTATGCCGAGGCCGCGCATCTGATGGGTGTGCAGCTTCGACGATTCTCCCGGCTTTAGAACGAGGCGATTCACCCGCACCCGCTCATTATCGATTAGAACCACGTGGCCGTCCGAAAGGATCGGAAACGGCGCGGCCGAGACCGCGTTCTTACCAGCTAGTATCTCGATAAAGATATTGCGGAAGTCGCTCTTGCCGTTATTGACGACCCGATGCGTCAGGGCCGATTGCCGAGCACCGAAGGTAGCTTCCCCGTATTTAATAACGAACGGGGTTTTCTCGCCGCCGAGCACCTCGTCGACTATCTGCGTATCGCTAACGCGAACACTAACTCCGTCGTGAATATGAGTATGATTTTGCGTTGCCTTGCCAACAGGTACAAGAACATCGAAAACACGGACAAACTCATTTTCAAATTTTAGCCGGTGCATCGGTTCCTTCTCGACGGGAACGGCTGCCTGTGCAATAGCCACCGGTGAGTACCCCAGCGACCTGAAAAGAGCCGCGGCCGACTCCGACTGAAGGAACTCCAGGAATGCCCGCGCCGATTTTTGCCCAACAGCACCTGAACTGGCTGCGGCTGCAACACCGATGTACGTCTGAATTTCCTCTGGGAACATGCCGGCTATTTGAACGCCCGTACTGAGCCCCACGCCCGGGAAGGCCGTGTATTGAGCACTGCCGTTGGCAACATCCTCAGTTGAAAACCGGCCGACAACCGGCACGAGCTTCGGCTTCATCTGGTCGGTAAGACCCATTTTATCGAGGGTGGCAAGGAAAACAGATCCGCTATGTCCGTCGGCTGTGTAGGCGATCATTCTTGCCGAGAGCAGTGCCTTCCTGAACGACTCCACGCTGCCAATGTCCACAGCCGGTGAACCCTCTTTCGAGACCAGGGCCATACCAACCTTCGCCAGATCGACGACGGAATTTTTGTCAACGAATCGAGCTTTGGAGAGCTCGTCGAGCATTTTTGGCTCGATGATCACTACATCGAATGCAGAGCCCGCCTCTATTTGCTGCTTGAGAATGGGATTATTCGCATATTGGACCCGTACCTTTACCTTGTAGTTCTTCTCGAAGATGGGTATCAGCTCCGATATAGCAGGCCGGGCAAGATTGCTGCTGAGTACATTCAACTCACCGGAGCCCTGCGCCGCAGCCAACCGATCAAGGGAAAGGCAAAGCAAGATTACCGCTAATAAACGAACGAATGACCTAATGTTCATATTTGTTCCGTTTGCGATCTTTACGTATTTCTTTTTCTGAATTCTCATACCGTTAGCGTAAACCCTCCATCGGGCGTCAGTGTCGTACCTGTAATGAAGCTCGCTTCGTCGGAACACAGAAACAGGATCGAGGCCGCGATCTCTTCCGGCTTGCCGACACGTCGGACGTGGACCTGCGGCACCATAACACCGTCAAAGACCTCGTCGCCGATGATCCCTCTGATCCGATGGTGCATCGGCGTATCGACAAAGCCGGGGCAGACGATGTTGACCCTAATGCCGTGCGGGGCTAGTTCCGCCGACGCGCTCGTGGTCAAGCCGACCTGTCCGTGCTTGGACACAACATATGCTGCTCCTCCCCCAAAACCGAGGAAAGAGTTTACCGATCCGATATTGACGATCGCTCCGCCACGGCCGCCCGCGAGCATTGCTCGTGCCTCGTATCGCAGACACAAATAATTGCCTTTCAGGTTGATGTCGAGAACCTTGTCCCAGTCATCTTCCTCAAGATCGACAATGTTCGCGATCGTCCCTTCGATCCCGGCATTATTGACCGCGTAGTCGAGACGCCCAAATGTGGCGATCACGTGAGCAACCATTCGCTCGACGTCCTCGGCTTTCGACACATCCGTCTTGATGGAGGTCGCTTTCCCGCCGCCGGCTTCGATCTCCGCGACAAGCGAATCGAGTTCCTCCTGCCTTCTGGCCGCAAGTACAACGCCCGCCCCCTTTGCGGCGAAGGCCAGAGCCGTTGCCCTTCCGATCCCGCTGCTCGCTCCTGTGATGAGTGCTACTTTTCCGTCCATCTAGTTTTGGTTCCTCCTGTATTCGCGGCGGTCTTTCATCGACCTTATTTCATCAACTGCTTATCAAGCCTTATCAAGCTTTGAAGCAGCACGTTGGCACCGTTCGTGATGTCGAACGGTTCAGTAAATTCTTTCGGACTGTGGCTAATGCCGGAGCGGCTGGGAACAAATATCATCCCGACAGGGCATATATCGGCTATCTCCTGAGCATCGTGACCGGCACCGCTCGGCAGGGCGAAAGTCGTCAGTCCCAGAGCTTTTGCGGAAGCGTCGATCGCCGCTTTGAACGTTCCATCGGCAAGGGCCGGATGCGACGACGCCGTTTCGGTAAATTCGAATTTCGTACCTGTCTCGGACTCGATCGCCTTCACCGACTCTCGAATCTTCTTGAGCACCTC
>JBGSWW010000021.1:0-7695 GCA_041751735.1 Pyrinomonadaceae bacterium | reverse complement strand
GGTGTTGTGCGCAACACAAAGACAGGTGATAACCCTACGGTACATCTCGAGTTTCTGGAAGACGAATTCCCTATCGACAAAGTGATGCGGATGCAGGCTGTCGCCTGATCGAAGCAAATTCGGCTATTTAAGGTGTTGGCTTGGGCTCAAGAGGCGGAGCGGGGTTATTCGCCTTTCTCTTCTGCTGTTGGATCCATAACTGCTGCAGTTTGCGTTGCTGTGCGGGCATCAGTTTCTTGAAATCGAATCCGGGAGAAAAGAGATTAAACCTACGTTTTTGAGGCTGGGTCGAATTCGGAGGCCGGGGAACTCTGGGAGTTACCCGCAACATCGTCACTTTCCCATTCTCATCCCGATCAGTTAATACAACGCCGCCCTTGGGAATATTCGGATCGTCCACCTGTATATCAAGCACCTCAGACTTGGTGTCTTCAGGCTTCGTTTTCCCTTGATCAGTTGACCTCTTATTCTTACTAGCAGTTTCCGCAGGCCTGTCGGCCGACCCATTCTGGCGTCCGGAACCGCCGCTGGGTTGCCCTTGCGAAAGATTCATTTTGATCGAGATCGATAGAAATGACACTTGCGTCAGCGGACGATCGGGCATCTACTGCAGAGGCCGTGGACTGCGACGGATCTGATTCGTCAGAATATCCGAAGAATGTTGGATCGGCCACATAAACTGTTCCGGCTATCGCACCGGCAACAAGAACCAGGGATAAGGCACCGGCAACAAATCGCATTGTGCGCCGAGAGCCGCCATTCGCTGTGTTTATATAAGACTGGGATGTGTCTGAAGAGTCAGCGGATCCACGAAGCTTTGGCAGTTGTCAGCAATGAATACGGCGATGAGGTCGGAGGATAGGCCTCGGTGGCAACACCGGTGGCTGGCCCGCCGGCCGCATTGGTCTTATCGGACATCAATTTCGTCGGCTGAGCAGATAGGTGCAATGCAGTTAGATCGACCACCTCGGTTACTGCATCTGCCAAACGCATAATTCTCCGGGTTATGCAGCATTTCACGCATTTCAGCGGCCGTCGAAGGCCTTTCGCTGGCATCAAGATCCAGGGCCCTCTGCAGCACGCCGGCGACACCGCGGGGAACCGCAGGATTAACCGTACTTGCCGGTATCAACGGATCGCTCTTTTTACTCAGGACGCTCATCGCTCGCGAAAGAGCGTCTTCGGGCGGAGAATTGGTCAGCAGGTGATATAAAGTTGCCGCCAGCGAATACAGATCGCTGCGCGGATCAGTCCCGGTGCCTTGTATCTGTTCAAGCGAAGCATAGTTTCGCGAGTATCCGAATATGCTCTTGGCAGCGGTCAAATGCCCGGCGTCGGTTGGATTTCCTTTTGCAAGCCCAAAATCGAGAAGGATGATCTCGCCCCGCGAATTTATCTTTAGATTCTGCGGCTTAATGTCCCGATGGATGACCGGCATCTCTTGATTATGGAGGTAATCCAGGGCATCCAGAAGCTGGTCGGCCCATTTCAGGACCTGTTCGACCGGGAACGCCTTGCCCGAGCTCGCCAGCATCGCGGCCACATCCTCGCCGGGGATGAACTCCATCACGATGAACTGTCCATTCTGCTCTTCAAAGTGATCGCTTACACGCGGCAATGCCGAGTGCTTAAGGCTGTTTAGCAGCCTCGCCTCTCGCTCGATCGCCTTACGAAAATTCTCATCCGCAAAACACAGCGTCTCTTTCATCGCGACCGTGCTGTCAAAGCGCTCGTCCTTCGCGACATAGACCGCACCCATACCGCCTTGCCCGATATGCCGATCAATACGGTATCGTTGCTGTAGAAATGTACGTGTCTCGATCATCTAAGCTGCTTTCAGATCACGCATATAATACTATTTGTCCGCCAAAATGGTTTAAAAATGCAGTGCATTGGTTCTCGTCTTCGACTGCTTTTGATGCTCCCTTAGATTCCTCGGTTCGCTAAAGCTCGTATCCTAAGACGCTGCTGAATAAAATTGGTCGGGAAAATGATACAAACCTCGAAGCGAACATGTAATGAGCTTTCGACCGCACATTGAAAACTCCTTGTATTTTGCAGCGGATGGGTCTATATTTCCAGAACAAGCGATATTGACGAACTGTCAACTTCATGTTCGGGTCCTAGGGGCATCCCGATTTCTGTTAGGCTGGGCATCCACGAACAAGGCCACTGGCGGAAGTCGTGCAGAACTTGACGGCTCATCCACATGGGCTCAAATTCATTGATTCGTAATTCGCGGCATTTTCTCCCCGTATATGTTGATGGGGGAGTGTGCCATGAGATCAAGAATTATTATTTGTTTGACAACGCTAACTGCGGGTCTGGTTTTGGTTCTCGCCATTTCATTGAATTCGTCAAATGCGGTGGAAGCTGAATCAACAAATAAGTCTCAGACCTTTATGTCTCCAGAAATATCTTCCATCTTAACACCGGCACTATCGATCAACGATAAGAGTCAACTCGAGTTCAGCTTTAACGGGACGGCGGATGTGAATTTTACAGTTACCCTTTCGGCAGCCAGCACTCTGCCGGTCACCGTCAACTATGCAACCAGCGATGGCACTGCAACCTCAAGTGATTATCAAGCGGCGAGTGGAACGCTGAGCTTCAACCCCGGGGAAACAAGTAAGCGGTTAATAGTGAGGGTCATCGCCGATTCGATGTACGAAGCAAACGAGACTTACTTTGTTAACCTGACGAATCCGACTGGCGCCACTATTAGCAAGGGCCAAGGCGTTGGCACCATAATTAATGATGATGCCCCGCCAGCACTGTCGATCTATGACGTGCGGGTAAGGGAGGGCAACAGCGGAAACACTAATGCGACCTTTTCCATTACGCTTTCTGCAGCAACCGGTTTGCCCCTGAGCGTTAACTATGCCACCAGCGCCGGCTCCGCCACAGCAGGAAGCGATTTTCAAAGCGCGAGCGGCACTTTGAACTTTAATGGCGAAACTACTAGAACCATCACTGTGTTGGTGAACGGCGACACGGTAGACGAGCCGGATGAAACTTTCTTCGTGACTCTGTCCAACCCTACGAACGCGACTATTGCAGACGGTCAGGGGGTAGGAACAATTCTTGATGATGACGGTCCGCCGACAGTGGCGATCGATGATGTTTTTGTAACGGAAGGCAACAGCGGCGCTGTGAATGCATCTTTCACTGTGAGTTTGTCATGGACGAGCACCCAGCCCGTGACAGTGCAGTATACGACGGCTAATGGCACGGCGATCGCAGGCACTGATTATCAATCGGCAAGCGGCACACTGATGTTTGATCCTGGCGAGATGAGCAAGCCAATTAGTGTACTAGTCACGGGGGACGCGCTGGATGAACCGAATGAAACTTTCTTCGTCAATCTTTCCGCCGCCACCAGTGCGACTATCGCGGACGATCAAGGAATCGGGACGATTGATATCTTCAATGAGTTCGGTAACCTTTCAGTTGACGGACGCCGGCTAGGAAAGATGAAATTGTACGATGATGGCACACATGGAGACAGTATTCCTGGAGACTATACTTATTCCCGTTCAGGCATTGGCTATACCGGACCTACTGGCTTCCGAGGAGGCCTCCTGGGTGCTGGAATCGCACATCAAGCTAAACTAACGACGCCATCAGCCGAAATTGTGCAAATTCCGGGCAATTATTTGAATGCCGTAAATTCGATTTTCTCCGTAGATCTTTACTCCATCGACGAGGATGCTCAATTTACCCGAGACGCCGCAAATGTCCGAGTTGACCCTAATCGAAGCGACTGGGATCGCGAAGCTACAAACCGTTTTTACCAAAAGTTCTCTGACGGATATGATTTTGTTTTTCTTTTTCCAAATAAGCCTTTCGGCAGTGATGCTTCGCCGATCAGAAATGACGTTTTGGGAATCGGCCAGGGCATGTTTGATACAAGCCAGACTTACGGAAGTTCAGGACGATTGCAATTAGTTGTAGGATCGGCGCCGACAACGACCCACCTTTACTGCATGAAACGATGCATCGCTGGGCGGCGTTCTTAGGTGACTTGTTTGACCCAGGGTACGGCGCCCACTGGGGATACAGCGGTGCAAATGGTGTACTAGGAGGATTCGATCCGAGCACACTCATAAACAACGGTGACGGGACTTACTCCGTAGGTGTTGTTGCACCTCACGGATGGAAAAGCGATCGTAGATTTAGCCCTCTCGAATTGTACTTAGCCGGTTTTCCGGACAGTCTTGATCAATTACCTCCAATCCCGGTATTTATTAATCCCCAACCGATTAATGGAAATCCAAATCACTTTACCGCAGACACTCTCAAATATGTCAACAAACAGGATATCGTTGCAAAATATGGCGTTAGAAATCCTGCAGCGTCCCAATCGCAACACACATTTCGAGCGGCCTTCATAGGGGTATCAGATGAGCTTCTTAATCCTGCCGGCATGGCATATTTAGGTGTCTTATCCGGAACCTATGCGGGGACGATATCGACTCCAATCCAAAATACGGTCAGTTTTACAGACGCCACTGCTGGCATAGGTCAAGTAGATACGACGATAATCGTACGTACACAGAACATCTCAGGCCGGGTCATTACACCGGCAGGACTCGGCCTCAAAAGCGCCATAGTGACGCTCATCGACGCCCAAAACAACCAGCGAAAAGCGACGACTAGTTCACTAGGTCACTATTCATTCGAGAATGTTCCTTTTGCATCCGGCTATACCCTAACAGTATCGTCAAAACGCTACCGCTTCGCATCGCGGAGTTTGATCGTTAACGAAAACCTGACGAATGTCGATTTTATGGGATTAGAGTGAGGACATTATTTAATTGGCTCAGGATTTCATTGCCAGGATCCGACAGTCAGACAAGTTTGATCCTTCAACCGGGAAACTGACAAGCTCCTCAATGGATCGTCAAATTATTCTCAGCCAATCAACATATACTGCGTATGTCTATGGACGACGTTTGGCCATGACATCCAAACTTAGCATTCCGCTACGCGGAATCATTCTTGAGGACATCGCGGTAGTTGACGAAAGTCCGCTGAGGATAATTAAGCCTACGGAATATTTCCAGCGGAATGTTGATTTCGCCCGCCTCGGTGAATACAGAACTGTTGTTGAAGTTGGCGGCAAACTTTCTTATTTTTCCGATCAACCGGAGTTAGACCGATATGTTGCGGGGTTGACCGATTGGGAATCGAAAATAGGCCCGGTTCGCCCAGATCGTGTTTTTAACCCGGATGAAACAGCTACTTCATGGACATTGGGGCCCAAATCGGTTCTTTTTATGCGAGTTGATTTCTCGGATAGACCGGGAGAGCCCTTAGACTTTGACGGTCAGGCAATAACGCAAACGCGCGTGGAAAACCTGTTCGCTGATCAAATTAGTCCGTTTTATGTAAACAACTCGTATAACAAAACGTCGTTGCAGGTGACTGCTCCACCGGTGATTCGCCTTCCTCAACCGCTTTCGTTCTATGTAGAGAACGAAACAAATAGTCGCAAGCTGTTGCTGGACGCCCGACTCGCGGCTAGGGCGCTTGGTTTTGAAACTAACAATTTCGATCTGGACATGGTAATGATCGGCCGAACCGAAACCGGTTTAATTAGGTTTAATGCATTCGCAAGCGGATTCGGATATAAAGGCGTTACGCTAAATGGCCTGTTTGATCCCAAGGTGATTGGGCATGAGTTGGGCCACAATTACGGCCTTTTTCACGCTAATTCGTGGGTTACAACGGACGGGACAGTAATCGGTCAGGGAAACCTCCGGGAATACGGCGATTATTACGACTTAATGGGTCCGGGGGCAGATATCTTTTGTCATTTCAATGCAATTTATAAGCGGCGGCTTGATTGGCTTACCGACTCTGAGGTCAAAACTATTACAAGCGACGGAGAGTACCGCATTTTCGCTCACGATTCGGTCTTACCGGGTGGTTTGAGGGCGTTAAAGATCAGAAAAGATGGAAACAGGCACTATTGGGTCGAGTTTCGTCAGCTCTTTACTCGCATTCAAAACCTGATGGACGGAGCGATGCTTCGCTGGGATTACCCAACAGGAGCTGAAGCCGGCGGGATACGGGGCAGTCTGTTGTTGGACACTACGCCCGGGAGCACCTATCACGAGCCGGCGATAGTGGTCGGACAAAACTTTATTTATAACGAGAACCGGATCAAGATCTCGGTCCTGGGAAAGGGTGGAACAACGCCAGAAAGTCTCGACGTAAGAGTCGAGGTCAATATTGGATGTACCTTCGATGTGATGCAAGCCAGTCAAAATTTCCCGGCGGCAGGAGGTGAAGGCACGATTGCGGTGACTACTCAGCCAGGATGCGGTCCTCCCGTCACAAGTAATGTTAGCTGGCTGACTCCGATTGACGATGAAGCGACGACGGTGCATTTCATCGTTGCGGCAAATTACGGTTTACAACAGCGCTCCGGAACTATCATCGTGGCCGGGCAAACTGTGACCGTTCTACAAGCACCATCGGCAACCTCCTGTGTACCTCCACCATCCGGATTAGTCGCGTGGTGGCGAGGTGAGGGCAATGGCCTGGACCAAACGGGAGTAAATCACGGAATTCCCTACAATATTTACGGTGTTCCCGGACAAAATATTTCATTTGGAGCGGGCAAAGTTGGTGGTGGATTCTTACATAATTCCACATACAACGGGGCATTGTTGGCGCCCGACCCGCCGACCCTGGCCTTGACCAGATCATTGACGATCGAAGGTTGGTTAAGGCATGACTCTGGTTATGGAACAGTTATTCAACGCGGGTTAACGGTTTTCCCAGGCACGCAGTCATTTGACGTCATCGCTTTCCCTTCCGGAGAGATTGGTTTTAGATTTGCCGAGGGGGGGGCGCCCCTTCTCGAGAGTGATCCAATACCTCTCGGTCAGTTTGCGCATTTTGCGATCTCGCTAGATAACGCAACGAGTCAGGCTAAATTGTATGTAAATGGCAATCTAGTACGACAAAATACAACCGCCCTGCGCCCAAACATTTTAATTGGGGCAAAAATTACGATGGGCAACTTTGACGGCATAACTGATGAGCTGTCCGTATATGACCGAGCCCTCTTGCAATCCGAAATCCAAGCGATCTACAACGCAGGAATAGCGGTCACAGGCGCAACCGGCAAATGCGTTCCGGTCGAAACCCTCGTTTCGGTAAGCGGCAGAGTACTGACGCCTACCGGCCTCGGCTTGCGTAACTCAGTCGTTGCCCTTACCGATTCGCAAGGCGTCAAACGAAACTCCACGACCAGTTCACTCGGTCACTATTTGTTCGAGAATATTCCTTTGGCATCCGGCTATACGCTAACGGTATCGTCAAAACGCTATCGCTTCGCATCGCGGATTTTGATGGTTAACGAAATCCTGACGAATGTCGATTTTATGGGATTAGAGTGAGAACGATTATTAACTCGTTGACGTCGTCATTGCCGAGGTCCGACAGTGCCGTCTTGCTCAAGCGGACAATCCGGGCTCGGTTATCCACTTTTCTGTCATATCGCACCATATCGCTAGGCCGCGCCATTTGCCGTATTCAGTATAGTGACGCTCGATCTTTTTGTCGGGACACACTTTTTCGTTATTGTGGTTCTTGTAGAACTGCGATCTTAGCCACGAATCGAGCGCCAGTCCGTCGTAGCGGCCGACTAGCTTTAGCAGGTTTTCCGCGGCGTAATCACCT
>JBGSWW010000020.1:0-9071 GCA_041751735.1 Pyrinomonadaceae bacterium | reverse complement strand
GTCTCACCTTGTGCAAGGGTGTCAACACCGTTTGTTTTCGAGCTTTGCGACGTCATTCCAACTATCCGCATGCTCTGAACATTCTTTATGGCAGCATCGCCGCCCAGTGCCTGGCGGGCCTTTGCGACCAGCTCGAGGGCCTTCTGATCAGACTTGAATCGGGCGCCGACACTCTCGACCAGGGCACCAAGCCCAAGCGATAAAACAGCGGCCCCAAGAACCGTGACAATGAATTTTTTCATAATTAACCTCCGAATAATCCTGAACACTCTGAATCTAAATGGCCGATCTAATGCCATGGCCGACATTCTATCGGTAGGCGTACAGTGCAGTAGACGTCTCAAAAACTCGAAGAGTTACAAGATTTCGTTAGCCGGGTCGGAATTAAATTCGCGCACTATCTTTTGAAAACGCATGGCGTCCTGTTTCATCGTTATGTTGTTGAAGAAAACATAGCTGGGTCGATCGTCGGGTAGAAGTGAGACGAGCTCGAAAAGTTCGTCTTCCTCATAGGTGTATCGCCAGCGAGGAATGCCGTGAAGACGGTAATAGACCCTCTCGGGTGTGACGGTCCGACGGGCAAACGGATCGACGCAATGCCAGAGATCAAGCTCCTCGCATATCTCGCGGATGATTTCGTCCTCCCACGCTTTGCCCCGCGGTTCCCAGACGAGGTTCAGATCGCCTCGTTCGAGGTCGGTGAAGAACCGCTTCATGTTTAGGATGTTCTCGGGCAGGGGCTGGAATTTGGCGGGGCACTGAAACAATATCGTCCGCGCACCGAGGGCCTTCGCGCATTCGAGCGTGGTTTCAAGACCCTCGCTGACCACGGCCGACGGCTTGAAGAATCCCGCACCTTCGGCCTCTCCCTCATCGGCGAATGGCCGCGTACATCGTCTGTAGGTCGGGCTCGAGGCTTCGTGGGTGATAAGCTGCCACGCCTTGAGCGTGAACTCAAAGTCGTCAGGGGCGGACCGGCGCCACTTTTCGAGCGTTTCGATTTGCGGCGGCTGATAAAAGGTGTGCTGGATCTCGACAACGGGCAGAGTTTCGAAATACTCCGGCCGCTTTGCCCTGCCAAACCCGCAGGTGCCTATTCTGACGTTTTTTACCATCGAGGAGTTTCAGACCGCGGCAACATGGGGCACGACGTAAAGGAGGACGGCCGCATAGTGGAAAATACTACCGGCCATGACAAATACATGGAAAATCGCGTGATGGTGGCGAATGCTCTTCCACGGAAAAAAGAGAACGCCAGCGGTATATGCAAGCCCCCCGGCAACGGCGAGAGCGACCGGCATTATCCCAAGGGTTTCAAAAAGAGGCTGGATGGCCAACACTCCAAGCCAGCCCATGATGACGTAGGACGCGACACAGATCGCGGGAAACCGATCACGGATAAAGACCTTAACCAATATGCCAACAAATGCGAATGCCCAGATCCCGACCATCAGTCCGAGGCCGTATGTCCCGTCCGCAATGACAAGTCCGAATGGCGTATAGCTGCCTGCGATCAAAAGATATATGCAGCAATGGTCAACGATTTGAAGGTTTTTCTTTAATTCTGGAGATGTAGCACCATGATAGACCGTCGATGCGGCATAAAGAATGACGAGGGAAAGTCCATAGACGACACAGCCCGCTATCAATATAGGATCGCCTCGCAGCCCGGCAAGAATCACGAGGGCCGCGAACCCGATGACACTTAACACAAGTCCAAACCCGTGCGTTATCGTATTAGCGAATTCTTCGACTGTTAAAACATGAAGTTTGGATCTGATCACAATATTACCTGTGCCCTATGATATCAAAAGTGACAGCTCGAATTGTAAGGTTTTTGTATTTTGCTCCGGGAAAGAGTCAGCCACGAATGTACGAATAAGAGGAGTTGAGATTTACGTATCTTGAGGTGAACGAAATTAGAGCATTCGCGGCAAATTCTTCTAATGCGCGTCATGCAAGCGAGACCACTAAAACTCAGATTCCGAAGTTGACCGATGCCTGCGCGCGACGCCTGATTCGTAGGCTGCCTCTTCAACCTTCGCGGCGACCGCTTCACCGACACGGCGATCGAAAACGGAAGGAATAATATAGTCCGGATGGAGTTCGTCCGGCCCGATTATTTCAGCAATAGCGTTTGCAGCCGCCAACTTCATCTCTTCATTGATCCTGGAGGCACGGCAATTCAGAGCTCCGCGGAAGATGCCGGGAAAGCAGAGAACGTTGTTTATTTGGTTGGGATAGTCGGAGCGGCCGGTAGCCATTACTGCAACATGACCGGCGGCCTCCTCGGGCATGATCTCGGGCGTCGGATTTGCCATGGCAAAGACAATGGGGTCGGAGGCCATATTAGCGAGATCCGACTCATCGATTATGCCCGGTGCCGAAAGACCAAAAAATATGTCGGCTCCCTTTATCACCTCATGGATAGTTCCTTTTTCATTATCGGGATTGGTGTTTCTCGCATACCAATCCTTCACCCAGTTCATGTTCTCTTTACGGCCTTTGTATATCGCACCGGTCGTATCGCAGCCGATGATATTTTTGATGCCCGCCGCCATCACGATTTTTGAACATGCCACACCGGCTGCGCCGATACCGTTGACGACGAGTTTAACGTCTTCCATAGGTTTCCCTACGATCTTTAGTGCATTGATCAGCGCCGCAAGTACCACAACGGCCGTACCATGCTGGTCATCGTGAAAAACCGGAATGTCCAATTCTTCTTTTAATCTTTCTTCTATCTCGAAACATCGCGGGGCTGAAATATCTTCGAGATTTATGCCTCCGAATCCGACGGCAATATTCTTGATCGTCTGCACAATCTCATGCGGATCCTTTGTATTAAGGCATATCGGAAACGCGTCGACTCCGCCGAACTCCTTGAAAAGCTGGCATTTACCTTCCATAACAGGCATTGCCGCCGCCGGGCCGATATCTCCGAGACCCAGGACGGCGGTGCCATCGGAAACGACCGCGACGGTGTTCTTTTTGATCGTCAAATTAAAAGCTTTTTCGGGGTCGAGATGTATTGCCTGGCAGACACGGGCGACGCCGGGTGTGTAAGCCATCGAGAGATCCGACCGCGTTTTGAGCGGCATTTTAGAGATGACCTCGATCTTACCGCCGAGGTGCATCAGGAACGTACGGTCAGAGATGTTTATCACCTCGACACCGTCGATATTTTCTATAGAGGCGGCGATCTCTTTATCGTGATTCTCGCTCGCCGCATTCACCGTAATATCCCTTATCAGGAAATCCTTGCCGACGCTGACGATATCGATGCCCTCGATATCGCCGCCCGCTGCACCGATCGCGGTAGTGAGCTCGCCGAGTTTTCCTGGTTGGTTATGGATCCGAACGCGGAGAGTAATGCTGTAACTTGCGTTTGGTGTTGGTTTATTGTTCATAAATACTGCCGATGATCGACAGCGTAGAAACTTGTCTAATAAAAAGTATGCCGAAAACGATAGTGAAGGGCAACTTCGCTTGGAATGGGGCTCCCCGCCATTACGCGGTAAAAATTTCGCTCAACACTGAAGAGTTCTTTTTTCTCCAGTGGATAGTTTTAAGTGGAAAGTGGTTAGTCTCGATTCGTATCTGTGTCGGAAACGGCCCAGCTATTCACTTGTCACTATCCCCTATTCACTGAAGATTCTTTTTACTCCCGTGGATATTTCATGTGGGAAGGCGTCGTCTGATTCATTCCAGTGGCAGGACATTTTACCTGAAATTGTGCGTTTCTACCGCTGCGGTGAATTCGTCGTGAATAGCTTCGAAATACAGGCCTTTTATCAGCCCGCGTTCCTCGGCTATGCCTTTTATCAGGAGAAAATCATTTTGATTGATAACCGCCCTGAAACGTTCGAAAACGTCGGGCATGACCACAAAATTCGAATGGCCTGTTTCATCCTCAAGCGTAATGAATACGACATTCTTCGCCGTCATCGGGCGCTGGCGGATGACCGCCGCACCCGCAACAGCCACGATCTCGCGGCCTTTCAGGTGTTTGGTCTGTTCAGCCGTAAGCACACCCTTTTTTTTCAGGTCTTCGCGAATAAACGCCATCGGATGGCGGCCTATCGAGATGCGCGTTTTTTTCAGGTCCGCCTCGACAAGCTCAAGGCCCTCCATTCTGCGGATGAACGGCACCTCGGTGATGGCCGTATCATCGTCGGCAAAAAGCTCACCCGCGGGCTGCAGTGCGAGCTCGGATTGCCAGAGGGCGTGCCGCCGGTGAACGGTATTATCGAAATTCAACGCACCGGCGATGCTCAACGCCCGGATCTCGCGCTTGTTTATCGCGGGCACACGTTTGATGAGATCGTCGATGCTGGCGTACGGCCGGCTCCGCTCCGCAACGATGGCCTGTCCGATCTCTTCGCGCAGGCCTCGAACGTATTTCAATCCAACCCGCACATCTTCATCTTCTATTGTAAAAAGATACTGCGAGCGGTTTATATCGAGCGGACGAAAATGGAGGCCATGCCGCTGGGCATCCTTGACCAGTGTGGCGGCGGAATAAAACCCGAGCGGGTAATTATTGAACATCGCCGTCATGAACTCGGCCCTGTAATGGACGATGAAATAGGCGGATGCGTATGCCAGCAGAGCAAAGCTGGCGGCGTGCGATTCGGGAAAGCCGTAATTGGCAAATGCCTTTACGCATTTCACGATCAGGTCCTGGGTTGCCAGTTCGATCCCATTGCGGTTCATGCCGGCCCGCAGTTTTTCCTCGATGGCAACCAGCCGCCGGTCGGCGCGTTTAAAGCCCATCGCCCGGCGCAGCTCCTCGGCCTCGCCGCCCGAAAAATCGGCGATGTCCATCGCGATCTTCAGAAGCTGCTCCTGAAAGAGCGGAACGCCGAGCGTACGTTCCAGCGTCGATTTAAGCCGCGGATGAATGTAGTCGATCTTCTCAATTCCCTGCCGCCGCTTTATATACGAGCTGAGCATATTCCCGACCACGGGGCCGGGCCGGATGATGGCTACCTGGACGACGATGTCGTAGAAGCAAGCAGGTTTCGATTTTGGCAGAAAGGCGATCTGGGCGCGGCTCTCAACCTGGAACATCCCGATCGTGTCCGCGGCCTGCAGCGTTTCGTATACCTTGGGATCGTCGTACGGCAATTCATACAGGCCGAACTGCCGGCCGTGGTTCTCACCTATGAGCGTGATCGTATCCCGCAGCACGGCCATCATGCCGAGCCCCAGTAGGTCAACCTTGATGATGCCGAGCCGTTCGCAATCATCCTTGTCCCACTGAATGATGTTGCGGCCCTCCATCGAGGCAGGTTCGATCGGCACTATGCCGTCCAAACGACCCAGCGAGATGACCATCCCGCCCGAGTGCTGGCCGAGGTGGCGGGGAAAATCGAGTATTCGCGTGTAAAGCTCGGAGAATTTCTGCAGCCGCACATTGTCCGCCGGATCAAACCCCTCTTCTTTGAGCCGGCGGTTCAATTCTTCACCCTTGAAAAGTTCGTAATGAGAATTGATCTTCGAAAGCTGCGTGAGAGAGTCGGGATCAAAGCCGAACACTTTTCCAACTTCGCGGATGGCGGATTTGCCGCGATACGAGATCACATTGGCGGTCATCCCCGCCCCCCGTTCGCCATATTTCTGGTAAACGTGCTGAATGACCTTTTCACGGTCGTCGCCCGACGGCAGATCAATATCGATATCGGGATATTCGTCACGCTGCTCGGACAAAAATCGTTCGAAAAGGAGATTTGCTTTTATAGGGTCGACCGCAGTAATGCCGAGTGCATAGCAGACAACGGAATTTGCCGCCGACCCGCGCCCTTGCGCAAGTATTTGCTCGGCCCGGCAATATTCGGAAATGTTCCAAACGACAAGGAAATACCCCGCGAGTTTGAGCTTGCGAATCAGGGTCAATTCTTTGTCAAGCTTTTCACGTACCTGCGGCGTGAGCGCTCCGTATCGGTGAACGGCCCCGGCTTCGGCACATCCCCTCAGGAAGGAATCCATGGTCTCGCCCGGCGGCACGGGATAATCGGGAAAGTTGTATCTAAGCTCCTCCATCGAGAAATTCACGCGCGAGGCGATCTCGCTTGTGATATCGACAGCCTCGGGAATATCTTCAAAAAGAGCAAGCATCGCCGCCTCGGGCTTGAGATATCGCTCGCTGTTCTCCGAGAGCAGCTTGCCGGCGTCGTAGATCGTGCAGTGGTTTTTGATACACGTAAATACGTCAAAAAGCTCGCGGTCGAGGGCATCGGCGTAATAGGCTCCGTTCGAGGCGAAATAGGGGATTCGCAGTTTGTGGGCGAGGCCGAGAAGCGATTGATTTATCGCCTCTTCGCTGCGAAGGTGGTGCCGCTGCAGCTCCACATAGAGGCGTTTTTCGAATACGTAGTTGAGCCATGCAAGATCGGCCTGGCCGCGGCGGTTTCGAATGCTGTTGTGCATAAAACCATCAGCCCCGCCGGTAAAGCAAAGCAAACCCGGTGAATGCTCCTCAATGTCATCGCGTGTAGCAAAATGCTCACCCTTTTTATTACGGAGCTTTATGGTCGTGATCAGGCGGCAGAGATTTTGATAACCGGCCAGGTTCAGCGGGACTAGAGGCAGCAGGCTGCCGTCCTCCATAGTGATCTCGGCGCCGATAATGGGCTTTATCCCGACTTCTTTAGCTTCGAAATGAAAACGCACCGCACCCGAGACCGTATCGCGGTCAAGCAGGGCCACACTTGGCATATTCAACTCAGCCGCGCGCCGGATCAGGCTCTCCGGAACAGAGCCCGACGAGAGAAAGCTGAAGGCGGAACGTGTATGGAGCTCGGTAAACATGAATCAATGGAAAATGGAAAATGGACAACGGAAAATAGAAAATCGGGTTTTGTTTTCCACTTTCCACTTTCCGTTTTTCATTGTCAGTCGTATTCCCCCGCTAAAAACCACTCGTTATCCACCTTGCACAAGCGATATATGCCGTGGCTCTCTATCTCGACATCCCATTCCTGCGTTTTCCACGAGCGGTCCCACCATTTTGAATTCGATTTCCACACCCCGCTGTATTCCCTGACGTGCCCGGCAAACAGCCTGCTCCTGATAAAGATCAGGCGTTTATCGCGGACCAGCACCTCGGCCCGGACAGGCGGGTGAAAATAGCTGAACGCAATGACGGAAGGGCCCTCATGGACCTCCAGCTTTTCCTTGCCCTTTGGCAGAGCGTCGGCATCAAGGGCAAAGGACTGGGCGAGCCGTTGGTTGAGTATCACGGGCACGCCGACGTTGTTTTCGCCGACCAGCTTTTTGAGCTTGCCGACGGTCAGCAGGAGACTCTCTGGCTCGGGCCGGGAAACTGCATAAAGCCCACGCTGGGCAGGCCGCGGCCTTGTAAAATATGCGGTCACGCGAAAGGCCATAATGCCCGCCTCAGGCGGATTCATCGAAATCCGCAGGTTTATCAGCTTGAGCCAGAATGTCTTGTCGAGCGTCGGAAAGGAGGTCTTTATCTCATAATCTCGTCCTGTTTTATTCTGCAGCCGAAACGATATATCCAGATGCTCGGTGCTAAAGCCGCAATGCCGCACCTCGGCAAAGATCTTGTCCAAACCGTGATTGAGAATAAAGATAAGCTGTTCGAAATCCTCGACAGGGAAGTCGAGATCGTATGCCCAGGCGACGTGGTTCTCCTTAACGTTCGGAACCAACAATCGTTCGCCCTGCTGTTCGATAGTTTTGATGACTGCTCCAAATTCGCGGCCATAGCGCTTGATAAACTCATCCCGCGGGATGGCAAGCAGGTCCTCGACACGGCGAAACCCGAGATCCTGAAAGACATTGAGCGTGTCCTGCTCGATCTCGAGATCACGAAGCGGCAGCTTTTGAAACGAATCTGGAAGATGAATGACGTGCTCGAGGCCCTTCTTTTGGCGAGCCAGCAGAGATGCCGTATCAACCGTTTCGGCCACCGCGATACTGCCAGGGATGTTTTGGCTGCGGAGCTGCTCGAGTATCTTTTCCGCTATCATGCGCGGCTTGCCGATAAGCCTCTCAAGCCCGCTGACGTCGAATAAAACTCCATCCTCAAGCATCTCGATCGAATGCGAGAATTCACGAGCCGCCGCCATCAGCTCACCGCGGTCCCGCTTTGGCTCAGGGGAAATTATGCATGCGTATAGTCTGTGCATATAAATCTAGTGCACAAGCCCGCACGTTAGTAAGGGCGGAACACTCAACATCAGCATCGTGTATCGCCCTTCCTCACGGTCGGGCTTTTGCATTAAACCTCCGTGTAATCGAACTCGATCTTTATAGGCAGCGGGGCGCCGGAAAAACGTAGCTCTCTATATTCAGGCACCGTCCCGAGGCCTGAAAGTGTCCCACCGCGGGACACTTTTGGAATAGCAAACGCCGCAGGTAAATAGCTGATATTACTAGAGTTAATGGTGGCAACAGGCGTGTCATCAAGTGACCCACGCTTTTGCGTGAAATTCCCTTTTCGAGAATGACAGCTTAGGTGAAATTCCCTGAGCAGCTTATACCGCCCGCCGCCCGACCATACCGCCCGGTCACGCCTAAAGTTAAATGACCGCTGCGATGCCGAACCTGTCACCGGCTCGGCTCCTGTGACCAGAAAGATCGTGGGCGTTTCCTTTATCCGGTTACGATAGCGGTACCAGTAGGTTTTCGGCACCATTCGGAGCTGCTTTTGAGAAAGGCCGTTGAGGTTGAACCAGACGGCACCAAAACCTTTTGCCTGGACCAGCATATCTGCGGCCATAAAGGCCTTTTCTATATCGCCGCCGCATTTTACCCACAGCAGATTTTCGAGTTCGACGCCCGACAGAACGGCCGAGCCGGGGTCAAAGCTATTTGCGGAATCAACTACCGCACAGATCTCACCCGTTTGGGTGAGTTTTGACAGTAAATTTAGCGGCAGGCTGGTTTTACCAGAGCTCGGCTCGCCGGAGATCTCGGCCAAACTGCCCCGCACGAAGGCTATTCCCCACGAGTCGAGCAAGACCTCGTCGGTATATTTCTGTTCCTCGCGGAGATGGGATAAACTTTTTACAAGGCTAAGATTTCCCATTTGATACACA
>JBGSWW010000019.1:0-2580 GCA_041751735.1 Pyrinomonadaceae bacterium | reverse complement strand
AAGGTGATCTCGCGTTAGATTAGTGAAAATTGCGACCTTAAATCGTAACCCGTCACATCGGTGCAGGTCGATGGCTTGCGATGACGTTTCCATGACGGCTACGGCACAGCCCTCCTCGACCGCACGTCGCAGAAATCTGTTTGTGTCGGATGCCTCGGGCGTTGTTCTCACCGCCGGTTCGCTGCTGCGGCCTATCCGGTATTCAACGGTAGTCAGCATTGCTGCGGTTTGCCCCGCGGCTTCCGCGATCGAAAAACAAAGATATGTGGTTGTCGTCTTGCCGTTAGTGCCGGTGATGCCGATGAGGTCGAGGTCGTGAGACGGATCGCCATACACCGCGGCGGCGGCCTCAGCGAGCGATCGGCGGGCATTGGCTACACGCAGCCAAATACCAGTAAAGGCCTCAGGACGGTCGTTTTCAGAAACCACTCCAACAGCACCTCGCCGCATCACGTCATCAATGAATCGATGTCCGTCCACTGTGGCTCCCTGTATAGCTACAAAAAGCGTTCCCGGCCCGGCCTGGCGAGAATCGTGAGTAACGTCGCGGACAACGGCCTCGCTATCGCCGGAAATATCCGCGTTGAGCCTTTTTGCGATCTCATGAATTTGTGAACCGTGTGAATTCAAAGCAAGGTGAATACGTAACCGATGCGTGAATTATACGACACGCGTAATATTTCCACGAACATCGATGCTTTGATTTCGTATTATCTTCTAAGTCGGAGGTGACAGACGTGAATATTATTAAATTGATCCTGGCCGCTATCGGTTTCATTTTGGTAGCCCTCTTGTGGGTTCTTGGCTTTCTGTCGTCGATAATCTGGTACCTGTTCTGGATCGGTCTTATCGCGACCGTCGCTTATGGCGGCTACAAGATGTTTCGCAAGATCGAGGACAAAGCTCTCGGGGCCGACCCACACGCTGGGTTAGGAAGCGGCGTCGATATCAATATGTCCTGGGACGAATACGAAAGAAAGTATCTACAAAAATAGCCGGGCTAGACAATCGTTTTCCGATTCGCTAGATTCGGATATATTGATCTTGTCCCGATAACGGGCGGATCGAGCCGAGGTGGCGAAATTGGCAGACGCACTAGACTTAGGATCTAGCGTCGAAAGACGTGCGAGTTCGAGTCTCGCCCTCGGCACCAATTTTCAGTAGTCAGCGGCCGGTAGTCAGTTGTCAGAAGTGTGACAGCGATTCCGGCCTTTTTGTTGTGAGGGGCTGCTTGCTGCTTGTGGTGCTGGTCGCCCTTGCTCAAGCGCGGGCTTGGGCTGGGTCGTATGGAGATCGCGTTCACTTATGTGCGGGATTGGGCTGGACCGGGGTGCCTTTCGTTCGACATTTCACATCGGCTTCGTTATGCTTTTTATGTAAATGAAAAGCGAAATAAAAGACATATCCCCGACTCAAAAAGAGATCCACGTCGAGATCGACGGACAGTTGATCAAAGAGGCTTACGGCCGGGTGAGTCAGAAATATTCCAAGCTGGCGGTCGTGCCCGGTTTTCGTAAAGGTTATGCACCCGTTGACGTGGTGCGCCTTAGATATAAGGAAGAGATCAAGAGCGAGGTTCTTCAGGATGTTGTCCCCACGCACGTGGCGGCCGCAATTCAGGAACACGAGCTGGATCCTCTTCGAGAACCTCACCTGCACCTGGTCGATCAGGACACGGTCAAGGTAAATGGCAGCGAGCCAATAACATTGCATGTGCATGTCGAGGTCATGCCCGAGATCCCTGAGCCGAAATACCGGGGGATCGAAATTAGTCGAAGCGTCAAGCCGGTCGAGGAATCAGAGGTAGACGGCCTTATCGCGGAACGTCTTCAAAAAGAGGCTGCCCTTATGCCGGTCGAGGGTCGGGCTTCGAAAGTTGGGGACACTTTAATGGTGGACCTTGAAGGCCGATTTGACGAAACGCCTGATGCCGATCCCATTGTGGCCAATGATCTCGAGATTGTCCTAGGCGATGATGTCATCGAAAAATCGTTTACCGAGAATTTACTAGGCTTAAAACCCGAGGACGAGAAGGAATTTACGGTGGATTATCCCGAAGGGTTTACCTCGGCCGCGCTTGCTGGGAAAACTGTCCACTATAAGGCGAAGGTCAAATCCGTCGGTAAGACCGAGGTCCCGGAAAAGAACGACGAATGGGCCAAAAGCCTGGAAGAAGGATATACCTCGCTCGCTGACCTTCGCGAACGCCTCCTCGCTGACCTTAAGAAATTTTCTGAGGCGGACGCAGACGCCCGTGTCAGAAACGACGTGATCGCCAAAATGATCGAGAATAATACATTCGAGGTTCCCAACACACTCATCGAAAACCAGGCACGGAACCTCCTCAATAATTTCGCGCAGGATCTGCAGCAGCGTGGAATCGATGTAAACAAGGTGGAAAAAGAGTTCATCCAGATGGCTTACGGGAATATGCGCACTCAGGCCGAACGCGATGTCATGGGAGCTTTGTTGCTGGACAAGGTCGCTGAGGCTGAGAAAGTAGTGGTTTCCGACTCGGAAGTGGACGAAGAGATCGAAAAAATGGCTGCCTATTATCGAGCTTCTGCTGACGAGATACGA
>JBGSWW010000018.1:0-3760 GCA_041751735.1 Pyrinomonadaceae bacterium | reverse complement strand
AGCGTCTCGGTCATCCCGTCCGACAAATATTCAACGTCCGCATTTCCACTTTCATTGACAAACGGCATGACGGCGATCGATTCGATCTGTTTCGTCGAACTGCCTCCGTAATAGAAATAGCTGCCGATTCCGAGCGCGGTAACGAGAAGGATTCCCAGTGCCGCGACGATCAACGAATTCTTACGTGAGAAAGTTATCGTATTCGTTGGTTCCGTTAGTTTCGGAAGAACGGCCGTTTGCTCGGTCGTATGTATCTGCGCGCGGGTTTGAGCCTCGGCCGGGGTAGCCGTCGAGTGCAATATCGCCGTCGCGGGCTCGTCGACGGAGCCCGTACCACTGGCAGGGCCTTCGAGAAGCGCATTTCCATCGTCGAGACAATACAGCAGCGTGTCGTCGTAATAGTCGCGTCGGCATTCAGGGCATCTTTTCATAGGTTGTGGGTACGGATTTTCGCACCTTATTCTAACCTATCAGCTGCCATTTTGTGCGTGTATATGCGATGTGAAAGCCGTTTTTCTGGGCGTTCTTTTGTGATTGGCTGCCGGGTGAGGCTCCCATGATGGCGAGTTTGCAGCCTTGGGCGGCTGCGAATGTCAGGCGGTCTTCGAGCAGAGCGGTTTGAGCACCTTGGTTGCGTCCACAAACGATCGTACTAGCTCCGGCTAACATGCAGACGTCGTCATAGATGAACAACATCCCGGTCGCGATCGCCTGGCCTTGAAGTTCGGCAATATAAGGGAACGCCCCACGGCAAGAGGCGCTCACCGAACCGAACTTGAACATAAAATCGCCAAGCTCCTTATGCTCGGCAGCCCACGCGTCGGCAGATGTTTTTGCCCATAGTTCGACTTCGTGTTCGTCGACAACTCGCGTTGTAAGGCCGGAGATGCGGTCACGTTTTTCGATAGATGCATCGAGTTCGCGATACATCACGCTCGTCAGTTCGATGGGCCGGTAGCCCCGATCGCTGAGTAAAGACATCAGCGAAGGATCGGCCATCGGGCTAACCTCGTGAAAAACTGGAGCCTCGCGTTCGCGGAAAAAAGCTTCGATCTCATCGAGGTGCTCCGGTGTCGTTTCCTCAAAAATCCCGAGTCCGAAGGTTTGGGTCAGCGGCGATTCGACACCATCAAACATCGCATACGCCCCGCCGACTTGGATCCACAAAGCATTACAGGCCGGATCGAGTTTCGCCCGCGTCTCGACAAAATCCATATTCGCCTGAGCCTCAGTCCATTCGAGATTTTTAGATAGCCCTAGGTCCGAATAGATCATGTTAGATTTTCACGCACTCGCCGCGTTTTAGGAATTGTCCGTCACCTTGCTTTCCAGTGTGCTCGCCGTTCTGGATGACAACCCGTCCGCGTGAAAGGACAGTCTCGACCTTGCCTTTCATTTTCCAGCCTTCGTATGAGGAATAATCGACATTCATGTGCTCGGCGTCGACACCGAAGGTGTGTTCGGTGTCCGGGTTAAAAATTACGATGTCCGCGTCCGAACCGACGGCGATGGTGCCCTTTTTTGGGAACAGGCCGAACATCTTTGCAGCGGCAGTCGAGGTCAGCTCAACAAATCTATTCAAAGAAATACGCTGCTCGACAACGCCGCCGTTGTAAATGAGGTTCATGCGGTTCTCGACGCCGGGAGCTCCGTTTGGGATCTTTGAGAAATCACCCAGTCCAAGTTCCTTTTGCTCCTTCATGCAAAACGGGCAATGGTCGGTCGAGATGACTTGCAGGTCATCCATCTTAAGGCCTTTCCACAGCTCGTCACAGTTATGTTTCTCACGAAGCGGCGGTGTCATAACATATTTCGCACCTTCCCAGCCGTCGCCGTAATCGTCGATCGAGTGGAAAAGATATTGCGGGCAAGTCTCCGCAAACGCCGGAATACCGCGATCTCTCGCTTGTCTTACCTGATTCAAAGCATCAGCGCAACTGAGATGGACGATATAGACCGGCGACTCCGCCATCTCGGCGATCGCGATAGCACGATGAACGCCCTCGGCCTCGGCGATGGTCGGACGTGTCAGTGCATGATATTTCGGAGCTGTGCGTCCGTCCGCTAAAAAGCGTTTGATGATCTCGTTGATGACGATGCCGTTCTCGGCGTGCATGCAGATGAGGCCGCCGCGTTTTCCGGCCGCCGACATCGCACGAAAGATCGTTGCGTCGTCCGCCAAGAATACGCCCGGATACGCCATGAACAGCTTGAAGGAAGTAATGCCCTCGTCCATCAGCTTGTACATTTCCTTCTCATCGCCATCTTCAAACTCGGTCGTAATGAGATGAAAACCGTAGTCGATCGCCGTCTTGCCCTCGGCTTTTTTGTGCCACGCATCGACGCCCGAGGTCATCGATTCGCCCTTCGTCTGCACCGCAAAATCAATGATCGTCGTCGTCCCCCCAAACGCCGCCGCCCGCGTCCCCGTAAAAAAATCGTCCGACGCAAACGTCCCGCCAAACGGCAGCTCCATATGCGTATGCGGATCGATCCCGCCGGGAAATACGAGTTTGCCCGACGCATCAATAACAACATCCGCCTCGATATCAAGCGTCCTGCCGATGAGCGTAACAGTCTCGCCGTAGATAAAAATATCCGCCCGATAGTCGTCCACCGCAGTAACAACCCGCCCGTTCTTGATTAGTGTTTTCATGAAGGGTTCTCTAATTGGACTCGTTGCCTTCGTCAGACAAAGCTTCCTTGATCGCTTCCAAATGTTTCAGCCCGGGAACATCCTTTTCACGCCCCGCCGCTCTCTTTACGGCGATCAAGCCGTCAATCGACAAAATGTTCACGCTAAATCCCCACAGATCTATCTTCTCCGAACTCGCAACAACGTCGGGAAAATCACCGATTCCCTTAACTTCGGACAACAAGTCGATATCGCCGATCGTGGTGTCAAGCGTGAAAACCGAGCCTTTCGATAGCGTGGATACATCCCAAACGAACGGCAATTCCGGCGGGAAGCCGCGCGGCCTCGGATTAAATGGAGCTAACGCCTTGGCGATCTTCGCAAGGTTGTTCCGACTTCTCGAATATGCAAAATCGATGTCGAAAGTTATGTACGCCGTCGCACGAATCGAGAGAGCAACACCTCCGATAACCGCGTACTCAACATCGTTCGATGCCATCGCGACAATTGCCTGTTCGATATCGATCATTTTCTATCCGCTCGCCGTTTCGCCTTCGCCGTCTCCATCGCCAGACGCAATTTCTCGACGCTGACCATCGCCCCTTGAAGTCTTTCCAAACGTTGCTGCGGCGTTCGCCTCAGATTTTCAACCACAAGTGTTAAGTCGAGTCCATAGCGAACCGCTTCGGCGATCTTGCTGCCGGGACGCGGATTAAGCAGTTTTTCTTCTGGCGTTCTCATGACTCTATTCTACCCCAAAATTGTAAATCCGAAGCCGCGAACTGCGCCCCGCGCGGGTGGCAGATCATAAAATGCGTATGCGGATCGATCCCGCAGGAAATACGAGTTTGCCCGACGCTTCAATAACAACATCCGCTTCCATTTCAAGCGTCTTCCCAATATCGTCACCGTCTCGCCGTCAGTAAAAATATCCGCCCGATAGTCGTCCGCCGCAGTAACAACCCGCCCGTTTTTGATCAAAGTTTTCATAAAAGTTTTTCTAGGATATTATATCAGCATGGAAAGTTTAGCTTACGAAACGGCCATTGAGCGAAACCCGGCGAAAGTCAGCGGCGAGTGGTTGTTCCGTGATACCCGCGTACCGATTTCCACATTGTTTGAAAA
>JBGSWW010000017.1:0-7100 GCA_041751735.1 Pyrinomonadaceae bacterium | reverse complement strand
CGATCAGTTTAAAAGAGAGCGGGGGAAACGTCTCCCACACCGTTTCCCCCTATTTTCGCGTCGTATGCAGGGCGCACACAAACGCGAAAGCCTTTTTACCGTTACCCCTTTAGGGTTTGAAATATTTGAATAGTTCGATATACTTCAGAAATTGAACGAACGTGTAGATTTTACACAATCGTGTAGTGCTGTCAAGTGCAAAATGCATATGGCCAAGAATGACACATTTACTGAGCGTTTTATTGAAGTCTGTGGTTCATCTAGACCCGCTGATATTCAACGCTTGTTAAATATCTCGTATCAAGCTGCACGAAATTACCTAGCCGGCCGGCTACCTAGCACAGAGACCCTTTTAGTAATTGCCAAGGAAACACACTGTTCCATTGACTGGCTATTAACCGGCCGAGGAAAAAAATTTGTTGAAGGGCCGAGCTCCCCGGACACACCTCTGCCTACTGGCCAATTAGAGACATTTGTCAGGCATATTTGTGTGGAAGTAATTAACGAGATGACGACACGCGAGCCATCGTCAAAAATCGTCGTATTACGCCACTCTGATGTTCTATCCGAGAAGGTCGTTGACGAAAAAGTGACCTTCTCGAACAGAGGCGATTAAGCCCGGTCTGCGTTCTGCTTCCCGATCTACAAGAGCATTCGATAGTATTCCGTCACGAAGGCAACAATAATATCGTCGGTGCCAAATTCAGCTTCCAAGTTTCCGATCATCGAAGGATTCGTCGTCATGTTGGCCGAAAGGCCGTTTTCTGGATCACAGTCCTCGGTACACGGAGGTGGGCAGTCTACAGTGCACGGAGCGTAGCCGCCATTGCCCTGATCACCCGCCGACATTGAACCACTAAAAAGCGCCAGAACCAGAAATAGTTTGATCATCGATCTCATTGTTTTTCTCCAAATTTTGAATTTTTAGTCTTGATGCCAGAAGCATCGGGGTTTATAATACACCGACCTGACACCGTTCATTATGCTTTCACGCCATCTCGCCACACATTTGTCCACTAGGAGACTGGTGACCCTCGAACGGTCAGGCCGGTATGAGGAAGCGCTGGATGCTTTTGGCGACCGATGGGCAGACGAAAATTTTTTACCAGCTGACGAAGGGATACCGGCCGCTGATTATTCAGAAACCTTGTTGCGTTTCGGGTGCTTAGTTGGGTTTTACGGACATAAACACGCAGTTTCAACGGCTCAGGAAAGATCGAAGAACATTTTGACGCTGGCCCGGGAGCGATTCATTGATCACGGCGACCTTCAGAAAATCGTCGAATGCGAGAACTACATTTCTCTTTCGTATTGGCGTTCCGGTGAGTTCAGGGAAGCTGAAGTATGGATCGACGAGGCTCTTTCACGGGACATTTCCCCGTCCTGTTTCGCCCGTCTATACGCCGAGGTCATAAGAAGCCTGATATTTCTTAGCACGGGCCATATAGAGGAAAACGTCGCGAATTGTGTTGCAGTCGAGTACACGATGCGAAAATACGGCGATGCCTTTCTTAACGGAAGTCTCTGCACAAATCTCGCACTGTCATACAAGCGGCTTTCAAAGAACACTGAGGCCATGCGGTACCTGAGCTTGGCTCGGTACTATCACGAAAAGTCTCGTCACAAGACCTACCTCGGCACGGTTCACAATAATCTGGCCCAACTTTTCAAAGCTGAACAAAAATTTGGATCAGCCCACGAGTCGGCAGATGCCGCGATCAAAATCTACAGGAAGTTAAAGGACCAAACCCGCGAAGGGTCGACGTGGGATACCAAAGCACAAATATATCTTGCCGAACGAAAGTTCCGGGAAGCCCTTGAGATGGCCGACAGATCTATCAAGCTTCTTCAGGCGATTCCCGGCTCTGCTGATCTGGCTGAATCTCTATTAACAAGGGCGAAAATATTGCTGCTCTCGGGCAGTTTTAGCGAGGCGATCTTGAGCTTGGTGGATGCGGTGAATATTACTCGAGTCCAGAATGGAGATGGTGCCGCAAAGAGTATTATCGATGATTTTGAGGACGCTCTGAAAGTCGGGCGATCAGAGCAGACGACTCCGACGATCGATTCGGACGAGTTGCAATTGGTCGTGCCGGCTTCTCTCTCAAGTTACACGGAGTACAAGGGCGTCTGGATCACGAATGGCAAACTTGAAAATGCCGGTATCCCTGGCGGGTCACTGGTTATAGTCGTACCAGGTGAAGTAGCCCGCGGTGACCTTGTAGCTGTCCTCGAACTTAAGAATAAAGTCGTGTCATGCGGCTTTTATGATTCCGAGTTTGGAATAATCTGCCTCGAGTCAGATGATAACGAGCCCGAACTTTTTACTGACGCTGAAGTTACAGTGCTCGGTAAGATAGTTGGCGTGTGCCGGTCGGGCAAAGGTGTCGATGGAAAGATGGTTGTCGAGTCATTATCCCTCTGATCCCTGTCTGAATGTCGAGATATCCATACCAAACTTCTCCTTTACGTAATCCTCAGCCGCCTTATTGACCGTCCGAAGATTCTCGAGCCGTCTATGTGATTTTCTGATATGGGCGGATGTTCGGGCGGCCATTTGCTTTAGTATGTCGCGGCCCTCGACAGTTTCACCTCGGATCTTTTCTCTCAACCCGTAAAGCTCTGACTGTTCCGCTTCAAGTTTTTCTTTTCTAATAGCGTCAAGCCGCATCATGACCTGGGCGATCTGGCGAATCGAACGAACGAGCTCGTCACCGATCGTATCTCCCTTCACCAGATCCGGACTGTTTCGAAATTCCTCGACCAGCTTGTCGAGCTTGCCCTGATCGCCAATGGAATATGCCTCATTCAACTGCGCCATCAGCGAATGACGTTTTTCTTTTTCGACGGGATCCAACGCAAGGTCAGGATGAATTGTGCGGGCTAGTTTGTGATAAGCCTTCTTCGCTGCCAGGGTCGGACTTCGATTTGCCGCTAAATTGGTTGCAGCCTCAGCCCGAGCCGCGGATTCTTCCGCGCGACGACGAAGCTCTTCGGCTTTTTTCTTTATCTCTTCATCATCCGGAACAAGCTTGAACTCTTCCTCAGCTATCTGAGCCTCAATATCATCTAGATCGGCGTAAAGTCGCCCGACCCCCATGGTATAACGTGCTTCAAACTGGTCGAGCTCGGAGCGTAGATCAGCCATGTCTTCCTCTCGATCCGCAAGCCGGTCCTTTAGCCGCTCAAGCACGGCCCTCTTTTTGTTCAGTTCGATCTCTTCGGGTGCAAGCGACTGCATGTCTAGGAATAGAGGTTCATCGGTCGGGTCAGAAGTTCGATCGGGTCTTCAATGTTCAGAGCTTCACGGACATGGTAGGGTTCGCCGGCGGCAACGCCAATGAGCGAACCAAAATATCGCGAACGAATCTCCAACTCATCCAGAAAAGTCTCTGAAGTAAGCCGCGTTTCGGGCTCATTCGAATTCGGATCGAAAAACTGTGATCGATGTGCCCTGATTGCCGACATCTTTTCTTCGAGAAAATCTGAGATGTCGACGATAAATGATGGGATCACACGACGGGAAAAGATAATGTGAGCTATATTCGGAACCGGTATCTTCTCTCCGCCTGTTTCCTCGTCAAACCGCAGCATGCTCGATAAACGGGCTGATTCACGAACCAGGTTCGCAATGCGGGCATGATCCGGATGCGGGTCATTGTCCTGATGAGTAAGTATTACCTTCGGCTTCAAATGTCGGAGGGCACGAACCATGGCAGTGCGTTCAACATCGGTGACGAAGACATGGCCGTCTGGTAGTCCGAGGTTCTCACGAACGTCGAGCTTCAATATCTTCGCAGCTTCGATCGATTCTTCCGCACGGCCTTGGACCGTGCCCCTTGTGCCCATTTCCCCGGCGGTGACGTCCAGAACGCCGGTACTGTACCCGAGATGCTTCATTTTGAGCAGCGTGCCTCCAACGGTCAACTCTACATCGTCCGGATGGGCAAACACGGCGAGAATATCGACTTGATCCATACTGTTAAATCTAACATACATACCAAATTCAAAGGTCGAGACTGCCAGCTTCACTATGCGACAACGGTGCTGATATCCTAGAAAAATGAAGCTCACGGTCCTGGGCTCCGGCTCGACTATCCCGCATCTTGAACGCAGCAGCTCGGCCTATTGGCTCGAAACCTCTGGCGGTCACATCCTTCTCGATTGCTCGGCCACCGCCCCGATGCGGATGGCCCGGGAGAAATTGCCCTGGCCCGAACTGTCCGCTATTTGGATCTCGCATTTTCATATGGACCACTGTGG
The DNA here is from genome assembly GCA_041751735.1 of Pyrinomonadaceae bacterium. Classification (GTDB taxonomy): domain Bacteria; phylum Acidobacteriota; class Blastocatellia; order Pyrinomonadales; family Pyrinomonadaceae; genus OLB17. The sequence continues at coordinate 2,837 of JBGSWW010000017.1, read as the reverse complement.
GGGTCTGGGTCCTTTTCTTGCGGGAGTCAAACACGCGGATGAGATGAAAAAGCGTGAGGAGCCTTTGAGAATATTTGGACCGAAAGGGCTGAAAAAGCTGATCTCGCGGTTTAATGACGTCCATGATTACAAACTGCTCGACCAGCCGTTCCCGGTAGAGATCCGCGAGGTTGAGGACCTGGAAAAGTTCGAGATCGCTGCCGGGGTCGAAGCGGCTGCAATGTCAACAGCGCACACTGATGAAAGCCTCGCGATCCATATACGGGATGGCGGCGATAAGACGCTCGTTTATTCATCCGACACAGGGTTTGACGCCACGATCTGCTCTTTAGCGAATCGCGTCGATCTTTTTGTCCTGGAATGCACTTACCTTCGGAACAAACCTCTGAAAAAGCATCTTGAGCTTGCCGAAGCGATGCACCTCATTCGCAAGGCACATCCGCGACGCGCGATGCTCACGCATTTTTATCCCGAATGGGATTCGGTCTATTTTCAGGAGGAAGTGGGAAGATTTTCTCCGATGTGCGAAGTCATCGAAGCGACGGACGGATTAACGATCGAGATCTAGTTTCACACCTTCACATTTCGTTTCGCCAATTCCATCAGATCGGCAGGCATCCACGTTTCCAGGACCTTTTCCTCCGCCCCGGCTATGCGCTTATTACGATTTCGCCATTCTTTGGCCGGGTCGTCTTCGCGGCCGGACTGGATCGGATAATTCTCGACTTGTTCGAGGCTAATGATAATGCCATGGGCTAGGTCGTTCCAGTCCTCGTTATGTATACCCCGCAGCACGATAGGCAGGCCCGCGGTCCAGTCTTCCTCGGGTACGATATTGTCGTATTCAGGAATGGTCAGGTATGCCGTGTCGGGGAACGGTTTACCGCTGAACTCGCTAACTATCTTCTTCGCGACGTCCTTATAAGAGCCGTTGGGATCCGCTTTGCGCATTTCCAAGGCCCGCCTGAATATGTCCGAAACTGTGGTTTGTTGGCTCATGATATTAACCCAAAGATTATCACACAAGCTTCCGGATTCGAATCTGATGCAGAACTGACTCTGTGCCGAAAAGCTTGATATTTGATCTGTGGTAACCTGTCGCAAGACAGGGTGATCCCAATATGAAAGGATTTATTTATCAACTTCACTTGCTCCTCGGTATCGTCGTTTCTATCCCGGTTCTGGCATGGGCACTGAGCGGCTTTTTGTACGCTCTGCCAAACACTGTCGAGGGCGGAGCGGTTGAAAAGATCGATACCACGCGGGTTGTGATTTCGCCTGCCGATGCCATGGCTAGAGCAAGTGAGCTTGCTGGAAAACCGCTCCCTACCACAGCTTTAACACTGCTGATGAAAGAAGGCCGTCCGCAGTATCAATCGATCGGTGGCCTCGGGGCCGACTCGATATTCATCGATGCTGAGACAGGCGAGGCCAGGTATTCATCACCGCCGACACTGAAGACCCGATTCTTCCGCGAAGCCCATTTCTATTTTTTCGCGGGCACTTGGCAAGTCACCCTGCTGCTTGCGTTTTCAGCCCTTGCCGCTCTGTCTGCTATGACGGGAATATATCTCAACTTTGTGTACTGGTCACGAAACTTCGGTTCACGCCGCCGGCGATATCTGTCTTCTTGAAGACTATTTCCATGTGCAGAAGTAACCATCCTTCATACGCCGGTAAGCATCTGAGAACAAGGCATTTTACGAATATGACGTCTTCAACAACAAAGAGCTTCCTGGCATTGATCATCGTACTCGCCGGCGTGACTTTGTCGTTTGCTCAGAATGAACAATCGCCTATCGTCGAACGCGAGATCACTTATAAGGATTGGACCTATAAGAACATCCGGACCGGCGAGGACGTAAACCTGAGGAACTTTGCACGCGGGAAAAAGCTCGTTATGGTTGTCTATTACGCTCCCTGGTGCGGCAATTGGCGATTCGATTCTCCGATACTCAAGCGCTTTCATGAGAAATACAGTGCTGCGGGACTCGGCATCATCGCCGTCGGTAATTACGACCCGTTGGACTCAATGAAGGCAAATCTCGAGGAATTTAAGACCCCTTTCCCGGCCGTGTACGAGGCCGCAGAACGCATTTCCCGTCTAAGCACCCTCCACTATAAATACCGCACCTCGACCGGCGATACCCGGAGATGGGGCTCGCCGTGGTATATCTTTCTCGATACCTCTCAGATCGAAAAATCCGGCGATACCCTGATCCGAAAAACCCACGTCATCAACGGTGAAGTGATCGAGCCTGAAGGCGACCGATATATCCGACAAAAGCTCGGGCTTCCCGAGATCGAAAGTAAACCATAGCTCGTGGTCAGTGGTCAGTTGTCACTTGTCGGTGGAAGTCAAAGTTTAATGTCCAAAGACCAAAGTCCAAGGTCCAGGGTTCGACGGCCACAGTCGGCAGTCTGAGGCTCCTGATCATTTTCCCCTTTCCATTTTCAATTTTCCGCTGAATTCCGTTTCCACTTTCCTTTGAAACCATCTGTCCCGCGTGGGACGGAAAGTGGGACAGCTAACTGCCTTACAGTGCAACAGTTACATCCATTTGTCCCATTTTCAGGAAATTGCGCGTGGTGTTTCACGTTCCGGACACTTTTTCCCCCCGGTCGAGGGGTTGACCTACTGGCCCCGGCTCGGTAGGTATTAAATATTTTTTTTCAAAGATCATTCGGAAAGGGCCTCCTTGAATTCATACAATAAGTGCAACTTTTGAAAAATGCAGAAAGGGGTAAGTTGAAGTAGATTTGACGCATCTTCTAACTGCAATCAAAAGGAGCATCAGATGAGCTATCGACAACTTACCTGGGAGCAAAGATATCAG
>JBGSWW010000016.1:0-159330 GCA_041751735.1 Pyrinomonadaceae bacterium | reverse complement strand
TAACGTTCTTCCAAAAGGAAAGACAACAAATCGTAGTGGCTATGATGTTGCACGAGGCCATGACGGTATGCATGTTTACAGTGAGTCCAATGGGACACGTGTAAATGTAACCGCCGTTGGGGCAATGGCGGGCCGGATAACTCAGACTCGTTCTCAGGGAGACGGGTTGTACAGATTAGACATCCTTTTGAGTAGTCCAATAAATGGGGAACCTTATTTTTTGATTCTGAAGGATCTAACCTCGATCAGTAGTGGGGCTGGAGGTAATAAAATCGGTGCGAAAAACATAAAGTTAGGAGGCACCGAGCTCGTTGGCCAAGTCCGCGGCGAGGTGTCGCCCCCTAGCGTGGATTTCAAGGGCCTCCATGTCACCTTGGTTTCGGCGAAAAACTATGGAAAAGTTTCACAAAATATTAGAAATGGCGTGGCCTCACCAGTCGAGTGGTTCATGAACGCCGCAACCGACATTAAAAGCCCATTTTTGTGTCCTTAATAGGTAGAACCATGATGCATTTTAGTAAAGTAATCCTACTTTTATTATCGAGCGTGCTAACCACTGCTGTGTGGGGTCAAGAAAGACTTTCGCCAATTCGGGTGAATTCGGTCGTAGATCTCGATTTTGTACAAGAGGAAATCTTAGGCCCAATCTATCTGAGATTCAATGACTTGAGCATTCGAGAGAAACCGAGAATTGCCATTCGGCTCTGCACTGCTGACCCAATCCATCTTGCATTAGTTAAATCGGCCCTCTATTTTCCGAATGTTATCAAAAGTTTTGAGTCAATTGGATACAGCGGCGATAAGTTACTGATTCTTAGGTCAGATAAATGTGTTTCGGAATTAGAATCGGTCGTTAGTACCGAGGTCTGGACAGTCTTTTCTAATCAGGATCTGCCTCCCCATAACGAAAAATATTATTCTTCTCAGATTGATGTAGCAGTAATAAGTCGTACGTTAATTAAGTATGCTGGGAATGCGAATTACCTGTATAACGCGTCTATATTGGCTAACCAACTGAAAAACGATCAATCAAAAGTGGGTGTTATAATTGGATTATTTCGCCTTCGTCCAAATGAAAGCAATAAAAAAATGGTGGCGATTCGTCGAGTTTTGGAGCGAGCAGGGATCGAGAAGACCCGATATCATTTGCGAGAGTTTCCTTGGAGACAAGCGCTCTCGCCCGATGCGCTACCCAAAGGATCACTAAGCCCTGCATTTTTTACAGTGGATATTCACAAAAACCGACGAGACCCAAATCAGGTGGTAGATAAGATTGAGAATGAATTAAGTTGTAGATAGATCTCGACCGGCGCGCGTTGATACGAGGAATTGAGCATAGAAACGCCTGCTTTTTCTTTGGCGGTTCCGACCGAGCACCTACCCGTAATTAATGTCACTAAGCATTATGGCCGATCAAGCCGATAGAAAGGGCGAGTGGTCCGAACATTGGCGGCTGTTGGAGCCGCATTTGGCGTCTGTGTTGCTACGGCTGGGACCGGCTGTATGGTCGCCAAGGAAGTCGCGGAAGGCGTCATTAAACTTGAACTTGGGATTAGCATTCCGCTAAACGCCCAGAACAAGCTCAGGGATATAAAAAGAAGCAACGGAGGACCTCCTTCCGGGCATAAAGGAGGCGGACGTTTTGACAACGACGGGCGAAACGGCGGTCAGATTCTTCCAAGAAATGATGCCAGTGGTCGGCCTATAACGTACAAAGAGTACGATATTCCTCTGAAACAGAAAGGATTAAATAGAGGCGAGGAGCGCGTCGTACGTGGGAGTGACAAAGAGATTGACTCAAAGCGGTTCACTTAAAGAACCATGTGCTATAGGCCCTGAGGAAGGCGATTCCGCTCAAAGAAAACAGCAACGCGGGCGAGACATTATTTACCTTGGTAATTTCGAGCAATACAATGCAGAAATTGAATGGGTCGACTCTCTTCGAAATGAGTTGCGTAGACGGAGCTCTGCAGAATTTGAAAGCGGCAAGTCTTCGATTGAATCTCTTGTTGCTCCGAAAGCGTTTACCCTCGACGAGGTCCTCGTTGAATTGCAAAAGTAAGAACTCCTAAGTCGGAACGGGCTATCCTAGTTCAATCCTTGAAGGCAATCGACGAAGAAATCCTCAAAAGCGAGCAATCGGTAAAAGAAACTGACAAGGTACTCGCACTCGGACAGCTAGGCGAGATTAACATCGACTTAGGCTTTCTTGAGCCAAAACAAGGCGCTGATGATTCAACGGTAGATCCTGCTGGAATCCTCGGATTCTCTGTGCCGGATGCAGTCACGGAAACATTACAGAAAATTGAAAACAAAAAAGAGTTTGTTCGGTCCGGCGTCAAATTATTAAAGGACGAAGGGAAAGATTGTCCATTTTGCCTTCAGTCTATTGAAGCTGACCCGGCTGCGACTATCGTTAAGAACTATCAAGAAATCTTCAATCAAACATTTCTGGAGGCTGAGGACCGGATTCTCAAAGAGGTTGACCGGTATCGAAAGCTACTCTCCGGATCTCTTAACCCTTTGGTCCCCGCAACAAATGCCATAGCCCTTAAAGAGATGGAGGTGTTTGCTTCCGCTAGAGTCGTGGCAGGGAGTGTCGGACTTGCTGACTCAGACCGGCAGATCATTGAAAATGAGATAGCTCGATGCGTGAAGAAAACGGCAAATCCGCTCCAGGCCATAGGTGACTCAGAAGTGGTTGGTGTCAGGAACGCGCTGGACAGACTGCAAACCCAGGTCGCCGAATACAATGCGTCGGTTAAGAGCTTAAACGGTCAGATCGGAGAGCTTAAGAAGGAGGCCTCAGAAGGAACCCTGGATGCTAAGAGAATAAAGCTAGAAGGTGACGCAAAATTAATCAGGTTGGAGTTATTTGTAGACGATAATAAAGAACTCATTGACAATTATCAGGCCAAGCTCAAATCGAAAGCGCAAAATGAACTGGTTGTTGCCCAGCTGGATCGAATCTTTACACTACTAAAAACAAAAATTGTTGAAGAGTTTAAGGCATTTGCGAATGACTATTTTGGGCTAATCGCTTCGTATGTGAGTCGCATCAGTCCAGCCATGGAGGTACTCGATTTTCAGGGCCAACCTACCTATGATGGACGAAGCACTACCGATCCAGCTCAATGTGGTTTTAAGATTAGTTATAACAAGCGAGACATTTCAGCCCACCTCAGCGAAGGCGAAAGACAGGTCGTCGCGCTTGCCTTCTTTTTCGCCCATCTAACCAAAGAAGTAAATAAGGACAAGATTATTCTTCTCGACGATCCTATCACCAGTTTTGATGCTGGTAAACGGAAAGCGACCGCTGAAGTTATTAAAGAGATAACGGAGCCATTTGACCAACTATTCGTATTTACTTGCGACCCACTATTTAGGCAGTATTTGCTGAAGGCTTTTACCGCGAACCGTAATTTCTACTACGTGTTGAAGACGGCCGGTTCCTCAGCGGTCCACTACGTCCCAAACAATAAGGAATCAATTTACAAATCGTTCGAGGATGACTTTGCGACAATCAATGCCCAGTTGGGTACCGATGAAAACATTGTCGTTTTTGGACAGAAATTGAGGTTCTGTCTGGAGACGAAAATTCGAGAGGAATATTTCGGGGCATCGGAGGACAAGCTGTCGAATATGATCGAGACCGTGACGGCAAACCAAGCGAAGTTTAATAATCTGTTCGCTAATAAAGCTAAAATCTTGGAAATCTATAGCTACTGCAATACCGGCGGTTTAGCCCACTATCCAAAAGACGGGGCTACTAGTTGGAATGAGTTGAAAGGAAAAGTCGCCGAGTACCTGGCCCTAGCGCTCTAGCCGGGACCTGAGCGCAGGAAATAGGCTCCGTGCTGGAACGTGCACGAAGCCTTTTTTTATTTAATCCTGCCATCCTTTAGGGATGGAAGAATTTCGAACGGGGGATCATGAGTGGAACCTCACTAAAGATGACATAGCGAAGATGTATCCGGAACTAGAGCCTGAAGATCGTGCGAGTTTACGAAGTGGTCGGCTCCGGGCTGGCATTCGGGGTCTACGGTCCCGTTAATATTGGCGATCCGGCTAGGTACCGGCCTCTGAGAATAGCCGCCAATTCCCAAGACTTTAGTCAAGAGGCTGTCCGTGGAAAGCCTCTTTTTCTTTGAGAATTACTTTCTACGGCCTACATCGATTTGTGTTCGTAAGCCAAGAAGTCGGGGACCGGTAACGTGGCATTTTATTGCGCGCCAACCAGAAAAACGTCCCAAGCCCATTTGCCTACATCGACTCCTTTATCTCGCCGAACTTTTGCACGATATCGGAACTGATTACCGAAACTATCCGTACGCTTTGACGACTTGTACGTAAGTTCAAGGCGGTCAACGCCCATGTCGGAAAGTGGATGAAGCTCCCCAGGGTCTGATGTCCCAGAGTGGTTTGTGTCGGTCCAAAGCCTTAGCTTGTTAAATATGGTATCCGCCAGGCTGATCTCACCATCATAATTCCCGCCCTTCAATGGCTTATCAAATTCCCGAAGCGCAAGAAACCCGTTTCTTTCTTCGCCCGCCGGAGGGGCCGGCTGAATAGTGTGATTTCCAAACAATTCGCTGCCGTCATCAATGTTACCGTTTTGATTTCTATCTAACACGAGCCACGCGTCGTTCGAATTGGCTGAAGTCCAAGAAAGTTTCTCCTTTCGTCCGTCATGATTTATATCAAATAAAACACCGTTTGCGTGACTTGTCATGGAGAATCCGTCTCCAGAGGTATCGATTAATATCGGCGATGACGGTGCGCACAAAGGATCGGCGCCGCAGTCCGAGTCATTACAATCTATATACCCATCGCAGTCATTGTCCCCGGTATCACCACACCAATAGCCAATAATATTTTCAAATGCATTACCCGGATTACACGCTGAACACGTATCGTCGCAATCTCCACTCGCTTCGGAGAAGCCATCATTATCAAGGTCATCGCAGTACCCGGTTGCTACAAATTGCTGAACTGTCTTTTTGTACGGATCAAAGCAGAACTGGCAGTCTTGACCACCATTCGGCGGGTAAGGCACGTCACAAAAAACTTCTACCTCTTGCTGGTATCCGGAAGCGGTAAATTGCGGCGTGGTCGTCAGGGCGTCGTAACGGTAGGTACACCAAAGTTGTGATGTACAGAAGAACGCCTGACCGCACTGGCCGAAGGTCTCACCCGTTCTCCAAACGCAACTCTCAGTTGTCGTTATTAAATTATTTGCAGTTGTTGTCGCAACGCGGGGTACCGTTTCAAAAAAAAGATCCCAGCCAAATTGCTGGGATCTTGTGGAATTAACAACTAAATTTGCGAGAAATCGAGTCCAGTTCAGTTTAGGTCGTTCTCTTCCTCCGCTGGAACCCGTACCGAGCGGAGGCATAACTACCCAGTGTTCGTCATTGTTCGGATCCAAGCGCATTTCTTGGCCCTGTGACCATGCTGTTCCGTCGCTAAATACAACGAAATCGTAAAGAAGCCGGCCATAAAGTGGGTCGACGCCAGTTTCTTGAAAACGACCATATGCCCAATTGGCCGTTGAGGCCTTCAGCGCAAGCGTTACAGTCTCCCGAGGACGTGCAACAGGAGGAAGCTTTTCGAACTCGATGGGGCCTTGCCTGCCACAAGAACGAGTACAAGGATTCGTTCCCGCTGTAAACTTAAGAGCTAACGGCAGCTCCAATGTTCCCTGTTTCTCGATATTCATGACCACCGAAAGGTAAACAATGTCTTTCCTAGAGATATTTTTGAAACCAAGGGACAGATCCTTGATCCAGTTAGCATCCGCTATTATCCGTCCGCTTGGATTAGCGTCCCGGGCGCCCACTTTGTAACCAGTGAGTTCGATGGGTTCAACCGACCCGACCTTTTTGGGTTTAATCACCGTTCGCTCGCGAGTCTGAGCCTGAATGGAGACATTTCCAAGAACGATTAGCGATACTATGATCGCTGTTACCAGATTATTGATCACATTCACCTCCAGATGACAGTTAGAAGTTTGAGCGCCCCTCACTATATACAACTTCACAGGAGAATTCAATAAGAAGAAGTGTGAGGGTATACGCTATAATGGGGGTCCGAAAACACGATATTGGTCAGAATTTTTCTACCATTTTGGTAATCGTGGCTTGTTATAAGGTGGTGGCCAACCTGAGGAAGGGGGTTGATTTATCAAAGTGAATAAGGTCGGAAAAAATGATGATCTCGGTGCCTGGCCTATTAGATGCGCCTCGCGACAAGCTGTGACGAACTTTCCGTCTATCCGCGTATAGATTCAAGATAAATTCCTGCTCATCATAGGACACCATCCACTTTTTTGTGAGATTTGCGACATGCTTAGACAGTCGCTGGTGATCCCGAGCTACATAATGATTCATGTATAGCTCTGCAGCTTTATGAAAGTACGGGGGATCGAGGTAGATGAATATATCTTCTTTTCGGCGATCCAGTTTATTGATGAATGATATGCCGTCCAGGTTTGAGAGGCGTGTGGGAACAAGTTCAAGTTTACGATATATCGTTCGCCGCTAGGATATTATCGCCGTCCGGGAATTGTTGGAGGTGGGGGGGAGGCACGCCGGATAGGATGCTTCCGTTATATCCGTACTATTATGAGTTGGATCCATTTCGGTGGCTTTTCATTGTACGCGTTGTTGAGACCAAGAAACTTTGACCTTGTCGAGCGGAAGCCTAATAAATGCAGTTGAGTCCAAGTCGAATGAGAAATCTAGTTGTTTTATTGATCATCGGCATATCGAGAGCCTGCGGCCAACTGAGAAGTAGTATTGACTCCGAGTCTCTGTCAAGCAACTGCGGCGATACATCTTTTAAACACAAGTCGGGGACGGAGTTAACTGCAATGTCGCCCCCGGATCGAATGGATCAGATGGTGCTCGAACTAATGTTTCATAGCCCACTGGAAGACGATAATCATCAAACTCTTCATAGTCTTATAATTGAAGACGGGGTAAAGATTTTACCGAAGGCGAGTGAGTACGCGAACGGTTACGATCCTAATTCGCGGGAGTGTAAGACGAGAAATGAGGCCCGTTTATTGGCTTCCGCCAATTTTATGAATGTCGTCGATTCTGCAAAATTCCGCTTGCGAGCGATAGAGGAAGGCAGGCTTGCGATCGATGCGCTGGAACGTGCAATCGAACGAAAAACTAGGAAGAACTTATTGGCCTAACCAGGGCATTCATTTCTTTGCGGAGCCGTACCCCCTACATTTTGATAAGGGCTCATCTTTTTGATGAACAATTTTTCCTGTTTCTGGTTCAATGATCTTTTCTTTGTAGGAGTCGTTATCTCGATCAATAATCGTGACAGCTCCTTCCATTTTCCAGTGCGCCATTAACGATTTTATAGCCGACATCAATGTAGTGAACGCCTTTTATAGCCGACCGTTCGAGCTCGTGTTGCCGTAAGATCGCCAATAGTGCTTCCTGTCGCTCTTCGGATACTCCATTGTATCTTTAAGCTTGTGACCCCAAAATGTTCCATTCACATTGCGGTCTTTATATCGGCGGTTTTTTCAGCCGTTCCTCAGATAGTTTAATTTTTTGCACTCGGAAATCTTAGTGGCTCGGTATCAACCGGAACGCTTCAGAAGATTCAGGAGAAAGCAGCTGCAATGGTTGGCGATTGGATGGTGTCAACTACACCTATCGATTCTCTCCGCATTAACTTGGCCGCTGCACAGAATATCGGAAATACAACCCGTACACCTAATTTTGAACCAGCGCTTAATGGAATGATTTTAGAGGCTTCAGTTTGTACAGCAGTCAATCCTTGCTGCTTAAGAATGTAGCAGTGCAAAAGGCAACAAATGCCTTCACGATCTTGTCTTCTAGGGCACCTTTAGACGAGGAGATAAGTCTAACCAAATAGAGGGGCGGGGAAACTCGCAAAAGTAGATCATTCCTTAGTTACTTATGACACAAAAATATTGCCAAATCGACGTAAAGTCCCTATACTGACCATAAAGTAATACTTTAATATTTATTGGTATGTTATTCCCTGAGAGTATTATTTTTTTAAAAATCACAAGGAGAGAATTATGAAATGGCGAAAAAAAATGTGACGTTTGTAATCACAGATGAACTCGATCGAGAAATCGAGATCCGTGCTTTTTTGGAAAGGAAACAAAAGAGCGAGATACTAACAGAAGCTCTCACCACCCACTTCGACAACAAACAACGCGAAAGGCTCCCAAACGAAAAGATCACTCGACGGAAAAAAGATGCTGCCTTAGCGGCAACCCGTTAAGATTAAAAGAACTAATCTAGACCCTTACATTGGGTACCTCGAACTCTGTTTAAAAAACAGAGTTCTTTTTTATTAGAAGATATTGACATATTAGTATATGTGCGCCAATATCAAATCTATTCAGCTTTTTCCTTTTGATGCAAAAGAGGTCATATCAAGCTGTTGATGGAATGCTGCTCAGATTTTTCGGCCCTTAAACCGTTTTTAGGAGTTAATTGCTTAAGTCAGAAGACCTGGAGGGAAATATAGGTGTATAAACACTGGTACTCGCGTCGCAATTTTCTTATGTCGCTCGGCTGTGGGGTCACGATGGCAACGCTCGACCCTGTGAACGTTCCAGGTGGTGGGACAACGACATCGCTTTCCTCGCTGCCTCCGCCACTATCCAAGTTCGGCAAGCGAAAAGCTGGGTGCATACCTATGTTGAAAGAAACGCCTCACGTCTTTTGTGGGCTACTCTTTGTCCTCTTTTTTTATCTTCTTCCTGTCAAGGCTCAGCCACCTCAGCCGACGTTGACCGCAAACTTCAGCGTTTGTTCGAACACTTGGGCCTCAGCGGCGTTAACTTGGACCCATGACAGTCAGTTCTCCTATGTAGCCTGCACACCGATCCGAGGCGGTTCAGAGACAAACAGCATCACCGTCGTTAAGCTCGACCGCACCTCGGGAGCCTTATTATTCTCCAGGAACTTCCTAAGGGACACATTCTATTACGCTAAAGGGATTGCTGTGGACGAAGCCCATAACGTCTACGTTCTATACGGAGATAACATCATCGCTCGGGTATCGCCGGATGGGACGGTAGTCGATGAGATCTGGTCGAGCAGTGTGTTGGTCGCAGGCACGATTGTCAGGGCGCCAAATGGCAGCGGACTATACGTAGTGGGGACCGCGGACGGAGACGCGGCTTTCCAGTTCATCGAATGGGCTGGCTTCCAGGATACAGTGAAGAAGATCGGCGGTTCAGGGAATGACATAGCCGTAGGTCTCTCGTTCACCGCGACTGCAAACATTATCTTGATTGGAAGAACCGATTCGGCCGACTTTCCCGTTACGCACGGCGGCCAAGTGCCCGGTGGCGGGAATGGCTTCGTAACTGAGGTGACCCCCCAAGGCCTTCTTGTTCATTCCAAACTGTTAGGCGGAACCGCAGAGGACTCCTCGCAGTTCGTCACACGCGATGTTCAGGGAAACACTCTGGTTTGCACTGACACGAGCTCTGCCGACGCTGTAACATTTTATCCGCTGCAGAATGCGAATGCGGGGAATAGTGATATTTTACTGACGAAGCTCAGCCAAACTTTCGAGACAATTTTCTCGACCTACTTGGGCGGTTCCGGTAACGAGTCCTGCGGAGGTATCGCTACGGATGATTTGTTAAATGTCTATGTGACCGGCCGGACCCAATCGGCGGATTTTCCAAGCTATCGTTCCGCTCAGGTTTATGCCGGAAACTGGCAGGCGTTTTTGACAAAAATTAGCGGCACGGGACAGTCCTTCATTTTCTCAGGGGTTCGTTCGGGAGGTTCGAACCTCTTCTTCACCGGTTATCAGCCATTGGTAGACAGCGACGGAAGTTTGCTGTACCTGAACAAGTCCCACAGCTATTTAGGCGGAGGGGATTCCAACGGCGCGGTTGTGCTAAGGTTTGCCCCCAACGAGGCTCCCGTTTCTAACTCAGGTGTTGATCAGGTCATCCCTACGCTGGAGGCTCCGGTTGCTGTCTCTTTGAGCGGGGTGGGGTCCTTCGACCCAGATGGCGACCCGCTAACGTTCGAGTGGCGGGACGCGGCCTCTACACTTGTGTCATCGTCAAACGTCCTGATCTCGAACCTTGGATTCGGAACACATGAATTTATTCTGCATGCTAGAGACAGCAGTGGGGAGGTTGATTCTGATCGGGTGTTGGTGAACATCGTTCCGATGTTTTTTAATATAGTGCCGATGTACGATGCAGCGAAACCGATCAATCGCAAGGTGAAGTCCATCGAACTTCCATTTCAGATCGGCAACTCGATCGGAGTGAACTTGTCGTCTGCAGCTCGTTCACTCGCCGGAGCGGGGATAGCTCGGCGTGGAGGCCCCATACTTCTAATGACACCAATCGCATTCGCCTTCGACTCGAAATTGAAGGCAGCCGGAGCCCCCGCGGGCGGGGGCTACAGGGCTACTTTGGGTACCCCTAATCTACCGCCCGGGGAATATGATCTTCTCTTCACAGTGGGCATTAATCCCCTGCTGCACAGGCTGCCATTCGTGCTGAAGTGATTGCTCTGTCCACGTTTTGAGCAGATTCGAGACCTTATCAAGTCTGAGTACATAGCACTAAGTTGCGCTCACTTGAATATGGTCAGGCACGATGCCTGCAAAGCGGACCCGTGGCTGAAATAACAAATATTGCACTTCGGGAAACATAGGTCCGTTCGGCATCGAGTCACCCGACGAGGAAGTGCGAAAATCCAGCAGTGTTGTGGGCTCGCCGAGAGTCAACTGACCACGTTAAACCCTGCGGACAGAACCTACTAAGTGGTCTAAATTCTCCTGATCTCCGCTCAGCTCTACGAACAGCGTAATTCGCGACCCGATTTGGCAGATGAAGGAAACTCAAAGACACGCTGCTTCGCATTCAATATGAGAAGCGAAACGACAAAAATCCCGCGTCGCAAAACGACTTAAAAGAAACGACGACATTCCAACCTCCACAGGGGACTCGAATGAATTCACTTCTTAAATAAGCGGGCTGTCCGACAAACTTACTTTTAATGTTCTAATGCAGAATTCCTAACGAAAACGTTTTACGACACGGACTAAAAAAATCCCTAGAATAAAACAAAAAAACTGCACCCCGACGGGGTACAGTTCTTTACTTTTTTCGTATGGTCGCCCACGTAGTGACATGGATCGAACCACTTCGGCTTTCGTACGCCAGCTTTTCAAACTTTTTGTTGAAAATGAACCCTCAGACCTGAAAACCAATCTGGATCTCGGGCTGACGATGTGATAACTGTACCATTTTCAGGCACTTAGGTCAATCTAGCTTTGCAACCGTAAGGCTCTCCCGTAAAGGTGAGGTTGATCCGTTTGTATATATTTGCATAAATCCTCTCCGGATGGTCCGAGCCAAATCGTAAACCCAGCAGGAGCGGGTCTTCAACTAGTCGAGAAAAAAGCATCGCCGAACGATCAGATTCATCAAGCGGAATTCTGAGCTAACTTGCAAAGCCCGTCAAAGGCGATGGTTTGCGGCGGGACATTGGAATAACGGGCATGTCGCTGGCCCTCAAAGCTGACGCGAAGGGTTGCCTCGGCCTCAAACGAAATGTCTAACTTGAAGACATGCTCCACAATACCTGTCAATTTGAGGTGTAAGATACAAATTAGTCTGGCGGCCACAAGAAACTGCTCTTTATTATCGCCAAACGTTTCATAAAGATTGGGTAGTGGGCAGACGATTCTCTGGATTAGCCCATGGGCTCGGCCGATCATTGACTCGATCATCCCTTCTTCTAAACGGTTTCGGCCTCGCGGAAAGGAGGGCTTGTCATTTAGCAATATGCGACGAGCTCTCAATTCGGCTATCTCTTCCGCAGCAACTCCGTTGAATGTGATTTCGTAAAGAGAATAGTTGTAGGTTTCTTTGGACGACTTAAGCTTCAGCTTCCAGACCTCGACGTCCTTCTCGTGGACAGTGGTAACGCTCTCGACCTGCCCTTCCACCACCGTATCACCGTATGCTATTGCCAGCGGCGGCCGGTAGAATTCCCCATTCAAATCTCCGAGGAAAGCTCTTGAACGCGCTTCACTTGGCAGAAGCTCGAGCGAGATTTCAGCACCCCGTTCGATACGCAAAGAGGGTATGAAGGTGAACTTGTTTTCATCCACGAAGATCAAGATTAGACCTCCGATATCCCTCGTGTTCCTTTCCTGGGTAACTGCAGCCGCACCGGCAGACAGGTTTAGAGCCGCATGTGAAGCTGCTATCGTCGACAACACCCGACGTGGGCCAAGAGGTGGCTTGGCGACCAAAGGCTGATTCGTGATTAGCCGGTAAAGGTCGTCGTAGCCGTTCTCCAGATCGAGACGGTAACGGGTCGAGGCTCGGAGAGTAATAGGAATATAATTGGCATCATCGGGGGACAAGACGACTGGTATGAACTTCACATTATTTACAGCAGCTTCATAAAGATCCTGAGTAATCATGAAGCCCTCCCATTGGCCACCGAGTCCACGCCCGGGTTCCTCGTTACCTTCAAAGCGTTTGAGATAGGTTTCCGTGCAAACGACAATTACGTAGTCTGCCTCATTGATATTCCGTTGCATCCAGCGTGCCCATCCTTCCTTAGGAAACGGCTCATACTGATCTATTCGACAGTCAATGCCCTCTCCCCGCAATTGATTCGCAAGATTCAGCACGCGCGCCTTGTGCTCTTCGGAATCGTGCGTGTAACTGATCATAACCTAAGGAGAATTCACGTCCATAAGCATCATTATAAAGGTATGTGTTTCGCCAGTGATACTCGCGGGCGCAATCGGGGAGTTAAGCAGCACGAGAACTTAGAGGACGCTCGATTGCCACTGAACAATCTTGAGCGCTCCAAGGAGTATGAGCAGTATTATCAGAGGTATCTCATCGATTCGGTACACTCTTGCCAGCCTAAGATTCATATTGAATCGACCGAAGAAAACTTCGCGCGGGCAATTTCCGATCTTTTAGCTTTCCTGCAAGTTCTACTGATCTTGACGGCCAAATATTAACGTGAAATTGCATAGGCAAATGGGGAATAGGCGTAGGTTCCCAATTGAGTCTTTCGTGAACCAGGTGATTGTCGACATACCACCGAATTGAATCGGGACTCCATTCAATCCTGTACTTATGAAATTCACAGGAGGCATTGAAGCCCAAATCAATAATCACTGGAGTACCTCGGTATCCGTAGTCAAACATTGCTCCTTCATCTCCCGGGTTGTAGTACACATTTACAAGAAGTTTGGTCGGATCCTTGCCTAGAAATTCAATATCTATCTCCTGGCGGGGAGAATTTCGGTGCAAGAACACACCGGTGATAACACCTGGCACATTCGATGGTTTGATTTCAGCTTCAAAGACTCCAAAAGCAAAGGATTTTATGCTGCTAATTGATGCAGCTGAGTATTCCCGAACTCCCATGGGTTCTCGTTTGAGAAGTAGGATTCCACATGCATCAGTGAAAGAAAAGTTCTGGGGTGAAAATAAAGCGAGATTGCTCGGGAATGTGTCCTTCCGTAACTCCCAAAAACTGGCTTCAAACTCATTAAAGCTGTCTTTGTAAAACTCAGACTGATGCGTTACTTGAGTTGCCGCACATCGGGTCGCGGGCCCGATCCCACCCGAACCTAATGGGATTATCCATGGCGAATTATCTGATGCTAATCGTTTAGCCTTTGGTAGTTTTGAACGAGCATGCAGATCTATGTTTACTAGTTTCCTTTGAGATAGGTCCGGCAGTTCTGGATATAGGCTCGCTGGAGGAGGAACTTGTAGAAACTCACAAAGAGTATTCCATTTGTTTTTCTGATTTGAGGCCAAGGTAAGCACGCGTTCACCATTCCCCACTTTCAGTCCATCAAGGATTCTTCCGTTAGAGTCGGAAGTTTTTAGCTGAATGAAATGTGCATTTGGGTAGAGTTCCGCAAGCTTCTCAAGCTTATCCGTCAAGGAGCCCACGTTCACATAGGCATCAAAGGTGCGGTTGGTATGCCGATTCATCAAGTCAGTAAACTCCCTGATAGGAAGCTCTCTAACATCTGAACAGCAACGATAGCCAAGCATGGACAAGGCCATTGCAAGGGAGGTCAAGCCGCTATTTTCATCCCCGAACGCAAAGACCGGAGCTATTATGTTTTTTGACTCGAAAATCGACGGAGATCCGTCCGACATGGCTCCAATCTGTGAGAGAACTGGGAGAATTGAATAAGAGTTACTCGACTGGAAGTCCAACCTTTGGTTAATAAGTGATTTTGCCGTTGCAAACACTTTAAGTTGCTTGAATTGGTGGTTAATCCACAGGTCAATTGGGCCGCGTACTGGAAGTAATGATAGAAGTTTTTCTGCACCGGGTTTCGAAAGTACATATCCTGAGAGACACCAGAGTCCGCGGTGCGGTATGAATACGTTATCAGTCAGGTCTGATTTTTCGGCACGATTTTTAACCTCGGTATATGACAAGTACAGCAAGTCGAAAGGTTCGCGGATCGCGCCGAGATTCTGGAGATCTTCCCAGGCCTTTTCTAACGCCACCTGGAATCTGTATTTGAAATATACGTCGTCTTCCAAAACGAGGCTGAAGGCGTTCTCCCCTGAAGCGATCTTTTTCCAGATCTCAATGTGCGAAAGAGCTACGGCAATTTCTTGCCGAGTCATCCTAATTTCGGCATCGAGATCGATTTTCTCGAGTTTGACTGTTGGTTGGGGTTCGATGAGTAACTGATCTCGAAGAGGGTATACCGTTCGTATATGGTTTGGATCAAATTCTGTATTTTCAAAAAGTCTACCGTCTACTGCTGAGAATCGTTCTGAAAGGGAATCCAAGCTTTCACCAGAATCCGCTATTATGTGCTCGAGTTCTCGGGTCAGAAAGCTCCACCTGTCAGGTCGGCGATCCAAGTTGATAACATAGATTTTTCCAATCTTCTCGGAAGCGCACTCTCCCTCTTGGCTAAAAACGCTAGACCTCGCTTTGTAGCCCATCCATCTTCCATAAAGAACTAGTCGGTATGCAGTTCGAAAAATATAACTTGGGAAATTAGAATGGTTCATTTACATCATGTTTAATTCGTCCTTTTTTCTCGGAGAATTTTGCTCCGATGCGCCAATTTCTTGAATCGTTACGATAGCTTAGCGGCCATCGACTGATCGAGAACCGGTCCCAGTCAGAAATTATGAAGAGATGGTCGTCAGGTTTTATTTCCTTATGCGACAGGAAGTAATAAACCACGCTCGCCGTTAAGTTCCCTGGACCCGTGGTGGACTGAATCTCCAACTGAGCTTTGGAGTTGGTAAGTAGAGCCGTAGCTCGTTTCAAAGCCATACCTATTACTGGGTGCTTTGCTGGGGTAATGACTGGATTGTTGTTGAAGTAAAAAATCCAGTCGGACGCACTTTCTAACTGACCAATGAATCGGCTCGGTCCAATCATTGAGTCAGAGCTTACTTCGTAGCAAAGCGGTTGAAGCTTTAGTTGATTATTCTCGAAAAAATGATCAATCCCAGCCCCTTGATATAGCTCATCAACATCCACATAAAACCCTCCGTTTACGAATAGGTAGCAAAGCCGAAAATAATCGCATCGCATCGCCGGATGATAGCAATGATCAAATGCGTTTAAGTGCCGTTCGCCGAAATGACTCGCAATAAAACGACGAGCCTCATTATCGTCAAAAACTATTTGTCTAAAATTACCCTTGGTTAGCACGTGCCAGCTATCGATGCACTCTCGCACATCTGGTGGTAGATTATCCGGGTCATCCCAGTATTGAATTATGGTTCGAGGAATATTGGCCTCAGAAGTGCGATTCAGTGACGGCCGAGGTGATTGGATAAGCTTTCTAACGTATTTTGAGCGCAAATTGTCATTTTCTGAGCAGGCGAGCGCGTCTGTTATTGCGGGAAACATGATTGAGTAGAGTTGAATTAAAGGGCGCTGAACAATGTACCTTGAATTTTACTCCGATATACCATTCCCGCAACTAAAGAAACTTCTGAGTATTCCTTGGGATGGTACGGAGCCCTTTTCATTTAAACTTGCCATCCTTTAAGGATGAAACAATTTCGAATGGGGGATCTGCCACGGGATCTCAGTGAGGATGATATAGCGAAGCTGCATCCAGAATTAGACCGGGAACAGCGCGCAGAAGCAGCTGAGAACCTCTCTCGGTATTTCAAAGTGATAGGGAAGATCCACGATCACTTGGACCACGAAGGAAAACTCAACGACACGTTGCTGCGCATTCAATATGAAGCGCGGCCGCGACCCCGCGTCGCAAAACGACGCAATAAAGATCGACTCGTCAGGATTCGCATACATTCTAGGGGGCAATTCAATTAGTAAGCTTAATCAAACAGGAGATCGTTTCATATATAAGCAATTGTGGACGGAGCTATCTGACTGTTTCGGGATGGTTCTAGACACAACACATAATATATATGTAGCTAGCGAGAAAGATATGGATTTTTCCGAGGTTGTTATGAGAATCGAAGAGGGGATTTCTTTGAGGATGAGCGACGAGGAAGTGGAAAGTTTGGAAGTTATCTCCGATACGGTTCGCTTTATCTGGAGGAGAATTATATTGTACAGTCGTTGAAACGCCTTTCAGCCTCAGATTCAGAGAACCACTCGAAAAAAAGACAAGCTAGAAAGGAAAGAATATAAAAATCAGAGGTGACGGAAAAATGAGAAAGCCAGGGTGAAGCAATATCAGATCAGGTATCCAATCCGACCTTTCGAATGTCTTTCGTTCTCATCTATTTTTGGGGCGATTGTCGCTTTGACCTGTCTGTTTCTAGTCCGGAATCAAAACCGTCCGAAATTCAAATCCCCGGGAATTCGGCTTGTTCAAATTAGGGATTTAGCGGGGCCGAGTTTACCCTTGATCTTGTACCCACACGGTATTAGATGAATTGCTGTTTCTTATAAACTCTTTTGGTTCGTCCGAACAATCCAATAGCCTTGCGCGACAGCTAAAATTGTCTCTTGTAAGTGTGTCCGGGACGATGACATGGAATAGGAAACGTTGATCGGGCCGGGCGACCTCCAGTCATTCAAAGTAAAAGCGGGGTTTAATGGCCAGTTCGAAATTATGGTATCTGGATGGGGAGACGGAGTAAACATTCGAACTCTTTTCTCCCAACTAAGGCAGTTTTCCAAAAATGTTTCGATCTTGCTCTAGGACAATGTAGGAAAGATATGGCGGCTCAGGCGATAGATAAATTACTTTCGAGACTTTCTTGCATCGAGCATTAAGTTAAATGGAAATCGGTCCTGAAAACTGGGAATTCTGGTGGGGTGCTTGGAGACAGCGGATCAGGTGCGGATCGTGCCGAGCGTTGATGCTTCTAGACGAGCCATGTCCTGAATGCGGTACCGACTACCGGAATGCTCCGCCGAGCGAACTACGCGTAGACGGCCGTATTGTCCGGGTGTCCATCGCCTTCCAAGGAGCGCTCGGGTGGTCCGAATACACAATGCTGCAACTTATGCATCGCGAATGGCTGCGACCGCTGGTTGATGAGGTAAACCGTGCTGACGTCCCCGCGGGTGACAGGCCGTCATCGCGTGCGCTAATAGTCTTACTCTTCTGGACTTATTTCGAAACGCTGATGTCGGCGTTCTACGACGCGGCCTCAGCTCACCTCCCTCGTCCCATTGCTAAGGACCTCCTAAAACGGTATGGAATGATCGGAACCCGTCTAGATAAATTGCATAGGATCTTCTTCGGTAGTACATACGCGGAAGACCTTGCTCTATTAGGTTATAAGGCGGTGGGAAGCCATCTTCGAGCCGTTCAGAGACACAGGAACGCGTTTGTCCACGGGAACCCGGCGGCAATTGACGATGCGTTGGTTGAAGAAACAGCCAGGATAATTCCATCGTTTCATGCGGCTTGGATCGCATGCTTCAATCACCGATGTGCCGGACCGAGCTCTGAGAACGTTGGTGAAAAAGGTTCCGAGGGCGGCCGACCTGCATAACACCTGGTGGATAACGAGAATCTGATGAAAACTTTCGCTATATCTGCCAAGGTGATACCGAGGCTTCAACTTTATGTTTTCGGCTTCAAAGACCTTTGCTATCGAGGCTGCCGATTGAAAGACCGTAGGGATTTTCGCGGTGTTCAGATTCGCAGGAAAAACAGAGGGAGGCGACGACCGAAGAGATCCGCGAAGCTCGATCTTCATGGATAGATTGGAAATTGGCCCACCAGATTACGCCACGAAAGGGTCGAGAGGCGTAGTCATTTTCTCCGCCAACTATGAAGAATTCGATATTGGCCAGGTCCGAAAATTTGCGGCGGAGGACGAACAAAATCGCTCAGAAAGCCGAGAGTGGGACCGCCTTCATAGTGATAGGCTTCCGAGGCCTTCGTCATTTTCCGACGGCGCAGTTCTATGTGGTTGCAAATGGAGCTAAGAATCCTGCACCCGCGCAGGATTCTCGATGGCCGAGGGAAAGATGCCGAGAAGCGACCTAGCCAAGATCAGGGGCCGCCCTTCGTAGGTTTTCATGCTAAGGCGATGAC
This sequence comes from Pyrinomonadaceae bacterium, assembly GCA_041751735.1. Lineage (GTDB taxonomy): Bacteria > Acidobacteriota > Blastocatellia > Pyrinomonadales > Pyrinomonadaceae > OLB17. Next base: position 140,775 of record JBGSWW010000016.1, on the reverse strand, counting down.
TGGCAATCTAATTACTGTTCCGTTTGTACGATTAAACTTGATTCTGCTGATATCTCTAGGTATCTTTGGTCAATTAAGCTTCTGCGACAGTTGGCTGTCGACTGAGAATACCTCGCCCCTTAAATTATGGACGCTATTTCAGAAGTAGATGACGAAATTCCCGAAGTGGCCGAACAGAAATCAGTCTACACGTGGATTTCACTAGACACGAACGACGATTTCGACAAGCTGTGCGCCTACATCGATCCTGAGTACGCGCCAGGCATCGTTTCCGACTTCCTAAAAAACGGTCTATCGCCGGCGGTTAAAGCGGTTTTGGTCGAGGCGAACTACGTAGACAAGGACTACCGCAGCACCTATTACAGCTTTTATTCAAAAAAGGGTTTGTACTATCGTTCCGATTGCGTGCGCCTGCATTTCTTCGATCAAACTGTTCACTTTGACGAGGCTAGCCTTCGGCTCTCGTATGAGAGAGCCTATGCCGGAGACGTGAACTTTACGGATCACTATTTCGGTTATATGGTGCTACGTCCAACAGGGGTTAAAACGATTGGCCGGAGCTTGATAAACGCTGATGTTGTCTTAGGTGCCGAAGGTCGCGTGATTGATGCGTTGCACAAAGTCCATGTCCTCGGCTACAAACTTCTCGTGCGGGGCTTTCCTTGGATGCAGCAGCACTCAGATATTTCGCGTTGTGCCCATGCCGCATGCTGGGCGATTCTGCGACATTATAGCGAGCGATTCCCGAGCTATCCGGAGCGTCTGGTCTCGGAAATAACGATGATGGCCCATCCTGTCAACTCCGGAGGTCTAGTTCCATCACTCGGTCTGAATGTTCTGCAAGCCGAACGGGTTCTCCTGCAAGCAGGAGCGTTTCCGTTACGAATACCGAGGGATGATATGCTTGCCTGCGACACATCTTTCTACCGTCAATTGACGGCATACGTGGAGTCCGGCTTTCCTGTATTTGTCTCGTTGCCAGAACACGCCATCGTCATTGTGGGATACCGCTGGCGGGACGATGTATCTCCCAATAACGCAGTGTGCCGACATGCCTGGGATGAGGTACAGCATCTATTGGTCGTAGACGACACACAAATGCCCTATTTGGCTATCCCAAAACAGGATCCACCCCCCGATAACTTATACTCAGCCGAGGGTGATATTGACGCTTTCATTGTTCCGCTTCCCGAAAAGTTATTTTACCCAGCTGAGGCTGTTGAGCAACAAGTTGCGGCACTTTTCGAATTTCATGGGTTCCTGGAATTACCATCGGAGGCAGAATCGATCGTGCGATATTTTGTTACGACGGGGGCTGCATTCCGCCAATTTGTACGCGCTAACGAGTCGGCATATGATTTAAACCTGCTTCAGGCGATTATGGAAATCCCGTTTTCCCAATTTATTTGGGTAGTCGAGATTGCGACGGAAGCTGATTGGAGGGCAAAGACCGTAACTGCCAGGGCAGTTCTTGACGCATCTGCGAGCGTAACGGAGGTCGTGCCGCTTTGGCTGTTTCAGACGGTCGGCAAAGCACTAGTTTTCAATCGCGAACAGGTCGGTGTAGCCGCAATTGACAGTATGAAGGAGCTAGAATTCGCTGGCCGCGAGGGTTTTGTATTAACGAGAATGGAAGTTAATCTCAGGGGTAGTAATATAAAAGAGTAGTCTGCACAAAACTGGAGGAAAAGTGCGCAAACAAACATCGGTTTTTGATCGGATGAAGGGAACCAAGCCTGATCCACAGAAGGTAGAGGAACTGCGAAAAAAGATTAGCTCGGTCGTGCCCCAGGTTGTGAAAGCCGTAGAAGACCGTGAGCGATTGGCTGCTGCAAGCCGTTATCGCGAATTGGAAGGACTCAAAAAGAAAAATCAATCGGCGGCTACTGCTTCTTCCGAAGACGCTCGTAAGCAGCCCTGACGATTACTTCTACCGCTTCGGCGGAACGAGCATCCAAATTGGGATCTGATCTGAGTAGGCTCGAAATTTGTGAGATCGACTCCCGTTTTCTCGGGGCGTAGGGTGCGGTTACGAAATCAGAAGGATTTAATCCGGCCCATGCGGATAGTGCGGCCATACTGGCTGCGTCCGGTCTTCGTCCCTGCCCCATCCTAGTAAGAGTAGAAGCGCTGATGCCAGTCTCCTCCGCGACTTCCTTCCACGTTTTTCCCTTCGAATTGACTGCGGCCTCCAACGCCCTATAAAACGCGTCCCCGTCGAATCCTTTCTTGTCGTTGTTCATAAAAATAATTGCAAAAAAGCAATTGACTTTCTAGTTAGGTTTCAGATATCATTCACCTGTTGATTGCAGAATAGCAATTTACTACCTAATAAGCAAGGAGATATATGGCACAGGAAACAATAAAGGAAAACGATAATCAAAAAGGAAGGCCCCCGATTCCGATCCTAGTCAATGAGCAGGACGTTAAGATTGACACGGCAACCGCAACAGGCGCTCGTATCAAGGAGGTGGCAATAGATCAGGGCGTCCATATTCAGCAGAACTTTATGCTCATAGAGGAATTACCTAACGGTACAAGCCGGAAAATTGCTGACAACGAAGCCGTGAAACTTCGACCACATATGAAGTTCACGGCAATCGCTCCGGACGATAATTCCTAATTCTATGAAAAGCGAAGTCTCAGCAGCAATCGAAGAGCTAAAACGCCAATTCGGCGAAGCCGTCTTCACGATAAATGTAGACGGTCAGGGCGGAGCAAGGATAATAATGGAACCAGTTTCCATTGGAAAACGATATCGCCCAGCTTCGACTTGGTTGGGGTTCCACATCCCGGCCCAATACCCATATGCGGATATTTATCCGGTGTTTATGGGAGCCGATGTTGTTAGGGTCGACGGTGTTCCCTTTGCTGCCCCAGTGACAAATGGTCACAACTTCGAGAGTCGTCCAGCGATCCAAATCTCGAGGCGGAATGCCGCTGCGGATGCGGGATCCCAAAAGGCCGTAGCCAAGATTCTTAAGGTGCTCGATTTTATGGAGCAGTTGGTATGAAAAACTATTGTCAAGTCCGAATGACAGCGTCGGATTATGACCACCTAATCAATCACTGTTTTCCCGGCGACGAGGATGAGCACGGCGCCGTCGCGCTAGCTGGAGTAACAAATATTGCGAGCGGACCAATACTAACTGTTCGGGAACTTCATGTCGCTGAGGAAGGGACTGATTATGTGGAGGGCAAAATTGGATATCGCGCGCTAGCTCCAGAATTTATTCATCGAATGATAACACGCGCGCGTGACGAGCGACTCGCTTATCTCGCTATACACAATCATTTTAGCGATAGATATGTTGATTTCAGTCGCATTGACCTTGAATCGCACGAGCGAGGATACCCTGCTTTATTGCAAATTGTTAAGGGGATGCCCGTCGGGGCCCTAGTATGTGGGCGCAACTCAATGCAGGCAGACTTATGGATGCCTGATGGTGGCCGAAGGTCTTTATACAAACTCTCGGTTGTCGGGCGTTCGATACGCTCTATCACACCGTCCGACGAATCCGACTCAGAAACTGTCGAAAGTTACGACCGACAAATTAGATTTTTGGGAAGGGCCGGACAAAACAAGCTTAAGCTATCGAGAGTCGGAGTCATCGGTCTTGGCGGCGTTGGCAGCTTGGTGGTTGAGTATCTGGCTCGGTTGGGTGTCGGAAGCTTCGTACTTGTGGACGACGATATCGTCGAGCTGTCGAATTTGTCGAGAATCGTGGGGGCAACTGTCGCGGATGCCATCGCGAAGTCAACCAAAATGACTATTGCCTGCAAATTGATAATGGAAGCTAACCCACACGCTGACATCGAAGCCCTGATTGATGACGTTGCAAAGGAGTCAATAGCGAAGCGATTGATTGGATGTGATTTCCTCTTCCTCGCAGCAGATTCTATGAGGGCGAGGTTAGTATTCAATGCCCTTGTACATCAATATTTAATTCCCGGCGTTCAGATCGGCTCAAAGATTTCAACCGATCCTAATGGGAAGATTCTTGATTTGTTAAGCGTCAATCGCCCGGTACGTCCAAATCAAGGATGTTTGTGGTGCAACGAACTGGTGGACCCGACACTTCTGGCAAAGGAGGCAAAGTCCGATAAGGAACGCAAAGAGCAGGCATATGGCGTAGAAGAACCAAATCCGAGCGTTATTACCCTAAACGCGGTTGCAGCATCTCACGCCGTTAATGATTTTCTCATAGACTACTTGAATCTCCGTGGCGAAGTGCCTGTCCGTTACGAACACCTTCACTTCCTCAACGAGAAGCGGATGCTTGTCGAACCCACCATTGCACTTGAATGTATGGAATGTGGTCGCCAACAGCGCCGATTCGCGCGAGGAGACGCCGTCGATTTGCCATGCGTCGACGGTTGATCCAGCGAGGGACAAAGAGTTCAGACAACTCCGCTAACGGCGGGGGCGAGTCTTTTTCTTGACGGCTATTGGCCCGACAAAAATAATTCTTTGGCGACCAGCAGCACGAAACTCCCTTTTTGAAATCATCGTTATCAAACTGGACGAACTAGTGCGCTTCTTTCCGACAGGACCACAGCTAATGCGCGGGTGCCGCCCGACTTGAGAGTATGTTCCTGGAAACGGACACTTAAGTTGTTTATGCACATCTTTTCCCCTTTCGATAACGCGAGCTGTTTATTTTGACCAAGTTTGGCGTATCAGACATGCCAAGTAGAAGAATTCGTCCACAGGCGCTTCGAGCAATTTCTCTTAGTTTTTTGTAATACTTAAGTCTATTTTCTTGCTTTAGAAAGGTAGATAAACATCTCCAATAATAAAAAGGCGACTGACTGTGGATAACTCGTCAATTTTGCTCTTTACAGATTCTTGAACGCGTGCTACTGTGCTGAACACCCCAGAGCATTAATTTCCGTAATTTATAGATGAAACTTCCGACCTCGCAACTCTCGGAAGTGCACAAGTCAAGCGAACCGACGCTGCGTGCACCTCCAGTATCTCTTGCGCCCCAAAGGATGGATGGCCACCATGTTGGAAACTCACCCGCCGTTCCGGCGAGATCGTTTCCGACCTGGTGGATCCACCTTTGGGCCGGGCTCGTACGTGACCCTACCGCCAAACATTATAGTTCAATGGGTAGTGCAATCTGGCTTTATCTGTTCCTTTTGATCAGCGCTAACCGGACGAATGGAATTGTCCTGCGAAGGCTCGAAACGATTTGTGAGCAGACCGGGTATCCGGACCGAACGGTCTCCCGCTGGCTCCAGGACCTCCGAAACAAGGGCTATATAACTTCGACTTCTAATGGCAGATCGCTCCGAATCGTCATCACGAAATGGCGACCGATAACCGGAGCTCGGAAACGTCTACCTTAAATAACCAAATTTCCTATGGCCTCAAAAAACATCCCTCGAGCCGACATAACTATATTTGCAAACGCGGATCATCGAGGAAGCAGGCATCCATTTGGTATTAAGCGGGCGGATCGGCGTGCCCACACGTACATCATTGGGAAGACCGGAACAGGGAAATCCACGCTTCTTGAAACCTTTATGATGGACGACATTGAGAAGGGGCAGGGGTTCGCATTATTGGACCCACATGGGGACCTCGTGAAGAAGCTGCGAAAGCAGATTCCACCAAGTCTCGAAGACAGAGTAATAGATTTTGATGCATCAGATCCGGCGACACCTTATGGTTTCAACCCGTTGGCATACGTCCGCGAGCTTCGGCGACCACTTGCGACCTCAGGTCTCGTCCACGTGTTCAAACATCTGTGGGCCGATTCCTGGGGGCCGCGGCTAGAGTACATCTTGCGAAACTGCATTGCATCGCTCTTGGACTTCCCTAACGCCGATCTCTCGGATATCTCGCGCCTTCTTACCGAGCCCGCGTTTCGGGCAAAGGTACTCAAGTTCATCAAGAATGAAGATCTTACGAAATTCTGGCTCAAGGAATTCAATGATTATCCCGACCGCTTCCGGCTTGAATCGATCAGCCCAATACAAAACAAGGTGGGGGCGTTCCTCTCGAATCCAATCCTAAAGCGAATTGTTACGAAGCCTGAGAGGCCGCTCAATCTTCGACGCGTGATGGATGAAGGAAAGATACTGCTTGTGAATCTCGCTAAAGGGAGTATCGGAGAGGACACGGCAAATCTGCTCGGCTCGCTTTTAATTTCACGTTTTGACCTTGCCGCACTTAGCCGAGAGGATACTCCGGAGGTAGATCGCCCTGACTTCGTTCTTTATATGGACGAGTTTCACAACTTCACGACACAGAGTTTGGTATTCATGATGTCGGAGCTGCGCAAATATCGCCTTTCTCTCGTACTCGCTCACCAATACCTCTCGCAGCTACAACCAAGCATTCGGGACGCGATTCTCGGCAATGCCGGGACCATCATCATATTTCGTATCGGCGCAATGGATGCTCAGGAATTGGGGCCGGAATTCTATCCAACTTTCACTGCCTCAGATTTAACGAATCTGCCCAATTATTCGATGTATCTCAAGCTGATGATCGATGGGAAGATTTCGCCGCCGTTCAGTGCGGTGGCGATGCCACCTAGACCAGCACCATAGTACGGCTCAGATTTGCTTGCTTTGCCCTGTCGGGGAATTTACGGCGTTGAGATTTTGCCCTCCTCCCCAAACAACAATGTGCACACCTTTCCCGGCTTAAGCACCTCTCTCCGGCAGGACTGAGCAAACAACAACAAAGAATGATCTTGATCTGGATCTTGTTGGTCTCGTCTCGGGGAGATGGTTATCGCCTTATCCATCTCTTCGGGACTTAGCAAACAAAATCAAATTCAGGAGGAACTGCTTTATGGCAGATGAAGTCTTTTGCCCAGAGTGCAAGAGAGAACTTATCGGTGCCCTTATCGTCACGGATTCAGTTGTAGACAAATATGTCTACATCGTCCATCACGAAACAACCGACTGCAACTGGCGGCAATGCCGGGGATGCAGCGAAATCCTTTGCAAAGCCTGTGACGACGCCAGGCGGATTTACTGCTGTGACGAGGGGTTCATCCTCACTCGCGAACGGGCGAGCCAGGCTCTAAAAGCCGACCCGGGGAAACACTCAATGCCGCTCTGACAGCCTTCGACACAGGTCGCTTGGCCGTTGAAAGAACAGTACAGAGGCCCAGCGATCCAATACCAATCGAAAAACTTTAGGAGGAAGACAATGATAGAGAAAGCAAGTGCGGCGGGTCCAGTTGAGAGCGCCGAAATAGTTACCAATGGCCCCGATGCCGCTGCCACGCAGCCCGACTATAGGTCTCTCCCGATGGAGAGTCTTCAAACATCACCGACCAATCCGCGGCGAAGGATCGATGAAAAAACCATCGAATCACTTGCGGCAAGTCTCCGCAGCCAAGGAGTGCTCGAACCGCTAATTGCCCGACGGCTCGGTGAGAAGTACGAGATAGTCTGCGGAGAACGCCGTTATCGAGCTGCCACGGTCGCAGGTCTCGCGGAGCTGCCCTGCTTGGTTCGCGAACTAACGGACGAGCAGGTTCTCGACATTCAGATCCACGAGAACCTCCACCGAGAGGACGTCCATCCGATGGACGAAGCCTACGGTTACAGTGTTCTTAAAGAGAGGCTCGGCTGCGAGATCAAGGAACTTGCCCTTCGGGTCGGAAAGCCGGAAGGCTACGTTCTTAATCGTCTCAAACTGAACCAGCTCATTGAGGCAGTCAGGAAGGACATCGAGGAAGACTTCCTGCCGCTCACCTACGCTCTGGAGATCGCGAAGTACACACCGGAGATCCAAAAGATCATTTATGCGGAAGTCTATCGCAGAGAAGGCAAATACAAGGGCGACCGGTACGTTCACACCCCCGTAAAGGGAGAGATGGTGCCGTTTCGTGCATTCCTCGAATGGATAAACACAAATGTCCACCATCTGCTCTCAAGGGCGGCATTCGATCCGAAGGCTACCAACCTTCGTACTGACGGTCTCGCCTGCACGAACTGTGCTGAACGAACCGGTGCACTAGTCAGCCTTTTCGAACGTAATCAGATTGGAAAGAGGGACGCATGTCTTGATCCGTCGTGCTTCAGGTTGAAGACGCATAGGCATGTCGAGGTTCGGAGACAGGAACTGGCAGACCTTCGCGAGGTCCATCCATCAGAAGTACCGTTAGTCAGAAGCTGTTGCTATGCGGACGGCGATGGCTATCTCGGCACGCAATCCGCGGTGGTTATCAGCGGTGCTAAACGGGGCGCCAAAGGCAAGGATTGTAAGAAAGCTACAGACGCGATCGATATCGAGACGGAGAACTACGGTAAGACGGTCCAGGTCTGCCTTAAAACCACAGGATGTAAGACCCACTGGCTGGAATCTCGGACGAAGACGGACGGTAACTCACCTCCAGCAACGAATAAGGAGCAGGAAAGTGCCGAGCGTCTGGAATCTCATCGTTCACGTCGCGAGGAGATATGGAACGCGAAAGTAGCTGAAGTTGTCCGAATCCGGGTGTTAAAGCTGGCCGCGGAGAAATTTGAGAAGAAGTTCCGCTTCACGGATGTTGGAACCGATCTTCTTCCACAGTTGGTTAGTCGCTTCTGGCGGATGACAGCTTCAGGTGACTCAAACAATCTGAACGGGGTCGTCAAGAAGCTCATCAGCGAATGGGAAAGGGAGGCAGATCGGAAACAAGGCATTGACCTTGATAATCGATGGAACGTTATCGAGATCTTCAAAAAACTCGATCGCGGATTTCAGTTCCGCATCCTCTTCCTGCTCATTCATTGTGACAAGGGGACGATCGGCTATGGCAATAACTACACGTCTCAAAAGCAGGTGAAAGAGCTTGCCGCGGAGTTTGAGGGGGACTATGCCCTTATCGATGCGGAAGTAAGACTCGAGTATTCGGCAAAAAAACACAAAGAGTCTCACGAGATATACCTCGCCGCCCTGCAAAAGAAAGACGGAGCCGCGACCGTACCCAAACTCTTTTCGGGGAGATGGAAGGCCGCGGATTAGTCGACCGAACCAAACAGGTTCCCAGGAAAGAGAAGACAGGTACGCTAAGGCGTTCTCTCGCTTAGCTGGGAAACCCCAATACAAAAACAACACAACACAACGGAGGAAGAAATGGCAGATTTTAAGATCGTGTATTTAATCGTCGAAAGAGGATTCGAACCCAATCGACAGACATTTTGGAGGACAGCCGGCAGCGCTTTTGTCTGCCGTGACGGAAGCTTGAACGTGCGGCTGGATATCCATCCAGGCCTTACTTTCAACATTCGTGAACCCAAGTCGAATGGAGAGCGATTCGAGGCCGAAAACGGCGTCGAGTCGCCGCATGAGGAGGAACAGTACCCTGCGATCAAGGCAGTAGCCTGATTACGGGATCAAACCTTATGGGAACCAGATGTTTATCGATCGTTGAAGAAGTTGGGGGCGCAGAAATCTGCGTCCTCTATCGACAGCATGACGGCTATCCGACAGGTCATGGCGCCGAACTTAAGTGCTTTTTAGAAGGTATTCAGGTAGTAAACGGCCTTGGCCCTGGAAACAAGAATAGGATGGCAAATGGGATGGACTGCCTTGCGGCTCAACTCGTCGCACATTTCAAAAAAGGGCCCGGGGGATTCTATCTATATCCGGCCGGCAGACGCGAATGTGGGGAGGAGTATATCTATACAGTCTACCCAGATACCGAAAAGCTGATGATGCGGGTGCAAGCTGGCGCCGTTACGTTTTTCGGTCTTCCGGGAACCAAACAAGTCAACATGCCTATGCTCTATGACGGCGAGATCGAGTCCTTCGATTCGGACGCCGTTGAGACACTTTGGCGGACCGGCGGCCGAGACCAGGTTGTCAATGACTTTGTTGACGATGTCGTTCTATCAAACGACATGCTCGATATACCGGAAGATTCCCTTCCAAAGCAGTAAATCACAAAACAAACAGGAGGACAAAGAAATGAACGAAAACGGTTCAACACTTGTCGCGCACTGCGGTGCGCGTAAAGTTACGCGGGACGAGCTGAAGGAGATGCCTCTACCGGAAGCAACAAAGACCCATCAGCCGCTCCCACATTTTCAGATTGTCGAGGTTCTCGAGGAAGCTCTGTCATTCCGTCATCTTCGCGTCGTAAAGGACGAGTATGCAGTCTCGGAGGACGGCATGAAGATGTTTGGGGTCATGGATCTCGACGCCGCCTTCGATGGCGGGCGTTTCTCGATAGGGCTTCGGAATTCAAATGACAAGTCGATGAGGCTCGCCTTAACGGCAGGCTATCGTGTCTTCGTCTGTGACAACATGGCATTTTCGGGAGATTTTTCGCCTCTGCTTCATAAGCATACGTCGAAACTCAATCTTACCGACTCGATCGCCGTTGCAGTCGATCGCATCTACCGGGGACTTGATTCAATAGCGAACCAGATCAAGCTAATGCGGGATTACGGCCTTACGGACAATGATGCACGGCTTATTATCTACCGGGCCTTTTTAGAGAAAGTGCTCAAGGGTGTTCCCCGTCAGCTGATGCCCTCGGTGCACGCAAACTATTTCGATCCGGGTTATGAGGATTTTCAGTCTCGAAACTTGTGGTCGTTATCGAATGCGTTCACGTCCGCGTTCAAGGCGCTTGGACCGCTTAAACAGTTTGAGGCGACGGCAAAGCTCGGGCCTTATATCTCCGGGATAAAAGAAGATCGCGAGGCGAAGGCCGGCGATCTGCCCTCAATCGACTGCGGGACCGGAAGGTTACGTCTAATCAAAGCAGAAGACGGAGAACTAAAGGGGGAAGAAATTCAAGACGCTTCGGATTGGGGCGATACTGAAGATCAAATGGATTCAATAGTCGATGAGGAAGCAGCGAAAGCCACCGCCTGATCAACAAACTCAAGGAAGTGTGAAAACATACTTCCTTTTTTTTGCGCAACAATTGGCGCGGGGAGCCCCTGCTAAAATGTTTGCGCCGGGCAGTTGTATATCCACTTCGGGATATTTTAGACCTTACTTTCGAGGCGGAAATTCCACGGTGCGACTGGATCCGGCAGTGATCAGATATTTTATCCAAGATCTTGGGCGGGCACTCTATCCGTAGCATCCCTCGACGAAATGAAATTTGCTGAGATATGGTCGTTAAACCATAGTCACACAACATGTTGGCTCGTGATGCTTCTACTTTTATTCGGAGCCCACAGCATTGGACCTGTTCGTCCGGTGTATATGAAGAACTTCATCTTCGGGGGCGTTGTAATGGAGTGGAATGGCGGTTCATGACGATAACGTTCGTGGTACTCATACACCCCTCCGAGTGCATCTTGACGAAGTTTCTGGTTCTGCTAAGCTTACTGGGCTACTAGCTTAAACCATTTCGTTTGCCCAGATCACTCAACCTCAAGCCTGAAAGAATGACCATGGCCGTTTCCGCGTGGAAATGGCTGTCTTGCGTGTGATCTTATTTCCCGATCACTCCCGAAGGCCGCCCTTTTCACACGAATAGGGCGGTCTTGTTTTGGGGCGGCATCTCGTCGCCATGTTTAGCTCCCTAAACAGGTCAAAGATCATTAAGAGAAAGTCAATGAAATTTCGTTTAGTCATTGTGACCGACTGTGGCGGTAGCGATCGTGGCCGTTACGAGATCGCCGCGCAGCGCTGCTTTGCACCGCAAGACGTGGACATCACATTTTTTGCGACGCGAAGCATGAATACGCTTCACGCCGGATTTACAACCGCTGCGCACGGGTTGTCGACGATCGACCATTTAGGTCCGTTAAAAGAGGAGGAACGTTTTGGCATTCTGAGCAATGCCGCTCCTCGGCTGTCCACGAACGACGGCCGGCAACTTCGCGGCCAGGCCCGAGACAAAGAGGGAGAGGAGATTTATGCACTATTGCTTAACAATGGTGTCTGGGTTGTAGGACCCAACGCGAGTCTGAACTTCTATTTTCTTCGGAAACGCATTGTCGAGGCTTATCTGGTGATCGATCGATCAGGAATGTCGACGCCATTCAGGTCAATGGAGGTGATGGTACCCGCCCTCGCGAAGGTGCTCGGGGCAAGCGATCACGAGAATATCGATCTTGTCCCGCAATGGCCGTCAATTCCCGACCCAATTCCCGGCACCTTTGTTGCGGATTGGGATGACCACGGAAACCTCTATATTGTCAGCATCGGTAGCAGCGATTGGCTGCCCGGTTTGGGAGAGGGGATAGCAATAAGAATCGGAGATCGCGTCGCCCGTGTTCGTCATGTCGACGGAATTTTTGCGGGTCAAACCGGCGAGCCGACTATAACAAAAGGCAGCCTCAAACTCAATGGGCAGCATGTCCACTACCTGGTTGTTGTGGGTTCTAGTGCTAAGAAATTGTTCGGAAATCCCGACGTTGGAGCAGAACTGATCATCGAGAGCTAAGGATATCGCCGCTGCAGAAGGAATGCAATCGCCATTTTTACCGAAAAAAAAGAGTTTGATATTCACGGACATTACACGGTGCGTTATGATTGGTGCAAAAAAATTTGAACAAGTCAGTTTCCCGCCTGAAGGCAAACTACGCCTGCCTCATTGACATGTATAAGCGTGGCGCGTTTGAAGATAAGGTCGGCACGGCCTCGACGAGAGCGGACCAAAGCTGCTATTACCCCCTTTCGCTAGAACTCGCGGGAAAGAAAACTGGCAAACGCGACTCGAGCACATTAGTCGGATACGATCTGAGATCGGCGACCGACGATCTGCTAGCCGCAAGCATCCACCTTTACAAGAGCAAACCGGGCAACCTCACGACGGCCGAGGAGCGCGAGGTGGTTCTCCTCTATCACCGCTCGATCATCCTGGCTTATGAGGTGGCGGATTATTTCCTTTTGGTGGACCCCCGACTTGGCAAGCTTTTGCTGGATATTACAGGTCGGATCGTCGCGGGGTTCGATAAGTATCTCAGACAGTTCGAGCAACTCTTCGAAGGAGACTCCGAAGGGCATCACGAGATTACAAAGCAGAGTCTGATCGTCGGCCTTTGCGGGCTTAACCAGTATTATCGCGAGCACCGTTATGACGAGGCACTTGTCGCGGCAGACGCCATCAAAACCAATATCGACCGCTGGTTGCCATACGCGGTCAGCAAACGAGCACGGGCGGTTGGTGTCCGCGGTCTTTATTATTATGTTTACGGCAAGATTCATATGGCGCTCGGCAACTTTGACCAGTCGGAGGAAGCCTTTCAACGCAGTGTCGAACGCTACAGTGAGAGCGTAGCCCGCCTAGGCCAGAAATTTTCGAGGCAAAAAAATAAATTTATCGAAGCGACGAAACGTCAGGAGGCGGGCGAGATCAACAAAGCAACATACGCCGCACATGTCGCCAGGTTCGGCGTGGTGAATAAGCACCACGGTCTCGCCCGGGATGTAGCTCTCCGCCGCTGTGCACTTGCGTCGTCATTCGGTTTGGCCTTTCAGGCTCTCATGACCGGGCGGGTCAATGAGTCGATACGTATATCATCGCTCGCGCGTGCGGTCACGCGCCGAAACACCGGCAAGATCCACAGATCCTACGTCGATCTGATCTACTTTTCAGCAAAACGGGCTCAGAATAGCTCGGATCGCCGCGTTCTTCTTCAGGTACAGCGAAATCTGTTTCGGAGCTACCTCGTGTTCCGGGAGCTGATACCGCTGTCGCACTATAAGAATCGGGCTTTGCATCAGATGGCCCTGGTAAAGTATTACCTTGCTAAGTATCACAAGGAAGAGGCCGTACGAGTGCCGACGAGCCGTCCCCTGCGTGGGGTGAAACGCAAACCCGTCATCTGGCACTTCGAAAAAGCGCTTTCGTATCTTGATGACGTGATCAAGTATCTTTCGGTAACAGTTACGGACAGGACACTCGAGAAGAACCTGCGGCTCAGAGCCGAGTCCGCGGCACTTTTAAGCCACGCTCTCGCCAACAAGGCCCTGGTTGAAGTTCAGCTCAATAAACTGGATAAAAAGGGTCTCAAAGGAAAGGCCAATGCCGACTGGATCGCGCAGGCTGAGGAGCTGCTCGATACTGCATGGCAGGAAGCAGATCAGCATACGCAGATACAGTGCGAGGTGGGACTGGCAATTGCCGCTGTTATACGAGCAAAACTCGATTTTCATAATATTACGGTCGAGAACCCGATCGATGACGGATATACAAGGTATCCGCAGCCTCCTAACGACAAGGAGCGAGAAAGACTTATCCAGATGATAAACCATGCCCGGGACACGCTTTTTAAGGTCATCGCACTTAACCGGGACCTGAACCCGCGCGTCAAAGGCACCGCACTCCTTAGACTTACGGAACTAAACTTGCTACGGAAGGCGGCGTGGTTCGATGCCCAACAGTATTTTGAGGAGTACAAGACCGTAGCGGGCAGGATCGAACACGAGTACTGCCGACGCTGGGCAGCTGAGCTCGAGGCGACGTTGACCGTGTCGAAGAAGAAAGGATTCTTACTTGTAGTGGCTCCGGGGCAGCCCTTCGATGAGAACCTGGATCGGCTTGAGGAATACTATGCGACCTACGTTGTTAACGATGCTGCGCGGCAGATTGCCGACGATGCCGCGGGGAAGGGATTTACAATGAAGGACTCGCAGCAATCGTACCTGTGCAGGTCGTACCTTATGAATTTTTCGATAACGAAACCGGTCGCCGTGAAGTTGATAGAATCGAAGGGCCTCTGCAAGAAATTGAGGTCCATAAGTAAGGCCGCGGGAAAGCTTCCGGTGGTGGGGTATAGAAGACCTCAGGCCAGAAAGCCGCCAGCCGATAACAAAAGAACGGTCGACAAAAAGGGGCGAGAAGTTTCAACAGAAGTTTCATTCAGTACCGAATAAATCGGCAGTTTTTCAAAATCATGATCGATCGCGGCTTTCCCGGCGGGAGCACGCAACCGTCACATCATTCCCTAATTAGTAGAACCATTTGGGTTAATGCCAATGGCACTGGTGTTGATGTGCTTGTGGCATGCCGCGGCTAACGATTTGCTCTGTGTATTTATCGATCGGGGTCAATAAGTGAGATCTGGAAACTATGGTGAGGCCTTCAACCTTCCGAACTTCCCCCGACGCGTGTCTGTGAAGGAACGCACCAGTCAACCGGAGTTACAGGACTTTAGCTAATGGAGGACAAATGAAGAATTACGAAACAATGTCACGAACGGCGGAACATGTATCCGAGGGCCATCCGGACAAGTTTAATGATCAGGTTGCTGACCTAATCCTTGATCGGGCCCTGCAGCTTGCGGGTTCCGACAGTGAGAAACGGGCCACGCGAACGGCCATCGAGTGCTTGTCAAAAGATAAGCTGACGGTGGTCTCGGGTGAGGTCATCTTTAGCCGCGAGGTGCTGGGCACGATCGACGTCCATGCACTGACACAGAGTGTCTGGGAAAAGGTCGGCTACGGTAAGGGCGAAGACCTGACCGTGCTCAATCATCTGAGGGCTCAGTCGGCCGATATCGCACAGGGCATCGATCTCGGAGGTGCGGGCGACCAGGGGATCATGGTCGGTTATGCAACAAACGAGCAGGTGAATGGTTCGGTCAACACTGAGCTAATGCCGACCGAATACCAGCTTGCAAGGAACATATGTCTGAAGCTCCGCGATCTGCGCGTGACGGGTGCGCTGCCGTGGCTCAGAACGGACTGCAAGTCGCAGGTCACGCTCGATGCCGATGGACATGTCACGAACGTCATCGTTGCCGCTCAGCACGAGGACGTCGATGAGAAGAAGTATCCGGAACTTCTCGAGCAGTTCGAGAGGTCGGTGATCGCGAACGCGGTGCACCCCGTCGTGCTGCCGGAACATTCCTCGATCGAGTCAAAACTTGAAAAGGTCGAAGATTCGTTCGGCGCCGGTGAGAACAAGGCGATCCGCCGTCACTACGTGGTAAAGAACGGGTCGGGGCCGGGGCTGAGGATCTGTGTCAACGGTACGGGTAAATTCGCGACCGGCGGCACCATCGGTGATGCAGGCGTCGTCGGCCGTAAGATAGTAGTCGACGCGTACGGTCCACAGGTTCCGGTCGGCGGTGGAGCTTACTCCGGCAAGGACCCGACAAAAGTGGATCGTTCCGCGGCGTACATGGCCCGGTATATCGCCAAGACCCTCGTGGCCGAACAGGAAGCAAATTGGTGTCTGGTCAAGATCGCATATGGCATCGGCCGCCTGGATCCCGAAATGTTTACGGTCACCTCCGACACGGGCGACATCTCGGACAAGATCCAGCAGCGATTTGGCAAATATCTCACCCCTGGTAACATCATCGACGCCCTCGACCTCAGAAATCCAACCAACGACTTCTTTAATCCCGACCCAACCAAATGGAGCTATTTCGATACCGCGGCCTACGGGCACTACGGTCGAGAGATCTTTCCTTGGGAACAGGTCGGGCGACTAAACGTTTGACGCGTTTATTGAGGTCCGCTGATCGAAGGCGGACCTCTTTTTTTCGTTCAGCTCAGTGAGCATGGGAGGAGACATGAACAGGGATCCATTTTATATAACAACGCCGATCTATTATCCGAACGATGATCCGCATCTCGGCACGGCGTATCCGACGCTCGCGGCCGACGTGGCCGCACGCTGGGCTCGGCAAAACGGCCGTGACGTCTTTTTTTTGACGGGATTGGACGAGCACGGAAAGAAGATCGAGAACGCGGCTCTGAAACGAGGGATGACCCCGCAGGAGCTTGTAGATCAGAAG
Organism: Pyrinomonadaceae bacterium; assembly: GCA_041751735.1. Classification (GTDB taxonomy): domain Bacteria; phylum Acidobacteriota; class Blastocatellia; order Pyrinomonadales; family Pyrinomonadaceae; genus OLB17. The sequence goes on along the minus strand of JBGSWW010000016.1, from coordinate 124,101 downwards.
GCGGTTGTATTCAGATCGGTATTTGGGGCGCTGTATATCGAATACGATCGGTTCATCAGAACGACGGACGACGATCACGTTCGCACGGTCACGACTATCCTTGACCGCGTCTACGCCAGGGGCGATATTTACAAGGGTACTTATCGAGGACTCTACTGCGTCGACTGCGAGGCCTACTACACGGAGAAGGATGTCAGCGAAGGTGACTGCCCGATCCATCGACGACCGGTCGAGCTGCTTACCGAGGAGTGTTACTACTTCCGACTGTCCGCATATCGGGATTGGTTACTCCAGCATTACAAAGAAAACCCCGCATTTATAGCACCGCGGTCTAAAAGGAAAGAGGTCGTAAATTTTGTGCAAGAGGGGCTCGAAGATCTCAATATTTCGCGCAGCTCCTTTAACTGGGGTATTCCGCTGCCATTCGACCAAGACCACGTGGCCTATGTCTGGTTTGACGCGCTAGTCAATTACGTCACGGGCGTTGGTTATTTGGATGATCGAGCGAAGTTTGAAAAATACTGGCCAACGGCTGTGCATATCATTGGTAAGGATATTCTGCGATTTCATGCCGTGATCTGGCCCGCGATGCTGAAGGCCGCGGGCCTCGAGCCGCCACGGCAAGTTTTTGCTCACGGGTTTTGGACACGCAACGGTCAGAAATTTGGGAAGTCGCTCGGCAACGCGATCGTTCCGCAGCATCTGATCGACCAATACGGTGTTGATCCAGTGCGGTACTACACATTTAGGGCATTTGCTTTTGGCAGCGACGGGGACTTTTCGGATGAGGAACTGATCCGCCGGTATCGCGGCGATTTGTCTCAGGGGCTCGGCAATCTTGTTCAAAGAACAACTAGTATGGTTGACCGGTACTTCGACGGTAAGCTGCCCGCTACATCCGGGGAGCTTAGCAGTCCGGAACTTGAGGTAAAAACGACGTCTGAGGGCGTAGTCGCTTCCTATTCATCGGCGATGGAAGGTCTCGCATTTCATATCGCACTGGATGAGGTTTGGACGCTGATCAGCGGTCTGAACGCTTTTATCAACCAGCGCGAGCCTTGGAAATTGTACGCGCAGCAGGAGCGTCAACAACTTGCTCAGACACTCTCGACGGTCGCGGAGGGTTTACGAATTGCAGCGATCCTCATCGCGCCGTTTATGCCGCATACGGCCGGGTCCATTTTGGTGAGGCTGGGGGTGGATGCAAATCCCGCCCAACACTCTGTTAGCTGGTCCCAAACCTGGAAAGGTACGAAAATGAAGGTCGCGGATCCTTTGTTCCCGCAACTCAAGGTGTTGAGAAGCGTCGGCGAGCATGGTGCCGAAACAGGTGATTCGCATGCCGACCATAGATGACAAATCACGATCCGTCGGTGATGAATCGTCATTTGATAGATTTCTGGGACTTTGGGTGCGTATCCAAGTAGTGGGCCCGCAACTTTTTCGGCCGGTCAAACGAACGAGTATGGAAAGCTACAAGAAAGTCGTTGACCAGATCGAGTCGGATCTCGCTCCCTATGCCATGAAAGGCTTCGATAGTCGCGCCTTTTATGCACGGCCCCGAGCTATTCAAGTATTACTAGGATATTTAGGCTAAGGATACCGGGAGTGTAAAGCTCAACAATCGCACTCCGATCCAGTACCAGCGGGACCGGATCCTCTACTCGAACGGCGTCCGAAACCAGGCCGAGCCCTCAAACGAGGTAAAAACCCATGACGCATAATATTCTCTTCCTAATCACCATAATTTTTTCACTGTGCACGGCAATGATCGCTCAAAGTGATTTCGGCACCCTACGGGGTACTGTGAGCAATGTTGCCGGCCCGGCACCCGGAACGTCTATAACATTAACGGAAACGGCTTCAGGGCGTACCCGAAAAGCGGTTGCCGACAATAATGGCTTTTTTTCTTTTACGGGCCTCGATCCCGGCGAGTATGACATTGTCCCAGACGTGACTGTCCTCGACGCCGGGAACGGCGTCAGAGGGATATCCGTTTCTTTTGGTGAGACGGTCACCATCGACCTACGAATAACCGCGTCGACCAATTTTAAGAGTCTGAATAAGATCACGACCCTTGGAACAGCCATGCCGCCGATATCAAGCGTCGCTCCCAGTTTCCGTTCACAGGCGATCATACCCGGCCGCCTCGGCAAAAACCTTTCGACACAGGAGGCTGCTCTCGGGAAGGAGGAGTTGTCCCGGATAGCGGAGGCTTCTAATGGCTCGGCCGCCGTAAGTAACAATGCCTCGTCCAATCCGCTCGGAGGGTTTAGCTTCAACGGAATTTCCCCCGACCAGAACTCCATCCGGATCGATGGAGCTGATGTGACACCTTTGATAGTACTCTCCGCCGAATCGTTCCAGGACACGAGTGCTTTCTTTTTGAACATGAGTAAGCGGCAAAGCCTGAAAGCTTTCAAGGAGTTTCGTTTGGATGACAGCAATTATCCCGCGTACCTCGGAACTGGGTCGGGTGGTAAGCTCATCACCGACACGCTCAAGGGAAACAGCGAATTCCGTGGTGATATCTATGAGAATTTTACCGATGAAGCCTTTGGCGCCAGAAACTATTTCGACAGAAAAAAGCCCTGGTTGAGCTATCACCTGTTCGGAGGGAGATTTTCCGGCCCCCTGAACCGGCGAAGTACCTCGGACCCTAAGCTCAAGACGAGCTCCGTGTTCTTCTTTGTGAATTATGAGGGAATCAGGGCGCGCTCCGAGGCGATCTTGTTCGAGGCCGTCCCGAGTGCAGCAGCGCGCGCCAGGGCGGTTCCTGCAGTCACCTCTTTGTTGGACGCTTTTTATACAGGCGGCGCGATCGTCATCCCGGGGGCCACGAGTGACCCCAATTTAGACGTGGTAAGGCTGGATACAAAAAATAAGGCTTTCAGGAATTTTCTCACCACACGCCTCACTTACGAAAAATCAGAGTCTAACAATACGCTCAATTTTGTTTACACCCGCGAGGCTTCGCAAGAGGATACGCCAGACAGCGTAAACGGACGCAGACAGGTCAAAGACGATCGCAAACAGACGGCGGTGCTGAACTACACACGCACCGAGGGCGGCTGGGTCAACGAACTTTTGTTTTCATTTAACGCGACTCCTTCGCGCCTAGGAGCGCGCGTCCCCTCTGAAACCGCCGCCGTTTTGTCCAATCTATCGGTGAATGTTTCGGGCACCATAACCCCGATCGGCGTTCCGGGACAGCCTTTGCCACTCTCTATCGCCGCCCCGGGAGGACTGCTCCGCAAAAACCGTTCATTTTCAGGACGAGGCACGCGAACCACCCCTTCGACGTTTTCTATTATCGACCAGATAGTGTGGACGCCAGCCGAAAGGCATTCGCTTACCTTCGGCGGCGAGTTTCGCTACCTTAACACTTATCTGAATGTCTTTAACGGGATCAACTACCGGTTTTCAAACCTCGAGGACCTGCTTCAAAACAGGCCGACCACGGTACAGCTCGCCGGTGATCTTGGAAATCCGAGTCCCTTTGGCCTATCTGACAGCTCTGACCACCGGGCGACGCAGCATTATTTGATCGGATTCTTACAGGATAAATGGTCCATTCGTCCGAACCTTGCGGTGACGATGGGCCTGCGATACGAGTATTACACTGGGGTCCAGGAAGAACGCAACCGGAACGTGGTTTTCGACGTTAGCCGCCATCTGACCCTCCCTCCAGATACGCCTTTTTTCCCTTCGTCGAAAGATAACTTTCTACCGAGATTAGCTCTGGCTTGGGCGCCGCGTTTTTCGACTCCAACTCTCGCCAAGAACCCGAGGTTGATCAGTGCGAGCTTCGGAATGCATGCCGGGGCAAGCTCCTTCCGCGACCAGATCAAGCCTATCGAAAATGACCGGATCGACGTTACTCAGACCGGCGGTATTTTTCCGACATCACAAAGCATCCTGGAGGGCCTATTCTTTAATAATCCAACTAATCGCCAGTATCAACCGCTAGCCTTCGACACCGGTTACACGAATACAGAGAAGGTTTATAAATATGATGTCTCCTTCAAGCAAAGGCTATCTGGTAATGATAACTCGGAGTTCTACGCGCTCGTTTCTTACGTCGGCAATATGGGAAGGGACTTGTTACTTCGCACAACGGCGAACCGGATCATCAGCGTAGATACGAATCCGAACCCTGCCCTGCCGGCAATAGTCACCCGTGAGTTCGATATCCCCCAGGCTGGGACCCCATTGAAACCCTTTGGTGAGCTCGACGTACGGACCAGTAAGGGATGGAGCCGTTATGATTCACTGCAAGTGCGTCTGAACGGGGCATTTCCAAAGGCGAACATATTCATGCTGGACGCACAGTACACACTGGGTAGGATCATTGGTAACACGAACGGTGGCTCACAGACAGTCATGGCCGGTAACCCCTTTGATCTGGAATATGACCGGGGCTTGAGCCCGGACGATATCAAACACAAGTTGACCCTTTCAACCGTCTACTTGCTCCCTATCGGAACGAACCAGTTATATTTCCGTAACACAACTGGGTGGAGAAAACAGCTTCTAAGCAACTGGACCCTCGCGGGCCGCATGGATCTCCAGGGCGGGAAACCGATCGATGTAAAAATTATTCGGCCGGAGGTAGTTTATGTGGACGGAGCGGGACAGGTGTTCGGGTCTCCGGCTGTGGGACGGATCGCCAGAATAAACGTACCCGGCGGCGGAACAGCATTTAACACGCAACGTCCGGATCTCATCCCCGGTGTAAATCCGTATCTCGCAAGTGACCGTCGTCACCTTAACCCGGCGGCTTTCGCGATTCCCGCTCCCGGGACATTTGGTGATTTACGGCGCGGAATGCTGCGTGGACCGCGTCTTGCGCTGTTCGATCTTTCGATCAAAAAGCAATTCACCGGAAAGGACGGGATCGCGGTTTTTGACTTTCGCTGCGATATCACAAATCTCTTTAACCACACTAATTTCGACCGTCCCCCGGCGACACTGCCGAATTTGCTCGGAGTGGGAGCGGACCTGCTCCAACCGGGGCAACCCTTTAGCACAACGATAGCCCCCAACTTCGGAGTTCTTAACCGTACCTTCAAGCGGGAACAGGAGTTCGGCGCAAGCCGGCAGATCCAGTTCGGTTTGGTGATCTATTTCAATGGAGGAAGTACGAAACTTTAAGTCGGCCCGTGAAGAAGCAAACTGACAAGCCGCCCTCCCCGTCGGCGTCGGTTTTGATCGGCATGCGATGCTTACATAGACTCCGTACATAAGAGCACATTTACGCTCGATCCTTATCAGCCGCCTTTTAAAAGCTTTGCCAATTCCAACTGGCTGTCCTACTCCGCGACCAAGTTCGGAGAATATAGCCGCTAAGTTGTGAGCGCCTTAAAACCCCAGGTACGCTTGTCAAAATGTTGATTCACAGTGTTTAAAACTAGATCTGTTGTCAGTCGCCGGGCCCGTCGTCAGCAGCGTTCCCGCAGCTTTTGGTGCCGGATTTACGGCGGAAAATGTCGTCTGCAATCGAGAGGAAAAAGTGAGGCCACGAGACGAGAAATTTTGCGATTCTTTTGAAAGAAAGAGTCGCTATTTCCGTTCAGAGCTCAACAAAATCAGACCGGCAGTAAAGCAGTAAGAGCTAATGACTTATGGTAGAGCGGCGACCACAACTCTACGTGTTGAATTCGCGATCCACTGCCAAAACATACCCACGGTTGAGTGTAGGTATATGTCTATCCGGTGAAGCGAACTGCGAGTTCGGCTTATCGTCTCTAGGTTTGACAACAGAGAGCCGCGGTTCCTTTGTCGCGGATTGTGACAAATAATTCTTAGTTATCCAAACCTAACCGTATCCCACTTTGGTTTATGTGGATGCTGCCCCCAAAAAACGGCGCTGGGAGCGACCAGCCATTACCTCGCCGTTGGTTTTCACTCTATTGGGATAAAAAGGGAAAGCCCTAGCCCTTATTTTCGGCATCACGTTCCGAGTCGGCGTGACCATGGTCCTTTGAATCAGCCAACCTGTTACCTTCAGATTATCGGAATGATTGGAGCGTCAGATCAGACGAATATCTATTCGAATGATATGTTTTTGCGAGTTTTGGTGCGTTGGTTATTGAAGGAAGCCAAAGGGTTTCGTTAACGCCAGACACGGGGTGGTCTCATTCGACTTTTGAGATCAGGCAGGAGGACTAGATAATGGTGGATTTTTCGTTGGATATTGCGACTGAGGCGGCAAAACGCTGGAGATCGAGAGTTGAGAGTCGCTACGACGACATGAAGAAAATGGCCGAAGGTGGCCTGGCATCTGTCGAGCCGCCGGAACGGGTCGCCATGAATATCGAAAGGCTGACGGAGGCGATAATCGCACCAGCGAACGAGTCCGGACAGATGAAGTCGGCGACCATAGGGACTAGCGCGAAAACGAAGGCGGTAATCCTCGAAGATATCGCACGAGAGCGGATCATCGGCGAACCAGATTTCCTCGGGGCGGAGTTTCTGGAGAAAGGGCTTGCTGTCGCCCGATTTGTGGGTCGCGTAAATATTAGGTCCAACACGGGAGTTACCCTCGGGTTCGGTACCGGCTTCATGGTGTCGCCCCGGTTGTTAATGACCAACAACCATGTTCTCGAGAGCGCCGCGAGCGCGAACTTTTCGCATATTGAATTCGACTATCAGCGCGATCGACGCGGCCTGATGCTGCCAGTGTTTACCTTCCGACTCCAGCCGGATGTTTTCTTTATGACGGATAAGGCGCTTGACTACACTATCGTAGCGGTCCACCCAACCTCTTTTAATAATCAGCCCCTATCGCACTTTGCTTGGAGTCGATTAATAGTCGAGCAAGGCAAAATTCTGATTTCCCAGCCGGTGAATATAATTCAGCATCCGCGTGGCGAGATAAAGCAGATCGTTCTTCGCAAAAATGAATTGATCGATCTCCTTCCTGATTTCGCCCATTACGCCGCTGACACGCAACAGGGTTCGTCGGGCGCGTGTGTGTGCAACGATCTTTGGGAAGTTGTCGCTCTTCATCACTCCGGTGTTGCTGATATGGACGAGAACGGGAATATTCTGACCAACGACGGTTCGATCTTTACCGACGGAATGGATCCTGGGAGCATTCGATGGGTAGCGAATGAGGGTGTTAGGGTCAGCAGCATAGTCAACGATGTCAAAAGTAAGCTGAATAGCCTGGCTGGTGAAGCACGGGATCTTTGCGAGGAAATGCTCAACAAGGAGGCCCCGAATCCGCTCGAAATAAAGGAAGCTGCCCAGACCAGCACTGGTTCAAAGGTTACGGCCCCAGCGCAGACGGATCTTCACGCGCCAAAGGGCAACGGTGCGGGGACGTCGAACGGCGACGCGGAATGGACAATCCCGCTCCACGTCACGGTCAAGTTCGGACCTGCACAAATATTGCGTGCAGTGCAGGCTCATGCAGGGAAAGGGCACGCCACTGTTCCTCAGATCGAAGAAGCCGTCACCATCGATCCGAACTACGGTAACAGGAAAGGTTACAGTGAAACGTTCCTTGGAAAGGTCGTGAAGCTGCCGGTTCTATCGGAATCGTTAAAATCCAAGGCGGCGGTCAACAAACAGCCGCCAGGCGATGACCCGTACGTCCTGCCTTATCACCATTTCAGCATCGTCATGAATAAGGATCGCGGACTCGCGTTCTATACTGCCGTGAATATAGACGGTCGCAAGGATGTGAACATCCGCCGTGAAAAGGACAAGTGGTTCTACGATCCTCGCATCGATAGAAGCGAGCAGATCGGGGAAGATCTTTACAGCTCGAACCCTCTGGACAGAGGCCATCTTGTCAGGCGGCTCGACCCGGCATGGGGCAATGATTTTGAGGTCGCCAAGGTCGCCAATGACGACACATTCCACTTTACCAACTGCAGCCCACAGCACCAGGACTTCAATCAAAGCAAGAAAGTATGGGCAGGCCTTGAGGATTATTTACTGCAGAATGCCAACAATCTTGATCTCAAGATATCCGTGTTTTCCGGGCCCGTATTCCGGGAGAATGATAAGAAGTACCGCAATTACAAGCTACCGCGGGAATTCTGGAAAGTGGCTGTGATGATCAAGAAAGACAAAACCCTGTCCGCGACCGCATATCTCTTGAGCCAGGAAAAGATGATCGGCAACCTCGAGTCGGATTTTGTGTTTGGAGCCTACAGCACATATCAGACTTCGATCGAGGCGATAGAAAAACTCACCGATTTCGACTTTCAAGATCTTAAAGCGGCTCAGCCCGCGGCCGTCAAGGCGGTCAAGCTCGATGAATCTGTCGCGAACAACGAGCTGACCGGTTTTGAACAGATCCGCATTTGAGAACTCGACACGATCAAATCTGTAGATCAACTCGCAATTTTGGGGTGTCGCGCTGCGAGAACCATTTATGACACCTTGGAACCAAGAAACTGAATGGAGAATTTATGGTAACGAAAAAGAACGAAAAAACGGATGAAGTAGATAGCTTGGAACCCCGGCGCTACGTCGTGAAAGTTAGCGACAAAAAGGGGGCAGGGGTCAAGTCACTTTTGTCTAAAAGCGCCGGCATTAAACTGGCAAGTTCCGCCGATTTCGAAAAGGAAACATTCAGCCTCGCCGGACTCGATGACGGCCGTGCTATCTATTTGGAGAAGCTAGGCATCGCGATCGTTCAGGCACCCCCTGATCAGATGGCTGCGGTCGCCGCAGCTGACAATCCCACTATCAAGGTGCGTCGCGAGCGGGAGTTTTTTATTCTCGGCAGTAGCGGCCGGCCGCGCAATAGTTTCGAGCTTGAAACCGAGGTCGGGCTCGAAATGCCCGGCTCCGCTGGGCCACCCAACAACAGCGGAAGGGGCGTAGACATTTTTGAAGTGTCCGCCAGTTTCCTTCGGGGCTACTACGCCGGCATCAGCAATCTGATCAATGAGATAGATCCTCAGGGCGATCGGTCGAACAGAAGTCAATCGTTATCGCTCTCGCAGGTTAACCAGTCGAAAGTCACGTGGGGACTTCAGGTCGTTAATGCCGCAAGCTCTCCGTTTTCGGGTCGCGGCGTACGCGTCGCCGTTCTCGATACCGGTATTGATCTGACGCATCCGGACTTTCTGGGGCGTAACATTACTTCCAGATCCTTTCTGGGGGGTGTCGCCACGGCGCAAGATGGTAATGGGCATGGCACCCATTGTGCCGGAACAGTTTGCGGACCCCTTAACCCAAGCGTATTTCCGCGCTACGGAGTTGCCCCGGATGCCGAGCTTTTCGTCGGTAAGGTGCTTAGCGACGAGGGCAGCGGCCCGGAATCTTCCGTCCTCTTGGGTATCGAATGGGCGTTGGCCAACAAGTGTCGGATCATCTCGATGTCGCTGGGCAGCGAGGCTGCGATCAACGAGCTGCCGAATGACGATTATGAAGATCTGGGTCGGGCCGCTCTCGATAACAATTGCCTGATTATCGCCGCTGCAGGGAACGACAGCAATCGCCCGGGTCACATCGCTCCGGTGGGAGTTCCGGCGAACTCCACCACCATTATGGCGGTGGCCGCGGTCCAACAGAAAAGTAATGGAGAATTCGGGATTGCCAGATTCTCAAATGGTGGCATTAATCCGGGCGGCGGTAAGATCGATGTTGCCGGCCCTGGTGTCGCGGTCTACTCAAGCTGGTCGACGGCCGCCTACGGCCCAACAGCGCTGGAACCGAACCGTCCGCCGACCGGAACAAAGTTCCACACCATCAGCGGAACCAGCATGGCCACACCGCACGTCGCCGGCATTGCCGCCTTGTTTGCCGAAAAAGATAGTTCGGCCACCGCTGATCAGATAATGCAGCAGCTGGCCCAGACGGCTTTATCGCTCGGAACTTTGCCGAGCCGTGATGTGGGGAGCGGCCTGGCACAAAGCCCGCAAAGCTAATGCTCGCTAACGAAACAACTTATCCACAGGCCCTTGAGAATTTATTAGCCTCTTGGGCCTTTTCGGCGTATAATGAGTTTGGACATAAGACATAAGATATATAACATCAAAAGGAGGTCGATATGGCGAATGCGAAAGTTATAGTGTCGTTAAGAAGCGATAAGGAAGTTGACCTCGACAAGATCGTGCGCAGCCTAAAGAAACTCGGGATGCATGTCGAAGAAAAGTTGCCGATCCTTCGTAGAATAACCGGAACCATCGACGAGACGAAGCTAAATGATCTGACAGAAGTTAGCGGCGTAAAGAACGCCCGGAAAGAGAAAATTTTCAAGGTCGCCTGATAATAGAGTACTAATAGTAAGACAGCCGCATAAGCGATAGGAATCTATCGCTTTTTTGTTTGCCTATACGCGAAATACGTTGCATACGGCGGGTGCGAGGGAATAGGTCCGCACGGCCTCCCGGGTGAAGAGTAGACATTGGATATCGAGATTGGGAAGCTCTTTTTTGCTCAAGTTTCTGGCGCATCCGGTTCTTCCACCTTGACTAGATCCTTCCATTTCTTCTTGATCCTCGAGTATTCGGCATAAAGAACAGAATTCGGGTCGTTGGGTGGAGGCAGCCGTACTGCATTTGTCCTTTTCTTAGCGGCTTCGTCCTCTGCATCGGCATTTAACTTTTGCCATTTGGACCAGCTAAGTCTCAAAAGAGCTAGACAGGCCGTTATGCGCCCGCATTCGACGAGGATTTCTATTTGGGCGGGCTCTATCCAGAGTGCGGTGGGAACCTTACCGGCCGCAATTGACAGACGGACCATCCGCGGCGTTGCCTTAATGTCTTTATCATTGGCCAATGGATGCTCTAACTCTCGATGCTCCTCGAGATCATAAATGTGGCTAAAGACATTTTTGCCGAACAGAAGGTTTCGGCGCGTTTCCTCGCTCGTGGCCGCAAGGACGGTTTTATTGTTCAGATCGCGGACGCGCTTCATAAAGACGCTAAATAGAAGCGCCTTTGCCGACGCAACCCGCGTTGAGAGGAGTGAGTAAATGTCCGAGAGCTTGAGAGCACTGATATAATTCCAGATTGGAAATTTGGCTCCCATCACATCGAGCGATTCTAACCTGAATCGTATGTATGAAAGAGCGATAAGAAGCGCCCCGGAAACCATTGCCGAAAAAATCGCTGTGATCTCGATCATGGCGATCTGAATGAACGATAGAGATGTGAGATAGCAAAGTGACAGTCCGATCGAGACGACGGAAATAACGAAGACAATGAACAGGACTATAAACAGAGCATAGAACGTTGTGATGACGTCAAACAGCCTACCTTTTCCGGGAATTTGATAGTCGAGGATTGTTTCAGCCTTCTGGGTGGTGTCTGATATCAGGACGAAATCGAACGGGGCTTTTTCCTCGTAACTGGTCATCAAACCTGCGACGCCTTGATTATCGAAAATCCCCCCGTCCATCATCGGCAGAGACTGCACGCCCTTTGCGTCTTCACCAAAAGGAAATTTGTAACGTTCCCTATTCGGCAGATCGAAATCCTCCGGGAATCGGATCGGCTCGAAAGCTCCGGGGTAACACGATGAGGCCGCGGCAATGTCGGCCAAAGAAATATCGCCTTGCAGATCGTTTTTAATATCAAAATTGCCGCTGCCAAAGGCTAATCTCGAATTACGCACTATCCGGAAGCGAAAGCCGCCACCCGTGCGAAATTCGGTGACGTTAAAGATGAGGTCAGTGTACTTGTTGGTGTTGATCGCAGCTTCTTTTAGATCCTTTACTCTGACACCACCGGTTAGATATTTATCGTAGATTCCAGCAGCGGCTCGTATCAGGCTGATATCATTCTTTTGTCCTTCGAAGCGCTGTTCAGTTATCGCCTCAAAGGCATCTTTGACGATATTTTGATCCAAAAGAAACTTTTTAAACTCTGTGGCAAATATATCGAAGTCGTCTCCGCTGTCTTCCCATTGTTTCTCGCACCTAGCGAGAATATATTTCATAGCGACTATTGTTCCGCCGGACGCTGTAGAGAAATACTTGATCCGATCCTGCATGCCCAACTCATGCAGCATGGCAAGAGTTCCTAAATGGTAAGCAGCTGCCCTGTATCCACCCCCTGAAAAACATAGGGCAACGTCCGTTGTCAATTCGTCGGAGGCCTCGCTCATCAATTTGTCACCCACCTTACTAGAGATTGTGCTTTGGCGCGCTCTAGAGCTTTCTGCCTCACGGGCTCCATGTTCGGGAAGAAGTTGGTGCCGGTAACCGTCTCTATTTCATCAATTGACCTGATTTTCGATTTAAGATATCGGGACGAGTTCTTGAATTTCTTGTTGTTATGGGGAAGGAGAAACGATATTGTGTCGTATATGCCGTCCTCTCGAATGTGGAAAACAATCTTATAAAAATGAGTAGGTATGGCAACGCGTTTTCTCGGGGCCATTCGCTTTACATTCTCATCCGCATCCCGTATGCCATCGTTGTCCATGTCAAAAACCGACCCTGTAACAATAAAGACACCCACCTTTTCAGCCCAGCCATTTACTGTAGATTCCAACTTCTCCCAGATGAGTCGATTGAAATTACCCCTCTGCGGAACCATATTCGAGAATAAAAAACTGTTATCTACCATTGCCTGATCCCGTCGTGAATCATTGGCCGGGACCATATGCCCGCGGTCGTGCAGAGGCTCATCGTAATCTTCGCAAAATGACGCGAACTCGTTGGGAAGCCTACGGTCTCTGCGAAAACAGTCCTGTCGCGGAAATACCTTTGCTTGGGCATCTGCCTTGCTGAGCTGGTAGCCTACCCACAAGGGCACTCGCAAATCTGTGTCGTACCAGGTAATCCATTCGAACTGGAGAAGCATTGATTCCCCGGAAGCGTTCGATGACGGTTTTGGGAGACCAAAAGGGAAATGTCTGGCCAGAATTTGCGATTCGTTCCCCTCAGCAGTAGTTAACGCTCGCTCTGCGGACTCGATTCTGCCCAGGCGGGTGGCCGTTGGAATTTCACAATCACAATATTGTCCGGCGACTAAATATGCGAAAGATAGGAGAAGAAGAAAGGAAAAAACAATAGTTCGTATCAAGTCAGCCTCCTAACCTGGGCGCAATTCACCTCTTTGTATATCAACGATGTTTTGAAGTAGTGATGAGCAAAGTCAAAAACAACATGGGTTCTCATCAATTTTCCTCCCGTCAAGCCGTTCGTTCGGAACGGCCGGAGTCCGGAAAGTCTTCATTGAGCGATCTAGCTCCAATGAGTCTTGCCAATCGAGCCGGTTTCAGCTATAAGTACTTACTCTTAGAAAATCGGTCGACGCGGTCTCTCACGTGGTAACGTCGGCTTCATTTGTTAACGCACCCAAATGAATCCGCAAATATCATCTTTCCTCAACCGGTTAGTAAGGCATGGATTAGTTGATCTCGGATGGGCACAACATCGATAACTGAGCTTCTTATTGATTGGAGTAATGGGGACCTAACTGCGCAAGAAGAACTGTTTCCACTCGTCGAGAATGAGCTGCAAAAAATGGCGCGCAGTTACATGCGTCGGTTAAACGAGGGAAATACGCTTCAGACAACGGCCGTAATCAACGAAACATACTTAAAGCTGGTGGACCAGCATTCTGTGAAATGGCAGAATCGGGCCCATTTTTTCGGGATTGCTTCGAGTATGATGCGGCGTTTTCTCCTGAACTATTTACGCGACAAGAAAAGGCTTAAACGTGGAGGAAAAAAAATTGCGGTTTCGTTGTCCCAGGCAATGCTCATCTCAGACGAGAAATCAGATGAGATCTTAGCATTAGAAGAAGCGCTCTGTCGGCTGTCAGAAATAGACAACCGAAAAGCACGCGTGGTCGAATTGCGTTTTTATGGCGGATTAAGCGTTGATGAGACCGCAGAGGTCCTGGGGGTCTCAGGAGTCACAGTGATGCGTGACTGGAACATGGCCAAAGCATGGCTCGCCAAAGAGATCCGGTATGGAAAATGAGCGGTGGAAAGTAATTGAGGATGTATTTCACACCGCTCTTCCACTTTCTCAAAACGAGCGTGCAAAATACCTCCATGGCTTTGCGGACACAGATCCGCAACTATTCGCGGAGGTCACTTCGCTACTTTCTTCATTCGACTACGAATCGGCGTTTCTTGATGCTCCAGTCGTTGACCTTGGACTCACTGTAATACACAAAAATGGGCATCAGGAAAGAGTAAAAACCGTTGTTGGAAATTACGCCATCGGGGGAAAACTTGGCAGCGGTGGGATGGGGGACGTGTACGAGGCAATCGACACCAAACTAAACCGTAAGGTCGCTCTGAAGTTCCTATCAGACTCTTTAAGGAAGGACGGTGCAGCTAAAAGCCAACTCCGAAAAGAGGCCCAGGCGATCGCGATGCTTGAGCATCCTAATATATGCGCCGTGTACGGGATCGATCAGTCTGATGACGACGATTTTATCGTCATGCAGTATATTGACGGTGTCCCGCTCGACGAAGCTTTGAGGAATATTGAGATTGATGATGCAAAATTTGTTGCGATCGCGGGTCAGATCGCAGCAGCCGTCGCATTCGCTCATGGCAATGGCATCATCCATCGCGACCTCAAGCCGGCAAACATACTGCTAACCGATGATGGCACTGTCAAAGTCCTTGACTTTGGTCTGGCGAAGATCGTTGAACAGAAAAATAAGTTCAGAAGCACGCCTATATCGGTCGGCCTTTCAGGCGACGGCCTGATTGTTGGCACCATCGCCTACATGTCCCCCGAACAGCTCCGCGGCGAAATCCTAGACTACCAAACAGACATTTTCAGCCTGGGCGCGGTTTTCTATGAGATCCTGACTAAAAGGAGCCTTTTTCAGCGCCCGACGAAAGCTGAAACGATCTCGGCAATTCTCAATGATCAAATATCCCAAGCTAGCCTTCGCGCAGAGGGTATAGCGCCTTGCTGGGCCTACATAGTGGCCGGGTGCCTTGAAAAAGAAAAGTACAAGAGATTGCGCAACATCACCGAGGTACTCGCCCACTTGGATGGCTTCCAAAGCAATAGATTAGCCCTATTCGGCGCCTTTCGAAAGCGGCTGATCCTGGGACTTCTGTTTATGGTCTTGGTTCTGTCTGCCGGCGTCTTAGCAGTGTTCTACTCTCTAGAACGGCAAGGACCTTCGCCTGGCGTAGTATTAGGTCAGAAACCAAATGTTGCAATCTTGCCGATCATTTTCGAAGGGCCCGCGTCTGAAAAAGCTGCTCTGGCGGACGATCTGACCCAGAGCATCGTGCAAAAGCTTTCTAAGCTGTCAGGCGTAAGGATCAAGAGCGGAGCCTACATCTCCCGCTACAAAGAAAAGGATATTGATCCGATAATTGCCGGAAACGAATTAAGAACTGACACTGTTTTTACAGGCAGGCTGGAAAATGGGACGGATGGAGTAGTTCTCAAGACGAGGATCGTGCGCACTTCAGACGGAGCCCTTGTTGACTCGGAAGAATTAAAAGTCGACGAGGCAGATCTAACGCGGCTGCCTGAAAAAATTGTTGTCCGGATCGCGGGCAAAATTGGTATACACCTTTCGGAAGCGGATCGAAACAAAATGGGGACTCCGGAGACTGAGAGCAACGAAGCCAAAAGCCTATATCTTCTGGGACTCTATCATTCGAGACAAAATAAAGATGGTAACCAGGTTGAAAAGGCGATCGCGGCATTTACGAGCGCCAAGGATATAGATCAAAATTATGCGAAAGCTTGGGCTGGCCTAGCAGTGGCTTATCTGTTCCAGAGTACGCCGGGCGCAAAAAACGCTATTTCACCGGAGGTATCGGCTGACCTCGCGACAAAGGCTGCCCAAAAGGCGATTGATTTAGACAACACACTTGCAGACGCGTACTACGCCCTCGCCCAGATAAACGTTAGGTACGATTGGAATTGGAAAGAAGCTGAGATCAATGACAGGATGGCCATAAATCTCGACCCGGAGTTTCTACCTGCCCGAGCCGGGCTTATTAACGTCCTCCGATTGCAGGAACGATACGATGAAGCTCTTGAAGAGGTCAAAAAGACACGCGAGATTGATCCTCTAACAATTTCGAACGACCTACAGGAAGCATCAATCCATTATAAACGGCGGGACTATCAAAGAACGGGGGACTTACTGCAAGCAGCACTCCAACGTTCGCCCAACAATCAACGAGTAAAATACATGATGGCTTACCATCTTCTGGTTACCGGTCAACCCAATGCTGCGGCCCGTTTGCTCGAACCTCTTTACAATTCGCCAAAGGATGAGGATAAAGTAATTGCCGGTGCGCCGCTAGGGATGGCTTATGCTAAACAGGGAATGGATAAACGAGCTTTGCGGTTAATTCGCGACCTGGCAGGATTCGAAGCTAACACATACGTTCCTTCTCAAGAGAAAGCACTCATCTATATGGCGCTTGGCGACTATGATAAAGCTTTCGAAAACTTAATGTTGTCGTGCGCCGAGAGATTTTCGTCGTTTCCGGGACTGATTAACGATCCAATCGTTGACGAACTACGCCGGGACCCCCGGTTCGCTGAACTAAGAAACTGCGCGAATCTGTAAGCGACTCAAACAATTCTTTTTTGCGCATCGAGCATCGTCCTGAGCATTATAATTGTTTTCTCCAGACTTGAGGTTGGGACGAAGAGTAGACTTTCCACAACAGTCACAAGGTCACTCGGAACATTTCGCCGCAATTTAGCTATTGAGACAAACCGCTCTGAATTAACTAGTTGCCCGGTTATCAAAAAATAGAGAACAGCGCCTAGAGAATAAAGATCTGAATAAGTTCCTTCGGTTCCATTAAAGGCAGGCCCGGAAAAAGCTTTTGTTCTCCATTCAAAAGGCCTTCGGGTATGTATTGGATACGCCCCCTCAAAATCCACCGGTCTCAGTTTTTTATCTTTCGTAATTATCAAATTCGCCGGTTTACAGTCATTCCATATCCACCCTGCGTTGTGAATATTTTTGATAATGTTGGCAATAGCGACGGCAGATTGCAGGATCTCTTCAATCTTATATCGCCGTCGCCTTGAATCCATAAGATGCTTTAAGCTCGCGCCATCGATATATTCCATCACGAAATAGAAGTTTCCGTACACCTCGAAACAATCTCGAACCGTTGGCACGTCGTCGTATTTTTGACGCAATTCGTTTAGTACGTAAAATTCATTTTTGGCCAGCTCATAACCATCCTGGCCATTCCATGCCACTTCGCCGTGCCTCCGGCCTTCTTTGACGATACATAGACGCGGCCGTTTTTCCGTTAAATCGACGGCGCGATAAGTTCCTCCCTTTCCCCGCTGCTTGATTGCCCCATAGATGAGATAGTTTGTTCCGAGCGGTGTGCCGGCAAATGAATTATCCACCGAAGCGTCCTTCGGTGGAAAGATGTCGGTTATCCAGTCGGGTTTGACCGCCAAACGATCGTCCGCCACGCCATTCCCGTTAGAGTCGTTTATCAACAAAACTTTACGACCATCGGTGTTGCGACTCTCCATCCGGGAAAAGGCCCCGTATCGATAGAATATGGCGCTTCGCGGGCAATACTGTTTGTCGAAAGGAACGGAGACCTTTGCAAAAGTCTTCGTTAGATCATGAAGCTCTTCGGCGAGGCTTACGGCCAAGGAATTGTCGCGGGGATAAATCGTAATGAACTTTCCTACTTGGTGATAACCGTAGTGAAGTCCGCTGTTGATCTTGAGAAGCTCATCTAGAGAGCTGGGAGCTTTATACTGGACGTCCTGCAGGTCCAGAACCGGCGCTATGATTTGCAGGACGTCGCATGCATCAATGACCGTAGCCGACACGTGAAGCTTCCATCCCTGCGTCGGCTCGTCCGTTCGGCCATGGCGGCTGAGGCGCCAGACATCTAAACTAACGGGCAAATGAAGATCGCATAGTTTATCCCAGCGTAAACGAAGAGCTTGCGAATGGGATACTGCGGATATCGACGAGCTCGGCGAACGCTTTACTTCTCCATTCATTCCGGACACTCGGGCACGGGATAAATGTTCGGCGTCGGATTATCCTCGAATTCTTCCATCTGGTCGTACATATCGGGAGTAAATCCGCGTTCGGTGCCAGTCATAGTTGCAGTGTCGATGCCGCATGTTGAATTGCCTGCGATGTAAGCAAGACAGGCCAACCCCCAGTCGGAATTCTCGAACGCCTCGTCTTCTCCAGACAATCGTTCGAGTTGAGTTTTATCGGAAGCGTAATTTGACATCAGCTCCTTCCATTGAGGGGTCGGTGTCCCGTCATCTTTCTCCATTCCAAACCGGATGGCGTCGATAGCTAACCTCCGTAAGTCACCTGCGAATACGGGATCGCTGGCGACCTTCTGTCGGATTCTTCTTATGTTTTCTATTATGGTGGCAGAAGCTGCCTCCGGCATGGAAGCGTCTCTAGATTCACTTATCATGGTTTCTCCTTTTTCTATGCTTATGGTTTTATTAACTTCCCATCTCCGAGAGGATTGATCTCATCGAAGGGCTTCCAAGGCGGATAAGCCTCATCTGGAAATCTGTCTCTAGCAGCCTTAATAGTTCTGAGTAGATCAGACATGCTGAATTTACCATCCTCTAGCAGCCAATCATCACCGGGCTCCCATGCTTTAGACCGCAAAACAGAGATTTCACTGTTATAGATCAGTTGAGCGATCGTCTCCGAAACAATACGACCCGCGACAGGTCCCAGTTTCCTGTCGTCCTGATCGTCCGCCTCGGCCAATACATAGAACCAAAGAGGCGTATCCGCGCTAAAAACCTCTGCCAGGCGTCTTTTGATGACGAGAATCTCCTCAAGCGTTTTTCCGTCTTTTTCATCTACCTTCCTGTCCGTTATGATCCTAGACATCTTCGGTTTGCTGAGTGGCCTTAGACCCATGCACCTCGCGACGGCTTGGCCCGAGGACAGATAAAGCTGTCGCGCTCTAAAAAAATCCAATGCCGCAAGAGAACTTGCTCGCCCGTTCGAGTAGTACTTTATCTCCGGTCTGAGCTGCAGCAGCTCTCGTGGGAGGTTCGTGTCAATAGGCTCGGCAAAATTTAACTTCGAACTTCCCGTCTCGTAGAACCGGCTCCAGTCCACGATCCAGCCGCTTGGCAAAGAAACCATCAAAGCGTGACCGGTTCGATACTGTAGTTCTGAAACGTTAGCTGCCGTTTTCTTTTCGTCTGATAGAAATACATTCAGATCGTACTCTTTTCGAATCATGCTGTGCCCGAAGCGAAAAGCGGCTGTTGAAAACTCCAACGGAAGGAAACTTTCGGAAACTGGCTTATAGTGCATTCCACTGGTGTTGACATCTTTATTGATCACTTCTTGCAAACATTTTTCCCGGACGATCCGGGGCAGAAAATCCGTGAGGACGATAGTCTGATAGTAGCGAATGTTTAACTCACGGGCCTTCTCGAAAATCAAATCTTTCTTAAAATTTCCTGCCGAATCCTTATACTCCTCCATTTTGCTGAGTATAAGTACTAAAGCATTGTGAAATTTGATAAAAAGCAATAGGGTCTGGGCCACCATTAGAATTTCGTCGTTTCGTTGGTCGACGATAATGGCCTCTGGACTTTTGTATTTTCTGGGTAGATCGCAAGGATACGTCAGCGATGCGGTACTCTGTGGTCCGCCTGATGGTACCGTGGCGCCCACTTTCAGAAACGGTAATGGAGAGACACGATCGATCAAATCGGCCCGTGGGGTTTCACCTGGGTTGGTTGGTTGCCATTGGCCGTATACTCCCTCAAGGTTAAAGTCCGGCTTTCGCAAGTTTCTAACGGTACTTGAGTAGTTGGGGCCGTAGTCATTTTCCCAGGGCAGATCTCTTACACTGTGCCTATCACTGCCTCTGAAATTTGAGATGTCGTGTGCAATGAATTGACCGAGATATGTATAACCGGCCGGGATGCTGGCAGGTTCTGCTCGAAAGTACTTCCGCAGTTCCCATAGAAAATCTCTTAGCGAGTCCGGAAATTTCATTCGACCAGACATGATCATAGCCAAATGATCCAGATCCTCGAACGTGGGGAGCAGAGGGGAGCAATCGCACAACCTTCGATAATCAGAATTTGGCATAAGACAGGTAGCAATGTTACCAATCTCTGACGATCCAAAATGAACAGGATCAAATGTAAAAGTACTGATTTATAACGCACCGACTAAGAATTAAACCTATCGTGCGTTACACATGTTTTTTATTAGATACTAAGTCGGGAAGGAGTACTAGTCCTTACGATTCGTCATGACTGCTATTTTCGGAAGTTTTAACCGCAATCCTTTTAGCGCAAATTTCTGTCGCTTCACCTGCCGACGGAATGGAGTTGTCACACAAATCATTTACATTATTTTTATTAAGATCGGTGAATTTCTGGCCTGGATTACAGACCATGGACAACTGTCCCTATAATCAGGAACACTATCTTCATCCAAGTCGCAACGTACATCAACATGGGATTTGCCAACTGATCACGCTTCGCACGTATCGCCGAAACCATCCATGTCGCTGTCTTTTTGTGTCGGATTATAGAAAAGGACACAATTGTCTGACCGAAGCTGACTGTGAATAGGACGCGACGCTTACTACAGATCACTTAAGAACAGATTAAGAACTAGTGATGAAGTTTTTCACGTAAGTACGAGCGTTATAAGTGGCTAGGTCCTCCTCGCTACCTGTCATCTAGGACTCATTCCAGAGCAGTGAGACTGGATCGTTCGCGAATTTGGCGGAATGCATTTAGAGACGCGAAACGAACTAAGATCCTCGAAACTCGAGAACAAAAATAGTGCCGAAACGTGTCGCGACACCCGTAGGCATCCAGCCCGATGCCGATTTCATTAGAATGGACAATTTACCGCCGTTGATCGCCACGACCCGTTTATTGTGAATGTCTGCGGCATAAACGGTTCCGGACTCATTCATAGCGATTCCCAGAATAGAGGTGCCGTCACCCAAAGTTTGGGTTACCGCTTCCAAATTTTTCAATCTGTAGCCGCAGAGGAAGGCTTTACAACCCACTCATAACCAAGTTTCCGTAATTTCATTACGCACCGCAGTGGATAATTCTCCTTCGCGAAGTTCACTCAGCCCTGGAAAAAAGGGTCATTTCTACAACTTAAAGCCGGCCAGACCGCGCTTAAAGATAGAGATATGTAATGGGGGAAGGAGCACGAGCTGTAACGTTGCGTTTTCGTTTATGAATCTTTACCGGATTTTCCGGTTCTCTCCACCGTTGTGCCCACAACATCTCTTTGTTCGATTGTAGAAACGCCGATTTATTTGACAAAGCATTTCCGAGAGCCGCTAGCAAAACGGTTTCGGAAATGAAGCGAGTCGTGGAATGGGCTTCCCGGCTCGCTTCGATTCTATAGAATGAATTTATTTAACTCATCAAAAAGGTCCAAGCTCATCCGTCCAATTTGCTTAGCTGTTTATGTTTTCTAAATCGCGATTTATAATAACGTCACGAGCGTCATTGCCACGGTCGAGCGTCTCATTCGCTACCGGCGAACTGCTTAGCTCCAGGACAATAAGTCTGAGATCTGCGGTCGTAGTTGCGTCAATGGGTCTCGGCTGTTTTATGCCTGGCGTTTTAATCGCACAACAGAAGGGATGATGTATGGCGAGTCAGTAATCGTTACACGTTTCGCATGAATGACTGTCTTAACGAAGGCGAAATTCTCGGCGACATGGATCCCGAAGAGTTTCGGAGATACGGGCATGAGCTGATTGACCTTATCGCAGACTACAGGGCGTCCATAAGGGAACGACCGTCCTATTCAGCGATGTCCGCCGGCACAATTGTTAGTAAATTGCCGGTTTCGCCCAGCCGAAAGGGTGAAACAATGGCTCGCATTCTCGAGGATTTCAAGAATATTTTTTTGGTGAATAGCTCGCACTGGAACCACCCGGGTTTTATGGCCTATTTCGCATCCTCCTCCAGCGGTCCGGGTCTATTAGGAGAGCTTTTAAGTTCGGCTCTCAATCTGAATACAATGATGTGGCAGGCCGCCCCCGCCGCAAGCGAACTCGAAGGAATAGCTCTATCGTGGCTACGCCAGATGATGGGGTTGCCCGAAACTTTTTTTGGATGCGCTTTCGAAGGAGGGTCGTTAAGCACACTGCACGCTCTGGCCGCGGCACGGGACAATTGTGACGAACATCAGTTGCAAAAATATGGTTTGGCCGCTAGAAAAGAGGTTCCCGCGTTTAGGATTTACACATCTGAATTCGGACACTCATCTATTGACAAGGCGGCCGCAACCCTTGGTTTGGGATTTGAAAGTGTCCGGCGAATAAACGCAGATGGATCATTTCGTATGGATCCCGCACATCTGGAAACCGCTATCCGCGACGATCGGTCGTGCGGGGTTTTCCCTTTAGCTGTGGTCGCGACAATAGGAACAACTTCATGCACCAGCATCGACCCTATTTCTGACATCGCTGCGATATGTTTGAGAGAAAACATTTGGCTGCATATCGATGCGGCGCATGGGGGGGCCTCTGTCCTTCTTCCTGAGATGGACGGGGAATTCCTCGGCTGGGAGCGGGCGGACTCTATTGTGATTAATCCGCACAAATGGTTGTTTGTGCCTCTCGACATGAGTATCCTTTATACCCGCCGACCAGACGCGCTTAAACGGTCATTTAGTTTGACGCCGGAGTATCTTCGTGCGGAAGGTGGAAATGAATCGATAAATTTTATGGATTATGGTCTTCCCCTGGGTCGACGGTTCCGGGGGTTAAAACTCTGGTTTGTAATTAGATATTTTGGGGTGGATGGCTTGGCGAACCGCATAAGTAAACATCGAAGGCTCGCCAAAGAATTCGCTGGGTGGATAGATTCCGATTCGAACTTCGAAGTAATGGCACCAGTTCCCCTAAGTACGGTTTGCTTCCGAGCCCGTCCACAGTGTTTGCACGACGAAGAGCGATTGAATATACTGAATCGAGCCTTGCTACTGTCCACTAATCTTTCAGGGAAAAACTTTATTTCGCATACGCAGTTAAGGGATCGATTCTGCCTCCGTGCCTCGATCGGGCATATAGAGACATCCATTGATGACCTAAAGGAATTATGGGAAACGCTCACCAGATCGCTATCACGATTGTTACCCGATTATGTGAGGTTCAAAGATGGACATGAATAAGCGGCTGCTGGAACCTATCAGTCACGTCTAAGAAGCATCCGCGATACCTCTAGAAACCGACGATCAGCTCATCCGAGCCATCTTAATCGACCCGGGAATGCAACGATTGATTCGTTACCTTTAAGCGGCAGCTGGCACGGATTCGAATGCGAGGAGAAGATGCACTTCGAGGAACTTGCCTCCATGGGGACTTTTGAGTCTTCCGAACGAGAGGAATATCGGCTTGTACGTGATTAGGTGATCTTGACTCCGAGACCGGTAGCCTTGACGAATATAACGATTCGCTCACCTCTGAGACCGAAGCCGAGGGTTCGCCAGAAGTTTCAGAGACAAAAAGAGGTGATTTGAAATGGCAGGTTATGTTGACTTTAAGATGATCAAAGCCGAAGTCGACGTTGGCGCCGAGGAGCTTCTCCTTTGCCCGAGGAGGTACAACCAGCCCAACTAATCGGGCGTTTGGTTCAGTTCCGCCGTCAATTCTGCAACGGTCATGATTTGACGTCTACCAATTAATTGTTTTAGTACGGTTAATCCAGCTACGTGCGCTGCATTTCCGGCATTACTAGCACAGGCGTCCGAGACCACTATTGGACAGAAGGATTGTTCGAAAGCATCCACTGCTGTTTTCAGGACGCAACTCTCTGTCGCAATTCCGCAAAGTACTAATGTCCGCCACCCTTCAACTTCCAACATTTTGTTGAACCGCTCTCCAAATACCGTATAAAGCTTCTTATCGACTACAAGCTCCGCAATACTATTCAACTCGTCCACTATATTGATTTCGGGTTCACAAGCTAGCTTGCTCCAGCCCATTAATTTTTCGAATGGGCTTCCGGAATAGTTGATATACCGCGTAAACACGATCGAAACAGAGGCCATTTTGCAAATTTTGATTAAACAGGAAATTTTGGATAGCACATGGCGAGAATGGTCGTTTAGAAAACCGTTCTGAACATCAATTACGATCAATACTGGATGATCTAACACTACTTAGTGTCCCCCTCGCCCATGTCGAGTTCGTCGTCCGCGAATACTTCCATAGGAGTATCGACAAGCCGGGCATAGCGCAGAAGCACGATCAAAGACGGCTCTCGTTCACCTTTTTCATATTTGGAAACGTCTTTGTAGCTGACTACAACTTTATGATCAGACAACTGATTCGCGAGGTCTGTTTGCGTCAACCGTAATCTTGTTCTGGCCCACAACAACTTTGAAGCCAACCTTGAGGGCCGAATCCGAGGTGAGGCGCCCATCAGAAACAGCCTCCCCATTTCCCGCA
Organism: Pyrinomonadaceae bacterium; assembly: GCA_041751735.1. Classification (GTDB taxonomy): domain Bacteria; phylum Acidobacteriota; class Blastocatellia; order Pyrinomonadales; family Pyrinomonadaceae; genus OLB17. The sequence continues at coordinate 99,741 of JBGSWW010000016.1, read as the reverse complement.
CGATCGGTGATGAGCTTGAATTAATAATCCGAAAGAAGAGGAAAACTCGCTAATTAGCGATAAGTTAAAGCTGGAGTAGGAAGAAGCCGAATCAAAGGGTATTTCGGCTGAGGCGGTCAACCGGTTTGGAGTACTCCGTGGAACATAGTTCCTTCAAAAATGAGCGATCAGAAAGTTTATGATACAAGAAAGGTTGATTTCCTTGTACCCAAAAAATCAGAATCGTTCTTGCGTGGATTGTTTTTGAGGCTCTCAGCGTTTTCGGTCAGATCGTATAAGACGCATCGCTCGTTCTTTGGCTTATTGATGAAGGGCGTCAATCAGAACATAGATTCAAAGCTGGATCGACGAATCAAAGTATAAAAGAAGCCTTATTCTCACAGAGTTACAAGTGCCCGGATAGCTGCCTTTAAGATAGACTGAAGCCTTTGTATTTTGTCACATCGTTAGCGTTTTTGTACATTATGGTTGTCAGGTTAAAACACGAAAAGTACCTACTTCCTAGACGTCACTCGTCAACCGACGCAGCTTCACTCCTCAAAAAAGATCCTGTCAATCGTTATGATGGGTTGCTTGTCGATTAAATCCCCTCCTCTTATGGGCGAGATTCTATCTTAGCGATTTCTTTGTAACTCGCACGGCAAAGTTCCAACCTTAGGCTTTTTGAATATCAAACAGATCATGAAGCAAATCCGGTAGTAAGGTTGCGTTACTTTTATAAGCTTCTAGTTCGAGACTTTCTTTAGTAGATGGTATATTCCTGCGATGATGGTAATTGAAGAACGGGAACAAGATAACTCGAGTAAAGACCGGAAAGATGCGATCGTACAGCAAACAGAGACCTTTCGAGTTAAGCATTGTCGAAAAGCAGTTGGATCTAACCGCACGATAAACCGCATTCGTTAAAGAAAAACGTATCTGGCGGCCATGGAGTTAGCAGAGATATATTAAAACGGAGATTCAGTTCGAGCTCCGCCGAACCATGCCGAGGCTCAAAAGCCGAACTATCAAATTTAGAAATTCGAGGAACGGTACTTATGCCCTAGGCCGTGGACAATGACACTCTGGTTTTCACATTACCGTTAGAAGGCGGGGCATTCGAGTATCTATCGTAAAAGATATGAATCTACCGTTAGTGTCAGAAGCATTGCATAAATTATTCGAACGATTTCATAGCTTACAAATCTGGGGTACAAAGAAAAAGGCCAAAGGCAGCGGGCGGCACTGCTGCCTAGGCCGTCCACCCCGTGATCGAGAGTAGGAGCGCTCTTCTAAGGGTGAGCGTTCGATCCATCAACTAATAGCTATTTACAGGCGATCGCGGAATTCAATAATGGACCCTCGGCTAACTTGTTTTCTTTCCCATGGGATGATACTCAATCCACAATACGTCAATACCGGTAATCATGAAGGTGTCGCTCGTGGCGGCTCGCAGGCTGCGGGTGCCGCCGCGGGGTCATGCGCCCCCCCCGCCAAATCCCTGATTGACCCAGGGATCAGCCGGGGGGCGCTGATCTTCGGTCTCTTGTACTATCATTAGGTCCTACGGTCCCTCTCCGTATTTATTGATGTATGCAGAATGAGCTTGCTCCATGAGGAAGATACCTTCAGGCGGTACCGGATCCTTTATTTTGCCGAGAACCTCTTTTAGGTAAAGGTTGCAATCATCCCATTGCGCCTTCCAATAATTACGCCCGTTTGGATCCAACATTACACGTTGAACCTCTGCGGGGCTAGCCGGATACGACTCATAATTGTTCCAGAATTTTTTGAAATCGGCCACCGTAAAGTCTGACCCGGCGGCGTTCATTTGCTTAACGATTATATTGGCCCCTTCGTCGAGGTTGTTATTGATGTAATTAACAATCCGGAACCAAACGTGCAGGATTTTCAACAGTTCGTCTTGATGATCTCGGGCGTATGCACGGGTTGTCACTAACCCATTTATCGGAGGTGGCCCAAGGTCCGCCCCTGTGAGCATTTCTACCATTCCACGATTGCCTGCAGTTGTTCGCTGGGGAATCCCGCCGAGGTACGCGTCGCCGTCTCCGCGTAAGAATGCAGCGAGTCCTTCATCCGAATCTAGGTTCAAAATCTTGAAGTCCTTGTTCGGGTAAAGGTCCGCCTTACGTGCTGCGGTAAGAACGGACTGCTCCATGTCTGTACCCCCGGTCGTTATTATTGTCTTACCTTTCAATTGCATCGCCGTCATCTTAATGGCCGTGGGTCGGTCACTGTAAGTCTTTAACATTTCGGCGAGCGGCCTTATTCCGCCGTTTGGCCTGATCATTAGGGCAGCGCCATTGTCGAATGGATTTAGACCGTAATAGAAGACTAGATTTGGGTCCTGCTGATGGTCCGCGATGACCGCGTAAATATTGTTAACAGCGACGTCAACGTGGCCGGCCGATAATGCCTGCATTACCTCCGTCCAGCCGAGAAGGGAGAACTGAGCGTCTATACCTTCTTCGTTGTACCATCCTTTTTCATATCCGACTGTTGGCACCAAGGTATCCTGAAACGGTGAGACCCCGATGCGCACCTTCTGCATAGCCGGCTGATTGGATGGCTGATTCGAGCTTGAACAACCACCAGCCAGGCCTGCGACGATAACAACAACTACTAAGAATAATCTCAATGTTTTTCTCATATTGCTCCTCTAATTAATGAACTCGTTCGCTCTATCGACGTCCTCGACGACTTGTGCCACCTGCAGCGACGCTCGTTAATTATCTTTATTAGTTGGTCAAAAACTGAAGCCACCAAGGCTGTTAAAATCACGGCCAGAAAAATCGTGCTCGTGTCGAGGCTTCTTCTCGCTACAGCTATCACAAACCCGAGGCCGGACTGAGCTCCCATCAATTCCGCGGCGATCCCTAGAGCGAACGCTAGCGCCGCAGCGATCCGGTAACCTGAGATGAGATCGGGGAGAATTGCAGGTCTAATGACACTCCTAAAGATACGGCCCCGCGAGGCACCCAGGGCGGCCGCGGCTCGAATATAGATCTCCGGGACATTGTTGACCGCAACGAGCGTGTTGATCGTCATTACCATGAAACAGCCAAGACTGATCAATAACACTTGTCCGGACCATCCGATGCCGAACCAAATCAAGAAGAATGGGATAAGTGCGATCGGTGGTATAGGACGTATTGCCTCTATGATAGGTGTGGTTACTTCCCTAAACAATGGAAAGCGACTCATGAGCAGACCCATTCTAACGCCCAAGAGACAGCCCAGGCACCAGCCGGCCACGACCCGTAGCGTTGTTGCGAAAGTGTGATCACCGAGATTACCCAGCCCGATCGTCGCCGCCGATCTGGCAACGTCCATGGGGCTCGGTAATACCTGTTTCGTTAGGTAGGTGCTGGTCACCAGCAACCACAGTACAAGAACAATGGCTATGGTCGCAGATCCCACGATTACAGACCGTGACTTAAACATCGGTAATCCCAATCCCTTCGAGAGCTTCGACAATCTGACGACGTAGGCGCACGAACTCGTTTGAGAACTTCAGGTCGTTAGATCGGGGAAATTCAAACGCCACGGCGAAATCATGCGTAATACGGCCCGGTCGTGGGCTCATGACGAGGACACGGGTGCTCAGTAATAAACATTCCTCGACATCATGAGACACGAAGATGACCGTCTTCCTTTCGGCCGCCCAAAATTGGCTCAGAAACTGCTGCATGGCCTGTTTCGTGAGTACATCAAGCGAACCAAATGGCTCATCGAACATCAGGATTTCAGGGGCCGCGGCGTATGCCCGGCCGATTTCTACTCGCTTTCGCATGCCACCAGAGAGTTCGTGGGGATACTTATTCTCGAAACCCCTCAGTTGGAGAACCTCTACTAGGCTTGCAACCTCAGGACGTGCAAAACCCCGCCCCCAATTGTCGAGTGCATATCCGATGTTCTCGGCAACTGTCATCCAAGGAAACGCGGCATCGTCCTGAAAAACCATTCCGTAAAGCGGTGTCCTACGTTCATTGCGGTGCTCAATATGCACGTTGCCCGATGTAGGCTGAATGAAGCCAGCGACAAGGTTTAGGACCGTGGTTTTACCGCATCCCGAGGGCCCCAAGATCGAGACGAACTCGCCCTCATTTATGCTGAAGGTGGTGTCTCGCAGAGCCTGGACGCCGAGCACAGCATCACCGATCGGAGCGTCGTCGTCCCCGGCTAGGAACGTCTTACTAACAGAGCAAAAATCAATTTTCGGTTTATCAGTCACTATCGTTGTTTAATAAAAAGCTTTCTGTCTCGTCCGGTCCAATCGTTTCCTCGGAAATCCATTTGAGAGCAAGAGCCGTTTGTTCGGGATTCCACTCATGTTCGACTGACGCGGCGATACAGTTCGTGATTTTCTGCCACACTCGGGTAATAACACCGGCAGGTCGACGGGGAAAGAACTCAAGCACACTAGGGTCTTCAGCTTTGAACACGCTGTGAACGAGATCTTCGGTTATCGAATGATCGGTGACACGAAGTTCGTTGGCAAGCATGTCGGTGAGCTCCCCAAACATTTTAGTTCGAAATGCAGCGTCCGCTCGAAGCTCGCGACAAACCTGGAACCACACTGCAGTGATCAGTGCCATGAGACCCTGCCCGTTGCGGAACATCGTCTCCGAACAGATCAGCGAATTGAGGGAAAAGAGCCAAGGATCATTGGAGATGCTGAGTATCGGTACACATTGCCCGCTGTGTTGCGCCTTGAAACGCTGGGGAAGACCTCCGACAAAAAGGTCGCCGTGTTTATTTAGAAACAACTCTAAGGCGGCGTCAGCGTCAAACTCGGTGACCACCTGAAAGCGTTCCCACGGAAGATCTTTTGCTAATGGCGTCTTGAATCGAGTAAATGTTACCTTATCTATAGCCAGTACCACCGGGCGATCGTTCGTTGCTAGTAGGCGCCGGAGGTATTCGAGGGATTCAGCTATACTTGGCTCATTAGGCAGACCGGTCGCATCATCCTTTCTGGCCATCAAGGCATATCCCTCGTACACCGCCAGGTCTGCCCAAAATCGGGGGGCGGCCACCAAGCCCTCCGTTACCGCGGTTGCCGTCTTCCGATTATAGAAGCCGAGACTCATGTCAGTCTTCTGCACCAACCAGGGAACCCCCTTCCAAGGAACCTGTCGTATTTCCCATTCAATCCCCAGACTCGTCAGAGCATTTGATTTAAAAAGCCAAAGGAATATAGCCGAATCTAGGAACTTCGGATCTGTGACGACAGTAACCGTCCCCATCGGCAAACTAGCGCGGACAGCCTCATCGATGGCAGATTTTGAGTCTATGTAACCCGCAGCGTCGAGGAGTTCGGAGATCGGTACACCAGTCACCTCCGCCAATGCGCGAATCTTCTGCGGGCTAAGTGATTTCTGCCCGTTCAATACATTTGCTAAATGGCTCCGGGTGATTCCTGCAGCATCGCAGACCTCTAAAATGCTCATAGAAGGGCGATTCGCAATCGCCCGCTTCACCACTTTAGCGAGTTTGGAAAGGTCTTGCTTTTCAGCTACTGCCTTCGATTTTCGGGGCAATGTGAGAACTCCTGTGTGGAACTTAGGCTCCCCCAAAATCTAGCACCGTATCCATAGAACGTCAACCATAACGCTCTCGCGCCAAAACATTGGGCATCAAGCAACCTAAAAGGCAAACGAACGCTCTAATCTATAAATGGAGGACAAATAAAAGAATAGGTAAAAAAAGCTTGTATTTTATACTGAAACGGTAGATACTCTAAAAAAGCCAGCGTCATGCCAGAGATTTTCGCAATACATTCGCTCCTTTTGACCCTTGTTCTCAGAACTCGCCAACGGCGATCAGCTGAAACGGCCGAGGCTCGCCGCGCGATCACCGCTCAGATCCAGTCAATTTCCGAAATTGTAGGCTTGGACGTAGTTGACCGAATCGATCGATTAACGTTCGCTGAAGCCCCAGTAGCCCTCACCGTTTTCGACGGGGCGGGATGTTCGAAATCCAAAAAGCCGCTTAAGTGGAGGACCTGCCTGATGTTGAGGGTCACCGGGGCGGCGCCATGTGACCACTGTGACGAGATTTTCTTCGGCAGCTGTGGAGCACTCCTCGTTCCGCCCTTTGTAGAGCCTGGGAGGCCGCTGGTCCTATAAACTTCGACCACGACGATATAAACGGCGCGGCAAGGAGGAAAGCATGGGAAAGACAAAAATTCAATACGCAGACCGGGTTTCTAATCCGCTCTTCGTGATCGACAAAGTTACCGGGAAACACGGCACGCACTGCGAGAAACCCGACCCTGACGGAACGTGCGAAAAATGCTGGGCTGAAAACCTTAATATGCGCGGCAAGCCCGATAACAAGCGGTTCGGAACCGGCTTGCCGTACGAGCGTGCGAGCCGTGATCGTATCACGTGGCACAGGCACGAGATCGAGATGCGCGTTGTTGCCGGTCTCAACAGGCGCAAGGCTGGTTCTGAAAAGTTTCCAGGTCAGCCTTGCATTGTCTTCACGAATGACACCTACGACCTGTTTCAGCCAAGCATTTCCGATGATCTCCGCGATTGGGTTTTCGATCAGTACGACAGGTTCGTAAACCTGACACTATTGATCCAGTCGACATATGTGTCGCGAATGGCCTTATACCTGACACACCGGTATCCGGCGGGCATGCCAGAGCAATACATGATCGGGATGAGTGCGGGAACGCAAGGATTTTACGAAAAGAACACCAAATATCTGCTGCAGGTTCGGACCCCTCGGCGGTATATCATCTTCGAACCATTGCTGGAAGAGATCGACCTGTTTTGCGATAAAGGTGGACGCCCTCATCCGTGGGCATCGACCTTTACTGATCAAGTCGCATTGATCATCATCGGCGGCGAGAGCGGCGACAGGCATTGCTCACCCCGGGCCTGCGATGCCCGCTGGATCCGCCGTATCGTTCGCGATGCGTCCGCTGTCGGTACGAGCGTCCTTGTGAAGCAGATGGGAGTGCACTGTCGGGACGGCGTGGCGGAAAGCCGCTGTTGGCCGGTCGGTACAAAGATAGAAGGCGGGATCGCGTCGACCGCAGTACCGGAGTATTCCGTTCGAATTCGCCTTTCTCGAAAAGGCGGTGATCCGGCTGCATGGCCGGTCGACCTACGGGTCCGCCAATTTCCCTCGCTTCAGCGCGAGGCACGTTCTACGCGTGATGCCTTATCCATGGACGAGGAGGATGTATGACTGATCAAAATAAATAGGCCAGCGGGGCACGCCTCCTTCCGCGCTTTATAGAGCGCGGCAGGGCCCTCTAGAAGTAAGAAGATCGCTATGAAGAACTCAGACAAAAACAATCTAGATAAACCGGGGAAGGAGAGACATCTATTTATGAATATATATACCTCTATACTTTTGGCCGCGCTCGCTGCATCGAGCTTTTCGTTGATCGGATGTGGACCTTCGGAAACGGGCGAAGGGGCCACCGTCGTGCACGCAGTCCCTTGCACCACGCCGCTCGAGGTAATACCGGTACCGGACCAAAGCGGGAGCATGAAGCACGCGGGTACGAGCCCAGTAACGGTCGACGACCTTGAGCCTTTCTTCGATCAGATCGTTGAGTGCGGCGGCTCGATAGCACTGTTGTTTGTGAGAGAACGACCAGATGACGGCATCGTAAAATTCCGGCTGGACCAACCAACTTCTCTCCCCGAACCTCCGGTCAAAAAGCTGGATGAGGAAGAGTATGAATTTCTCGACCGGCAGTCCGAGTATGATGCTTTCGTTGCCAAGCGGAACCAGGAAATGGAAAGCCGTGAGGCAAACGCGCGACCCCAGTGGGACGCTTTTAAACAACGGGCGAAAGCACTGCTTGCTCGGGCAGCCGCCGGTTCGACTGACCTGAACTCTGCCCTGAACATCGCGGATGTTTACCTTGCGCAAGATGACGGCTGGAAAAGCCCGCCTAAGAAGTTCATCTTGCTCGTGTCAGATGGCCAGGACACGGCCCGCCGGCCACGCTACAGAATAAAAAGCATCGCCAAGATCTTTTGGGTGAACGGGCAATCAGATCCTAGGGCTCTCGCGGGCAAAGAAGCAGCTCGGTTCGCGGACCTTGAGAGCGGTATACGGGCGGTCATAGGCGAGCTGCGAGGGGGGACGGAGCATGCCCGGACGAGATGAAACTGAGGAGCTAAACCGAGAAACGGAGCGATTGCGGCAAGAACGCGAACAACGGGACCGCGATCAGGCTGAGCGCGATGCAGCGGCTGAGCTTGGCCAGCTACGAGAGACCAATGAGGGCCATTTAGGAACCGTCCGGGACAGTGCTCAAAACCTCGCGGCCCTGCGGGAGGAGCGTGGGTACGTTCTTGCTACTATCGCCAACTGGGACGAGCGAAATCATCGCTATAAGAATCTTGACGCTCTGGCGATGGCTGGTCATGTGATGATGTCGATTAGCCCGGCAGGCGTCGTCGTAACGGATACGCTCTTACTGAGTGTCGCTGGCCGGGAGCTTCTAAGGGCAGCCGCACCCTTCCTGGAGGCCGTGTTCGGAAAAGCCGAGCTCGTCATGCCTATCGCGATCCTTTTATTCGCGATCGGCTATCTAACGATCGAACTCTGCACTGGGCACGAGCTCGACCCACCGACGGGAAGGCGTCGTCGGGCGATTGGCCCACTCGCGATCGTGATGTGTGTATCTCTTCCGCTCCTGGTCGCGGCATTCTCTGCGCTTAATGCAGGGATTCTAACTTCTAATCCGACCAGGCCCGTCGGAACCGGAACGTTTACAGCGGCGATCATTAGGGCAGTCGGGCTTGGCGCCGTTGCACTTGTTGTGCACGGATTCATCCTGTTCTTCGGCGCCCGGATCGTTGAAGGAATCGGTTTCGACCTCTATAAGCTTCGGCAAATACAGCTCCGTCGCCGTCTTGTCGGGATTGAGCGGCGGATCACAGTTGAGACACGCAATGTAGAGGGCGGATTTCGCAACTTTTATAACGGGTTCTATAACGGAAACGGGGATGGAGGGCAGAGTGGCGCCGGCCCCTTTGGCTCTAACACCCGGCGAGTGGTGAACGACGTCTTCGACGATAGTGTCATCGAGGAGCCACCACCGCGTCACGGTCGGCCTGCAGCGGGTCCCGGTGGGGCCCAACCCGCGGAACCCGATCCACCCAATCCAGCCGATGGACCAGCGCGTCACGGACGTCGGAATGGCACACAACCCGGGCCCAACGCGGACACCGACGTCCCGCCTCGGCCCATTTACGATACGGACGGCGAAGATGAAATTCGACGATAAGAAAGGAGAAAAAAATGTCAGAAGTTATTAGTTTAGCAGCCACAGCCTTTGTGATGCGTATCGCACTCCCGACCGGAGCAAGGTTACTTCACACAGTGATTGATGGGTTATCGGAGACCAGGCAGATTCCCTCAAAGGGCACGTCGAAGGTCGTTTCCCGAGTCCCGCAACGCGAGATCCTTGAAGTTCCATCGGTCGCAAGCATACGTTCGAATTTTGGGCCGCTCCCATCATTTTCGGATTCGGTCAGATCTTCCGCTGCAAAAGCGGAGTATATTACGGCACTCGCGAAACGTCCCTTTCTCAGTTCAGATACCCGCACGCTCACCCAGAAGGTAAGAGCATTTGAGGCCTCTACGGGCCTTTGGAAGGTAGAAGCGGCTCGCGCAGATCTTGAGGCGTGCGTAGAAAATGAGCATCACCGGCTTTTTACAAGCGGCGTGGAGACGACGTGCCAACGTGCTTCGATAAGAATTGGCTTCGATAGGATCGAGACGCTCGCAAGCCCGATCGGATCGACTATCAAACGATTCTCTGCCTCGGATCAACTAGGGCGGACGATCGTGACCGAGATCGACACCGCTAAGGACCGCGACATCCGCATTGACTCGGAAGTCCTCGGTGTCCGCGACAATACGTGCCATCAGATCCTGGATGATTTTCATCAGGCTCTTAAAGATGAGGGATTGATCATTGGGGGCGTTCCTAAGAGGAAGGCAACGGGCGGCTGGTGCTCGCTGGCGGGAGCAAAGCTTTTCGAAACCCGCCGGCAGGAAAGTGATGCGCCCAACGCCCAGCAACGGGCGGCGATTCCTGCAGCACCCGCGCCCTTAAAGACTAAAAAAAAGCTCCGTCCTCGCAGCCAGCGTGCGATCCTTCGAGCCGGTACAAAGTCATCGTAAGCGAGGCGATATGAACGCAGTAGAACCAATTTTGAAAGCGATCCGGGAGGGCTACGGAGCCCTCCTCGTAACCGGCCGTAGCCAGTTTGATTTTTCTCTCGACGGCGAAGCGATGTGCCCCCTCATTGAAATTCTGCGTCGAGCATTGTTCCGGGAATTCGGCATGGTCACTCTCACATTTTCATTTGCGACAGGCGTTGACTGGCCAGAGCGGTCGATCGCCCATGAATCAGACCGCCAAGCAATCAGGCAATTTCTGACCAACCGAGGTGTGCTGAATATCAGGCCCGACGAGGACGAGCTTGTTAATACCGTACGCGGCTTTGCATCGCTGGTCAGATCGAGCCCCGACAATCCCACTTGGCAAGACGGTCGTCCAATTCGATTTGCAGTTTACTTCCAGTTTGCGGACAACATTGCACCTTGTTCGTCGATGGGCGGCCAGTCCGATAATCAGGTTGTAGTGAATGAGCTAGTTCATGTTCTCGCGCAGAGTATCCGACTTCGTGACAGCGGTAACGTACTGTTGTTTGTGGGTGACGAAGAAGCGATGAACAGCTTGGTCGTCAAAGCGCTAAAACGCGTCAGCTTGCCGCAACCATCACAGGAAGAATCGCGTGCGTTTATCGCCACGGCGATCGATTTTTATCGACCTCGGCTGGAAGCAGGGCTCACGCCCGAGTCCATCGCGAAGCTCGTCACGAATGCGGGGAATCGCGGTATCGAAGGACAACTACGCGCTTCCTCCCGGACTGGGCAGGTTCTCACAGCCCGTGAAATTGCTCAACAGAAGGACCGGGACATCGAACGCCTCTCAGAAGGAACCCTTACCCCTCTCGACACAGCCCGGGTGGCGAATGTGAAGCTTGTGGGCCGTAATACCCTAAAAGTTCAGGAAATTGTGACCGAGCTCGGTCGCCGCCTTCGCGCCGGCGATACACACACACCAATGAACGCACTCATGGCGGGTGGCCCAGGAGGCGGTAAAACGGATATGGCCCTCATAGCAGCCCGTGAGGCCGGTTGCCCTGCGTATCAGCTTGAGAACCCCAAGGACGGAATAGTTGGTGCCACGGAGAGGCGCGTTGGCCTCCAGATGAGGATGATGCAGGAGTGGTCTCCGCTAGTTGGCTTCATCGATGAGCTGACGGAGGCGATCCCGGTTCAGCGTGGCGGCCACAATGGGGACAATGGAGCAAGTGCCGCGATCGTTGCAAAGTACCTGACGTGTCTGAGTGATGTCCGGCGGAAAGGCCGGTCTTTATTGATCGCGACAACAAATCGTCCCGAAGCGATGGGAAGTGCGATGCGTAGCCGTTTCACCACGATACCGGTTTTGATGCCTCTCGTTGAGGACTTACCAGAGATTATTGTCGCAATCGCTGAGCGGCTATCACCCGGCTTCGGCCTGAGCACAGCCGACCCGCTCATTATGGATGCCGCCAGGATCTTTGCGGCCAAAGGCGCCACCCCGCGACACATTGATAGCGCGCTCGGTAGTAGCCTGTTGACGCTCAGGACGGAGACTATCGAGCCCCACGTGGTATTGTTCGCAGCCCAGGATCTCTGTTCGACAACTGATTTTGAATCCAGCGTGTACGCTGATCTGCTGGCCATTAAATATTGCGCGCTGCGATCGTACCTGCCATGGAATGATTCGCAACTTACGGACTACCCTTTTCCGCCGTATCTTGACGCAATAGTTGATAAGGCGTCAGGGGACGTGATCCAGACGGTGCTTGACCGAAAAATCGAGGAACTAAGGCCAAGGGCCAATGTCTAGCCACAGTCTCACAACTCTACTCGCTCATCACCTGCGTGCCATGACCGATCAAGCCCCTTCGGCTTTCGATCATCTGATGGGTGTAGGAGCTACAGCGGAACTAGAAGCAAAGGTGGCCAAGCACTATCGTGCTGACTACGCACTATCTGTAGCGAATGGTACCCTCGGCCTCCTGGTGCTTGGGATCGCTTTAGAGATCCAGGGAGCGGCCATTGCTACAACACCGCTCACCTTTGGCGGATCTATCGCCGGCTTCCTTCATCTCCGAAATCAAATTGTCTTTGTCGATGTGGATAATACGAAGACACTCTCGCCGAAGGCGCTGGAGAAGGTCTTGTCTGAGCATGCTCAACCCAGCATAGGGGCCTTCCTCGCGGTGGACCTGTGCGGCAACCCATCTGACTCGCGAGGGCTGAGGCGAGTGGCGGACCGGTACCGGGTCCGTTACATCGCCGATTGTGCGCAGTCATTCGGGGCAATCCGTTCTGGACGTGCCGCAAGTTCGTATGCAGATGCGATGGTCATATCCCTGGGGAATCGTAAGACACTTGCCGCAGGCGAAGGAGGCGTGATCGTGACGAATGACCGCACCCTTTATGAGAAGCTCCTCACGGTCACGCAACACCCTCTTCGACAGAAGCGCGAGTTGGGGCTCAACCTTGTGACTGAATTTGGGCTCAACGCGAGGCTCAGCCCACTTAGTGCGATCTGCGCCAATGCGTTATTCGAGGATTCGCTAAGGGTCCTCACAGAGAAACAACTACGATACCTCGAAGTAACTTCGATCCTCAACGCTAGCGGCTTAACAACGGTTATCAAACCGCTTCCACAAAATGCCATCTCGGCCTATTTTTGCCTACCTTTCGAACTGCGATCCGGAGTCAACATTCAGCAAGTTACTGACCTTCTTGTGTCGAATGGGATAGCAGCCGATATCGGGCCTTTCCCGGCCCATCTCATTTACCACAACCCGGTCTTTCAGAAGACCTACCACAACCAGTATCTGATTCCGCAGCCGTGTCCGAATGCCGAGCGAGCAGCTCAGTGTTTGGCTTTAACGCTCTTATGAATATTCGAGCGATGAAATCGAAGGAATTGCATGGGACTCTTACTATTGGCTATTTGTGTCTTCGGAACCCTCGTGTTGTTCGGCCAAGCCGACAGCGGTAGATACTACAGGTTCTTAATTTTTTTGATCATTGGACCGATTCTCGCTTCGATCGGCATCTCTCACCTAGAGTGGTTTTGGAGCTCCGCTTCGGCGCTGGTCAAGCTTGTCGTCATTTTCACCCTGCCTTTCTTGGTGGCGGGGCTTCTGAGGGCACTCCTGCCAAAGTCCCGAACCGTTGATGTGGTTCTCAGCGGGCTCTTCAACGGTGCGGTGGCTCTCGTGTCTTTCCCTCTGCGGCTGCTCTGGCGGATCGGCTCTTACACATTCGCTCGGGAAAGGCGGTCCTTCCCACTCGATCGCTATCGCCCTGCAGTGGGTACTCGGCCGCCCATACTCGACCACCGTGTTCGCAACGGAAGGAGGCCTTGATGGCGGGTGAAGACGCTCAGATTCTCGCTCGGTGGAACGCCCGCCTCATGGGGACCACCTGTACCCCAATGACTTTTTTTGAGCTTGTCACCGCCGCCATAGAGAACCGCGGGCTTAGCAATATCACCGTGGCCTGCACACTACGCCGCGAAGGTGGAATATTCTCCGCCAATCGCATCTACCTGCGGGTCAGGTATGAGGATCTCTTTTTCGACGTGTCGGCATTCGTTGCCGGTTCAAGTCTTATCGTAGGTTATTGGCTGCACCGCGATCATCCAGGAATACAGGACTTGTTATCCGAGGTTCCGATCCTCGGATTCGCGATTGAACGCTGGATCAGACCCACTACGTATTACATCGTTGACTACATCTCGAGCTTCCAGGAATTGATCCACGGATCGATTCTAGATGTCGTTGACGATCTTCTAGTAGCTAATGGACAAGACCCCGTGGAGATCGAAGCTCGGGCCCCAATATGGGAAGCAGTTTGGTGAGGTAGAAATGCCAGGTATTAACGAAACCGGCCGCGGCTGGGAGATGTTTAACGACCCCGTTGCTCTGGAGCCGGATCTTACATTGGCGAATCGACCGCCGAGGATATTAATAGATGACGGGCGGCTACCAAGTCGGGAGCCGAACGGATCGTGGGGTGCCTTAGCCGTATTATTCCCGAGTGACCGAGAAACCTCAACGCCGCGGAGCGTTGCCCCGGAGCCGAGCGGCGTCATATCGATTCCCCTGTGCTTTCCACAGCAAATGAGGATGGGTGATGGCCGGATGGTGCAGTTCCTTGCCAGTAGCGCTCACTCGTTAACGTTTCTTGGCTTTGAGGTGATTGGTACCCACGGGGATATTCGATTTCAGTTTTGCGTGTCGGAGCGAGATATTAGGGTTCTTCGCTCTCAGCTTCAGATTCATTTTCCCGAGATCGCGCTTCGTGAGGAATCCAAAAGCTGGCGTTCACCTTTTGTCGAATGCCATCCGGCAAGCACGGTTGTAGTGGATTTCGGGCTGCGGGCGGACTGGTTCTTACCAATGAATGACCGCCATACCGGAAACCGCGACCTGCTAGTTCCACTCATCTCGGCGATGCATGACCTTGAGGCGCGTGAGGGCTCGTGCCTCCAGATAGTTATTAGGAGGACCCGTTGTCGATGGCGTGAAGAAGCACGATCGTTTTTGTTTGACACTTCTGGGACGAGTCGCTTCAGACATCTCGAGAGATATAACCGCGAAATCAACGCTAAGCTCTCGGAGGGGGTATTTGCGGTTTCAGTGCGATTACTCACAACCGGAGCGGCGAACAGCGCCGCTCTCCAAATCGCACGACGTTCGGGCGCGTTTTTTAGGCAGTTCTCGTCGGTTACGAATGAGCTTATTCCGCTGGAAAATGATCCGCTGAAGCGCCCAGCTCAAGTAACAAGTTTTCTGAACCGGTTCTCCTACCGAAAGGGCATGCTGCTTTCGCCGTCCGAGCTCGAACGCCTGGTTCGTTTTCCCAGTGACGATCTTGTATCGGAGAAAATATTCCGGGATAGGGGGGCCTCACGACCCATGGGTCCCGGGCAGGGACGAGCGGATCTCCTAATCGGTGTGAATGAACACATGGGACGGCGGCAGGACGTAAAGATCTCGTCGGCTGTGCACTCCGTTCTGATAGGCGGTACGGGAACTGGAAAGTCCTCCCTTCTCATGAGAGCGATGCTGGCCACAGCGGAGCAAAATAGGGGCTTCTGTCTCATCGATCCCCACGGCGATCTGGTTGACGACGTGATTTCGCGGCTGCCCGATAACCGTGTGGACGACGTGATTCTTTTTGATCCAGCAGATCGGGAATTCCCGATAGGGTTCAATGTTCTAGAGGCACATTCCGAAACCGAAAAGATGTTTTTGGCTTCGGATCTTACAGCGACATTCCGGCGTTATTCCACCACCTTTGGCGACGTAATGGACGCGGTGCTTGAAAACGCCGTGCTTGCATTTCTTGAAAGTAGCCGTGGGGGAACGCTTCACGAGCTGAAACGGTTTCTCGCGGAAAAAGAGTTTCGTACCGCCTTTCTCGAGAGCGTCAACGATCCAGCTATAAAGTACTTTTGGAACTTTGAATTCCCGCATCTACCCGGAAAGCCTCAGAACTCGATAGTGGTTAGACTTGATACTTTCCTTCGCCAGAAACTAGTTCGGAACGTCGTCATCCAGAAGAACAGTGGATTGAATTTCCGAGATGTCTTTGAGAAACGAAAAATCTTGCTGATCAGACTCTCACAAGGGCTTATCGGCGAAGAGAACGCCGCCCTGCTTGGAACGCTCTTGATATCGCGTCTGTACCAGATCGCACTTACACGCCAAGAGCTGCAGCAGGAACGGCGTTCACTTTTCAGTGTATTCATCGACGAAGCGAGTGCCGTGAGCACTCCCTCGCTGGCACTAATTCTGTCGAACCTGCGCAAGTTCGGGATCGCTTTGACGCTTGCAACCCAGACGTTTCGACATTTTGAGAACAGGGATAAGAACATTGCCGATGCCGTTTTAGCCAACTGCCAGAATCGAATTTGTTTCCGCCTCGGTGATACTGACGCAGAAAAACTCTCCAGAGGATTTGCGCACTTCGATGCCCGCGCGCTGCAGAATCTCAGCCGTGGCGAAGCGATCATGCGGATCGATCGCGCGGAAAATGACTTCAATTTGAGAACCTTTCCGCCGTCGACATTAAGTGGCCACCAGGCATTAGAGCGTCGCGACGAAATCCGTAAAAACAGTCGCGAGCGATATGCCACGCCGCTAGTCAAACTCGCGACCCAGGTGCAAAGCAGTCAAGAAGCAATCAACGTGGTCCGGCCTCCAGCGGAGGATATCTATGACTCGGGCCACCCAGAGCCAGAAGCCGACCCCGTTTTTCGGACCCAAGCAACAGAGTCCAGAATCACCAGCGCAGCATCCACCTACCATCGTGAAATTCAGGGAGTGATAAAGCGCATGGCCGAAGCATATGGTTTCGAGGCCCGCCTCGAAGAGCACGTTCCCGGTGGCAGAGTTGACGTCTCGCTAACGCTTGGCGAAATCCGGATTGCGTGCGAGGTCTCGGTAACAACAACGGATTATGAACAAACGAACTGTGTAAAGTCGTTCAACGCCGGTTATGACCGCGTCATCGTTGTCGCGTCGATCGAAAAGAAGATTCCTCTGCTTAATCGAAAGCTCCGGGCGGGCCTTTCACCAGCCCAGTTTGCAAAAATCGATGTGGTGACGCTCGGAGGCCTTTTACAGTTATTGAAGAGACTCGCCGAACGGCCGGACGAGCATGAATCACAAAGGAACGACCGAGGCCAAAGTCGACTAAACCTGAGCGGGGCATGCAAGTTTTTTGGTGTGAGTCCATCAACTCTATACCGCTGGATACGCCAAGGCCGCCTACCCTTCTACCGAGTTGGTCGGGAGTACCAATTCGAACGTGACGAGCTTGTGCTGATAGGGCGTTCCGATCTTTCTGCCAAACAGAAAGGAGCCGTGAAACTTGAGCCACTCGATCTAGGGGGCAAGAAGGCGAAGGGGAAGAAAGAGCAGGATGCAAAGTATCGAAAATTACTTAAGCTCGATTAAAATGGATATGTCACTTCGCACACGGCGTGAAAAGGAGGCATATGACCGTTAGAAAACGAAAAGACACGGGAAAATGGACCTGTGACTTTTACTACAACGGCGAACGAATTGTGAGAACCCTTCAATTCGTCCGCACCAGGAAGGAGGCCGAGCAAGCTGAGGCCGTGATAATGCATAAGGTCTTTCAGCAAGCTTATGGCCTTGCGAGGAAACCGGATGTCAGGTTTGAAGACTTCGTCATCGAAACCTTTCTTCCGTATTCAGAAGCGAATAAGAAATCGTTTCGCTGTGATGTGTTAATTTGCCGAGTCTTAGCTAAACACTTTAAAGGATTCGGCTTGAGACAAATAACGCCACCCGTGATCGAGAACTTCAAACAAGTCTTTATGAAGACGCCCACAAAGTTCGGCGGGCCTCGGAGTAACGCAACGGTTAACTATCACCTGAGCGTTCTATCCAAGATTCTTTCTATGGCGGTAGATGCGGAAATCTTGGAAGTGAATCCGAGCCAGCGAGTAAAAAAGCTAAGGGTCAATAACGAACGTATGCGGGTGCTATCAGGGGATGAAGAGACGAGACTGATAGCTGCGCTTGCACCAAATGTTCAGGTCCGGCGCCTCGTTTTGCTTGCCCTTCATACTGGCATGCGACGTGGCGAGATCCTCAACCTAAGGTGGCTCGACATTGATTTTCAGCGTGACACGATCGTGGTTCAGATGAGCAAATCCGGGCGTAAGCGCATTGTTCCGATGAACAAGACCGTGAGGTCCATGCTGGGAGAAATCGCTCGGGTCAGCGAGTTCGTCTTTCCAAGTGAGGTCACCGGTCGCCCTGTGGTGGAAATCAAGCGCAGCTTTGGCACCGCTATGAAGAAGGCCGGTATCCGAGATTTACGTTTCCACGACCTGCGACACACCGCGGCGACGCGAATGGCCGATGGCGGTGCGGATGCGTTCACGCTTATGAAGATACTCGGGCACTCTGATATCAGAATGACGGCAAGGTACACACATGCTACTGATTCAGCAATTAGGAGGGCGGTAACAAACCTGGATGAAAATCGCGTTTTTAGCGACGGATTAGCGACGAAGGTTAGGAATCCCAACCTAAAATTGACTCTAAAGAAGGTAAACCCTTGAAAATACTGGAGCCGGTGATAGGACTTGAACCTACGACCTGATGATTACAAACCCAATGACATTCTACCATTAATCGAAGCCAACACACATTCCGATCCTTTTAATTCAAAGAGTTACGTGCGTTCGATGAGGCGTAGTCGCTCACCGTCGTGCACGTTCGTGCGGGATTGTTGCAACGGATTTGCAACGAGATTCGCAACCGCCCTATGCAGGGCGTTGTCCGTGGCATGAGTGTAACGGGTTGTCATCCTTATATCCGAATGTCCCAAGATACGCATCAGCGTGAACGGATCAGATCCTCGTTCAGCCATACGCGTCGCGAAAGTATGGCGGAAATCGTGGAAGCGAAAATCCTTTATCCCCGCCTTCGCCATCGCGCTCGTGAAGCTTCGCTTGATGTTATCCAGCCTCCTCCCAGTCTGAGGGCTAGGGAATACGTATTCCGTGGTCTTCGATCGTTCTCTCAAGAGGGCGTCGGCTGTCTCGTTCAGGGGAACGATGCGCTTCCTGTCAGATTTGCTTTCCTGGACAATGATGATGCGTCGATTGAGATCAACGTCAAACCACTTGAGGTTGAAGATTTCTCCTTGCCGCATTCCGGTATTGAGCGCCAGCGCAACAATGTCCCTAACTAACACGTTTCCGGACAATGCCTGGAATAAACGCGCCTCCTCCTCGGCGGAGAGTACACGTATCCGCTGGTTGTTCAGTCTGAACTTCTTGACCTTGAAGCAAGGGTTAGCATCGAGCATATCCGCATCCACCGCCATCGAGAGGATCTTGGAGAGGATGCTGAGATGATTATTCACTGTCGCCTTACTGCGCTGTCCGCCGTGCTTGGTGGGCGTTTTGAGAAAGTCTTGTTTGAAGGACTCTATCAGGGGCGGAGTGATCTGCCGGAGTGACTTGCCTTTGAAGTGCCTGATCAGCACCGTGCATGCCAGCACATCGCACCGGAACGACTTTTTATTCGCCTCCGAGTAAGGTAGAAAGTTCTCTACGATGAAATTCTCAAAGAGCGTGTCTTGTTTGTTCTCGAAGCCGTAAGCCTGCTTGAAGACTTGACTCATAATCACGGCCTCTGCCGCCTCGGCTTCCTTCCTGGTTCTCGCGAACTTGAGGACCCGCTGAATCCGTTCCCCATTATGGGAAAAGTCGGTGATCCAGCTGCCCGTATCTTTTCGTTTTCTTACTGTCACATAGCCTCCTTTGTGGGCCGTCATATGTTAGTCCAATTTCAGCATTTTGCGATAGCGCTCATCTTGCTGCTTCTTTTTACGAGGTTTGGGGCGGTCTACATTGAGTTTCCCGAGCCGCACCGTCGTCTTGCTCGGTACGTTTTCGCCGAGCTTCGCCAACACGTCGCGGTCGAACCTATAGGGCGGGGGTCCGAAATAGGGTATGAGTCCTTTCCGCATCCTTCGATAGAGCGTGGAGCGGTCTATTCCCAGAATCTCACAGGCCTCTACCGAATAGACACGTTGATTCTTCGGCTTCGTCCTATCCATGATCGACCGCAGAGCAGCAAGGAACCCGGTCTGCGCAACGACTAGTACGCCTGGAAGCTTAGGGCTCAACGCGTGGATCTTCTTGGGATTCTCTACGACGACGATGACCTGCTCGTATCCGGCAGCAAGGCATTTCATCACGTTCTTAACTTCGTACTCTACGGTCTGGTGAACCGAGATTTCGCACGCCACGCTGAGATCATGCCGTTCGAGCAATACGTCAATCTGCCCGTCTGGCACGCTTTTTTCGGGGGTAGCCTTAAATCCTAGCGTCTCCCCTATTCTAGCTATGAAGGACTGTAACTCCTTATGATCTTCGCCGCCCTTGCCGGGGAGTTTCGTCTGAAGCTGCAGCGGAGCGGCTTTGAGCTGAAGCCGTGGTGCGATAGCTGTTTCTCTCCGGTACCGCTCCAGGTCGTGCCGTCCCACATGGAACGGTTCCTGCGGCTCGAACCATGTCTCTTGGCACCCGGAGCCCCAGCCGTCTATCTGCACGTGCCCTTTCTCGTCGAACTCGATGAAGCAACTCACGTTCCCGAGCGCGTCCTGGAGGTAGTTCGGCAACTGCTTCAAGGTCTGGTGAAGGAACATGACGTGGAGGCCGAACTTCTGCGCTTCGGCTAACACGGATGCGAGTTCGGGACTTGCGAGGGTGGCGAACTCGTCGCAGATCAGCCAAAAAGCGGGATGTCTCCGGCGTCTCCTGAAGGCCGCGGACCAAATCTCAGCCACTAAAAAAGCCCCGAGGGTCCGCGCTTCGGTCCTGCCTAACCGTCCTCGTGAGAGGTTCGCTAGGAGTATCCGTTCCCTGAGCAAGCGGTTGGGATTCAACGCTCTCTCGGGGTCTGTGAACCGCATGAGGTGGGGGTTGAGCAACGTCGCCACGCGGGTCATGGCCGCGTCCACCACGGATTCAATCTTGGGTCCGAGCCGCTGCCACTCCATCCGTGCGTAGGGGTCTTGGATGGTCCGCCAGTCTATCCCTCCCTTGGAGAGAATCTCCTGCAAATCCCGCAGCGGCCGGTTCTGTTCCAGGAGGGCTATGAAGGCGATGCGTATCAATTTCTCTGCCCGGACCGCTTCCGAATCCCGCCCCCATGCCTGGAGGGTCATCTCGGTGAGTATCTGGGCCTTGGTCGCAATCCTGTCCGGCTCTGACACGAACGGGTTTATCGTCGCCGTGACGTCGTTCTGCGTCGCGTCCAAGAGAGTAACGTGGTCCTTCCGGTACTCGGTGTACGCGAGGTACGAAAGAATTTGGAGATAGAGTTCTCCGTGGGGATCCAGCAAGGCAAAGCCCACATCCTCGTCCACGAGCTGCGTGAGGATGTCGTAGAGCAAGGTACTCTTCCCCTTGCCCGAGCTGCCCATGATTCTGACGTGGGTCTTGAGGTCTTCCTCGTCGAGCTCAATCTCGCCTATACGCACTCTTCTCCCTCCTGCGGACCTGAAGGAGCCGGTCGTTGATGGCCAGCCGTATCCGCTGCTCCTTGCCCGGATACAGTTCCCTCAACTCCTTCTCCAGCTCCTCGAGCTCGGCCTCGGTCCGTATCTCGCTCTTGAGTCCTTCCACGAGATCCTCGGTGTCCCGGACGTAGCGGGTCATATCCCTCCCGTCGGCGGTCCGGACGTTGTTCAGGTGCGGGCCGTACACCCGCGCCCCCACGCGCCGCCCCTGCCGGTCCATCTCTCCTTGAAGGGCGATGTGAGCTACATGCAAGAACTCGCGCGGATATAGGCCCCGCGCCCGCTCCTGGACGAGCCCCTTCACCATCATGCCTATCAAATCCTCCACGTTCTCCTGGAAGAAGGCGGGGAGGTTCTCGTGGTCCGGTTTCCAGGAATAGCTCACGTCCACGAGGAGGAAGCTCCCGTCCTTCATCTGCACGGTGAGGGCGGGAAAGTGGCGGGTCCTCCGGCTCGGGTCGTAGTCGAGCACGTCGCTCGTGTATTTGTGGAACCCGAGGTGCGAGGAGCCGGGGCCGAGATCGTAATACCTGTCCCCGCCTTTCCGTAGGACGATGTTGTTCTTTCCCTTGTCTACATAGGTGCTTCGAATAAAAAGGACGCCGATGACCAGCGCCACGACGCCGCTGCACACGAACTCACTTAGGATGTCCGACTCCTTAGCCCCGATTGCCGAGATTATCCAAAGGAGGAGGAAGGTGGCCATGAAGATAAGGGCGAAAGTGCCCACGTTGCCAACCGCGATGTCTGTTCGAAACGACATCCGGCGATTGTAGCGCGGTTTCAGGGCATGTGGCCCTGGGTTTTTTGATCTGTGAAAAAAGCCGCCCAACGGCGGCTTTTTTTCTTGTCCTCGGCACTGCAAAATGTCACGTCGCTCCCCTCTTTGTTAACTCCTCAATTTGCCCGAGTACCGACAAATAGGCGGCTTGCTCAAATCGCGAAAGGGAAGGGTTTCGGGACCGTTCCTCGATCCACTGAATCAACTCTCCATATTCGCTAATGCGATCCGATTCGGAAATTGGTCCATCAACGCCGTTCTTAGATTCCGACTCCCCTTCTCCGCCGCTACGGTTTGGCATCGAAACACCAAACATGGCAGCAAGCTTAATTCCGGCATCCCGAAGCGAGCAACTCTCCATCACGGCCACAAGCTCGATCACATCGCCGCCTTTCTTGCCCCTGCGCCCCTTGGCACAGCCGGTCGAATGACAAATCCAAACCTGCTTCGACACATTGATGGAAAACGACTTGGCATCGTCCCCTTTTGGATGTGTCGGGAGCGGACACCTTCCCCTCTCGTGAGAGCTGTTCACACGCCTCAAGGCGACCCCATATCTGGATGCCACGGCTTCAACCGGAACCTCCGCCTTGAGTATCTTGAAGTCCACATAATCTCCCATTTCAAATCTCCTTTTTGTCTCAGAAAACTTCTGATCGGACCCTATCAATATCGTTGGACTTGGCAAGAGATTGGACCAGCTAGAGACACCAAGGCGAATCATGAATTCGGTCTAAAGTGGATATGAAATTTTCATAAAGTCAGTTCTGCCACAACCATGCAGCGGTGCGTTGGCGGTAAATCTCCTGGTGCGCACGCGGTAAATGGCTGGTGCGCACGCGGTAAATTTTACCCCCCGCGCACCATAGGTACTTGGTGCGTTGGCGGTAAAAATTTGGTGCGTTGGCGGTAAAAACTTGGTGCGCGCGTGGTAAGGATTAGGTGCGTTGGCGGTAAAGATTAGGTGCGTTGGCGGTAATCGACAATCCAAATCGCCACAAATTAGAAGGGTGGTTTACTGATTTCGCCTCATGTAAGTAGTTCTAAGTATCTCTAAGTTCTTTTAACTATCTTTAACACACTAGAAAGTGTGAACGACGAGACATTGAAGGGACGGACGGGACCGCCCACGAAGTTCGGAGGGGATGGAGTTGACGCGAAATAGCGCGTATCATCCGGGGGCAACCAAAAGCCTATTCACATCCACATGGAAGAACCGACGGCTGCCCCGCCAGTTATCGACGAAGCTCCGCAGCCACCGGCGAGGCGAGTTCGATCTGAGCTGAACCTAGAGCAGTGGTCGATTTGGCTGCCGTCGAATTCTAACCGCGATCCCGCTCCGCGCGTCCTCACGCGGGAACTAGAGGGAGCCAACGGCCAGAAAGTAATTGCTGAGGTGGAGATTGCGGCGTCTCGCAAGGGAACTTTGACGACCGAGGATCAGAGAACTTACTACGCCTTGGTCGAGCATCACCAGCGTGCCGGTAAGCCAGGCAATGTCGTGTATTTCTCGCTTAGGGGCATCTCGAAGTCTTTGGCGAAAAAATGGGGCACCCGCACAATCGAGACTCTCACCGACTCACTGACCAGGCTCCGGGCCAACACGATCGTCTGGAAGAACTCGTACTACGATGCGGCAACCGGTAAAGCCCAGGAAGAACTTGGGTTTTTCAATATCATCACGGATCTTAAGATCATCACCGCGAAACAGGACGGCCATACCACCCGCGCGGAGGGCTATTTCAAGCTCAATGACGCGATCATTGCCAACCTTGAGCGGAACCACACTAAGCCGGTCTTACTGGACGTGGTTATTGGCTTCAAGAGCGAAGTAGCTCAAATTCTTTACACGCAGCTCGACCGCATTCTCTCGAAGGACATTACGACCTACGAAAAGCGCACCAAAGAATTATTTGCCGAGCTCGGTCTTGAGGGCCGCAAATATACGCAGCCGAGCGGTAGAAAACAGCTACTTGAACCCGCGATTGCCGAACTTCAAAACACGCCATTAACCAATGGGTACCTGATCCGAGTCGCGACTCTCGAAAGGACTGTGGACGGCAAAGACTACAAGCTTGTAGTCAAGCGAGGCCGCACACGGCTCAAAAACGGCACCCCAGAGCCGCGTTTCAGTGAGGGTCAGGCCGAACCACCACCTCAAAAGAATCAGCCCGTACAGGGGCGTATAGAGCCTACTTCGGCCATTCAGACTGGTACCGGGAAGGGGATTGAGCTTTTGGCATACTTCCATACGACTTTTTTCGGAACAGACGCGCTTACAACCCAGCCAGCTCAAAAACACCGTGATCTTGCCGATTGGATGATTGCCAGCCACGGCGAGGAGCTTTCCCGCTACATCGTTGATTTCGCAAAAACTGAGGCCGAAAAATCCCGTTTCGCTATAGCGACCTTCGGAGCCGTAGCTAATTACATTGACCGGGCGGTAACGGCCTTCACCCTGGATCAGGCACGGCTTAAGCGTGAGGAGGAATCCCGACGCCACGCCATGAGGCAGGCGGACGCAGACCGGATCAGAGAAGCCCGTGAGCAGCGTGGCTATCAGCTTTTTCGTGACTTGCCAGACGCCGACCGCCAGATCCTTTTGGGCCAGAAACGAGCCGAGCTTATTACCGCAGAGAAATGGCGGACTGCCGATTTCTCAACCGACATTTTCAAGATCATGTTCGAGAAGGAAGCCGAGCAATTAGTACGCCACGACCTTCTAGCGAACGAGTAACTTTACGGCGTCACGACCGCGTGAAACTATTGCAGCGACCGTTGCAACCGTTTCAACGGCGAACGACGACGCTTGCCGGTTCACCACCCGCAAGAAACCTAGCTTAACCGACGCTCCACCGTTGCCAGCTTACCGCAGGCTACCCTACGCTCTCACTTCCAACGGGCACCGCCAGTTTTGAAGTGACTCCGCCCTGCTTCGATTCGCCCCGCTGACCGCGCGTCTCACGACCGTAGGGTAGCCTGCGCTCTGCTTGGCGTCCTGACCGTCCGCCCTTCGCTAACCGCTTTCGGCAACGGTGGAGCTAACCGACGCACTAACGAACTACGCCAAAGATGCTAACCACCCTGCGCGACTCCGATCTTGACGTACTCCGCTACTGCCACGAGTTGCGGTTTTGCACGATTGACCACTTGACGGCGCTCACGGGCCGCCACCGGCAGGCCTTGAATCTACGACTCAAACAGCTGATCGCCGAGAAATACATTTACCGGATCAAGTTCCCAAATCCGAACCAAAAGCACATATATTCGATTGGGAGTCAAGGGTTTAAGTATCTGGCCTATCACGGTGCGATCGAACTTGCGGACGTGCCGACACGACTCCGCACCAACGAGTTAAAGCCGCTTTTTCTAAACCATACGTTGCTTGTAACCAACCTCCACACCACTCTTATCCTTGCCAGCCGCGACAGCGGAAAGCGACTCACCGACTGGCGAGAGGGGAAGGAACTTTACGACTCAGTTACGTTTTACGACGCCGGACGAAAGATCCGGCTTCCTGTTTGTCCCGACGCATTGTTTACGATCGAGAACTCCGGCAATCCGAAAGCCAGCTTCTCGTTCGCGTTGGAGGCCGATCGGGGAACGACCACGCGCCGGACTTTTGACGACAAGATCACCGGCTACTGGCGGTTCCTCGAACAGAACCGGCAGATCAAGAGTTACGGCGTGAAATGGTTTCGCGTGGTGACAATTACGCTTACTCAGGCGAGGGCTGACAGTCTTGCGGAACTCGCGAGCAAAACAGTCCCGGACAGACTCGGGAAATTTTTTCTATTTACTTCGCGTGAAAACTTTTCGCTCGAACACCCGCGAGCGATCTACGAATCGATTTATGGAACGCCTAAAAACAACATTCGCCGCTCTCTGATACCATAACGAACGTCATTCTTGACGCCATTTGCACTCGATATTTTAAGCATACCTCGACACATGGTTTCATCTGTTTCAGATGCTCAACCGCGTGAGCGAGTGGCGACAAAACGTAGTATTCTAGCTATTAGATATGGCGAACACGAATCTAACCAGCGCGATGCGAGCGAAAAACGATGAGTTTTATACGCAGTATGGCGACATAGAGAAAGAGATAAATGCCTATCTTGAGTACAACCGTGACGTTTTTCGCGACAAAACAATTCTGCTGCCTTGCGATGATCCTGATTGGAGCAACTTTACAAAGTTCTTTGCTCAAAACTTTGAGACCTTTGGACTAAAGAAACTTATCAGCACAAGCTACGCCGAAGACAGTAAGACCTACGGAGTCGGCACTCAGCCGAGCCTGCTCGAAATTAGCGATCCGAAGTACGACAAAAAGAAAACCAGGCTCAAAGGGAAAATATTTACGCTCGACCAGGACAAGAACCGCGACGGCAAGATCGATGTGGATGATTTGCAATGGGATTACCTTGATGGCGACGGAGATTTCCGCAGTCCAGAAATAAAGAAACTGCGGGATGAAGCAGATATTATTATTACCAATCCGCCGTTCTCACTGTTCCGTTCGTTTTTATCGTGGATAGTGGAGTCTGGTAAATCTTTTTCGATCATCGGCAATATGAATGCGATTACCTATAAAGAAGTTTTCCCTTTGATAATGGGAAATAAGATGTGGCTGGGTCCGACCATCACGAGCGGTGATCGAGAATTTCAGGTGCCTGAATCTTATCCATTAGATGCAACAGGGTGGCGAGTTGATGACATTGGACGAAAGTTTCTCAGAATCAAAGGTGTTCGATGGTTCACCAACCTAGATCACGGAAGACGCCACCAGCCACTGCAACTTATGACGATGGCGGAAAATAAGAAGTTCACCAAGAAACTAAGTGGCACATCTGCGTATGAAACTTATGACAACTATGATGCCATTGAGATTCCGTTCGCTGGAGTTATCCCATCCGATTATTACGGGATCATGGGAGTGCCAATTACTTTTCTTGACAAGTACTCGCCAGAACAATTCGAGATAGTTGGAACCTTAGATTCGAATGACCCAGACAATGCGTGTCGAACGCGTGTATATAATTCCGTAGAATGCCGAGAGGCTTATCAGGCACGCTTCGGAAAGCCGGGAACTTACGATTTAAATGCCTCCGGCGTAATTGGGGGCGTAAAGGTGTTCAAACGAGTGCTGATCCGTCATAAGAAAAAAGCAAAATGAAAACAACTCTCAGAACAGAAATAACTATAAAGGATATTTGCGAGGGCTTTCACTACAGCGAGCTTGAAGAAAAGGGTTTGTTTGGCTTGTCGGGCAACCTGACGATCCAGCCAGAGTATCAGCGAAGCTATATTTACAATGACGGGAAAAAGGACGTTGCTGTTATCGAATCTATTCTAAAAGGCTATCCGCTGGGTTTGATCTATTTCGTTAAGGTGAGTGACGAAAAGTTTGAGGTCTTGGACGGACAGCAACGCATCACGAGTTTCGGGCGGTATGTTACGAAAAAGTTCGCCGTAAAAGACGAAAACGGAATGGAGCAGTATTTTGGCAGTAACCCGGATATACAGAAGAAGGTACTCGAAACAAAACTAACGATCTACGAGTGCGAAGGAACCGAAACGGAAATAAAGCAATGGTTCAAGACGATAAACATTGCGGGCGTTCCGCTTAACGAACAGGAACTTGCCAATGCGATCTATTCAGGGCCATTTGTTACTCTCGGCAAGGCAGAATTCAGCAACAGTAGGAACGCAAATATACAGAAATGGAACGCGTACGTTTCAGGTTCCGCAAACCGTCAGGATTTCCTCGAACGCGCGCTTGAATGGGTAAGCAAAGACAATGTCGGCGATTACATGAGCCAGCATCGTTACGACACCAACATCACGGAGCTTAAAACATATTTCAATAGTGTGATCAACTGGGTTTCGAGCGTCTTTTCCGATGTCGAAAGCGAAATGAAAGGCCTCGAATGGGGGCGTTTGTACGAAGAACATCACCATAAGCCCTACGATCCGAATAAAGTCTCGGAACAAGTAAAAACACTCTACGCCGATTCTTATGTGAAGAAACGTAAAGGTGTGTTCGAGTACATTCTTGGCGGTTCGATTGACACGAAGCTGCTCGAAGTTCGTGTCTTCGATGACGCTACGAAGAAATCTGTCTACGCCAAACAGAAATCCGAAGCTGAGGCTGCCGGAACATCCAATTGCCCTAACTGTACGCTAGGCCACGACGCCAACAAAACAAAGATTTGGGCACTAAACGAAATGGAAGCTGACCACGTTGCCGCTTGGAGCAAAGGCGGTGCAACAGGCATCGAAAACTGTCAGATGCTTTGTAAGACGCATAACCAAGCAAAAGGTAATCGATAAAATGCTCGGCGAGGAAGTACTTGCCACGCGCTAAGCCTGGTTCGACCTGCCATTTTCGAGGATTGATTCCTTAGACTTTTCCCTGTTTACTGCGCCCGCAGTAAGTGGCCGTTTTTCACTTGCCCTTATTGTCGCCGTCCGACCGCCGCGACGTGAAACCCACGCCCACGAGACAGGGATCGGCAAGCCCTCAAATCTCGTTTCGCTGGATCGGTATTTACAAAGGCCCTGTAGAGAGGGCCGACGCAAAAGCACCCCAGGATTCTCTACGCTCCTGGGTGTGCTGGGCGGTGTGTCCTCAGTCCAGGGAAGATTGCCTTTGAACCGATTTCAAATCGTTTCCGGTAAAAGGCCAAGTTCAAACGTCTGCGGGGAACGCGGAGCTAATTGCGAAAGTTTTTTTAGTTGATCCACAATTGAATTGCTAATAACTTTGCGTTTTCTCCCCTTCATCCTGAACGTAGCTCCGCAGGTATCGCATTCGTGCGACTCCGAAGGTGTAAAAGCATTTTCTCCCTTGGACGTATGCGGTTTATTGCATTGCGTGCAATAAATCGATTGAGTCCTCCCTTTAATATGGGGCAGTATACTTTGAGCCATATACATCCGTACATCATTCGAATCAAGTTCGATTCCGTCAATAATTACCTTTCCATATGTATTGTCCATCTCACTGATAATCTGACCATTATCATCGAAAAGATGAACATGAATCCCTGACTCTTCCGCTTTTGGATTTGTCCAAAATATAGCCGGGTTCGATCCCCATATTTGAATCCCGCCGGGATAATTCACTTGATTTATATCGAGAATGAGTTTTGAAGGAGTCGGATTGGAAGGTACGTGACGTAATGCTTTCTGTAGCCCGACTAATGGATTTCCAACAGTATTCTCAGGGTGCCTAAAATAATTGCCACAACCGGAGCATAAGTGGCGATGATGCGGGTGTAAGCTAAACCAATCCTTGTCTAGGTGTGAGTAGTCGCACACAGTACATCTAACCTCAGCCATCTCGTATCCAAAAATAGATGAAATCATGTAATAAATGGCGTCCAACTCCGAAATCTCAAAGAGTTCAGAATCTTGAGGAGATTTTCTAAGTTTTACTCGTCGGTATGTTTGATCTATAGACTTTTCCCCTTGTTCTTCTTTACGGGCATGCACGTGAATTCCACGATCAATAGGCATTACGGAAGTGTCATATATAGGAGGAACCGCCCCCCAAAAAGCTACGCCGAATGGAAATTCTGTTAATGTTATGAGTCGTTCCTCTTCCGGCGTCACTTCTGGCACGTGAGCATATCGGCAACTGGCGGCCTCTACTCCGTATTTTGCGGTCGCATCCGCTCTATGATTCAGACACCAATAGCGCGTCCCACCGTCTCGGCGCTTACCCAGAGGAACAATTTTACAATCTAAATTTGAAGCCATAGTCTTTTTCATTAATGGCGGCCACCTCCTACAGCTCTAGTCTGTTCTCGTTCCTGAGGCGGAGAAGTCCGCGCTGACCTTACGGCGATGACCACACGGTTAATTTTTATTGCCCGTAGTCTATGGAGAAGTTGACGAACTTGATCATCATTCATCTTGCGACCCCCACGTCCCAAAATATCCTTAGGAATCCTTCCATTAATCCCAAATAATTCGTTGAGAATTCCCATAGTCTCGGTACGAGCACGTCCTATTTCGTCGGAATGAGTTAAGACGATGGGGTTGGTTCCGACTACATACGGACTTAAAATGCGTTTTTGAAAGGTCTCTGTTTTGTGATGGTCAAGAGGATGCTGTTCTCCATTTGCGTCGACAACAATATTTCCCGTCATTTGGCCATCAGCCCGCTTATGCAATCGCAAATGGGGAAAACGACGGTAAGCTTCCTCAATAGTTATTAACTCCGAGACTTGAAAGCCACCCATAATGTATTGCTTAAGTATGGGAATTTTTCCGGAAATCGTGAAGTTCCATTCCCCGGGTTCTAACTGGGAGCGCAGATCTGGACGGCATGCTCCAAGAGTTGGGGGCGTCCCTTCCAAATATGGATCCTTCAAATATAGACCACTATGCGGGTCAAAACCCGTGCTAGTTATGCTGATTGGTGATTTAGAATTCATCGTTTTTACCTCAAAAAATATTACTTACATACTCGTTACCTCTCTTTGATTTTTGTTAAAATCTTACTCGAAACTCCAAGCAATCTTTTGTTTGAAGTCATTTCCAACATTTCTCGAAAGCCTTCCGAGATGTTGAAGACGTCCGACAACTATACCGGGACCAATTCCTTGCTCCTCGGCGAAAGCAAGTAAAGTTTCATCATTAATTATGCCAGCATTTAAATAATTAGACAGCGCTGTCGGGTCTATAAGGGTGTCAGCCGCAAAACGATTGGCCTCTTCTTCAAAAGCTTCCATTGGAATATCAACCACACTATCGTTAAGTGATTCAGCGGCGTTATCCAGAACAAAACGGTAGATCTTTCGATGCAGCAATACATGGCCTAGCTCATGGAAAAATGTGAACCAGAAAATGTCATCTCTCTTGTGTCGGAAGGTCAATGCTACCACCACTTTTGTGTCGCTTAGCCAACGCGTACATCCACTAATCCCCGTTTTTCCAAGTTCAGGAACCACAACAAAAAGAATGCCCACGCGTGCACAAAGCTCTTGGACGTTCTCCACAGCAGTAACAAAATTTTTTGCGGTCTGTCTTCTCATTTCCGGAATTAGAAGTCGAAACTGCCTAGCATCAAACTCACTAAGCGTGACTGCCGATTCCAAATGAGCAGCGAACACTTCCGTTGCGCGAACCCACGCTGTCACCGCCTCGTGGCTAATAGAACACTTAGAAGTTTGGCGAAAGGCTGCATTTGTAGACTTCCAAACCGATTCCCATCCTTTTGGAGAAGATACGGCAAAGAATCTCAACAGTGTCTCCCAACTATCCTCGACCTCACCTAAATGAGTAAAATAACCCGACTTCATCATCTGCTTGAGGGGGAATTTCTTAGCCCATTCCTTCCAAGACTCGAATCTTGTGGCCTCTACCTTTCGAATCTCATATTCGTCATGTAGGCGTTGCAAGCCCAACCAGAAGTGAGCCGGACGCTCAAAAACTTTCTCAAAAGCCAGAGCTGTTCTTGGCGAAATCGGTGCTTTGCCATTACAAATCTCACTAACTGTCTTTGGCGTGAGATCCGTTCTAAGAGCGAGGTCTTTTTGTGTCCACCCCAACGATTCCAGATAGTCCGAAATAGTATCGCCCGGCGGAGGCATGCTTTCGGGAGTGTATTTGATGGATTTTTCGCTAATCATGAGTATCTTCAATCCCGACTATCTCTATATGCTCTATCGACTTCCAATATTCTAATTCATCAGACTCTACCCCTATGAGACTGTCTGGATCCGAAATGGACCTTGTGGAGTTCACGGGACGAAACAAGAGTCGAAATGGGTGCCGCAAATCAATTGAAAAAGTCCCTGTAAGTTTCCCTTTTAGAGCGTGACATCTTTCAGGAAGCTTAAAAGGAGGCCAAAAATCTGCCAAGCTCCTGGCCGCCATTAATGCCGCCATGCGTATGGCGATCTTGGATGCCATAACGGTTCCGAAAGTTTTTATACGCTTTCGGTCGTTCTCAATGCACTTCTTTAGAGTGCTGTTTGGCACGTCCACTTCCATAACCGAACAGGTAATTCATTCATCCTTATTATGAATTACCTATAAGGTAATCAATTAGATGGTTAATTGCAACTTAAAAGTTGTCTTTTTGCTTAAATCGAATTGCGGGGCAATCTGATAGTTCAAAGGAAAACAAACTAAGGGGTCTTAAAAAAGGTAATTGACATCGCGTACAAGGTTGCTAATGTAGAGGCACTAAACGTGAGCGGCATCCTATACGGGTGCCGCTCGTTTCATTATTCCATCTTGAGCCGTTGGCGGAGGTACTCAAAATCCCTGAAATTACTTCCCGCGAAACGCTTTATCTCTTTCGCTGTCCTTCGGCTCCTTCCGAGAACCACGACCTCTTTTCTGGTAGTCCTGAGATGCTTGAGTACGGGAAGGAAATCCCCGTCACCCGATAGAACGATCGCTCGGTCAAACTGATCCTGCCGCCTCATGAGATCGAATGCCATATCGACATCGCAGTTGGCTTTTCGCCTCGTACTCCCGTCTTCCTGATGATAGAGCTTCACGGGCTTTAGGCAGAGCTTATAGCCGAACTTCTCCAATTTTCTGTAAAATCGCACTCGCTGGAGGTGGCGGCTGATCAATAGGAGACCGGCTTCATTTAGCTCGCTGCCTTTCGATTCGATCACATCCACCAAATGGCTCTCCAGTCCGTCGAGCGGCACTGACTCATGGGTGAGATAGTCGTAGGGAAAATCGTGAATCTCAACGCCTCCATAATAGAAGACAGTGATTACACCATATTTCTCTGCCAAATAGTCCAGAAGTTTTTGGTAATCGATCTTCCAGCCTAGGCTTTTCTCGCCCCCGTAAAAGAGATTCGATGCGTCGATAAAGGCGAAGGACTGCACGGGGAGAGTAATTTAATCGTGGAGTATAGGATGCCATCTTCCCGATTGGAAGAGCGGGGACTCACCGTTTACCGCGTCGATCCTTGACGAATCATGCCTTTGATCTACCCTCAGTCCGCAATTTCCCAAATAAATACGGACAAGGAGCATTAAGAATGGAGCTATTAACATCAGAACTTCGGACGGAATTGCCTAAACGTTACACTCAGGACGGCAATGAGAATCCCACCGTCTATGCCAAGTTTTTCTTCCCGGCTGGAAACTGGACGTGGTTTGTCACGGAAGGCGAGCCAGACAGCGACGATTTTAGATTCTTTGGATATGTCATTGGTGACTTCGACGAATGGGGCTATTTTTCTTTGAATGAGTTGCAGAGCGTCAGTGTTCAGGGTTTAACCGTTGAACGAGATCTGTATTTTAAGCAGGGAACCTTTACGGAGGTGCTTTCGGTGTTCCGAAAGGAACGCGGTGAGTAGGCGAAAGCCTACTTTTTTTATTTCCACTTCGCCTTTAACACCGCGTGGGAGACGCACTGATGATTTATCCGTAAGGATGCTCGCTTCGGGTCAGTCGAACGCTCTAGTATAAAAATCGCGGATTCAAATTCTGTCCTTTTATTTCAAGCGTGTGCATATCGATTATTCTTCCACAATCGGCGCACACATAAAGGTTTTCTCAATTACTCCCGATGATCGGCTCCATTTCATTACCGTCACTATCGCAAGGATAAAAACCGTCATCGGCCGGAGTGTTGCCGCAAACGCAAATCCACGCCTCCTCACTCCCCTCCTCGTGAGTTATCCGCGAAGGGCTTTCCGCTTCTAAGACTTTGGTGGTGTTCTTCACCTCGAAACCCTAGCGCAGCTTTTAACGCGTGTCCAATAACTACTGTTTTCGGACAGCCTCAGGTATGCTCCATTCACCCAACAAAACCAGCCTCATAAACCGATCATTTCTGAAAGGTTTTTGGACACCCATGCACGCCGCACTCTACGCCCGAGTCTCAACCCACGATCAGCAAACGCTTCCCATGCAGATGAAGGCGATGCGCGAGTACGCCAAGAAGCGTAGCTGGAAGATCAAGTACGAGATCCAGGAAGTCGGCTCAGGCGCGAAGATCAGGACGAAGCGAGAGGAGCTATTAAAAGACGCCCGCCGCCGCCAGGTCGATGTGATCATAGTCTGGCGACTCGACCGCTGGGGACGTTCCGTCTCGGATCTTATCGGCACGATTCGAGAATTGACCGATACCGGGGTCGGCTTCGTTTCCCTGACAGAAGCCTTCGACCTCACCACCCCTGCGGGTAAGGCTCTTTCCGGGATGCTTGCCGTGTTCGCTGAATTCGAGCGGGATATCCTGCGCCAACGGGTCAAAGCGGGCATAGCACATTCCAGGTCCAAGGGGATCGCACACGGTCGCCCTGCGACCGCATCGCTCAAAACCAGCGAGATCAAGAAACTTAAAAAGAAGGGGCTGAGCAACTCGGAGATAGCCAGGAGGCTGGACATCGGGAGGACTTCGGTCATACGGGCCTTGAATACGGTAGAATGACGCCACTCCCCATGCGGAAAGGCTTCACCCTCATCGAGCTCCTGGTGGTCATCGCCGTCGTGACGGTCCTGGCGGTCACGGTGGTCGTCACGCTCAATCCCGTGGAGCTCCTGAGGCAGGCGCGGGATTCCAACCGGACCGCGGACCTCGCCTCGCTGAACAAGGCTCTGGCCATCGTGGAGACCGAGGTGCAGGGGGCGTCGTTCGGGTCCACCTCGACGGTGTACGTCTCCATCCCGGACAGCTCGTCCACCTGCGCCAACCTGGGGCTGCCGACGCTTCCCGGCGGCTATTCGTACGCCTGCGTGGCCAGCACCTCGCTCACGAAGGTGGACGGCACGGGGTGGGTGCCGGTGAACCTCACGCAGATCTCCTCGGGCAGCCCGCTCTCCCGGCTTCCCGTGGACCCGGTGAACACGACGAGCACCGGGCAGTACTACACGTACAACCCCGGCGGGAGCTGGGAGCTGACGGCGCAACTGGAGGCGGCTAAGCGCGTGATCGCGCCAGGCTCGCCTCACGTGATGCGCGTCGGATCGCGACTCGGGACGACGCCGAACATCCGCGGCGACATGGGGCTTGTGGGATACTGGCCGTTCGACGAGGGAAGCGGGATAGTAACGCAGGACTTAAGCGGCTATAGCAACACCGGGACACTAAGCGGAGCGGCGTGGCAGAGTGCGGGAAACTGTAAGCAGGGAACATGTTTAAGCTTTGGGGGCGTTACTCATGTAAACGTACCAGACGCTGCAAATCTGAATTTTGGATCTGGGTCATATACGATTTCAGCCTATATCAATACGGCTGGTGGAGCTTATCAAGTTGCAGTCGGCAAAGGGAGCGGCGCTAGCGCGGATAACTTCAGGGCTTTTGTGACGGCAACTAATGAAATTGGCTTATGGTGGGGCGGCGACGCACAGTATTATCATCCTTTCAGTCCCGCTATTCCGCTAGGGACATGGGTTCATGCGGTATGGGGTTATGATGCCGCGACCGGTAAGGTGTTTTATGGCTTAAACGGTGCTTATTCTGCTGCCACGGCAACCAATCACCCTGTCAGCAACTCGCTGCCACTAAAGATAGGGCGAGATACTAATGGCTATAACTTTAACGGGCGAATTGACGATGTGCGCGTTTATAGCCGTGCCCTCTCTGCCGCAGAGATCCAGGCGATCTATAACGCGACGCAGTAAGCGAACCAACTCGCGACTACGAGACAGCGCCAGTGGCAGGCCGGGCGACCAGGTGTATATTTATGCCTCATGCACCCCCTCCCCATCGGCACCCGCCTCCACGCCAAGGGCCAGGAGGAGCTCACCTACCTCATCCCCGAGACGCGGACCCGCCACACGGCCCTGTTCGGCAAGAGCGGCGTCGGGAAGACCAATCTGCTTCGCAACATGATCCTCTGGGACGTGTGGCAGGGCGCCGGAGTGACGGTCATAGACCCGCACGGCCAGCTCATCGACGAGATCCTGGAGCATATCCCCCGCTCCCGGACCAACGACGTGATCTATTTCCGGCCAGCGGACACGGAGCGCGTCTCAAGCGTCAACGTGCTCGACCGGGTGCCCGTCGAATACCGGCCCCTGGTCGTCTCCTCGATCGTCAGCACGTTCAAGACCCTCTGGCCGAACGCCTGGGGACCGCAGACCGAATACCTGTTGACCAACTTCTGCTTTGCCCTCGTCAGCCAGGACGAGCCGACGACGTTGCTCGACGTGCTGCGGATCATCACGGACCCGGAATTCCGGGAAAAGATATTCACCAGGACGAACGATCCCGTCTTGCAGACGTTCTATCGGACGTACGAGCATACCTGGGACGACGACCAGCGCGCGAAGGCGAGCGCTCCCCTCCTGAACAAGGTTTCCGCGTTCGCGACCAATCCCCTCCTCCGCACGGTGATCGGCCAGCCACGGAGCAGCTTCAATCTCCGCGAAGTAATGGATGGCCGAAAGCTTCTCCTCTGCGACCTCAGCAAGGGAGCTTTAGGCGAGGATATCGCCTCTCTACTTGGTTCAATGATAACCACAAAGCTGTATCTGGCTTCGCTGTCGCGCCAAGACTTGTCTGAGGACGCCCGCGTGCCCCACTTCTTCTATATCGACGAGGTGCACAATTTCACGCACGGCATCAACCTTTCAGCGATTCTTGCCGAGGCGCGTAAGTATCGACTATCGCTCACCGTGGCCACGCAGACGCTTGCCCAGCTCCGGCGAAGCAATGACGAGATCGTGCCAGCTATCTTTGGCAATTGCGGAACCATCGGAAGTTTCCGCGTAAGTGCGGACGATGCGTTGATCCTCGCAAGGGAATTTGCCTCCGACGTTACCGCCAATCAGCTCGAAACGCTTCCCGATTATGAGATCTATTTACAAACGCTCATGCAAACGCCTGGACGCTCGTCTCTTACGCATCA
The DNA here is from genome assembly GCA_041751735.1 of Pyrinomonadaceae bacterium. Lineage (GTDB taxonomy): Bacteria > Acidobacteriota > Blastocatellia > Pyrinomonadales > Pyrinomonadaceae > OLB17. Next base: position 62,914 of record JBGSWW010000016.1, on the reverse strand, counting down.
GCAAGCCCGCCGGGTCATGGTGTTCCCACCTTTGAGGAATAATGAGGATTCGCAGAAAAAGATTGTTCTTATTCGGACAGCCCAGGAGCGTTATAGCCAGCCGCGTCGTGATGTAGACGCCTGGCTGTCGAAGCAATTCGCTAACGCATCACAGGAGACAGCCGGCAGTAATAAAGGAAAGAAATCGCGAAAAAGAGGCCGTTATTAGGGACTAATCTTTGCAACGTATTTGCAACGCAACAAAAAGGGCACGCAGAGGGCGTGCCGTAAAGTATTGATTCTATTGGAGCCGGTGATAGGACTTGAACCTACGACCTGATGATTACAAATCAACTGCTCTACCAGCTGAGCTACACCGGCTAAAATGGCGAGTGGGTGTTTCGCCGCAAACGAAGATACTACCAAATTGGTCTTTTACTCCGCAAACTGGAAGCCCTACCCAGCGTGTAAAAACTTGTTGACCAACCATTCTTGAGAGCTTACAATAGTAAAGAGCCCGTTTCGGGTATCAGTCTTGTCTTCGGTGCCTCAAGCATTCCCCGCTCATCGACTGAAACAATTCGCTTTCAAGGAGATTTATAGTGAGTTCTCAAAAATCAACGCGTATTGCCGTGCTTTTTTCCATTATTTTAGTGGCCGCTGGTACCGGACTGCCTCAGGCCTCGCAGCCGACGCCGTTACCGATCCTCCAGACTCCCCGAAAGCAGTCAGACCTTGTGGGTGCCAATAACCTTTATTGCGCAGGTTTTATTCAGCATAACGCCATTAGTACAGCTAACAAGATCATCGGAGCGCAGGACGAAGCCGACAAGTATAATTATGCCCAGAACGATTTTCTATACATCAACATGGGCCAAAATAAGGGCGTAAGTATTGGCGATACATTTTCTGTAGTTCGGCCACGGGCACAGTTCAAGAGCAAATGGTCGGACAAAGGCGGACTCGGGTTTTACGTTCAAGAAGTAGGGGCCCTCGAAGTAGTGGATGTGAAAGGAGAGGTTTCGGTAGTAAGGGTCAAAACGTCGTGCGACTCTATCCTGCTTGGCGACCTCGTTCAGTTGGTTCCCGCCAGGACCAGTCCTGCATTTGAGGTGCGGCCTCCGCTTGATCGCTTTGGAGATCCGTCTGGCAAAGCGACGGGCCGTATATTGATGGCTCGCGACGGAGCCGAGACTCTTGCAAAAAATTATGTGGCATATGTCGATCTGGGTGCTGACAATAACCTACGCCTTGGCGATCGCTTAACCGTGTTTCGGCCGTTGGGAAAGGGAAATCTATTTAAGAAACCCGAAAATGAAACGGTCACTGGAAGGGATTATGGCTTTGAGAGTGATGCTTACAAAGGTGGCCGATTCTCGAATCAAGCCCCGCGGAAGGAGGGTGAACGAGCCGAGGGTAAAGAGGTCACAACTGCACGTGCGAAATCCGGCCGGCCTTCGAATTTGCGAAAGGTTGTCGGCGAGGCGGTTGTGATAAATGTAAAGGAGAAAACGGCAACGATCGTCATTACCCGAAACGGACAGGAAATTCATACCGGCGATTGGGTAGAGATACAGTAGGTCAAGTAATTGTCAGAGATCATCTAGCGACGGAGGTTCAATAACCTCCGTCATTTTTATGCGAGCGGCCCATCTATCGTAGAAGCAACGTGCCGTTTTCTCTCTGAAAAGAAATATGTGAAGTAACCGTACATAGACCAAATCGACATAATTACTGCAACCCATAAGGCACTCCGGCCAACCAGGTATCCGAAGACCTTCCAGTCGTTCGAAGTGAGTGAAAACAACATTATGTTCGAGAATGCAGTTTTGACCTCCGGCACTTCCCAGAATGCAGCGGGGTAGTCTAACCCAAAATTCGAAACGGGCGGAAGCCCGTTGGCCGCCGCGATCAAGAGGGAGACGACTGCTACGCACTGAGCCCACATCTTCAGCTTGCCCAGATTTTGCGCCTGCATGATAACTCCCTCAGTGGCAGCGACCGACCGCAATCCCGTAATTATGAACTCGCGGCCGATTATCACTACCACAGCCCAGGACGGTGCTAGATGTTTTTCGACGAGAACGATCAGGGCGGCGGATATTAGCAGCTTGTCCGCAATCGGATCCAGAAATTTTCCCAGCGTCGAAACCTGATTACGGCTGCGGGCCAGTCGTCCGTCAACGATGTCCGACAATGCGGCGACCAGGAAGATAATGATCGCCAGCACGTAGCCGCTCATGCCTAACCAACGTTCCGCTACTGGTGTCAAAAGCACGACGACGAGCAGAGGAACGAATACTATCCGGCCGATAGTGATGTAGTTTGGAAGGTTCACTGCGTTAAAACAAGTGTATGTTCAACGCAGTCAAAGTTCAAGATTTCGCATTGCAGGGCACTTAAGTCAGGAAACCAAGCTGCGAATACGTACCGGGAAACGCGGCCAGATTCGGGAATACGGCTAATTCGTCTTCAGGCGGCAGGCCGAACCACCTCGCGAGCGCGACCGCGTACTGGTCGACGGATGTCGTGGGTATCCATCTGCCCCGGGGTGAATTTCCGGAATCAGTGTCGTCCAACCCGCCGAGCGTCAACGTCGGAAAATAGGATCCCGTCCCGTCCGGCCGCAGGCTTCCGTAAAAATCGCCGCCATTCACTGAGCCGCCCATGACGAACATGTGATTGCCCCATCCGTGATCTGAACCGACGGCCCCACCGGAGCCTGCCGGGTTCATCGTTCGCCCGAAATCTGAAAGCGTGAATGTCGTAACGTCGTTGCTGGCGCCTTGGGCGATCATTTCATCGTAGAACGATCGCATCGCCTGGCTGAACTGGCCAAAGAGGGTGACCTGCTGCGGAAGTTGATTGCTGTGAGTGTCAAACCCTCCAATCTGGACATAGAAGATCTGTCGCGTTACCGACAGATCGGTCCTATTCTTAATAAGTCTCGCCACCTGCCGCATCTGGCGACCGATACTCGTGTTTGGGAAGGTCACTGTTGTATCATCGGAGGTCTGCAGAGCGCTGTTGGCCTGCATGGCGAGATCCGTGACGTGGCTGGCGGCGGCAACGTAGTTCGAAGACAGATCCTGAGCACGCAGCGCATTGAATGCGTTGAGTCGCGCTAACGTTGAACTGGGAGAGGTTCCAAGGCCGGCAGGGTTCAACACCCCGGCGAGGGACGTCCCTGAATCCGCTATAGCGAGGGGTAAGCTATTCTGCCCAACCGTGAATATCTGGGCGCCCGCGATTGAGGTGATCATCGGAATGAGTCCCCCGGGGTTCTGCGATTCTGTCATTCGGTCAGAGATTCTGCCACCCCACCCGGTAAATGAATCTGTATTGGAAACGCTTGACTGATTCTGTGAAACCTGGTCAAAGTGTGAAAAAAGCTGTGACGGCTTCTTGAAGGCCGAGCTTTGAAATTGAGATTTTGTTAATGGGCGCACCAGGGTACCAACGTTGGCTACGACGGCGAGTTTGCCCTGTCCATACAATTCGTGAATACCATTATTGATCGCACCGGTGGCTCCGGGGCCGAGGCTCGGATGCAGGCCGTAAGTCAGGCCCCCGAGACGGGGTACAGATATCGGAAGAAGAGTATTTTGGGCGATCGATAATCCCTGTGTGCTGCGCGACGAATTATAGACAGAATAGTTGCTGATCGTGTTATCACTATGGTTAGGAATGACCATGTTATTGCTATCATTTCCGCCTGCCCAAAAAAGCAAGACCAGTGCCTTATAACCGTCCGCAGCGGCCAAGTGACTATCGACGACCCGCTGGGCCATCGCACTCATAGTGCCGAGATGATGCATCTGGGTGGCAAGGGAAACCATTCCGAGGGCACACCCTCCGGACTTCTTCAAAAAATCGCGTCTAGATTCTTTCATAAGCGTTACCTCTGCACCTGATATTGTGAGGATGTGGCGATCAGATACACTGCCTGCCTGACCCTGTTAAGATGCATGTCCGTTCCGGATGTGAAGCTTGTCACGGCGGTCAATAGTGTCGATCTCATTTGTGAGGACATCGTACCGTGAAGCATTCGGCGGCCGACTTCGTCAACGAGGGCACTCCCTGTCAGATCGGCCGTTGAGATAGCTTGCAGATCGTTGAAGTCCAAAGATGTTCCATTGGGCGTATTCGGAACCGATACTGCCACCGGTATCGATGTAAACACGAACCGGTTAACGAAATTCGTTCTCTGAATTGCAGTTCCGGTGGTCATGATCGCAAACTCCGGGCCGAGCATTGCAGTTCCCGGAATGACATACGACGGCGGGTAGAAATTAAAGACGGTCGGGGACATGAACGGTATCTGGCCCATGCCGGTAAATTCTCCACGGGCTATAAAATAGCCGTCACTCTGCGATAGCCCATCCGCCGACCGAACATTGAACTGCCTGAGAAGGTTGGTGGCCAGCAGGACCGGTTCACGCAGCTTACCAAAATTCGGATCGGTCTTTACCTCACCGCGGGCCTCCGGGTCGAGCAAGATGGCCCTCACAACTGCTTTCATGTCGCCTCGCTCGCCAAGCCCGTTGTTGTTAAAAACTCCTGCCACACGTCCAACGTATGCAGGCGTCGGATCGCTGGTTACTAGATGCTGGATCAGTATCTTGCTGATAAAAGGACCGACGTTCGGATGGTGAAAAATGTTATCCAGTGCCTGGTCCATCGAGTTGTTCGCGTACGTTGCGATATTCGCCAGTGCCTGAGCGTTTGTGTTGCCGCCTGTTGTCGTACAGTTACTCGCTCCGGATGTAGGGCACACAGGGATATTCGTCGTTGTCGAGCCAAGATAGCTAAGTAGTGTTTTCGCTGTCAGGTCGTGGAGGTTGCTGCCCGCATTTGTAATACCGGCGTTCAGCATCATCGGATCGATATAGTTCACGGTGTTTACAGCGATATTTGGACATGAGGCAGGTACGCGACAGTCACGCCAGCCGGTGAGGACCTTAGTAAGGTCGTTGACCACATTCTGGTCGTATGTCGGGATCGGGCTCCCCGTTTCATCCAGCTGGTACGTACCGTCCTGGTTGAGCATGAACAGCCCGATAGTGAAAAGCTGCATGATCTCACGTGCGAAATTCTCGTTCGGATTGTTACGAGTGCTGCTCATCATATCCAGATACTGCCCCATCGTCGGGTTGAGCGTCATCTGCTCCATCAGCGTTCGATAATTGCCAAATGCATTATTTGCGAGCACCTTGTGGTACTCGACCATATGGCGGCCCTGCTGGATGTCGGTGCCCGATGTTACCCAGATCTGTGCGAGTGCCCAGGCGACGCGGTGTCGAAGCTGAGCATTGCCATAAAGTGCTTCTTTCATGAACCAGATCTGCGGCTGATACATCGAGTAAGTATCGCGGGCGCAGGTTGCCGGGACATCGGGTACCGTTTGATTATTATCGCAATCGGATGGGGGGTTGCCGGGTTTCAGCGGATGGTTCGGATAAGGGTTCGACGGTGACGGATACTGCGCATCGAGCTGCTCAGTCAACCACATTCGAATGCCCACGCGTCGAAGTCTCGAATCAAGTGCAGCCGTCGGGCCAAAAGTGGCTTGTTGGAGTAACCGGACGCGATCGCCCGACCATTGATATCCAATGCTGTTCTGCGCCAGCTGGTCACCGGCCGCTGACCTCGCTCCGTAACGCTTGCCCGGCGGCGTCGGGGCCGAGTCCGGGTCTTCCTTTACGCCTTCGCCCATGCGGCCGATGCCGAGAAGTACGCGATTACTGATCATGCCCCGCCAGGTGACGCCAATGAATACATCTCCGCTGTCGGCCGGCGGGGCCCAGAAACCTGCCACGTCCTTCAGCGTCACGGTTAATGCAAAGACAGCATCGGAAGCTGCGGATTTGTCGAGGGCCCTGATATCCACGACAGGGAAGCGGTACTTCTTGCCTCCGGCGTCTTCGACATATACCCGGAAAGCATTTGCTCCCTCTCCTTTCATCAAAGACACGTTTGTCAGAAAGAGAACCACGTTGCTCTCGTAGTCAAAGGGCCGGCTCGGTATTCTCGTAGATAGCTGGATACGCGCCCCACTTCTGGCCGGCACCGCAAGGGCCCTCGTCGATCTCGCCTCGCTCAGCAAAACAGGTGTCGGTGAATTCGGATCGCCGTCATCCTGTGCCGACGTGACAGCGGTCAGCACGGCAACCATTATTATCGAGATCAAAACCCGAGGGGCCCTCCCCGATCTTTTACTACGCATAAATTTACCTCCCGAAAGGCGATGACGATAAGCAGGACTGTCTTTGTCGTACAAACGATCCGGGCATGAGGAAGGTGAAGCCGGTTTAAAAATGTTGTACATTCAAAAATTACAAGAATCTGCGGCAAAATACAAGCTATTTTTTCCGCGGTCCACTGCCCTCTCTCTCGAAACGTGTCCTACGTGGGACAGCAAATGGGACAGCTAACACTTTTTATCGCAACACTTACTCCGTTTGTCCCATTTTTGAGAAAATGCGAGTGGTGTTTCACGTTGCGGACGCATTTTTCTTAGACGCATTCAGCCGCTCTTCAGTCGAAGAAATTGACGAAACATAGATTCTTCGTGAAATCGACTGCCGCACTGTCCCGGTGTGTCTCGCCCACTGACCGAGACACTTAACTTATAAATAACATTGTATTTAGCTCCCGTGTCTCGCTTTTTAGCGCAAAAAAACATTAACGTGTCGTATATTCCTTAGACTACAGCCATTGCAACAATTTATGTTTTTTCACTATCCGCTCTTCCTCAAGACAGCCAATTCAGGGTTCGAGGTTCAAAGTTCAAAGTTGAAAGGCGAGCAAGAAGCACCAATTCATAACCTCCCCAGCGAGTACGTTAGCCTATTTTTGGCGTTGTGAAAATACCAAATGTCACAAAATGTACCATTTGGCACAAATGGCGTAAAATTGCACTCTTGGCGAGGCCTCGACACCGCAAATGAATTCAACGATCTTATTGGATGTGCCTGAAAGTTTTAGCTTCCGGGCGACCGTTTACAGCCACGGTTGGTGCGAGCTGATGCCTTTCGCTCTGGACGAAGAGAACTGGCGGCTAAGCTATGTTTTTTCGACGGACGCGGGTCCGGTAGCGGCGGTGATCAGCGAAGACAGCGGAAGCGTAAGGATCGATCTCGCGGCGAAAACGGCCGAGACGGACAAGATCGTACGCCATATGCTGCGGCTCGATGACGATCTCTCGGAATTCTATACGACTATCTCCGATAGCGTGCGTTTGAAATGGGTGAGCGAGCGGCGTGCCGGACGTCTGCTGCGGTCGCCGACAGTTTTCGAGGACCTCGTCAAAACGATCTGCACGACAAACTGTTCCTGGGGCCTTACGAAGAGCATGGTTTCGAACCTCGTCGAGAAACTCGGGACACCCCTGTCCGAACCCGTTGCGTTGGCGGGGGGCACGAGCGTTGAACAGATCGGCCGTTCCGGTCCACCCGATCACGCGAGCGGTTCAGCCTTTCCGACTCCTCAGGCAATGGCTTCAGTCGATGCCGACTTTTATCGCAACGAGATCCGGGCCGGATACCGCTCGCCGTATTTCGTTGAGCTTGCCGAAGCGGTTGCCTCCGGACGGCTTGATCCTGAGAAGTGGCTCCATTCGGATCTTCCCACTCCCGAACTCAAGAAAGAAATGAAAAAGGTTAAAGGCGTTGGTGATTACGCAGCCGAGAACCTGCTAAAGCTAGTCGGGCGCTACGACGGCCTTGCGCTGGATTCATGGCTAAGATCGCAGTTCTATAAGAACCACAACAGCGAAAAAGTGTGTCCCGACAAAAAGATCGAGCGGCATTACACTAAATACGGCAAATGGCGAGGACTCGCGATTTGGTGCGATATGACCGAGAAATGGATAGTAGAATAGCGGAAAACTAGAGGACCTGATGAACGGAGCTCCCCATAGATCGGTTATTCGCGATTTCTATTACTTCTGGGTTGGTGGAGCTCAAGATCCAGAACTTTTGCAAATCCCGTAAAGTCCTGATCAGTCGTATAAAGAGCCATCTGTCTGCGAATCGTAACGGCACAGATCAAAAAATCGGTATTAGAGCCTTGTAAACCTCCTGCACGGCAACGGTTAAAACATAGCGCAGCTTCCTTGTAGTCAACCTCGTCGAGTTCCAGATCCGGAAAAGCTCGTAACTTTGAGCGCAGTTTGTCGAACTGCCTATCGTCGCGGATACCAGAAAGCAATTCCTGCCTGACGGCCCCGATCATCGTAACCCGGCCCTCGTGAATCAACTCGGTCAGTTCATCAGCTTCCTTAGTGGGCGGAACTATATTTCGGCGTAGCGCAAGTGACCAGATCGAGGTATCCACGAGTACGTTCATCGCCGTCGCCGCTGGTCCTTATAATCATAATTCGGATCGATATCTACTTTTCCAAACATTTCGATCATGTCGTGCTGCCTACGTTTCTGGATATACTCACTGAGGGCAACAGTCACCGTTTCGCGCTTGGTCTTGTGCCGGCCAATGCGTTTCGCTTCCTCAATAAGTTTGTCATCGATCGCAAGATTAGTCGCCATGTGTGAATTATTACACATATGTGTGTGTGAAACAAGTCTGTCTGAGATCGGGGCTTCAGTATTACAACCTGGTTACGGTTACCTGTTATTACCGCGGTCGGGTATTGTGATGTGGAGTACATGGATAATTGACACGGTGGTCCCGCCAGACCTCTGGCAAGGGAAACCTGCAACTTTTAGAGACCGGGGAAGCATCAAAAGCGTCTTAGCATCCAGCGGTTGGTTCATAATCTTGAACCTTTTCGCCGAATTTATAGTATTATTATCGGGAATTCACGCCCGACAGAATGATAGAAACAGGCACATTCTTACAGCAGCGTTACCGTATCGACCGGCAGATCGGCCAGGGTGGTATGGGTGCGGTATACATTGCGAAGGACGAGCGTTTTGACAGCACTGTCGCGATAAAGGAAACGCTATGTTTTTCGGACGAAAATTTCCGAAATGCGATCGAGCGTGAGGCGCGGCTGTTGAACAGCCTGAAGCATTCGGCCCTGCCGCGTGTGAGCGATCATTTTGAAGAGCAGAACGGCCAGTTTCTCGTGATGGAGTACATTCCCGGCGAGGATGTCGCGGCCATGCTCGAGAGCTCGGGTAAGCCGTTTCCCGTCGAACAGGTCCTGAAATGGGCCGATCAACTACTGGATGCTCTCGACTATCTGCACAATCAGGTAATGCCTGTCATTCACCGGGACATCAAACCGCAGAACCTGAAAATAAATTCCCGCGGCGAGATGATCCTACTCGATTTTGGACTTGCGAAGGGAAATCCGACCGACGCCGGGCATCTGACGGCAGCCAAGAGCATATTCGGATACTCGCGAAATTATGCCTCGCTGGAGCAGATCCAGGGAACGGGCACGGACCCACGCAGTGATCTCTACTCGCTGGCAGCAACGTTATATCACCTTCTGACGAATACGGCCCCCGAGGACGCGCTGTCGCGGGCCATGAGCGTCTTGAGCAAAAAGGGCGATCCTCTTGTGCCGGCAAGCACGGTAAACCCTGAGGTCCCACGCGGAGTCGCGGGAGTGCTGCAAAAGGCCTTGGACCTCGATGCCAGCGAGAGACCGTCGACGGCAGCAGAAATGCGTGAAATGCTCCGCGATAATGCGAAGTATGCCTACTTTGCGGATGCAGTGACCGAGGTGGGGACGATAACGGATACGCATTTCTCGGCGCAGCCGACAAAACTGATGTCCGATAAGACCCATGCCGCCGGCCGGCCCTCGACAGGCATTGCTACAGAGGTCATTCCGACGGTGTCCTCGGACCTATCTTTATTGACCTCGGTCAGGACGTCGGGATCGGGTGAAACTTCCAGTAGCGAACCGGCCTATGCGGCCGCTGCAGCCGGCGAGCGTCGCAGTATGTCGTTTTTCGTTGGAGCCCTGTCCCTCCTTCTCGTAGCGGGAGTGATCACGGGGGCCGTTTACGTGGCTGATCCGACTGTTTTCGGTTATTCCGAAACGGTAGATTCTCAAACCGTGCCGGTTTCAGAAGTTGATTCGGGCTCGTTTACGGACACTGGTGTTAGTTCGCTCGATCTTGATCAGAACATCGACGCGGCCCAGGCATCGGCGCCTCCGGCCCGGGGCCCGGAACGCCCGGCAGGTACAGCAGCAAAATCCGAGGCCTCAACTGCGAGAAATGCGAAGACAGCTGATCGCACCAATACGAAAGAGAGGGAAACTGCCGATACCGTTGTCGATTTTCACGTTGACGATCCGGATATACCGAAGGGCGGCATTGTCCTGAGGGAGCGGGATGAGAGTGGAAAGCTTACGATGATGCGGGTGAATCCGAAGGTCCCTGTTCCGCCGAATGCCAAGCAATACGAAATGAGGGGGTTTAATCCTTTTCCACAGGGATTCGATTTCAAGAATCTTAGCCCCGCCCAGCAGCGCAAACTGCAGCAGTTAATGCGTCAAAGGCAGCAAAACAGGGTTCACGCTGCCCCTCCGCCCAGCCCGCGGCCGACGCCTTAAGATCTACGCTACGGCCTGAGTCGGTATCACCTTTTTAATAGGAAATTCATCTTCGAGGAACTCGAGATGGATCGTAGGATCTTCGCCGGCCGTTACATTCCTAACGACGCCGATGGCGAAAAAATCGAGCCCTTTGCAGGCAAACTTGACCTTATCACCGACATTAGCCTCAAGGGAACTCGCGACTGACACCCCACGCGCACCAAGATTTCTCGTGAAGGTTTCTTCACGTACGAGGGACTTGTCGTCTTTTTGAATCAAGGCGATCGTGACCGGAATCGAGATCCAGTACCGGGGGTTCTTGCGGTTCTGAAAGCGGAGACCCGCTTCGATAACCTCCCAAAGGCCTTCTTTGTTCATCCCGGTGATCCGATAATTTTGGATCGGGTTGGCCCTGAAACTTTCGGGAATGTTCTTGCCTATGAATCCCGCCCCGACATGAAATACTTTTGTGCTGCCAACCATCCCCTGATTGCAATACTGGACGATCCCCATCACCGGATATAGTTCATCCTCTACGTCATAAGCGCGCAGGTCCCTCGGCATCGGCATCACAATTGAGATCAGTCGGCCCACAACGCAGCTTCGTGAGATGCTGAAACCGATGCCGTTCCTGGACACGGTCGAGACGTCAACCATCTCTTTCCACACTTCACCGTCACCCTCTCTAACCTGGATGATGGCTCTCAATTCTGTCGGGACTCTTAATTCGCGCCTGTGATCGGCGGCGACTGCATTCAATGTGGACATATTAAAAGGGAGCTGGGATTTTATTCGATACCCTCCAGCGGGAAAAAACGGTCGATAAATTCGAGGTGCAGACGCGTGATGCCGTCAGCTCCCGCGCGGGAGCCGCGTACGACTGAGAGTATCGTGACGTCAAATCGGTCGCTAATAACGCGTACAAATGAACCGGCCTCTGCCTTCATGGTAGTAAAAACCGAGGCTCCGCCGAGGCTGATATTCTCCGTTACGGTCGATTCTGTCTCAAGAATGTTTCCAGCCTCGTCAACCTTTTCAAGGCGAAGGGCCTCGGGAATGAAGAACCTCGTCTGCTTACGATGATCGTTCGGCTTGTTGGTCTCATCGGCCTGAAGGTCGGCGGGGACCAAATGCCAGAATCCCTCGCCGTCGGTCCTATGCGCAATATCGTAGATCATCGACGGATGCTGGAGATAGCCGTTCGGCGGCCCTTTACCCGTGAAGGCGACCCCGATCGAGTATTCAGGAGAACTCGATCTCTTGCTTATCGACATGCATCGCCTGACTACGCCCCAGATCTTGTACTGAGGCTCGCTATAATCGAACGATCTTAGCTGTCTCGGCATCGGAATGGTCATAAGCACCATCCGGCCCCGCTTGATCGGCCTTTTCAGGTTAAAGCCCGCCCCGAATGCCGAAACGTCACTTAGTCTTGTAATTTCATTCCAGGTTACTTTTGCGTCGATCCGGACCTCGACGCGCACGGGAAGCGGCAGGGATATACGCTGTATACGGCGGTTCTCTTTTTCGACTACCGGCGTGGGGGCCGCGCGGTCGATCGCGCGGGCGGGTTCTGAAATTTGAGAAAGCATGGGTGTGTCTCGAAAACTCTGGAAGAATGGGGACTTACGAGGATGTTGCTATGTTGCGATTCAGGCATCCAGCCTGTAAAATATAAAACAGACAAGAAGCAGTTTTTTCCAGTATTTTGGACTCCTTGCTGGACGCGTCCGAACCGGAACCACCCGATCATTATAACCTTTTCAACAACGTTTTACAATGGATTCTCTTTCTGACCGAAATCAAATAAATATCGAAGACGAGATGCGCCGTTCGTATCTCGACTACGCAATGTCCGTAATCATCGGCCGTGCCCTGCCGGACGTCCGTGACGGCCTCAAACCGGTGCATCGCCGGGTGCTATGGGCGATGAACGAGCTTGGAAATACCTTTAACAAGCCCTATAAGAAATCGGCCCGTGTCGTGGGTGACACGATCGGCAAATATCATCCGCACGGTGATACAGCTGTGTACGATACCGTTGTGCGCATGGCGCAGGATTTCTCGATGCGCTATATGCTCGTCGACGGCCAGGGGAATTTCGGCTCGATCGACGGGGACAATCCTGCAGCGATGCGATATACCGAGGTCCGTCTTGCCAAGATAACGAACGAGGTCCTCGATGATATTGAAAAGGAGACTGTCGATTTTCAGCCGAATTACGACGAGTCGCTGTCCGAGCCCAAGGTCCTGCCCACACGCATCCCATTGCTGCTGGTCAACGGTTCGGAAGGGATCGCGGTCGGAATGGCAACGAAGATCCCTCCGCATAACCTGACCGAGATCCTCGAAGCGACCATCGAGTTGATCAAGAATCCGGGCCTGTCGGTCGAAGAACTTATTAAGATCGTTCCCGGGCCGGATTTTCCGACCGCCGGTTTTATCTATGGCAGGGAAGAGATACATCGCGCTTATCGAGAAGGAAGGGGCATTATCCAGGTACGGGCCCGGGCTGCGATCGACGAGATCGGCCGCGGCGACCGCGTTCGCGATGCAGTTGTCGTCACGGAATTGCCATATCAGGTAAACAAGGCCCGTTTGATCGAAAAGATCGCCGAGCTTGTTCATGAAAAACGACTTGACGGCATTTCCGAGATCCGTGACGAATCGAATCGCGAGGGAATGCGCATCGTCATCGAACTAAAACGAGATGCAATTCCACAGGTAATTCTCAACAAGCTTTATAAGCTGACGCCGATGCAGTCGTCGTTCGGCATTATAAACATCGCGATCGTCGATGGTCAGCCGAAGATCCTCACTCTTAAGCAAATGCTCGAAGCGTTTGTTGAATTTCGACGTGAGGTCGTCCGCCGCCGGACAGAGTTTGACCTGCGGAAGGCACAAGCCCGCGCACATATTTTAGAGGGCTTGAATAAGGCTATTGACGCTCTCGATTATATTATCCCGCTCATCCGCAATTCGCGGTCTGTCGACGAAGCAAGACAGTGGCTGACTGCAAATCTCACCACCGCGGGGGAGATCGACAAGTGGCGGGGCGTAACGGGCGATAAATCCAAGGAGCAGTTCGTAAAGGAGCTCAACAAGGTCATCGCGAGCCTGGAGTTTTCGGATATACAGGCACAGGCGATCCTCGATCTTCAGTTACGTCGCCTATCGGCTCTTGAGCGGCAGAAGATACTCGACGAATATGCAGAGATCATCAAGTACATTTCCGAGCTAGAGAATATTCTTCAAAACGAAAGTGTCCTTAGGCAGGTGATCGTTGACGAGTTGACCGAGGTCAAGCGGCAGTTTGGCGATGCACGCCGGACCGTCATTGTCGATGCCGATGCCGAATTCAACATTGAGGATCTGATCCCCGACGAGGACGTTGCGATCACGGTTACTAACGCGGGATACATTAAGCGAACGCCGGTAACCGCCTACACGCGCCAGGGACGCGGCGGCAAGGGCCGTTTGGGGGCAAAAGCGAAAAATGACGATTTTGTCGAGCACCTGTTTATCGCGTCGACCCATGCGTTCCTGATGATCTTTACGGACAACGGCCAAGTCTTCAAGATGAAGGTCCACGAGATACCGGAGGGAGATACTTCGGCCCGCGGGAAGGCCGTGGTTAACCTTGTCCAGCTATCGAGTGAACGCAAACTGGTTGCCGTTATGCCGGTGCGCGATTTTAGTGAGGAAATCTATCTCACGATGGTCACCCGCCAGGGCGTGATCAAGAAATCATCGCTGGCTGATTACCAGAATATCCGCGCTTCCGGCATTAACGCCATCAATATCGATGAAGGAGACGAGCTGCTGGATATCATCCGCACAGACGGCAAGTGCCAGATCTTTATCGCCACACACGACGGTATGGCAGTGAAGTTCAACGAGTCCGACGTCAGACCAATGGGACGAGTCGCCCGTGGTGTTCGTGGGGTAAACCTACGATCAGGGGATTTTGTTGTCTCGGTATGCGCGGTATCGCCCGAAGGAACGCAGAAGGTCCTTTCGGTATCGGAAAAAGGATTCGGCAAGCAGACAACGGTAGGCAGCTATCGGCTGACAAAACGCGGCGGCATCGGCGTGATCAATATGAAGACCACCGAAAAAACCGGCAAGGTCGTCGCAGCGTTTCCTGTCGAGGATGACAGCGAGATCATGATCATTACCCAGCAAGCGAAATTGATCCGCCTCGGTGTCGACAAAATACGCGAGACGGGACGAAGCGCCCAAGGCGTCATGCTCATTCGCACCGGCGAGGACGACCTCGTCACCAGCGCATCGCTGCTTGCCATGGAGGAAGACGACGATTGATCCACTAAGGTGTCTAAATGAAAGGAAAAATCGTTTTCTGCGCTAACTGCGGGGCAGGGGATCAAGCTGTCGAATCGTATTGTAAACGTTGTGGGGAATGGCTGCCGAATCCGAAAGCATCGCGCGGTATGCTTAGAATGCATTCTCCGGAAGAGAAGATCCGGAGAATCCGTATCCTGGAGGCGATCAGCGCCGGCCTTTCCCTGACAGCCTTCGGCGTTATCGTATCGGTGATATCCGACCCCGGCAACATCGGCATGCTCTTCCTGGCGGCTATTTGCTGCATCCTTGTTACCGTTTATCAAGTCATAAATTTTTATCTCGGTTACAAGGTTCATAATCGCGCTCCCAGGGGAGTCGGCGGTGGCGAAACCGGAGAACTCCACGGCCATCTACCTCAAAGAGAGTTGAACACGTCGACTGCCTCCTCGTTTAGTTCTCCGGGCAGTGTAACGGACGAAACAACGAAACTTCTCGAACCTCTTCCGGGCCAATCTCAGCGGGACCGCGAAAGATAGATCCGCAACTAATGATCCTTTAGGCAAGAACCAGCCACCTGCGGGAGCGGGTGGTTTATTGTTATATTCGGTAAAGCGAAGACTTGCGCAAGTAATGAAATTCTTAAGCACGCAATTAACGTACATCCTTAATCAGGGACAGATGCGCCGCAATATAAATGCGCTTCTCAAGTATGTACTTTTCGTGCTCGGCGTGATCACCATTTTCGCCATACTTTTCCACGTGATAATGCTCTTTGCGGAAGGGCGTTACTTCTCATGGGTCACGGGGCTTTACTGGACGCTGACGGTGATGAGCACTCTCGGATTCGGCGACATTACGTTCGAGAGCGACATCGGCCGAATATTCACGATCGTTGTGCTGCTGACCGGGATCGTGCTGCTGCTGATTATGCTCCCGTTTGCGTTTATCCGGTTCTTTTACGCCCCTTGGCTTGAGGCTCAGATCCACACGCAATGCCCCCGCAGCGTTCCGCCTGGAACAACAGGCCATCTAATTATTTGCCGATACGACTCGATCGCGCCGAACCTCATCAAACGGCTCGTCCATACCCGGATACCCTATTTTGTGATCGAAGCCGATTCAGCCAAAGCCGCGCAGCTCAATGACGATGGAATTTCGGTGATCCAGGGTGAGATAGATAGCGTTGCCACCTATGAAAAAATGAACGTCCGGGCCGCGCGAATGGTCTTTGCAAATGCCGGCGACACAACGAATACGAACGTCACTCTTACGGTCCGAGAGATCGCCCCGGGTGTACCGATCGCGGCTGTGGTCGCTAACGAAGATTCTATCGACATACTGGAGCTTAGCGGAGCAAACCACGTCCTTCCCTTAAAGCAGATCCTGGGCCAACACCTCGCAAACCGTATTAGTGTGAATGGTGAACGGGCTCGCGTAGTGCGGACATTTGAAGACTGGCTTGTAGTCGAATTTACCATCCATAACACGCGATTTGAGGGGTTGAGGATCCGCGACTCCCAGATCCGCGAGTTGACGGGCGTCAACGTGGTTGGTGTATGGGAACACGGGCATTTAATACCGGCGAACCCTGACCATACTCTTGGGGACCTTAGCGTGCCGGTCGCGATCGGCACACCCGACCAGGTTGAAAAGCTTGAGGCTTTGCTTACTCCCGAAATACCCGAACCGGCGGACGCGGCTGTGCTTGTCATTGGCGGTGGAAAGGTCGGCTGTGCCGCCGCGAAAGCTCTCAAACAAAAAGGCGTAACGGTATTTATAGTAGATTGTCTGAAAGAACTTCGTGAGAGCCTCATGCAAGTTGCCGACCGGGTTACGATCGGCGATGCGGCTGACCGTGAGGTGCTAATGAAAGGCGGTCTTCGCGATGCATCGCTTGTGATCTTGTCGACCAACAGTGATGCCGTAAATATCTATCTTTCGATATACTGCCGCCGTCTTAATCCAGATATTCGCATCGTTAGCAGGATCACTCACGAACGGAACCTGGAGGCCATTCATAGGGCCGGAGCCGACTTTGTATTGAGTTATGCTCCGCTCGGGGCGGAATCGGTGGTTTCGCTCGTCCAGGGCCGGGATCCGGTCGTTATCGGCGAGGGCGTCGAACTATTTCACGTTAGAGTGCCGCCGAAGATCTCAGGCCAGTCACTCGCCGATAGCGGCATCGGCCAAGATACGGGACTGCTCGTGCTGGCGATCCGGACGGAGAATGAGGTGGACGCCAACCCCCAACCCGGGACTACGCTTCCCGGCGGCGCCCGACTTACGGTTCTCGGCACCTTGGAACAATTTCAAAAGTTTAAGGAGAAATTCGAATAGCAGTTCTGCCTTTAGCTGAGTCTGCGCATGGCCGGACCAAATCCTATCCCGATCAGTCGTCTTTTGCAGTTTTTTCCCCATCATCCCCGTGCTCCACCACCGGTGTTAGCAGCCGAAGGGTAATAAACATCACCACGCTCAAGATCACCGCAATCTCTTCTCTTTCGAATGCCACGGCGGCACCGATCGCGCCGGTACACCAGATGCTCGCGGCGGTCGCGAGGCCGCGGACGTTCGTGCCGTGTTTGAGGATCGCCCCTCCGCCAATGAAACCGATACCGCCGATCAGTCCCTGTATCAATCTCGCCTGAGATTCGGCGTCGGCTCCCGGCAGGTTTTTGGCGATCAGCATGAATCCGCATGCCCCCATTGCTACGATCGGAAATGTGCGCAAACCCAGGCTTCGCTGTGATTCGTGCCTTTCCCATCCGATCGGGATAGCGAGGAGAAAAGCTAGGCCGATACGCAATAGATCTACTGCCGTTTGGCGTAGGTCGAATGAAAAAGCCTCGAATAAAAAGTCCATAAGAGACTGCCAGCGAGCTCCGATCTGAGCAACTATCGCCTGTCTTTACTATATATGTATCGTCGCGACAAAAGTGTCCGTTTGCAGACCGACCCACGAGGATGTATCGATTACAATTGGTAAGAATGATTCGGATAACTCCTAATTCATCCGGATGCCAGGAGCGAAGTTATGCAGAAAAAAATAATCCTCACATTAGCGGCTTTTGCGGTCGCTATATTTTTGTCCGCCATCGCGAAAGCCCAACAGAAAACAATCACCGGAGCCCTGACCCCGACGGCCGAAGCGGGCGGCTGGTTGATAGTCGACAAGAACGAAAAATATTTATTGCTTAATGCAGCAAAGTTTACCGGAGAACCGTGGTTTCGAGACGGCACGAGGGTCACCGCGTCCGGCGTAATAAAGCGCGATGTCGTTACTATTTATCAGGAAGGCGTCCCCTTCGAGGCGGCAAGGCTCGAGCCCGTACCCAATTCAAATTCGGTAAAGCGGGTAACGCTCGTAACGGTTACCGGTGACTC
Organism: Pyrinomonadaceae bacterium; assembly: GCA_041751735.1. Taxonomy (GTDB): domain Bacteria; phylum Acidobacteriota; class Blastocatellia; order Pyrinomonadales; family Pyrinomonadaceae; genus OLB17. The sequence continues at coordinate 44,730 of JBGSWW010000016.1, read as the reverse complement.
CAGGCTGAGTGTCCAACCTGACACCGCGACCGTGACAATATCCGTCGTCACACAAGATTCGAGTGCCGTAGGGGCCCAACAGGCGAATGCGGCACGAACCGCTGCCGTACTTGCGGCTGTGAAGGGCGTTGCAGGAGCTGGCGCCGAAATAAAGACGGGTGGTTATCTCCTCGTCCCGCAGCGGGTTTATAAACAGAACGAACCGCCGGCCATTACCGGCTATGAAGCGCGAAACAGTATTAACGTAACCATGAACGACCTGTCGCGGGTCGGACCGGTGATAGATGCTTCGGCGAAGGTCGGGGCCAACAACATCGAGGGAGTCAATTTCACTCTCCGTCAGGACCGTGAGGCCCGAGGGCAGGCCCTAGCTGAATCAACTCGGGTTGCGATGGCTAAGGCCAATACTCTGGCTCAAACCCTGGGCGGACGCGTTGTTCGGATCGTATCGGTAAATGAAGCCGGTACTACCCCGAGACCCCTGCCGTACGCGCAGCAGGATTCATTCGCGAGAACCGCGGCCGTTGAAACTCCGATAGCACCAGGAACTCTCGACATCACGGCATTAGTACAGTTGACGGCAGAGATCGAAATGCCGTCTTGATCTATTGCGGCATTTTTGGGTCCAGCTATCTTATTGTTACCGCCATGCGCGAACGGAGTATCGGTCGATCCGAGTGCAGCATGCAGTCCTTGACCCTCCCACCTTTTCAACCAAGCCGAGATTCGTCAATGCAGGTTCGCGGAAGCAGCACGCCTGAGACCTTCATCTAAACTGGAAGACCAAGGTAGAAATGTTCTATGCGGGCTACTCGCCGAAAAGAAGTGGGGCTCTATCTCCACGCATAAGCGTGTCAAGGCCAAAGTGCGAATATGCGAGGCGTGTGGCCATTCGGCCGCGGGGGGTGCGGTTTAAGAAGCCGATCTGAAGCAGATATGGCTCGATGATCTCTTCGATAGAGTCCTTCTCTTCGTGAATGGCGGCGGAGATGGTTCCGAGACCGACGGGCCCGCCATCGAATTTCTCGATGATCGTCTTTAGGAGCTTGGTGTCTCGTTCGTCCAGGCCGTAGCTGTCGACCTCCATCCGGTCGAGGGCATCGCAAGCAACGTGATGCGTGATCACTCCTTCGTGGTCAACTTCCGCAAAGTCCCGAACACGTCTTAGCAGGCGATTAACAATACGAGGCGTCCCGCGGCCACGCCGAGCGATCTCGTGCGAACCTTCGCTGTCGATGGTCACACCGAGTATTTTTGCCGATCGCTCGCAGATCGTCTGCAGGTCTTTTACCTCGTAGAAATCGAGGTGAAAAATGATCCCGAACCGACCGCGGAGCGGAGCTGTGATCAGTCCCGGCCGCGTCGTCGCTCCGACCAGAGTGAATTTTGGCAGTTCAAGTTTTATCGATCGAGCCGCCGTACCCTGGCCGATCATTATGTCGATGTTGTAATCCTCCATCGCGGGGTACAGGATCTCTTCGATCGCGGGATTGAGGCGGTGGATCTCGTCAATAAAGAGCACATCGCCTTCGTCGAGATTCGTCAATATCGCCGCCAGGTCGCCCGCCTTTTCGATGATCGGCCCGGCGGTAGACTTCAGCGAGGCTCCCATCTCATTGGCGACGATATTCGAAAGCGTCGTCTTACCCACACCCGGCGGGCCGGTGAGCAGGATATGATCGAGCACCTCGCGACGCTTGAGTGCAGCCTTCATAAACACCCGAAGATTCTCTTTTACCTTCGTCTGCCCGATGTATTCAGATAATTGAGCTGGACGAAGGGTCACGTCGAGTTGAGCCTCAATATCTGTAATACCGTCGGTTCGAATATCTATAACGTCTGCGTTCTGCATACAAAGTTTGTCTAAAATAATAGCCCCTTATTCCATAACGCCAAAATATCCATCGAAAACGCGACCGCGCAGTGGAGGACGAGCCCCAGCCAAATATTGCCGTTTTTATAGCTCAGCCATCCCAGGAATATTCCCGCGAAGACGGCTGCGAATGTCTCCGCCATCGGCTTGCCGAAGTGGATCATTGTGTACGGCACGGTCATTACGAATATCGAGTAAAGCCCAAGAGCCGGCTTGAGGCTATGAAGCAGGAATCCGCGGAAGAAAAATTCAAGGCCGAAGAATTGTGCGAAATATACCAATTCCCAGACTAGAAGCGTCCAGCCGATATATGGCTGGTCATTATAGATCTGCAGAAATGGGTATTTTGCCGAAAAGCTGCCGGTCAGCGACATCAGGTAAACGAGTGGCAACATTACGGCGAGACAGGCTATGAGCAGCTTTACAAAACCGGGCTCGATCGAAAAAGAAAGGCCTACTTCGCCGAGGCTTCGCTTTTGCACGAACGCGACAATCAACGCCGGCAGCACGAAGTAGAAAAATACAGAGATAAAAACCCACCATATCAATCCTTGAAGGTTGTTCTCATCGGTTAATACCGCGTTCCGGCCAACGTCCGCAAGTGAAGTTTCAGCGAGAAGTCTAATCAGGTAATCCGGATTCTTGAGATATGCAATGCATGTCAATCCGACTGCCATGTAGACTAGTGCGAAAACGGCCCGGCGGTCCAGCGTCAAAAAGTCGCCGCGCATTTTTCGGATGATCTCGAGCATGTCCGGCAGTTATTTCGCGAGTATCTGCAGACCGCGGCGGAGGAGTTTCTGGACTGTTATATCCGTTCCCTCGGCTGCCGCCTGATTTAGGGCTTTTTCGGCGGCGTTCTTTTGATAACCGAGATTCACCAGGGCAGAGAGGGCGTCCTCGAATACTGCATCTTTAGGAAGAATGGTCCTCGATGCAGCGTCCAGCCCCGTACCTGCCTCTGACAGTTCGCCGACTTTGTCACGAAGCTCAATAACTAGCCGCTCAGCTGTTTTTAGGCCGACGCCCGGAATCGACTTGAGTCTAGCCAGATCGTTAGACCGGATCGCGGCAATTATTTCGTCGGAGCTCATCCCGCTGAGCATGCTGATGCCTGATTTTGCCCCAACGCCCTGGACCGAGATCAGTTTTAGATAGAGATCGCGCTCACGGCGGGTCTTAAATCCGAATAACTGTATAGCGTCCTCACGGACGTGAGTATAGATGCGAAGGTTAACATCCGATCCGACCTCGCCGAGTTCGTAAAACGTCGAGAGCGGGATGGCGACCTCGTATCCGACACCGGCGACATCGACTATCGCCGTATTCGCATGCTTTTCCAGGAGTTTTCCCGAGAGGTAGGCAATCATGTTTCACACTTGAAACGATGATTGTAAGCGAATTCCATCCCGCGAGCAACGTCGGCGGACCCATCGGCAACCAAATTGAAGCAATGATCTATGATTCGAAAATTTATCTTTGCGAGTTGCCCGCGAAGGTATAAAATAGGATTTGACGCGCATCCTGCGACGGACAGAATTCGCCGCTTTATTTTTTAGGGAGTTTGATAGCAATAATGGGTACCAAGGGTTTTTTGATGAGAATGTTGCCGTTTCTGGCGACCTTTACGCTAGGGATTTTCATAGCTAGTTTTTTCGTTAGCGTTGTTCCGCGTTTTCGCAGCAATGAGCGCGGCTTCGGACATAAATATCACAAGATCAAAAAACTCCGCATGGAAAATGAACATCTGCGAAACGAGAATCTCCGACTTCGCAATGAGATGGAGAATCTCCAGAGCACTTGGCATAACCCGCGCCATGGCGAAACTCTCGAACTGAAAGAGGACATTTTCTCCAACGTTCCGCCAGTGCCCGTGGCTCCGACCGCGCCTCGATTGGCAAAGTAGAGTTTTCGGAACAGGTCTTGGCCACAGGTTAACGCGACGCTTAGCGATGTGTTAATCTGTGGTTTCCTTTTTTTATGGACGAATCTGAGGCCCGGAAACTGATCGTTGAGATCGGCAAATTGCTATATGACCGCAGCTATGTTGTTTCGTCAGATGGCAATGTAAGCATCCGTTTATCTGAGGACCGTGTTCTGGCTACGCCTACGATGATGTGCAAGGGCCGAATGACCGAAGCAGATCTGGCTGTGACCGATATGGACGGAAAGGCCGTCTCAGACAAACGGGCCTCGTCTGAACTGGCGATGCATCTGCTGATCTATAAGATGCGGCCGGATATAAAGGCGGTCTGTCACGCTCATCCACCGAATGGAACGGCTTTCGCAGTGGCAGGGATGGCGATCGATAAGCCGATCTTATCTGAGGTAATACTTACACTCGGGTGCGTGCCTCTAACTGATTACGGAACTCCGTCGACCGATGAGCTCACCGAGGCGATGAAGCCGTACGTTGCTCATCATAATGCCTTGCTCATGGCCAATCATGGGGCGGTCGCTTATGGAGAGGACCTCTGGCAGGCTTTTGACCGGTTGGAGACGCTCGAACATACGGCAAGGATCGCTATCCTGGCAAAAGCCCTCGGCGGAGCGATCGACCTTCCGCAGGATGCCATAGAAAAACTGATCAATATACGCGAAAAGGCAGGTTATCTAAAAACTAATGCCCGGTGCCAGGCGTGTGGATATCTGCACGAAGCGGGAATCAGCTGCGAACTTGATGTCTCGTATCCGGAGAAGAGCACTACAAATGGTAAAAAGATCTCGTTAACCCGTGAAGAGTTGATCGAACTTTTGAGCCAAGCGGCAAAGTTGGGGTAAACTAACCGAGCCAAAGTTAATTACTGATAGTATTTGGGAGCAAAACGAGATGCAGGAAGCACTTGGAATGGTCGAATGTAAGGGCCTCGTGGCCATGATCGAGGCAGCTGACGCTATGGTCAAAGCGGCCAATGTCCAATTGATCGGATATGAAAAGATCGGGGCCGGGTTCGTGACGGCGATAGTGCGTGGCGATGTCGCTGCCGTTAAGGCCGCTACCGACGCCGGGGCAGCTGCCGCACGCCGCGTCGGCGAGCTCGTTTCGGTGCACGTCATCCCTCGTCCTCATTCAAGTGTCGACGAAACGCTGCCTGTAGTGATGAAATAGCGGGACTGCTCAGATGATCATCGCTCGCATTTTAGGCACAGTAGTTTCGACCCAAAAAGACGAACGGCTCCATGGAAAAAAGCTGCTCATAGTCAAGCCGATCGATCTGGACGGCTCAGACCAGAGCGGCTATATCGTTTCAGTCGATACCGTTGGCGCCGGATATCACGAGAAAGTCATTGTGGTCAGCGGCTCGTCGGCCCGAATGGCTGAGGGGAACAAGGACTGCCCTGTCGATTCGGCAATAATCGGCGTTATTGACGAGATCGATTTTACTGCGGCGGAAAAGTAAATGCAGATCGCTCGCGTCATCGGTACGGTAGTATCAAGCGTAAAAAACGCCTCGCTTGACGGAAGGAAGTTTCTCATCGTTCAGACCCTCGACGCCGACTTACGACCCAAAGGAAAACCGACCGTTGCCCTCGACGCTGTCGGCGCCGGTGAAGGGGAGTTAGTATTCTGGTGCCGAGGCAAAGAAGCGTCGTTTCCCTTCAAACGGGATGAGACACCGACCGATTGCACGATCGTGGGCATAATCGATTCCGACGATCATGTTTTCAATCCATCGGGGGACCGAACGAAATCGGTTGATCTTAAATAGATAAAATCTCCTATGCTCCTTGCCCGCGTCATCGGCAACATAGTCGCCACTCAGAAAAACCAGCGGTACGAAGGGACACGGGTTATGCTTTGCCGGCAGGTTACGCCGGAAGGAGCAGATATGGATTACACGTGCATTGCTCTCGATTCTGTAAACGCCGGTGAGGGCGATATCGTTGTGATCGCACAGGAGGGATGGTCGGCATCAACTGCTGCGACAGGCCGGCCCGGTGCAGCGATCGACTCGGCCATAGTTGGCGTAGTAGATTATGTTGACCTTCTATAGCGTTGTCAGTTTTCTCCAGTGGATAGTGATTAGTGACTAGTGGATAGTGATCTGAACTATTCACTATCCACTTGTCACTATCCACTGAATAGATCTAAATGAACAACAGCATTGTTCTCGAAAAGGCAATCAAATTCGCCCTGCGAATAGTCAAGGTATACAAGTTCTTATCGGAAGAAAAGCGCGAGTATGTAATGTCCAGACAACTGCTTATGTCAGGGACGTTTATTGCCAAGCACGTAAAGGCGGCACTTCATTCGAGACGAGATGGAGGATTTTCGTCCGAAATGTATATCGCTTTGGAAAAGGCCCTCGATACGGAATTATGGCTCTTACTCCTGCATGAGGGAGAGTTTCTTAGTGATACCCAGCATGTCTCGTTAAATGAGGACTGCGTTGAAATGATCAAGCTTACATCTTCGATCTCAAAGACATCGACTTTAAGTGAGGAACGGTGACGCAGGATATCAAGAAACTAGCGGCGAAGATCGCAAAGCTGCTTGAGGCCGATACACAGGGGCCGGATCTCACAGCCGTTCTCGCGGCCATCGAGAAGATCGACCAGCGACTGTGCAAGCTTGAAGCGGCGGGTGCGAGTGCGGCTCCTATTTTTCATGATCCGCTACCCAGCCATCCGAGCCTGGATAAGCTCAATGTCGTCGAAGCCATAGCCGATAGTATCTTCGACGGCCGGTATAAAGAAAAGGCTTGCCAGTTTGAACCTGACAAGCCTTGTGACCATTGCTCTATGTGCAATTCCCGAGGATTTTGATCAAGGGTTCGCCGGCCGTCTGAGCGAATTAGCGTCGCCCACACTCGGTGCCGACCTTGCCCCGGCCTCGGCCTCAAAATACGGTTGTTCCTTGAAACCGAGGAGGCTGGCTGTCAGTACGGCGGGGAATGAATTTCGCAGCGTATTATAGGCCCCGACCGCTTCGGTGTAGTCAATGCGGGCCGTATTTATCCGGTTTTCTGTGCCCGAAAGCTCATCCTGGACCTTCATGAACGCCTCGTTAGACCTGAGGACAGGATAATTTTCCTGTAGGCTCAACAGTCGTCCAATCGTCCCGCCAAAGCTGTTATTTGCCTCGATCACAGCCTGCTTTTGTTCCGGAGTCTTATCCCCATCAGCTGAGGCGGGAGCGGCACTGGTTGCGTTGAGAAGGCGTGAGCGAGCGTCAGCGATCTGGCCGAAAACTTCCTGCTCCTGGACGCCGGCCATCTTAGCGGTCTCGACTAAATTAGGAATAAGATCGGCGCGTCGCTGCAGGGCGCTTTCAACATTGGACCACTTCGCCTTTACGTTTTGCTGTTTCGCATTCAGATCATTATAGCTGCAGCCGCTCAGGCCAAATGCGGCCACCAACACCACTGACAATAGAATCGCTCTCTTCATTTTCATTCTCCTTCGGATCGACTCTTACCGACAGAATCTACCGCATTTATTACTTGTTCGATCTGTTCTAAGTATTGGCCAAATAACGCGTTGGCCGATCTTTCATTCAGCAACTCCGTGAAATTATTCTCACGAATATTAAATATTTTTTCAAACGTCGCCCCGTCGATCTTCAGATGCTGAGCGATCAACGCAACGATCTCGTGTTTTGTCGCCGGCGGATGCATCCCATTGAGAATAAGGACCGCGCGAAAAAGGGCGGCAAAGCTGGGAAGACTGTCTGCCATCAGCTTCTTCAGCCCGTCCACTGAGGACGATGCAGGAATGTACTGTCTCCGAAGCTGTATGAGCTTGCTTCTAAGTTCGTATTCGGCCTGATGTCTGAGAAATATATCAGAAATTACCACACCTGCCAGTACGTCCGGGCCGTACAATACTTTCCGGGCGTCACTCATTTGATGAAACTCGATCGGAAATACGTCGCCGGCGTTTTTTAGCTCCGAAACCGTAAAATATACGGGTATCGGATTTCCAAGCCGCGCCCACTCCCTAATGCATGCGTGAGCATTACGAAGGTCTTCAGGCGTTATCTTCTGAAGTGCGATCAGAATGTTGTAATCCGACTGATGGGGCACGAAATCCCCCGCTGCAGCTGATCCGTACAGGATCACGGAGGACAAATTCCGGCCGTGTGTAGCCTTAAGATCATCAATAAAGGCGTCAAAATACGAATACATGTTACCAGTCTCCTCCTGCACCGCCGCCGCCGAAATCGCCGCCGCCGCCGAAACCGCCCCAGCCCCCTGAGGATCCGCCCCAGTCACTCGACGATGAAGATCCGCTGGAACCGCTGCCGGAGGCCAAAATGCTGCCGATTATCCAAGGCAAAGCATTCGCCGCACCGCCGCCGCCTCCACCGCCGAAACCACCACCGCCCCAGCGGTCGCGGTCGCCCTTGGTAGGGCCGCCTTTAGACCGGCTAAATATAAGTATCAGAAGTATAAGTACGATCACCGCGCAGCAGAAAAGTCCGGCACCGCCGCCCTGGGTCGCGGTAGGACCGACGCCCGGGGCTTCACGAGGAGCCGTGGGCAGATTGGTCTTTTGAATCGTCGCTATATATGCATCGACCGTGTCGGAAATGCCCTTTCCATAATTTCCCTTTCGAAATTCCGGCACGAGATACTGCCGCTGGAGGCTGCCGACAATGCCGTCAGGGAGCTCATCCTCGAGGTCCTTACTGATCTGCGTAAAGTACTTACGGTCCTTTACCGCAACCAGCATCAGGGCACTCGGATTGTCGTCGTCCTTCGAGCCGATCTTCCAACCGCGGGCCACTGCGAGCGAATAATCGAAAATATCGCGGTCGCCGGTCGTATCGATGGTCACGACGGCGATCTCGACCGACGGGTTCGAGGAATCACGGAGATTTTTCAGTTTTGCTTCGAGCTGCTGTTTTGTCGCATCGTCGATAACGCCCGCAAGGTCGTTGACAAAGCCTGTTGGCGGCGGCAGCGGCGAAGTGTTTTGCGACCAGGGCTGTGATCCCTGAGCTGCGGCCGAATGCCACAGCACCAACGCCAAAAGCCCGGCGATCGCGAACTTTAGTTTTACCGGCAAAGATCTGTCTGTCATCGAATAAGACAATATTATCGTCAATTCAGTATAGATACGAATCGCCCTCGTTAACGGTTCGATAAATCGCTGGTCGCCGTCATTCTTATTCGATGGAAACCTCAACCACCTTCGCTCTGAAAACCCGCATCACGGAGCGGACCGCGGGGTGGGCACGGGCATACTGCTGCAGCTCCTCCTCAGTTGGTTCGCTGCTGAGTTCGGGGAGCGGAACGTCGGGCTCGTCTGGTGCTATCTCTGCTTTGAGTCTGGCGACGTCGAATGCCGGTTTTGCTGCGGCGGCAGACGACGGGACCACGTATGCGGGACGTTCCGGAACGCTGCGCGCCGTTTCACCGAACAGCATCTTTACGAGCGTATCTGCAGAACTTATCGGCCGAAGGTCGTCCCCTGTAAGGAGCAGGCGCTCTTCATAGGCATCGTCAAGACGAGTATCGTCGTGATGTTCCAACTCGTCAGATGAGAGCGGCCGCAGGCGCGCGGGCGGCTCAAACCTTGGCGAAACGAAAGCCGTCGGTGCCGTACTGACATTCTCAGGCTCGACAACATCGAACCGCTCCTCGAAATCCGGTGGCTCCAATGCCGGACCGTCAAATGCGGCAAAATCCGGCGGTTCTTCGGGTGGGTCAAACCGGGGCGGGGAAATTGGACTGGACAAAACCTCTTTTGACTCTTCAATTACCTCCACCGGTGGAACCGGCTCGGTTTTCAGAGTTTTTTTTTCCTCAGGGGCGGCTGCGACGGGAATAGAAATCGGCCGTTCTGCAGTGGTCGACTCGGGCAGAGGTCTACCTGCGGAGAGAGCGTCGAAACGTTCGATTAGGCTTTCCATCGACGTTACTGAACGCATCTCGATCAACTTTACGAGGCCGACCTCCAGAACATATCGCGGGTGCACTGCCTCGCGAAGACTTGCCTCGGTTTCAGCGAGCGAACTGAAAAACCTCAGCAGGTCGGCTTCTGTAAAGTACGAAGCCATTGCCTGCATCTCGTTGCGGCTGAAGGCTGCGCCCTCGAAGAGATGGTCTTCGCCGGTCGCAACCTTAAAGACAAGCAGGTCCCGGAAAAGGCCAAGCACATCGCGGCAAAAGTTTCTCAGGTCGTTACCGCCTGAAACGAGGTCGTCAACGACCATGAGCGCCTCTTTCGGTTGCCGTTCCGATATTGCGTTCACGGTTTTTGTGAGTATTTCGAGCCCGGCAAAGCCGAGTGCATTCGTTACGTCTCCCGAGGTGATCTTCTCGCCCGAAAAACTGATCACCTGGTCAAAATTAGATTGTGCGTCGCGCATCGATCCCTCACCCGACCGGGCAAGTTCGCGAAGCGCATCGTCCGTGATGTCGATCTTTTCGGCGTCGGCGATCAGCTTCAATCGGTCGAAGATCTTCTGCAGAGGTATCGTCCTGAATCGGAACTCCTGACATCGCGACAAGATCGTGTCAGGTACTTTATGCAGTTCTGTTGTTGCCATCACAAAGACAACATTGCCGGGCGGTTCTTCGAGAGTCTTTAGCAAGGCGTTGAAGGCCGGCTTGGAAAGCTGGTGGACCTCGTCGATTATGAAAACCTTGTAGCGGTCGCGTGCCGGATTAAAGTTGATGTTCTCAATGATCGTTTCCCTGACGTCATCGATGCCGGTATGCGAAGCCGCGTCGATTTCCAGCACGTCCATCGAACGGCTTTCTGAGATCTCAAGGCACGAGGGGCAGATCGTGGGATCAGATAGCAGACAAGGCTGCAAATTCGGCCCATCGGACTTGTGACAATTCAGTGACTTCGCCAGTATCCGGGCCGTAGTGGTCTTGCCGACGCCGCGTGCTCCCGAGAACAAATAGGCGTGGTGCAGCCGGTCGTGCTCGATCGCATTACGCAGCGTCTGCGTAATAATTTCCTGGCCTGTAACCTCGTCAAAGGTCTGGGGCCGCCATTTTCGTGCAATAACCTGATAGCTCATTAGGGTGCTTATTGAGATTGTAGTTCGGACGCCGTAAACAGTAAACAGATGACGGTAAATTGTCCTGGAACGCGGCATCTGCAGGGGCGGTTGTCAGGTGGAGATCAAAGCAGACCAAAGCCACTGATATATAATCGTCAGGTATGGACATCCTTTGGGAAGAGCTGAGCTTTGGCATGCCCGGGTCGCGGGAATTGACGCAGGTGATCCTGCGGTTACTGGCTGCGGTACTTGCCGGTGGAGTGGTGGGGTTCGAACGCGAACGCGCGGGTAAAGCCGCGGGGCTCAGGACCCACATTCTCGTCAGCCTCGGCACGTGTCTGTTTGTGGTGGCCGGAACAGGCTATGGGATGAATTCGGACGGGCTTTCGCGTGTGATACAGGGCATCGTGACCGGGATAGGGTTTATCGGAGCGGGTTCGATACTCAAACTCGAGGATAAAAAGGACATCCAGGGGCTGACAACGTCCGCCGGGATCTGGATGACCGCGGCCATCGGCGTAGCTATCGGTCTCGGCGAGATTGGACTGGCTTTGATCTCAGCCGTCATCGCTGTCATGGTACTTTCGGTAGTGAAAATCTTTGACAACACCGACCATGTACAAAGCGAAAATAAAAACAATGGATAACAAATATCAGATACCGAAACCAAAAAAGCCCGAGACAAGGGCTGAGATATTGCAGCAGCAGATCGAGGAACTTGTGAAGAAGCGGGACAGGGAAACAAACGCCGCGGAGAAACAGGTCATCCATAAAGAGATAATTGGGCTCTACGCTCAGTGGGAGAGGGCGAAGTTATAGAGTATGGTTTGATAACTCCGGTCCTTTACTTGATAAATCCGCGAGCAAACCGTTAGAATCAAAGGTTCGCGCGGAGAGGTGCGAGAGTGGTTGAATCGGGCAGTCTCGAAAATTGCTGTACCTTAACGGGTACCGTGGGTTCGAATCCCACCCTCTCCGCCAGAGTCAACCAAGTTTCGGAAAGGTGCAAGAGTGGTTGAATTGGCAGCATTGGAAATGCTGTGAACCTCAAAAGGGTTCCGTGGGTTCGAATCCCACCCTTTCCGCCAGTATTCGGATCGTAAGCGGCCCAAGCGGCTCGGCAAAATAGTTTATCTGCCAACCGTCCATGGCCGATTGCCATCTGACACATGGCTTCAGGCTCCGCACAAGGTTTGAGGTGTGAACTCCGCTAGGCGAGGAATCGAGCAACGGTAGCATTTTCAACCTGTGTTGCGATCAAGTCTGAAGCCACCATATCAAAAGGGCGAGATGCATCAGGCGTCTCGTCCTTTTCGCATTAACGTTCACCGGCGAACCCGGAAAAATTCCTGGATTAAGGAGCGGCAGTTTTCGGCAAGCACGCCGCCGGTTATCTCGATCCTATGATTGAGTTCCGGGCTGTCACAGATGCGAAAATGAGTCTCAACAGCCCCGAAGCGTTCGTCACGTGCCCCGTATACTAGGCGGGCAACGCGCGCATTGACGAGTGCTCCGGCGCACATTGCACAGGGCTCGATGGTGGTGTAGACCGTTGTTCCGGTTAAACGGTAATTTCCGACCCGTAGGGCTGCGGTACGAAGCGCGAGGATCTCCGCATGTGCCGTGGGATCGCTATCGGTGATCGTGCGGTTGGATGCCGCTGCCAGGATGCGGCCCTCCGCATCTAGGACGATCGAGCCCACCGGAACTTCGCCGAGATCGGCCGCTACACGGGCGACGCCTATCGCACGCCACATCCATTTTTCGTGCTCTTCGTCCATCGATAGAGAGTTTAGCCGACAGGCGAGATTCTTGCATCCGCGCGCCTAAAATGTAAAAATCGACGTAAAGCTTCTGCCCCCCATCTAGAGGTGTAAACGCGGAAATCTATGAACGACGAGGTTCGTTTTGGGCCAAAGGCAGTCGACGATATACACACTTCGAATGTGCCTTCTTCGTTCCGCGCCTTTGCGGAAGAGGTCCACAAACGAAATCAGAAACCCAAGACCTCTCCGACCCAGATCCCGCAGAAACTGCTGCCAGCCGAATTCAATATGGCGATGGCGCATTTCTACCGCGGCGAGATCCAGCGGTCGAATGTTTGGCGAGGGCGGCTCGATGCCACGACTAACTGGGCGGTGATCACGGCGGGAGCAACGCTGTCATTTGTATTCAGCTCGCCCACTAACCCGCATTTTGCGATCCCGATCAATACGATCCTGGTTTCGATCTTCCTATTTATGGAAGCCCGTCGTTACCGTTATTACGAGGTGTGGGCGAACCGGGTCAGAGTGCTGGAAACCGGATATTTTGCACCCATGCTCTCGCACCGGACGGCCGCTCCGGACCAGGACTGGGCCGAGCATATCGCGGCAGATCTTATCACGCCGCATTTTACCATCGGCGTTTGGGAGGCGGTCGGTCGCCGCCTCCGGGCAAATTACCTGTGGATCTTTATCCTGCTGGCGCTCTCGTGGTCACTGAAGATCTATATTCATCCGTCGCCGATCCCGGCGACAACCGATGCCGAGCTCCAGGTATTTTGGGATATTCTTCAGCAGAGGGCAACCGTGGGCCTCGCGCCCGGGTGGCTCGTTATCACCGTCGGCGCGGTTTTCAATTTTCTTATTTTTTTCGTGGCATTTAGCACGCTCAAACTAAAAAATGCTTCCAGTGAAGTGCTGCCGATGGAGAGCTTTGAGTGGCACCCGCTAAAACAGGTATCTGATTGGGCCGGAAGCAGTTTCAAACGACGCAGTACGATCAGGCGTTCGAAAAAAGCACGCCAGCGTATACGTTCAATACATAGAACCGAAAGTTAAAGGAGAATCATTATTTATGCCGATCGATTTGGAAGACCGTGGACAAGCACTTGAGAATGAATATTTTCGACGCAAAGAGCAGGATCTCATTGCCAGGATGAAAGCGAAGCTCGAGGACGAGAGCGCCACTAGCCTTGAGATCAAGTGCCCAAAATGCGACGGCACGCTGATCGAGACCGATTTCGAGACGATAAAGATCGACGTTTGCGACAAATGCTCGGGTGTTTGGTTGGATCCCGGAGAGTTAACGCAGATCGCCGAGAAGGACGATGACAAGGGCTGGTTCGGAAAGGTTTTTGGGTAATGTCTATGAATCTTTACAGAACAGGCATTGTAAGCACCTATTTGTTGGTCATCGCATTGTTAGCCGCGACGCCGTTTGGTTTTTCACAACCTCCCGCGGCAAAGGCGACTGTTCCGACGGGTGAAGTTGTTACACTTAAGCTCGCAAGCACTCTGATGGGCCGCGAAATGCCGTATCGAGTCGTCCTCCCGATTGACTATAAGGCCAAACCCGAGGCCCGGTATGGCGTCATTTACCTGCTCCACGGGCTGACGGGCCACTACAATAACTGGACCGACAGGACCCGTTTGGCCGAATATGCTGCGGCTCATCAATTCATCATAGTTACGCCCGAGGGTGATAATGGCTGGTATACCGATTCGGTAACGGCGGCGAACGATAAGTACGAAAGTTATATCGTAAAAGAGCTCATTCCCGAGATCGAAAAACGGTATCGGACTTTGGCTGATCGCGATAACCGGTTTATCGCCGGATTGTCGATGGGCGGTTACGGTGCCGTGAAGTACGGGTTGAAATATCCGGCGATGTTTTCAATCGTTGGGTCGTTCAGCGGCGCCCTGGGCGCCGCCGGATTTAACGAAACCAATGCCGGAGCGATCGGTAAGTCGATGGCGGCGGTCTTTGGCCCGGACAACAGCGAGACCCGGCGCTCCAACGACGTATTTGCCCTTATCCGCGGCCTCACGCCAGAAAACACTAAGCAATTGCCCTTTATTTACCAGTCCTGCGGTACGGAGGATTTTCTTATCGCGAATAACCGCGAGTTCGTCGCGCTATTGGTAGAGAAAAAAGTCCCGCATGAATACCGCCAGCATCCAGGGGCTCACACGTGGGATTTCTGGGATACGCATGTGAGGGAATTCCTAACGCTCGTTAGCCGGCGCACGAAAAAGTAACTTGCGAATGTTCAGCCAAAGAGTTGGAGGCCTTTTTGAAAAGGTGAATCAAATCAAACGAATGCTTGCGGACGTGATTCGAAAAGGTACAGTTGGCTCGTTGAATCTCGCTACTTATTTCTTGTTACTAATCGTTCATTGATCTTTACATGCTCAATTTTGCTATCGAAACAGCTCGCGATGCGGGACAGATCTTACTCGAGAAGTACGGACGAAAGATCAATGTCTCGAAAAAAGGGGACATTAATCTCGTTACAGAGGCTGACCTTCAGTCGGAAGAGCTGATCATCGAGAGGATCAAATCTTATTACCCAAAACACTCGATCCTGGCCGAGGAAGCCGGAAACGCTGTAGTAATGGGAGGCGAGAACACTTGGAAATGGATCATCGACCCGTTGGACGGTACGACGAACTTTGCCCATGGCTATCCGTGTTTTTGCGTGACGATCGCCCTGGAGCACGACGGTGAGATAGTGCTGGGCGTGACGTTTGACCCGACGCGGAACGAGATGTTTGCATCGGAACGGGGCCGCGGGGCGACCCTAAACGGTAAGCCGATCCGCGTCTCTGAGACCGAGTCGTTGTCGGAGGCGCTTATCGTTACGGGGTTCCCTTATGACTTTAAGAGGCGTGATGATTTTGCACGCCATTTGACCCAATTCTTGGTGGAATCGCGCGGCGTGCGGCGTGACGGATCGGCCGCGATTGACATGGCGTATGTTGCGTGCGGCCGGTTCGACGGATTCTGGGAAGAAGGCTGAACCCCTGGGATATGGCCGCGGGACTGCTGCTGATAGAGGAAGCCGGCGGGCACGTAACTGGCTATCAAGGATCGAAGTTTAGCATCTACGAGCCGCCTATTGTTGCGAGCAATGGGCTTATTCACGCGCAGATGCTTGAGGTTTTGGATTGATTTCGAGTATGAATCGCCCTGCTGAAATTGCAATCCGAAAAGGTAAGGCTACCGCACCGTTTTATGCTGCTGCGAGCGCGCTTCATGCCTATTTGACGACATTATCAACTGAGGCTTTGTTGAATGAGAATGGTCGCCGGGAGCAGATCAAGTTGAATGATGGCCGAATTGGGACAATTGCTGTTGTTATCGAGTCGGAAAACGAAGGGAGCTTATTCGTCGTAGTTCAGGGATTTCTTCCGGGCAAACTGCTATGGTTTATTAAACATGCTTACGTAGACGGCTTTCGGAAGTTAAAGGACGGCACAGTCGTAGAACTGGAATCCGATGAGTTGTATGGTTACGATTGAGCTTGTATCTTAAGTGTTTTACTCGATTACTAGAAAACGATGTCATGGTTTCGCAGAGATAAGCCGAAGATCGGCGAGCAAGGGGACGATGAGGAACAGATCGTCCGCACAGAGGGCATTTTTGTTAAATGTCCTGAGTGTGAAAATCCCCTCTATAAACGCGAGCTGACCGAATCTCATGAGGTCTGCACGCATTGCGGCTACCATTTTCGATACTCCGCCATCGGCCGTCTCGCGGACCTTTTTGATGACGGTAAATACGAAAAACTAGATGAGGAAGTGACCTCGGGCGATCCGCTCGGTTTTGTCGATTCCAAACCGTACAAGGACCGCATCGAGCAGGCAAAGGCGGTTTCAGGGCTTCCTGAGGCCATCGTTTCTGGTACGGGGAAGGTCGGCGGCCATCTTGTTTATGCAGGTGCAATGGACATGTCGTTTATCGGCGGGTCGATGGGGTCAGCGGTAGGCGAGAAGATCACACGGCTGATCGAGCGGGCCTTAGAGAACCGGGGTGCGGTGGTAATATATTCGGCTTCGGGAGGTGCCCGTATGCAGGAGGGCACGCTTAGCCTGATGCAAATGGGCAAGATCGCGGCCGCACTTTCGCGATTGCACGATGCCCGGCTGCCATTCATTTCGGTGCTCACGGATCCGACCACCGGCGGTGTTACGGCGAGCTTTGCGATGCTCGGTGACGTTATCATCGCCGAGCCGAAGGCACTGATTGGATTTGCCGGTCCCCGCGTGATCGAACAGACTATCCGTCAGAAGTTGCCAAAGGGGTTTCAGCGGAGTGAGTTTTTGCTCGAGCACGGAATGGTGGATATGGTCGTCGATAGACGTGAGATACGGCCGACGATCATTCGTCTGCTCGATTTTATGATGAATAAGACACTGGCTGCATAATATATGCTGATTGCAATTTTATCTGAGCTATACGAACGCGACCTGGCGAAGGTTAAGAGCGAGATCGAGCAATACTCGAACGCTTCTGATCTATGGCTGGTTGACGGCGACATCACTAACTCCGCGGGCAATCTGACACTGCACATTGTCGGTAATCTGCAACATTTTTTCGGTTCGGTACTGGGCGGATCGGATTATGTGCGTGATCGCGATCGTGAATTTTCCGACAGCGACGTGCCCAGGGAAGATCTGGTGGCAATGATAGATGGAACCCGAGCGGTCGTTAAAGGCACCCTCGAAAAGCTGAGCGACGATGATCTCGCCGATATTTACCCTATCGAAGTATTCGGCGAGCCGATAACGACCGGCTACTTTCTTGTTCACCTGGCAACGCATCTGAATTACCATTTGGGACAGATAAACTACCATCGCCGAATTATGGCTAAGCAGTTTAAGGGTGAGACGATACCCGGCTGATCGTTGCGCCGCCTACGATGGATTTTGCTCGATCGGTCGAATATCTTCTCTCGCTCGGAAACGAAGTTTCCGCGATGAAGCTGGGGCTCGAGAATATTCGAACCCTCCTCGCCGCCCTCGGCAACCCTCACGAAAAATACCTCAAGGTCCAGGTAGCCGGCACAAACGGTAAAGGATCTGTGTGCGCTTTTCTCGACTCGATCTGTAACCGAGCGGATGTCCCTACCGGAACCTTTACCTCGCCACACTTAGTTTCGATAACCGAAAGGATCAGGATCAACGGTGAGGATATCACTGAGGATGAATTTGCGCGGATCGCGGACGTGGTACGCGAAACAAGCGAAACCCTCCTATCGCAGAATCGTCTTGAATACCGCCCTACCTTTTTTGAGCAGATGACTGCGATCGCACTCGTCGCATTTGCCGCTGCAAGAGTCGAACTTGCAATACTCGAAACGGGGCTCGGCGGTCGGCTCGACGCGACCACCGCCGCAAACGCTGAAATTGCGGCAATCACGCGAATAGACCTGGATCATCAGGAATATTTAGGAGACACGATCGAGGAGATCGCTGCTGAGAAGGCGGCGATCATTCACGAGGGCTCGAAGGTCGTCGTGACGCACCAGCGACCAGAGGTGGAACGCGTGATCAGGGAACGCTGCCGCGAAGTAGGCGTAGAGCCGAGATGGGCTGGGAAGGATTTCAAAATCAAACGCGAATCTGGTATTTTACCGATGCCTTACGGTACTTTTCAGACAAGTCGCGCAAATTATCCGAATGTCCTTTTGCTCCATATGCTGGGTGCCCATCAATTTCAAAACGCTTCTGTCGCGATTGCCATTGCGGAGATTCTTCAGGCAGAAGGCTTTGAGATCGCCAATTTTAACATTAGCGAGGGATTGGCGAATGCAGAACATCCCGGTCGACTGGAGTATGTCGGTCGTTACCTGCTCGATGGAGCACATAACCCCGCTGGAGCACAGGCGCTCAGGGAATTCCTCGATGAATTCGAATTAGAACGCCCGATCACGATGGTCTTCGGAGCAATGAAAGAAAAGGACATTGCAGCCGTCGCGGCGATCTTGTTTCCGCTAGCCGATACATTGATCATGACAAAACCGTCAAACTCACGGGCCATGACCGCGGAAGAGCTGCGATCCCTAATTCCGACAGATGTTGTGCCCGAAAGTATGATATTAACCGGTTCTGTCCACGATGCATTGGCCGAGGCCGAAGCCCAACCTGGTGTTGATGGCTTGATCGTTGTTACCGGCTCACTTTACCTTGTTGGCGAGGTGAAGAGACTTCTTGAAAATAAAGCAATACACGAAATTTGAGATTCGGGATTTCAAATCTAAGATATCTGTATGTACAAGTTAGTTTTGATCCGCCACGGCCAGAGCGAGTGGAACAAAGAAAACCGTATTACCGGCTGGAAAGATGTCGATCTTTCAGAGCAGGGTAGGGAAGAGGCTAGGGCCGCCGGCAAGCTGCTAAAAGAACAGGGCTACTCGTTTGACGAGGCGTACACGTCGGTCCTAAAGCGGGCGATCCGAACGCTTTGGATCATTCTGGACGAAATGGATCTGATGTGGATCCCGGAAACGAAATCATGGCTTTTAAATGAGCGTCATTACGGTTCCCTTCAGGGCCTGGATAAAGCTGAGACGGCGGCCCAATACGGCGAGGAGCAGGTCTTGATCTGGCGTCGAAGCTATGATGTGCCGCCCGGGCTGATGGAAGAAACGGACGAGCGATGGCTCGGAAAAGATCCGCGTTACGCCATGATCGAGGCGGCCAAGTTCCCACGAAGCGAGGCGTTAAAGCAAACTGTCGAGCGTGTAGTTCCCTATTTCGAAACAGAGATCATGCCGAAAGTCCGGGCAGGCAGAAGGCTTTTGATAGCGGCCCACGGCAACAGCCTTCGGGCGCTGGTCAAGTACCTTGACGCCATCTCTGACGAGAACATTATTCAGTACAATATTCCCACCGGCATCCCGCTCGTTTTTGAGCTCGATGGCGATCTGAAGCCGACAAAAAGCTATTATCTAGGAGATCCCGACGCTATCAAGGCGGCGCAGGACGCTGTGGCAAGCCAGGGCAGGGCGAAAACATAACCGCGTTCGCAGCTTCGTTATTCCTAATGTCCTGGCAAAAGATCATTTTTATCGCGGCGTGTATCTTCTGCCTTAGCCCCTTCGGGTCGCCGCCGGTCGCACTGGCGCTGGGCGTTGTCATCGCCCTGACGATAGGAACTCCTTATCCAAAACTCAGCGGCAAGCCGACAAAGTACCTTCTCCAGACTTCGGTTGTATTGCTCGGTTTTGGGATGAACCTTCAGGCCATCTACCAGGCGGGGAAGAACGGAATAGTTTTCACGATCGTTACCATCTTCGGAACCTTGTTGCTCGGTTACTTCGTCGGCAAGCTGCTCTCGGTTAAGTCGAAAACCTCCGCCCTGATCTCTTCCGGCACCGCCATCTGCGGTGGAAGTGCCATAGCGGCGGTCGGGCCGACGATCGACGCCGATCCCGACGAGATGTCGGTCGCGCTTGGAACCGTTTTTGTTCTTAACGCCGTCGCGTTATTTCTTTTCCCGCTCCTGGGAAACTCAGTTGGGTTAACGCAGGGGCAATTCGGTATTTGGGCGGCCATCGCCATCCACGACACGAGTTCCGTGGTCGGAGCCGCGGGAACATACGGCAGTGAGGCCTTGGCAATAGCGACGACCGTCAAGCTCGTGAGGGCTCTCTGGATCGTCCCCGTAGCATTGATGTTTGCCTTTATCTACCGAAAAAGCGTGAGCGGCGAGCGAAAAGGGATCAGCTTTCCGTGGTTCATACTTCTGTTCCTGCTTGCCGCCGCGGCACGAACATACGGATCATCCATAGTTTTTCCGAGCATTTTCGACGCGCTCGTAAATCTGGGGAAAGCCGGCATGATCGTTACGCTTTTTCTAATTGGGGCTAGCATGTCGCGGTCGATGCTCAAGAACGTGGGCGTGCGGCCGCTGGTCCAGGGTGTGATCCTATGGGTCGTGATCTCGGCGGTTTCGCTGTGGGCTGTAATGAATTTGCTATAATCGCCAAATGGCCGCCGACGAACCTGACGTAACAGTAAAGCTTAAGAAAAGAGACCCGCGGTGTGATCAATCCGCAAATGGTAAGATGGATCGCTTTCTTTGTGATCACCACGTCGCTCGTTGCCTGTACCGTCCTGTGCATCCTCGCGATCTGGCAATTTACCGAATCCGACGCGGTTTGGCGTGCGATCGCCACATTCATCGTGGTAAGTATCGCGACGGCTATTTTTACTTTTGTGAATGAGAAGCTCGGCTAGCCGCCGTAAGGCCGGGTTATGATCTCAAGCATATGCCCGTCAGGGTCGAGGAAGTAGAGGCCGCGGCCGCCGTCGTGGGTGTTTATCTCACCGGGCTTAGACCTGGCTGGGTCGGCCCAGATATCAAGACCCCGTTCCATAAGTCGCCCATAGATCCCGTCAAACTCAGGTTCACTCACCAGGAAAGCAAAGTGCTGGATGGCTATGTGCTCGGTCGTTTCAAAATAATCTATCGAAACGCCGTTCGATAGGTCGACCACTAGAAAATGGATGAATCGGCGCGGAGCGGGCAGGCCGAGGAGCTCCGTGAGAAAGTGTGCTGATATTTTTTGATCGCGGCACCAGGCGATCGTGTGATTTAGCTCGACAGACATGGTTGATATCGCGATGATTTTAGAATTTGTCCTGAGGGTCCGACAGCTTTGTTCGCATCGCTCCCGATTTGATAAGATACTCGTTTCGGCTATGGGCAGGATTTTCGTCTGTAATGAGTATTAAACAGATCTCGGTCCGCGGAGCGAGGCAGCATAATCTAAAGAACATCGACGTCGATCTACCGCGGGACAAATTCGTAGTGATCACGGGGCTGTCGGGATCGGGGAAATCTTCGCTTGCCTTCGACACCATCTATGCCGAGGGGCAGCGTCGATACGTCGAATCGCTCTCGGCCTATGCACGACAATTTCTGGATCAATTGGAAAAGCCTGATGTCGATTCGGTCGAGGGGCTGAGCCCCGCGATCTCGATCGAGCAAAAGACGGTATCGCGGAGCCCGCGGTCAACCGTCGGAACCGTGACCGAAGTCTACGATTTCCTAAGGCTTTTATTCTCATCGATAGGCCAGCCCCATTGTCATCAGTGTGGGGCACCGATCACGCGGCAGTCGGTCGATCAGATCATCTCAGGCGTCGCCGAGCTTCCTGAGGGCGAGAGGGTGATGATACTCGCCCCGATCGTTCGCGGGCGTAAGGGGGAGTTCAAGAAGGAACTCGAAAAGCTCCACAAGGACGGGTTTATTCGTGCGAGGATCGATGGCGAGATCCGACAGCTCGATGAGGAGATCGTTCTTGATAAACGGCGCAACCATACTATCGAAGTGGTCGTCGACCGGCTGCTGATGAAAGATGGCGTACGCGAACGCCTTGCTGAGTCGGTAAAGACGGCTCTCAAACTTACAGAAGGAGCTGTTCTTATATCGATAATCGATGGTGAGGAAAAGCTTTACTCCGAAAAAATGGCGTGCGTGAATTGCGGCATCAATATCGCCACGCTTGAGCCGCGTTCTTTCTCCTTTAACTCCAACTTCGGAGCCTGCCGGCGATGCCAGGGGATCGGCACCGTGATGGAGATCGACGCATCGAAGATCATTCCCGACGGAGACATACCGGCAGGGAAGATAAATTTCCTCAGCGGCGTCGATAAATCAGGGGCGACGTTCCTGCGGTCAGCTCTGGTGGCCATCATAGAGAAGTTCACTGTTGGAGATCCGCTCGAACCGCCTACTGGTAAAGAGAAACCCAAAAAGCGTTCGAAGCTGAAAAAGCTGAAAGATATCGTATTTGGAGCCGAACCGAGCGAACTTCTGAAGGTCAATTTTAGCGACCTGCCGCAAGAGATTCGTGACGCATTTCTCCATGGAACAAAGCGGCGTCTTACTTTCAAACACGGTGATTACAAATTCGAACGCGATTGGCGAGGTGCGATGCGTGCGATGCGTGAAAGGATGGAAAACCCACCTTCCGAAAAGATCAAGACCGCGCTCGAGGAGCTAATCGCTCCGATACCATGTCCGCAGTGTGACGGCAACCGCCTGCAGCCGGAAAGCCTGGCCGTAAAAGTCAACGGTCTTGGTATCGCGGATTACACGCGGATGGCCATCACCGACGCCGTGAAAAAACTTGAAGCGATCAAGCTGAGTCCCCGTGACGAAAAGATCGCGGGGTTGGTCCTCAAAGAGATCAAGGACCGAATGCGCTTTCTGGATAAAGTGGGCCTAGGCTATCTGACACTCGATCGTGGATCGGCTAGCCTTTCCGGTGGCGAAGGACAGCGTATACGACTTGCCACGCAGATAGGATCGCAGCTCCGAGGCGTGCTTTACGTTTTGGATGAGCCGAGCATTGGGCTGCATCCGCGTGACAACCAGCGGTTGCTGGAAACGCTGCATGCTCTGCGGGATCTCGGAAACACCGTACTTGTTGTAGAGCACGATCAGGAAACGATAGAGAATGCCGATCATGTGATCGACCTCGGGCCGTTAGCGGGCACGCACGGCGGAGAGGTCATCGCGGAAGGCGGGCCAAAAGACATCGAAGCTGAGCCGAATTCGCTCACTGGCCAATACCTTCGCGGCGACTTAAAGATCGACGTTCCAGAGCTTCGCCGCCTCCCGAACGGCAGCCGCATCAAGGTCAAAGGGGCTAAGGCATATAACCTCAAGAACATCGATGCGGAGTTTCCGTTGGGATTATTGACAGTCGTAACCGGTGTGTCCGGATCGGGAAAATCGACGCTTGTGGAAGAGATACTTTATCCGGCACTTTATCGCCATGTTTATAAATCTGTAGCGTGCGAACCGTTGGAGCATGATTCTATAGAAGGGCTTGATCTGGTCGATAAGATCATCGAGATCGACCAAACGCCGATCGGCCGCACACCGCGGTCAAATCCGGCGACATATACGGGCCTTTTCACTCCGCTGCGTGAGCTTTACGCGATGCTGCCCGAATCGCGAACCCGCGGATACAAGGCCGGGCGGTTTTCGTTCAACGTAAAAGGCGGCCGCTGCGAGGCGTGCGAGGGCGGCGGCCTGAAGCGGATCGAGATGAATTTCCTGCCGGACGTTTACGTAACTTGCGATGTTTGCCGCGGGCACCGCTATAACCGCGAAACGCTCGCCGTCAAATATAAGGGGCTGTCGATAGCGGACCTTCTTGACACGACAATAGAGGACGCATTGCCGCTTTTAGAGAACATTCCCGCCATCAAACAAAAGCTCTCGACTCTGCTCGATGTCGGCTTGGGCTATATCAAGATCGGCCAATCTTCGACCACGCTCTCCGGCGGCGAGGCCCAGCGGATAAAGCTTGCCAAAGAACTCTCAAAACGCGCTACCGGCAAAACGATCTACATACTCGACGAGCCGACAACAGGGTTACATTTTGCCGATGTTCACAAGCTGCTCGATGTCCTCCAGCAACTCGTCGATACGGGAAATACCGTCATCGTCATCGAGCACAACCTCGATGTCATCAAATCGGCCGACTACATCATCGACCTGGGCCCCGAAGGCGGCTCGGGAGGAGGCAAGGTCGTAGCGACCGGAACGCCGGAAGAGGTGGCTCGGGTGAAGAAGTCGTATACTGGGCAGGCTTTGCGCAGCGCCCTTAAATAAACCGACCACGTTCAGCGGCCGTCGAATGCGATCTCACCGCCCACAACCGTCATCAGGCACTTTGTTTTCGGGATGTCGCTCTCTCTGATCTTCATTATGTCGGCAGAGAGTATCGTAAGGTCTGCAAGCTTGCCCACCTCTATCGAGCCTCGCTGGCTTTCTTCAAACGCCGCATAGGCCGGCCAGATCGTAAACATCTTTAGAGCTTCCTCGCGAGAGACGGCCTGCTCAAGGTGCCATCCAGCACCTGACTCGCCGGTTAGGCTCTTCCTTGCAACTGCGGCATAGAATTCGATCATTGGTTCACCGCGTTCGACCGGCGCATCAGAGCCGCCTGCGATGATCGTTCCTGAGCGGAGGAATTTCTGCCACGCGTATGCTCCTTGGAGACGTTTCATACCCAGACGGCTGGGTGCAAAAAAGAGATCGCCGATCGCGTGCGACGGCTGCATCGAGGCGATCAGGCCAAGTTTCTTGAATCTTGGAATGTCCTCTTCCGTAACGATCTGTGCGTGCTCGACCCGCCATCGCGGGTCTTTGATCTTTCGCTGCTCGAGCGGAACGGCCTTGAAAGCTTCTTCGTAAAGGTCGAGGATCAATCGGTTCGCGCGGTCGCCGATGGCGTGCGTCTGAACCTGGATGCCTTTTCTTAATGCTTCGGCAAGCATCGGACGGAGCTCATCAGGCTTTGCTGTCAGCAGGCCGGTAGTGTCCGCGTCGGAGTATTTCTCTAGCAGGGCGGCCCCCCGCGATCCGAGTGCTCCGTCAAGCACGACTTTTATACCTCGGTGAGTGTATCTGTTCTCATTACTTCCGATCGTGGCTCCTTCCGTGAGTAGCCGCCTTGAAGTTTCTCCGGGGCCGTGTGTTACCAGGTAGATCCGAAGCTTAGCCTTGCCGCGGGCCATCATTCGCTTAAAGAGTTCTGCGTCCGAATAACTGCCGCCCGCAGTATGTATTTGCGTCCAGCCGAGCGACAGGGTCCGCTGAATACCCAGCAAAAGCGCTTCTTCACGATCGGATTCCGTCACCTGTGGCAAATGCTGGCGAACAAGGCCTTGTGCGGCGTCGATCAGCATTCCGGTCGCTTCGCCCGTCGCCTTGTCCCGCAATATCTCGCCGCCAAACGGATCCGCCGTACCATTGTTGATGCCAGCCATCTTTAGCGCCGCTGTATTGGCGACCGATGCATGGCCGTCGGCGCGGGTCAGTAAGACGGGATTATTCGGAGAAATGCGGTCGAGGTCTTGCCTCGTAGGAAACGCTTGCGGCTTCCAAAACGTCTCGATCCAGCCGCGGCCGGTAACCCATCTCCCGGGGGCGGTCTTGTCGACACGCTCCTTCACTTTTGCAAGAAAGCTGTCGAGCGTTGTCGTGCCCTCAAGGTTAAGATTCACCTCTCTGGCTCCAACACCCATCAGATGATAATGCGAATCAGTCAGGCCGGGAACAACCGTTGCACCCTTGAGGTCGATCACCTTTGTCGCTTTGCCAACATAGGCCTTGCCCGGGGAGCTCGACCCGACAAAGACGATGCGGCCGCCCTTTACGGCGATGGCCTCCGCACGCGGTTGCTTTTCATTCACGGTGTAAATGTTGGCGCCGGTAAATACGAGGTCGGCATGCGTGGGCACGCCAGTTTGCACCGCAAAAGCGAAGTTGTTCAAGGCCGCGACCAGGATAATTGTAAAGAATCTCATTGTGGTTTCTCCGGAATAATGAACGTCAAAGGGCCGAAGGGCTCATTTAGACCGACCGCCTGCGGCCTGATCAGCCGTTTATCGCTCTCAGCATTTCCCGCACCGCCTGATTCAACCCTACGAAAACGGACCGGGAAATAATATTGTGTCCGATATTGAATTCAGCGATCTCGGGGATCCCAGCGAGTGAACCGACGTTGCGGTAGGTGAGGCCGTGACCTGCGGCGACGATGAGGCCGAGCGAATTGGCATGGTTAGCGGCTGAGCGGATTCGTTCGACCTCGGCGGCGGCTTTATGAGCTCCCTCGCCGTGGGCGGCGCGAGAGCTTAGAGTCAACTCGGCGTATTCAGCAGTGCAGAGTTCTACCTGTTGAGCCCCGACACCGCTGGCTGCCTCGATCTGTTCCAGATCGGGGTCGATGAAAAGGCTGACAAAGATACCAGCTTTTTTAAGCTTGTCAATTGCGTTCTTTACGTTCTCGAAATTCTCGACCACATCGAGACCGCCTTCGGTGGTGATCTCGTTCGGGCTTTCTGGAACGATCGAAACAGCATCGGGTTTTGTCCGCAGGGCGATGTCGACCATCTCATCAGTAGCGGCCATCTCTACATTCAAATAGGTCGTGACCACATCGCGCAATAACTCAATATCGCGGTCCTGAATATGCCGCCTGTCACCTCGAAGATGGACGGTGATCCCGTCAGCACCCGCTTGTTCGCAAATGACCGCCGCGGTGATGATACTCGGTTCAATGGTTTTGCGGGCCTCGCGAATTGTTGCTACGTGATCGATGTTAACGTTGAGTTTTGCAGCCATATCGGAATGTTAGCCACGAATTACACGAATGTCACTGATCCGTTTCCCAAATACCCTGAATTCGTGGAGTTCGTGTTATCCAGGGCTCGTGCCTTTACGATCGTAAACGCCTTTCCGAGCACTTTGCCGGATCTGTATCATCTCAGTTATCATCCGCCGGCTGTCCCGGAAAACACTTACTTTAGAACCGGCCACGTCGTTCCAACGTACCGGTGTCTCACTTAACCGTAGACCGTTGTGCTTCGCAACAAATAGAAATTCGACGTCAAACCCAAATCGATCGATCGTCATAACATCGAGCAGTGGGCGAAACGATCTCATATTGAACGCTTTGAAGCCGCACTGCGTATCATAAAAAGGAAGGCCGGAAAGCTTTCGAATGATGAGATTCATCACTTTGCCGCCCTGTTCACGACGCCACGGCTGGTGCGTTCCGATCAATGTTCGATCAAGTGCACGCGAACCGAAAGTGACCTCAAATTCACCATTTATGATCGGATCTGTCAGTTTCGACATCTCTTCGATAGGGGTCGACAGATCGGCGTCTGTGAACAATGCAGTATCTGCTTTTGCAGCTTGGAGGCCGGTCCGGACGGCGAAACCTTTACCCCTGTTTTCTTCGTATCTGATCAGTTGGGAATCGATTTCCGAATTTGATTCGAATATACGCCTGGCAACGTCGGCGGTGTCGTCACTCGAGCCGTCATCTACTACGATGACCTCAATATTTCGGCCCGATCCGGATATGAAATCCATCACCTTTGTAAGCGGTCCGCCGAGGCGCTCGCTTTCATTGTAGGCCGGGATAACTATAGATATTTCGGGATTCATTTGGACAAAAAGGTAATGGTAAATTTTATGGGGTTAAATGTAAATTTAAGTGCATTTGAGCATGGCAAACAACTATGTCATACACCCAAAGCGTCTATGCTATATTGAAGTGTGATCGGCGAGGTCCGACAGCTTTTTATGAATAAGGGAATTATATTGGTCGCGGTATTGATGATCGCTATCGGAGCGGTGGTTGGGGGGGTCGTTGGAACCCTGCCGGCGCGCACCTCAGCTGATGGCAGCATAACCTCGCAGAAGGTCGTAAAGGATTATCAGGAAGCCTTAAAAGTGATCGAAGACGGTTACATCGGCACTGTAGACCATGAAAAGGTCACGGACAGCTCGATGCAGTCGATGTTGTTTACGCTCGATCCTCATTCAGCGTTCTTTACTCGCGAGGAGTTTCGAAAGCTGGACGAGGAACAATCTTCTCAGTTTTACGGGATCGGTGTTTCGATCCTGCGGCATCGCGACGGTGTATATATTCAGTCGGTGATAGCAAATACTCCTGCCGATAAAGCGGGCTTAAGATATGGCGATCGTTTCCTTTCCGTCGAGGGTAAGGACGCGAAGGACTGGACAAGCGCCGAAGTGTCGCGAAATGTTCGGGGAGAACGTGGAACGAAGGTCAGCATCGAGATCGAAAGGGTCGGCGCTGCCGCTCCGGTAAATTTTGAGATCGTACGCGGCGGGGTGCCTCTCCCGTCGGTGCGTAATCACTTCATGCTTCCTAATTCGGTGGGCTATGTCGGTCTAACGGGCGGGTTTCAACAAACCACATCAGAAGAACTCTCGCTGGCTATGGCCGACCTTAAGCAGCAGGGGATGAAAAGCCTTATCCTCGATCTGAGGGGCAATCCGGGTGGCATCTTGGAACAGGCTGTAAGCGTTGTCAGCAAATTCGTTTCTGAAGGGCAGACAGTTGTCTCGGTCAAAGGGGCTGGCAGCCAACGTGAACGCGAATTACGGTCGACAGGCTCCACTCCTGAGAATTTACCTTTGGTCGTGATGATAAACGGCGGATCGGCGTCGGCATCCGAGATCGTGGCGGGAGCGATCCAGGATTATGGGCGAGGCCTCGTGGTCGGTAACGACAGTTTTGGCAAGGGCCTTGTGCAGCGCGTTTTTCGATTGCCTTTTGGTACCGGAATGACCCTGACCACGGCAAGGTATTACACGCCCTTTGGCCGGTCGCTGCAGCGGGATTATTCAAGCGGCTCGATCTACGATTATTACACCCACGGTGAGGAATTGGACGAGGATGCACAGGCCGATGCAAAACCCAAACCTGCCGGGGTTCCTGTGACCACTGCCAACGGGCGGGTTTTGTACGGTGGGCGAGGTATAGAGCCTGACGTTGTCGTTCCCGGGGCCCGGATCGATCCGTTGAGAGGGCGATTGAATGAAGCGGCCTTCTTTTTTGTCCGGCAGTTGGTAGCGGGCAAAATAGCGGGACTTGAGGACATCAAGGTCGAGAAGCAGAACTTCAAACAAACCCTTGAGCCAAACGAGTTTGCGGTAAACGATCGCGTTTACGAGGCTTTTCGTATCTTTGCGGCCGCTGATAAGGCCAACGGCC
Source organism: Pyrinomonadaceae bacterium (assembly GCA_041751735.1). Classification (GTDB taxonomy): domain Bacteria; phylum Acidobacteriota; class Blastocatellia; order Pyrinomonadales; family Pyrinomonadaceae; genus OLB17. The sequence goes on along the minus strand of JBGSWW010000016.1, from coordinate 15,567 downwards.
TGTCGGCCGAGAACATATCCAGCCAGGCCGAGTACGCCCGGAGACGATTAAGGGAAGAGATCGCGACCGCCCACTATTCGACCGAAGCAGGCTTTCAGGTACTGTTGGAATCAGACCCACAGATCTTAAAGGCGATCGAGGCAATGCCGCAGGCCGCGTCGATGGTCGCGACTTTTGCGAAAAATTCAAGATAGGGCCAGATCGAACCTGCAAGCCCCCAAAATCCTCATTCTTCGCATTTATGGGTGCGTGAAGTAAAATAGTAAATTGCTTTACGCGCTCGTTTTATGTACAGACAGATCGGCATTTTGACAGGCGGAGGGGACGCCCCCGGACTAAACGCGGCGATCCGAGCGGTCGTAAGGACGGCGATCGGTGAATTCGGGATGAGCTGCATCGGTATCGAAGACAGCTTTGAGGGCATATTGGGCGAGACCCATACGGTCAAATTGACAACCAAAAGCGTGAGCGGGATCCTCCCCCGGGGTGGAACCATTCTTGGTACTCGAAACCGCGGTAGTTTTGTCAAGATGGTCGACGGTAAGCCGACCTATGCACAGCTTCCGATCGCTGAGGCCCTTGCAAATCTGGATATTCTTGAGATCGAAGCGTTGATAGTTGTGGGCGGCGAAGGGACGCTTGCCATCGCCGAGCAATTTCATAAACGCGGGTTTCCGGTGATCGGCGTTCCGAAAACTATCGATAACGATCTGGCGGCCACCGAACTCACATTCGGTTTCATGACCGCGATCGACATTGCGACCGAGGCACTTGATCGGCTTCATACAACGGCTGCATCGCACGATCGTGTGATGATCCTCGAGGTCATGGGGCGGAATACGGGCTGGATCGCCCTGCACGCCGGGCTTGCGGGCAGTGCCGATATTATTCTGATCCCGGAGATCCCATATTCTTTCGATTCCATTGTCCGAAAGGTCGAGGAAAGAGAGCAGAGCGGTTCAAAGTTCACTAACATCGTCGTCGCCGAGGGGGCGACGGAGTTAGGAAAAGGTGAAATGTACCAGGACGCCGAGAATATGCGCCTTGGCGGAGTCGGCGATTATGTTACGCGATGTATAGAGAAGTTGACCGGTAAAGAAACCCGGTGCGTGGTCCTTGGCCACCTTCAGCGGGGAGGCACACCAAACGCTTTTGACCGCGTCCTGGGTACGAATTTTGGCGCGTGTGCCGTAAGGGCATTGGCAAATGGGGAAACGGGTAAGATGGTCGCTCTTCAAGCGGGCACCATAGTCACGGTCCCGCTTGACGAAGCTTGCACTTCGATCAAGACTGTCGCAGTCGATGGCCAGTTGGTACGCACCGCACGCGATATTGGCATTTCATTCGCTGCGCCAAGAGAAGCGAAGACCAACGTCGGCAAATCAGATAAAGTTTCGGGGCGGCCCTGAGTGTCGCTAAATGATTTATGGAAGCAGTAAAGAAAAAACTTCAGGAAGAGTTAGACAAACTTGAGGAAGAGCTTCATTTTCGATTGCCTAAAGAAATTCAGAAGGCACGCGAATTCGGCGATCTGCGCGAGAACGCCGAGTACAAGGCGGCCATGGAGCGGCAATCGATGGTCCAGGCCAGGATAATGCAGGTGCGTAATCGGCTTAGCGAGGTCGAGTCGATCGATCTCACTAAAATACCGACAGATAGTGTGGCCTACGGATCGAATGTCGTGCTTTACGATATAGAGCGTGATGAAAAGATCAAATATCGCTTGGTGACCTCAGAGGAAAGCGACCCGGAAAACGGACTGATCTCTACCGTGTCTCCTATCGGCCAGGCACTTATGGGCAAAGAAGAGGGCGATGAAATTAAGGTAAAGACACCCGCGGGATGGAGAAATTTCGAGATCAGCCGGCTTAGAACGATCCACGAACCAGAAGACTGACCGGGACCTTTGATGAGCAAGTGAACCAATGCTAGGTGCCGAGATCGGACGAGTTTCAATGCGGATCATAAATGCGATGGTCCGCGCCCTTGCATCGGCCGGCATACCGCCCAACGTTCTTACCGCTACTGGTTTGATCATAAATCTGGCATGCGGGGTGCTTTTCGGGTTCGGTGAATTCTTTTGGGCCGGGATCGTCCTCATCATTGCGAACCTTTTCGACATGCTCGATGGGAACGTCGCCCGCCTGAGCGGAAAAGTCACGAGATACGGAGGATTTCTCGATTCGACCTTAGACCGGCTCTCTGACATGGGGGCGTTTCTGGGGATAATAATTTTCTATGCGCGTGATACTACGAAACACTCTGTTCTTAACGTAGCTCTGGCCGGTGTAGGCATGATCGCCTCGGTGCTTGTGAGCTATACAACGGCACGCAGCGAAGCGCTGGGAGTAAAAGCGAACGTGGGCTTTCTGCAAAGGCCGGAGAGAGTAGTGCTTTTGATAATCGGTGCGTTATCAACCTGGAATTGGAATTCGGACAGTTTCTGGGCAAACCGGATGCCTCAGGTTCTCTGGGTCCTGGCAATCGGGTCGGTATGGACCCTGATACAGCGAATGATCTTCATACGTCGTGAATTGATGCTAATGGACCAGGTGGGGCAGGCCGAAAAATGAACTGGTTGACCGGCGTATGGGAATCACTGACTCTCGGCAAGATAGCGGTCGGCACCGGCCTCTTTCTGGGTTCTATCATCGTCAGTGCCCTGATAGTTGCTATTGTGATCGTAAAGGTCCCGGCGAACTATTTTAGCTCGCATTACCAGCGTGATTTCATGCCGAACGCTTCGTGGGCGACGCGATGGGGGGCCACCATCCTTAAGAACCTGGTTGGGGTCATCCTTATTTTGGCTGGTATTGTGATGCTGATCGGACCGGGACAGGGGATATTGACGATACTGATCGGATTGGTGATGGTCGACATACCGGGAAAACGGCCGCTCGAAGCCCGAATTATCAAGCGCCCGGCGGTTCTTGCGGCGATCAACGGACTGCGAGCACGATATAACAAACCGCCGCTTTTAATGGACTGATCAATGAGTTTTTTGGAAAAGTTCAAACGCAAAAAGGAAACAGACCCGAGCCAGCGTAGGATCGACCTCTTATCGAGCGGCAGGATCACAGACGGAGTAATAATCGACACGGACACAACTCCGGACGGCGGGGAGATCGCCTATTATGTCTACACGCTCAATGGGGTTGATTTTGAATCGTCGGAATTGTTAACTACGGAACAGTTACGACAGCCCGTAAATTACGCGCCGGGAGCTCGGGTAGGAATCCGATACGACCCGAAGAACCAAGGCAATTCGGTCCTCGAATAATGTTCTCAAAGATATTGATCGCAAATCGTGGTGAGATCGCGTGTCGCGTGATCCGAGCTTGCCGTGAAATGAAGATCGCAACGGTAGCGGTCTATTCTGATGCTGACGGCGATGCTCTTCACGTAAGAATGGCCGACGAAGCATTCAATATCGGGCCGCCGCCCTCGAATGAGAGCTACCTCCTGGGCGAAAAAATAATCGAAACAGCCCGTATCTCAGGAGCCGAGGCGATCCATCCGGGTTATGGATTTCTCTCTGAAAATGCGAATTTCGTTCGGCAGGTGAACGATGCAGGTCTCACCTTCATAGGTCCGCCGCCGGAGGCGATGGAGGGACTGGGCGGCAAAATGTCGGCTCGAAAGATCGCGATCGAGGCCGGTGTGCCGATCGTGCCGGGAACGACTGAACCGCTTCGCTCATTCGATGAGGCCAGTTCAATAGCGCGCGAGATCGGGTATCCGATCATGCTGAAGGCATCCGCCGGCGGCGGCGGTAAAGGGATGCGGTTGGTTTTCGATGAATCCGAGCTAAATTCGGCGTTGGACGGTGCTCGTTCTGAAGCTCTCGCCGGCTTCGGCGATGATGCTGTCTATATCGAAAAGGCCGTCGTCAGGCCGCGTCATATCGAAATTCAGATCTTCTCCGATACACACGGAAACCACGTATATCTGGGGGAACGTGAATGCTCCATCCAGCGGCGCCATCAGAAGGTTATAGAGGAAGCTCCGTCTCCAATAAATTCAGAGGAACTGCGTCGCGCTATGGGCGAAAGTGCCGTGAAGGTCGCCCGTGCGGTCAACTATGTCGGAGCCGGAACAGTGGAATTTCTTGTGTCCGACCTGGACCGATCGTTCTACTTTCTGGAAATGAATACTCGACTTCAGGTGGAGCATCCTGTGACTGAACTCGTTACCGGGTTGGACCTTGTGCGTGAGCAAATTTTAGTCGCGGCGGGAGAGACATTGTCATTCACCCAGGACGATATAAAATTGACCGGGCACGCTATCGAGTGCCGCGTTTATGCCGAGGACCCCGACAATAATTTTATGCCGTCACCGGGCAGGATCACGAAACTGCGAGTGCCTCAGGGACCGGGTGTTCGCGACGACAGCGGCATATATGAAGGTGCCGAGGTGTCAATAAATTACGATCCGATGATCTCGAAACTGGCAGTCCATGGCCGCGATCGGGCCGAGGCCATCAGCCGGATGCGGCGGGCCTTAATGGAATATGAGGTCGGAGGCATTAAGACGACGCTGCCGTTTTTCCGGGAGGTTATGGATGACCCGGAGTTTATCGAGGGTCGGATCGATACAGGGTTTATCCCCCGGTTTTCGGAGCGGACGGCTCGCAAGCCCCCAGACCAAAACGTTTCGGATCTGGCGATTATTGCAGCCGCACTTAACTTCGCTGAAACAGCTCGGTCAAAACAGACGACGCCCGAAAACGGTGAGTCAATCTCGAACGGCTGGGGCCGTTCCGCACGGATGGCTATGCTCAACAACCGTCTTTAGCAAACAAATTTATGGAAGAACTATTAACTCAATTACGGGGTAAGAAGATCGACGTAACTTGTGGTACCAATGCCACTTTTCGCGGAGATGTCATCGATGTAAAAACGGGTGTGCTTTACCTGCGTGACGAGGAAGGCGAGGTCGCGTATGTAGCGATAGACAAGATCGCGGTGATATACGAATGCAAGGACCTGCACGTCCGTCCGGGATTCATTGTCTCGTAATTGCAAAAAAGCCCGATGTTCTTTTCGAACATCGGGCGAGCTATTTTGCGGTACAGAAAATTATTTTTGTGAAGCCACAACGGGTTCACTTACAAGTTTTCGAAAGCCGGTGATCCTATTCTCCCAGTATCCTTTGAACGGTGAGTAAGTAATACCTTTGCTCGAAGATGCATGGTAAAAGCCGTTTTCGTCAGCCACAATGCCCATGTGGCCTAGTCCATTGAGAAATACCAGAGTGCCGTACTTGAACCTTTCATCGCCTTCGACCGGTACGGACGCAGCCCAAAGACTTCGGGCACTGGTGCGTGCAAACTCGATACCTGCTTCTTTAAATACCGCCCATACGAACCCGGAGCAGTCATATCTGTTTGGGCCCGATGAGCCATACAGGTAGGGAATTCCGTAACGCGACTTGATCGCGGAGTCGATCCTGGAAGTTGTCGACACGCCGTATACCGCCTTTCCGCCGGCGGCCATGCTTGCGCCTGAATTGATCGGCATCGACGACGCCGTCTTCTTCACGGGTGGTTCCCACGCCGCGTTTGGCGACTGTGCGACCTTAATATCGTTTGTTAATGTTGGACGCGACGACGATTGTTTGACTACTACGGTAGGTTGACTGCTGGCAGCGGAAGGTAAGTTTGTTGGCTGACTCGAGTTGGTCTTTACAATTCGATCCCTTGTCTGGGATGAAGCTGTTGTGGGGGAACAAACGACAGCGAGCAATGCGCACGCTGAAAGAAAGAGCATCTTCTTTAAAACTTTCAAATTATAAAACTCCGACTATTGAATTTTTGCAGAAGGGAAACCAGAGGAAGGTGATTAACAACTCACCTAATAATAAAACATCATTAACAAACGAACATTTCCTGAAATTCAAGGAATTCGATTGATACGATTAAATTGTGACCCTGGATTCGCCTTGAAACTAGCAATTGCAAGTATGCCTTAACGGGAAACCGATTGCAAACGGTAAGAAAAGGTCTTTGCGTCAAGACGGTATTTGCGAAGCACAGGCCTCCCAACCTTTGTTGGGAAAGGCCCCGCCGCCTCACTACTCCGTTACCCCGCGTCCTTAGTTGTCGATTGTGATAACAGGAGACAGACCCAATCTGATCATGCTTCCAGCAAAAACAAGAAAAGGCCCGAAATAAGTTCGAGCCTTAAACGTAAGGAAAGCGTTTTACGACAAACTAAGCAGAAAATGACGTGCCGCAGCCGCAGCCGCCCGTTGCGTTAGGATTATCAAAAGTGAATCCCGAACCCATCATATTCGTCGTGTGATCGATCGTTATGCCATTGAGGTACTGTGCCGAAAACATATCGACGAACAATCGAATGTCCGACTTGTCCATAACGAAATCGCCCATTTTCGGCTCTTCTTCAATATTCAAGCTGTATTGAAAACCCGAGCATCCGCCCGGCACGACGCGGACCCGAAGCCCCGCTGTTTCCGGAAGGTCGTCTTCGCCGGCCAAAAACTTTTTGATCTCTTCGATCGCGCTGTCTGTGACTGTCAATTCGACGGTCGGTGCTGCTACTGCTGACATAATTATTATGACTCCTCTAAAATAATGGATCCGCCAAAACGAATCCTTACGTTAAAATCAATATTAACCGAATATCATTCGAAATAACAACCCTTCGTGTTGAGGCAAGCGTAATAGTAGTTGAACTACAGACTATTGCTGCAACTTCTACGGGTACAAACCGTTCCAATATGACAGGGTGACGGTATGCGGTCACCGAGATAGATATGAAAGCACTTATTCTTGCTCTGACAATGGTCATCGCCCTTAGCGGAATCGCGCACACCGCGGGAAAAACCGAGGAAACGGTTAAGGTCTCACTCGGGAAACGCGCGACGGCCGAACGGGGACGAATAAAGATCCAGTTTCTCGAGGTTATCGAAGATTCCCGCTGCCCGCGGGACGCTACGTGTATCTGGGCGGGAAATGCGAAGGTGAGAATCTCCGTCTCAAGAGGCACCGGCGCTCCCAGGATTGTCGAGTTAAACACCCTGACTGAGCCAAGGAACCAGATCCTGTACGGTTATGAGTTCGAGCTAAAGGATCTCCAGCCGCAACAAGGCGAGACCGCACAAAAGAGCTCTACAACAGTTCTCATTTCCATCAGACGGAAATGAGAACTAGAAATTCACCCGACCCGGGAGCTTATCACCAATTCCGGCTTCATCGCTTCGATCGAGATATGACGAGCTACTTCCTCCGCGACCTTGTCGAAAGCTAACGACTGAGGCGACTCGGGGAATGACACCACTACCGGAATGCCTTTGTCGCCCCCCTCTCGAACCTCCATTCCCATCGGCACCTCGCCAAGGAAATTCAGCCCGTATTCGTCGCATAGTTTTTGTCCGCCGCCGCGGCCGAATATTTCGTATTTATTGCCCGTATCTGGGGCGATAAAGTAGGACATGTTTTCGATCACTCCGAGAACGGGTACATTGACCTGCTCAAACATCTTGACCGCACGCCTGACGTCCGAGAGCGAAACTTCCTGCGGCGTCGTCACCAGGACCGCCCCCTGCACAGGCACGAGCTGCGCGAGGCTAAGCTGTACATCGCCCGTTCCCGGCGGCATGTCGACGATCAGGTAATCAAGCTCGCCCCAGTTAACGTCCGTCAAAAATTGCCTTACTACGCCGTGAAGCATCGGCCCGCGAAGGATCATGGGTTTATCAGGTGGAACCAGCACCGCCATTGAGATCATTTTGATCCCATGGGCTTCGATCGGTACGAGCTTGCCCTCAAAGATCTCTGGCGGGTCATAACCGGTGCCGAGCATCATCGGCACATTAGGCCCGTAAACGTCCGCGTCCATTATGCCGACTTTGGCACCGTCTTTAGCGAGTGACACCGCCAGGTTAACGGCTACAGTCGATTTACCGACACCACCTTTCCCGGACGAGATCGCAATGATGTTTCGAACACCGGGGATCGCGATATTGTTTTTGATGCCCCGGCCCTGAGGGACCTCAGCGTCCATCGTGATGGCAACAGCATGCACACCAGGCAGAGAGCTAACGATAGAACGTGCCTGTGCTTCCATTTCTTCTTTCACCGGGCATGCGGGGGTAGTCAGCACGATCCGGAATGAAACAGCACCATCCTTAACAACAAGGTCGTGTATGAATCCCAGCGTCACAATGTCCTTACGCAGATCGGGATCTATTATTTGTTTTAGCGATTCTAATACGAGGTTTTCTGATAATTCGGTCATTTTGATAACGGCTTTCGGAGTAATAAAGTATTAATTTGATTGTACCAGAACGAGTGTCGACATTGTCCAAATCAGACCTGTTCCGGAGCTTGTACATTGAGGCTCAGGCCTGCCGAATATGCCCAAATTTAGCTGACAAAGTAGCGGTTCTGAGCGACCTGAACGGGTCGCTCGAGCCCAAAGTCTTTTTCATCGGCGAAGCTCCAGGCCGCGTGGGTGCCGACCGTACTCGACGCCCTTTTTTCGGCGATAAATCGGGCGATAACTTTCAAACCCTCCTTGATTCCATCGGCCTCAAGCGTGAAGACATCTTTATAACGAGCGCAGTAATGTGCAGCCCGCGATCTTCGACCGATGCTAACCGCCGGCCCACTCTTCGCGAGATCGTCAATTGTTCGTCGTATCTGAGCCGGACAATAGAACTCATCGGCCCGTCCGTCGTCGCCACGCTGGGCGGCGTTGCGCTCGAAGCCGTAAAGGCGATCGAATTACACCATCTCAAGCTGATGACCGATGCAGGCCGGCCCATGAAATGGAACGGGCGCACGCTTATTCCGCTTTACCACCCCAGCCCGCAGGTTATAGCGGCGCAGCGAGGCTTGCATTTACAACTCGAACATTTTAAAACCCTGCGACAGCTGATCTCATAGCAGAGTTCGACACTTATCACTAAACTTTTCACTTATTCCCAAGTAGTCTCTCGACTTCCGATTTTCTAATATGAAGTCAATGGACATCGAAAAGTACAATGAGATCCGTAGCGGCCGAACCGGCGTTTATGAACAGCCGCGCGGTCTGATAGCCGTTTGGGGACGAGAAGCCGTGCAGTTTCTTGACGGACTCATTTCCAACAATGTAAAGGCACTTCCGGATGGCGTACAAATGTTAGCAGCATTTCCAAATGCTCAGGGCCGGCTTCTGGCGGTGGTCCGCATACGCCGGAAGGGCGAGCGGTTTATGTTCGAGACAGAGGCGGCTACGCGCGAAAAGGTATTTCAAAATCTATTCCGCTTCACGTTCGCCGGAGATTTTTATGTCGAGGATCTTTCAGATAATTATCGGTTTATAGACGTAATGAATCTCGATTCGCAAGTGCCCTCGTCCGCATTTCGATTCACCGGTCGCGGCTTTGAGACGGTCGCGGTGCCGCTTGGCGAATCGTCCCTGTTTGACGATTTTCTCGAAAAGAACGGATTTATCGAAATAGATGAAGAGCTTTATGAAATCCTCCGTATCGAATCCGGCATTCCCAGGTATGGCGTCGACATGGATGAATCGACGATCGTTCCCGAGCTCGGCCTCGACGGCCTTATTTCATACAACAAGGGCTGCTATATCGGCCAGGAGATAATCGCCCGCATCCACTTCCGCGGCCACGTGGCGAAAAGGCTCGCCGGCCTCGTGCTTAGCTCCCCTCCTTGCGAAGGAGGGGTGGCCGAAGGCCGGGGTGGTTCTCTCGTCGGTACCGACTTATCGACCTTCGAGGGCAAGAACGCCGGCCGCATTACCTCGGTCGCCTATTCCCCCAAACTCGAACGCCAGATAGCCCTCGCGTATGTCCGCTACGACTATCTAACCGAGGGCACTGAATTGATAGCCGGCGGCGAAACTGCGATCGTCAAGGATCTGCCTTTCGTATGAATCGGTCGGTGCAAGAACTCGGCGCAATTCCGTTCTATATTTGGCAGGCTCTCCCGATCCATCTACTGCCAACGAAAAGGGGATATCATGAAAAAACTACAAGTATCGACATTTGTGCTCGCAATTTTAACGTTAACGGGCATCTCGGCGATGGGGCAGGAGCGCGAGTTGGCCGGGGTGAGATGGGAACTAACACGAATAAATAACCGCACCGTCCAAAATTCACCGGTGTTCATCGAGATCGATGCCGACGGCAGGCGTTTTACTGGCAACACCGGCTGTAACCAGATGTTCGGGCCGGTAAGGGTATATGGCGGCCGCATCACATTTTCAAACGTCGGCGCTACCCGCAGGATGTGTAAGATGTTGCCAGGATCCGTGCCGGAAAATAACGTCGTCAGATCGCTTGAGAACACTGTAAGTTACAGGCTAAACGGCCGCAATCTGACATTCTATGACCGCCGGGGACGAATCGAGATGCAGTTTCGACGAGATGCCGCACGTCCGGAACGGATTGGGCTCGAAGACCGTAAATGGATGTTGGAGTCGATCGGCACACGCAGGACGCTGGTAGCAATCGACGATGCCTTTATAGTCTTCGACGAAAAGAGAAAAAGTGCCGGAGGTAACTCTGGGTGTAATTCATACGGCGGCAGCTATACATCAAGAAACTCGACGATCTCGATCACGGGCGTTATATCGACGATGCGCGCGTGTGAAGAGGGGAATAAAATGGAGGTTCAGGGTAGCCTTTTTGAGGGCCTGCGTAGGGCCAACCGTTACGAGATCCGCGATGGCCGACTTTTCCTCTATCGCGGAACCGATCTGCTCCTCACGTTCCGCGGTGTACGCAAATAGTCTATTTTGCTTTGCCCAAGGCGAGAGATGTATCGAACGGCATCTCTCGCTTTTTCATTTTGCAGACACTCACCGCTGGCGTGGTAAAATCAGCGTTTCATGGAAAACGACATCGATCTGCCCAACGCCAAACTCGCTTATACGATAATTCATTCGCTGCTCGACGGGCATGAGGCCCTGAGCGACCTCCTCGTGCTGATGTCGCATGCGCTCGATGAGGACGTCCTGAAAGCGCTCACAAACACTGGCGAATGGGAGAAGTATCTCGAGTCAAAACGTAATCTTGAGACGACCAAGGTGCAGATAGAAAGATTTACGGAAACACTGCGGGAACTGGAGAACAAATAACAATAGGCCAGCTCGGAGGCGGGCGTGCCGGCAGGTATGAACGAAAGGCGGACAAGCCCCCTTTTAACTTGGTATGGATGTATTTGATCTCATCATCATCGGTGCTGGCCCGGCAGGAATATCCGCTGCTTACGAAGCCAAACAGCACGGCCTGAATTACCTTGTCATCGACAAGGGCCTGATCGGGAACACGGTCTACAACTATCCCGTTGGCCTAACCGTGTTCTCCACAGTCAACGAACTCGAGATCACGCCGGGCGGTTTAAAACCGGCTCGCAAAAAGCCAACTCGTGAGGAGTTGCTTTCGTACTATGTCAGGTTCACCCTCGAACATGAGCTGAATATCCATACCGAAGAGACAGTGTTAGATGTCAAAAGAAGCTCCCCTCCTTACGCGGCTGAAAGCACTGGCACGTCTTTTGTGCCAGAACGAGGGGTGGACGCCGCTTCGGCGGACGGGGTGGTTCTCTCCCAAACCTACGAGATCGAAACCACGAAAGGAAAATATCTCGCGAGAAACATTCTCTTCGCCATCGGTGCGATGGACTACCCGCGAAAGCTCAACGTGCCGGGCGAGGACCTGCCGAAGGTCCATGACCAATTTCGCGAAACTTACCCGTGGGTGAAGAAGCGTGCGTTGATCGTCGGCGGCGGCAACTCTGCGGGTGAAGCCGCACTGTTTCTTGCCGAGGAAGGTGCCGACACAACGCTGGCGATCTTTCGGGGCGACTGGGAAAATGATGATCCGAAACAGGGCTGTATAAAATACTGGGTCAAACAACCTTTGCAGGAAGAGCTAAAGAATAACTGCCTTCAACTATTTTTCCTGGGCAAAGTGCTTGAGATCCGCGAAAATGAGGTCCTGATGGAAAACGAAGACGGAGGGCAGGAATCGATGCCAAACGACGTTGTCTTCGTCCTGATCGGCTCTGACCCGGATCTGACAATGCTGAAAGATCTTGGTGTCGAAACCGAACCCGGCAAAGGCGGTGAGGTGCCGGTATACGATCCTGAAACGTTCGAAACAAATGTACCCGGCATCTACGTTGCCGGCCACTTCACGCATCAACGCCACATAAAAGGGGCGATCGACGCCGCAAAAATCCTTGTGCCAAAGCTTGCCGCCAGGATGGCAAAGACTACTGTCGAGGCGGCTTGAGCTTGGCGTCCAATCTGTATTAATATCGCAGGCAATTTCATCCCATGAACATCGCTAGGGCACGCGAGATCCTAAAGCACCAGTTTGGCTACGATTCATTTCGGCTGGATCAAGAACCTGTGATCGATACCGTTTTGCAGGCGAAAGATTGCGTCGTCCTGATGCCGACAGGCGGGGGCAAATCGCTTTGTTATCAGATCCCGGCGCTGATGTTCGACGGGTTGACTGTGGTGATCTCGCCGCTTATCGCCTTGATGAAAGACCAGGTCGACGCCCTTTGCAACAACGGCATCGCAGCCGCATTTCTCAATTCGACACAGACAGCGGCCCAGCAGGTCGACGTGTTCCGCGACATTCGAAGCGGAAAATTGAAGCTGCTCTACGTCGCTCCCGAACGCCTGCTGCAAAGCGGTAATCAGTTTATTGATTTTCTCGGATCCATCAACGTCTCGCTGTTCGCCATAGACGAGGCCCACTGCATTTCGAGCTGGGGTCACGATTTCCGGCCGGAATATATCAGGTTGGGTAGGCTAAAGGCCGACTTCCCAAAGATCCCGGTGATCGCCCTCACCGCGACAGCCGATAATCTTGTACGAAAAGACATCGTCGAGCGGCTGAATGTGCCGAAAGCCTCCGTTTTCGTTTCCAGCTTTAACCGTCCGAATATCCACTACGCTGTCGAGCCCAAGCGAAATTCCTACTCACAGCTTCTCGATTATCTCGGAAAGCGCCGCGACGAGAGCGGCATCATCTATTGCCTCAGCCGAAATTCTGTCGACTCGCTTGCCGCAGATCTGAAGGACGAGGGATTTCACGCCCTGCCGTATCACGCGGGGCTGGAAAAGGATATCCGCGATCGAAATCAGGAGCTTTTTCTAAAAGACGAGGCAAAGATCATCGTCGCAACGATCGCTTTTGGAATGGGAATCGACAAATCAAACGTGAGATTTGTCGTTCACATGGACCTCCCCAAGAATATCGAAAGCTATTATCAGGAGACCGGCCGTGCGGGCCGTGACGGGCTGCCGAGCGAAGCACTTCTGTTCTTTAGCTGGGGAGATGTCATCAAGCTAAAGGGTTTCGCCGCGGTCGAGGGCAATCGCGAGCAGACCGCGATCATGCTCAAAAAGCTCGACACGATGGGCAAATTCGGCGAGATACGAACGTGCCGCCGGCAATTTCTGCTCAACTACTTTTCCGAGGAAACCATCACTGCCTGCGGCAACTGCGACAATTGCTCGACGACTTTCGATAAATTTGACGGGACCATCATTGCCCAGAAAGCAATGAGCGCAGTCGTCAGGACCGGCGAACGCTTCGGAATGAGCTATCTGGTCGATTTTCTCCGCGGATCGCACGCCAAGAACATCCGCGACGAACACAAAAATTTAAAAACCTACGGCGTCGGATCGGATATCTCAAAAGAGAACTGGTACGAGTACTTCAAAGACCTCATTTCGCAGGGTTACCTTGCTCAGACCGAAGGGCAATATCCGGTGATAGCACTAACCGAAAAAAGTGATGACGTGCTTCGCGGCCGAGTAAACGTCGAACTGATAAAAACGAAGATCAGGGAAGAGAAGAAACAAAAGTACCGCGGCGACGCTGGCCTTGAACATTACAACGATCTATTCAACGACCTGCGTAATGTCCGTGCCATTCTCGCTCGCGGCGAAAACGTCCCGCCATATGTTATCTTTTCCGACGCTACGCTCATCGAAATGGCGACTTTTCTGCCGCTAACGCTGGAGGACATTCGAAAAATATCGGGCGTTGGCGACCTGAAGCTCGAAAAGTACGGAACCGACTTTCTTCAGGAGATCCGGAACTATTGCAAACGAAAGGGTCTGCAAAGTCGCATAGATCAAAAACTCCAAAAGCGTGAGCGGAAAAAGCGAACCAAACGTGATCGCAATGGCAATGACACCTATTCGATCTCGTTTCAAATGTTCCGGTCAGGAATGTCGATCCCCGATATAGCAGCTGAACGATCTTTCGCCATCAGCACGATCGAAAACCACCTTGCTCGATTCATCGCCACCGGTGAGTTAAAGGTCGAAGACTTCGTTGCCCCCGATAAAATCCCGACTATCCGCCAGGCGTTTCTCAGCATCGATGAGCTCATTGGCCTCGGCCAGATAAAAGAGATCCTCGGCGATGACTACACATACGGCGAGATCCGGGCTGTAGCCGCGGATCTCGATCGGCGCGAATCTTCCTCCTAACTTAAACTGACGGACTGCACTACTGCTGTTTCCGCGTGAATGACAACTTCCGTCACAAACGCTCTGATGTCGACCGCAACCTTTTCCGGAACCTCCCAGTCTTTGACTATTTCGATCCTAAAATTCAAATTCTGAGCTGGAATTTCGCCCTCCCCAGCGCAACCTTTTATCTCTTTCGGCGTCTAATATAGTATGAGATGGACAGCGAGAGTTTTTGTATTTACGGCCGCGTTAGTTATCGGAACGTTGGCGGCCTCGTTTTTTGTCGCCAGCCAGAGCTCCAGCGTTGACGAATTAGCCGTTGACGTTCATTACGATGTCGCTAGGTACGACGCGTTCAGTTCAACGGATCTTCTCGGAACGTGGAAAGGAAGCTGGGGCTACAACGCCGGGGATTGCACGATAGAGATAACCCGGGTCGAGGGCGAAGCGTTTTTTGGTACGCTTAGAAAAGAAGGTGCCGAGATCCTCTTCCACGGAACATTCGACCCCACATCCCGAGCATTACTTTTCGAAGAAACCAAAGTCGTGCGTCTCGGAGCCAAAATGTCCGAGTGGTCACTTGGGGAAAACCGCGGAAGTATCTCGCGCGACGGCCGTACAATGTTCGGCATCGGTGTCGACGAGTGGGGCCAGTACACTTGGGCAGTTTCGAACCGGTGAGCTTCGGGAAAGGCGAATGTGGAGCAGTCACGTGAACTTGTAGCCGGATGACCGCCTACCGTTGTCCCAAATCAGGCTGTCTTAAAAATCAGAATTCAGCCTCAGCGAACTCTTCGTTAAGGATCTGTGAACGCAGAGCACACGGAGTGTACGCCGAGACCGCAGATAAGGCTTTACTGCCAGCTGCATGAATGCCTCCTACTGATTTTTGACTTTTAAACATCTCCCGAGCGTATCATCATTGGAAAACCTGCCTATATCTGATACGCTTCCATCCTTGAATTCATACAATAAGTGCAACTTTTGAAAAATGCAGAAAGGGGTAAGTTGAAGTAGATTTGACGCATCTTCTAACTGCAATCAAAAGGAGCATCAGATGAGCTATCGACAACTTACCTGGGAGCAAAGATATCAG
>JBGSWW010000015.1:0-5222 GCA_041751735.1 Pyrinomonadaceae bacterium | reverse complement strand
GGAACGTAACCAGCGATTCGTCGATCCGTTCCTGATCAAACAGAACTATCGACAGCATTGTTGCTGTACGCGTTCGATGGGGAGCGAGCTCGAGTGCCCGGCGATATGCCTTTTCAGCCTCAGGTAAACGCCCGGCAACCTGGCAGATCAATCCAAGATTATGCCAAAATGCCGAGCTTAGCGGGTCTTTTTCCAGCACTCGGCGGCTAAGGTCTATCGCTTCATCAAGCCGGCCCATCTTGTAGGCCATAATGCACGCGCCGTCCAGAACGGTACTGCTGCCGGGGGCAAGTTCCAGAGCACGTTTATAAGCAGCCTCGGCGGAATATAGGTCCCATTCATAAGCGGCGAGGATCCTACCCGAGAGAGCGTGAGCCTCAGCAAGGTCGGGTTCCAGCGACAGGGCCCGATCCACCGCGTCACGGGCCTGAGCAAAGCCGTCAGCAGGCGAATTCCAACCGCTTCCCGCTTGCACCGCGAACGCCCTGCCGAGTTCCGCCCAACACAATGCGAAATTCGGATCTAGGGTAAGAGCTTCATTGAAACAGTCGATCGCCTTCTGGACATCATCGAAGGTGGTCAGATCCAAATAATGCCGGCCGAGCAGCATAAGCCGCTGGGCCTCGGGATCGGTTGCCCGGCCTTTGAACGCATCAGCCACCTCGAGTCCGATACCGGCAGCATCGATGGTATTTGCAGAAATACCGGTCAATCGCGTTCTTAGCTCTTCAACCACAGTACGAGCGATATCATCCTGAACAGCAAAGATGTCATCTAGAGTGCGGTCATACATTTCGGACCATAGCTGATAGCCGTCATGTGTGCTCTCGAGATTAACGGAAATTCGCATCCGACTTCCGGCAATACGAACACTCCCCACCAATACGTATGACACATTAAGTGCGGCCCCGATGTCCTTCACATTTGCCAGGCGGCCCTTAAATGAAAACGCGGAGGTTCGGGCCGCAACCTGTAGCCCGGATATTTTGGCCAATGCATTCAGAAGTTCCTCGGAGAGTCCATCCGAAAGATATTCGTTGGCAGGATCGCCGCTGAGGTTTGAAAACGGAAGGACCGCAACCGAATTTGCGCCAGCCTGACTCGGCGCGGTGGACTGATGGATCATTGTCGCCGCGTCCATCTGACCACCAAGCGAAGAAAGAATTGCTGTTTTCTCACCCTCGAATGAGCCGGGACCATCGAGAAGCCTATTTCCATCATCCAGACAGAAAAAGAGGGTATCGTCGTAGTAATCCCGTCTGCATTCAGGGCATCGTTTCATAGAAGGTGAATGCTGACATTTAGTCCAACCGACTGCCGCAGAAAAGCAAATTGTGCAACAACGCCGGATCTTGTGCCACAAAAGGGATCTCTCAGGCTCAGGTCCTGATTAGCTCCATCAAAGATTTCTGAGTTATCAGAACAAGCTGACAATCTCGCATCGTCCACCGGCACCGCCGCCTTTCGCGGAGAGGAGGGCCGCGAAGTTGTCGATACCTAAATTGAAAAAGTTGCTGCCCAGATAAGCGTCGATGTTGCAGACCTCGGCCTCAGGGATGCAGAGATCGCCGCATTGTTTCATCCCGGCACCGCACCCGGCTGACCTCTGCAAAGTATCGCCAGCTGGCGGGGCATCAGCGAAATTATTCGAATTCACCATCTTTACGCAATCTGCGTTCATGGCGAAATCGACGATTCGTCCCTTGTCACGGCGAGTATCAGCCCATCCATGCAGTTTGACCACATTATATAGTGAGCTCACATTTATATGCCTTATCTGCTTGGACAGGTTCTTGTCCGCCTTGATCTTGCCGTAGATCGCGGCAACGATCGCGGAATCAGCGTTCTCACACTGTGCAAATGCGGGTCTCTCGGATGCCCCAAGAGCGGCAAAGAAAATTACTGCTAAAAACGCCGCCTTGAATCGGACATTTGGTCGTTTGTTCATAGTATCCTCCGTTAATCTATTTCAGTACTCATCGAGAGCAAGCTAAAGCGGTTCTGCTTTCCGAAAACGATGGCACTGCCATCGGGCAGCCAGGCAAGCCTGGAGAAGTATAACCAGGAGTCGTTGTTGTTAGTGATCTTTCGCGGTTCGCCTTTGAGGGGCATTACCCATATATCGTCCTTTTCCTCATTTCGGCCCGCAAAAGCCATCAGCTTGCGGTCACCCGAAAGAGAAATATTGTAGTAATAGACGTTCTTCAAAACGCGAATATCGCTGACCGACACGCCCGAAACTGCCGCTTGTTTCAATGTAGTTTCAGGGGGCAGGCCTTCAGCCCGCCTTTGGGTTTCTGCAAAGATAAGGCTGTTTTCATCCGGTGTCCAGCCGATCAAGCGTATGGGTTTATCGCTTTCGATAATAAATGCGAACGAGGAGGACGATAGATCGATAACACCTAATCCGGCCAAAGGCGGTTTATCGGCTTGAGGATTCTTTTTTTGAAACTGGAATGCAAGGCGCTTTCCGTCTGAGGACCAGACCGGGCAATAGAATGAGATCGCGCTGTCAGTGTTTTTTGTTAACGAGCGCTCACCTCCGTCCGCAATCGATACTAGCTTCATATCGCTGATACCGCCCTTGATCGTCACTACTGCTATGCCGGCCCCATCGGGTGACCAGGCAAAAGGATTGGTCTGGACGATGTTATAAGGTGACACTGAGTATGCCACGATAGGAATGCCTTCCTGCAGCAAGGTGCGTTCGCCGCCGCCCGCGGCATCGGCGGTAATTAGTCCGAGCGTGTCACCGGTCTTCCGGAGAAACGCGATCCTGTCGCCGCGAGGAGACCATGCCGGAAGGGCCGCTTTGTCGGCGATAACAGTCGGAGTACCGGCGGACCCTTTGGGGTGAACAGGAATTTCCAATAATCCGCCTTCAAAAAGATTGCTGCCCCGGTTAAGATTCCGAATGGACTGGAATATCACTTTCTGGTTGTCGGGCGAGACCGCGGGCCACAACTTTGCGTTCAGGTCACGTATGACAGGGGATTCGACGCCGTCAGCGACCGAAACCTTCCAAACATCAGATCCCTCCTTAGCCGAACTAGTGATCACCGAACGCCCGTCATTTGAAGCCTCAACTACAACACTGTCGGAATCAGCGGACGTGAGCTGCACCGGAGCTCCCGAACCGTCGATTAACGAGGTTTGATACACGCCGTCTATCTGGGGACTGATGAAGAAGCGATTTTTTGTAGGAACCCAGACAAAACCACGTACAGGACCAGTTCCTTTCGCAATCTCAGCCGGGGCGGTCATCGCCAAATTGTTGACATGCAGGCTCCAGCTACCCTCCGATGAAAAAGCATATGCCAGCGACTTCTCATCGTCGGCGATGTCTACCCACAGTACACGCCCTTGCCCAGTCAGAAAGGTCACTTGTTGAGAGGCCCCCGATCCTACGTCTATTGAGTGCAGTTCGCCTCCGGATTGGAAGTAGATCTTTCCCGACTCGGTCCATCGCCTGAGTGAGGCGCTTCCATCCTTGACGGGCCCCACGGCCCGCGGAGATCCGCCCCCTAATGCCGAGACCCTCCAAATGCCCGTCGAGCCCGGATGGCCGTCGGTGGAACCAGAGCGTTGGGAAAAAAATGCTATTTCATCGCCTTTTGGCGACCATATCGGATCGGTGTTTGAGAAAGCGTCGTCCGTGACCTGGATACCTTCTTTCGAAGTGGTTTGGGTCACCCAGATGTTTTTCCCTCCGGATTTGGTCGAGGCAAAAGCGATCATTTTTGCATCGGGTGAAAAGCGCGCTGTGGCAAATATCTCGCCCGGAGCACTGCTCCAACTCGCTATCTCCGCGGTCTTCATCGCAGCTCCCGACGTCCGCCGGATACCGAGGCTCGAGCTAAACGTCCATACTGCCGCAACGATTCCCGCAGAGATAAAAATGAAAATAATGGCGTGGAGCAGCGTGAACCGGCGGGTAGACGAGAGGCTTTCGGTAAGCGTCGGACGGTTGCCGCCCTGTTCGGTAACAGCGGCAGGCACGGCCTGATCGACGGTCTTATTAAGCTTCGCCTCGAATTTAAGCTCCTCCCGAATGTCCGCAAGGTCGATCTCAAGGTCCTTGATATGCTGGTATCTGTGGTCACGGTCCTTTCGAAGCGTCTTGTTAACAATGCGCTCAAGTTCCCGCGGCACCGAGGGTGACACCTGCCGAAGCGGCAGCGGATCGTCCTTCAGGATCGAACTGATCTGATCCAGATGCCCTTCGCCGACGAATGGGCGTCGCCCGGCAAACAACTCATAAAGAACGATGCCCAAGCTGAATATGTCTGTCCTTGTATCCAGTGCCCTGCCCCGGGCCTGTTCTGGCGACATATACGAGACTGTACCCATCAAAATACCAGGGTCGGTCCGCGGCGCCGAGCCCACGGCCTCCGCCGAGCCTGCGAGCAGCGTATCTTTCTCATTTCCACCGGGAACCTCGTCAAACGTGAGCAGCTTTGCGAGCCCGAAATCAAGCACCTTGACCAATCCGTCATCCCGGATCATTATGTTTTCCGGTTTGATATCGCGATGGATGATCCCTGCTTCATGTGCCGCTCCTAAAGCCGAAGCCGCCTGAAGAGCAATATCGAGGGCCTCGATCAGCATCAGCGGCGGCTGCTGCCGCATACGTAAGCCGAGAGTAACGCCTCGAATGTATTCAGTGGCGATATACTTTGAGCCCTGAGAATCGCCGATCTCGAATACTGTGAGGATATTTGGATGGGTTAGGGCGGACGCCGCCTTTGCTTCCTGAACGAACCTCCGGACACGGTTGGCGTCATCGGCTATCTCAGGCGGCATTATTTTCAGCGCGACCTTACGGCCGAGACTGGCGTCCTCCGCAAGGTACACTTCGCCCATGCCTCCGACGCCTATTCGGGTTCGGATCACATAACGACCTAATGTAGCACCTTCACTCAGGCTCATCATTCAACAGCACGATCAAAACGGTCTGCAAGCGGGTTTCAGGGCCGGAATACTATCTATGAAATCACAAAAGATGTTACACGACTTCACGTTTTTTTGAAATGAGTAGTGATCTCGATAGCCGCCAAATTGCCCTAGTAACGCGGCCGTCAGCATTCAGGGCATCGTTTCATAGCGGTTCATTTACTAAGGCCGGCGGACCAGTTTAGGATCACATTGACTGGCGGTAGTGAGCCGTCGGTGCCGCGGCTGATGAACATCAGGCGTTGGCCGTCGTTTGAGACTACATAGTC
>JBGSWW010000014.1:0-7465 GCA_041751735.1 Pyrinomonadaceae bacterium | reverse complement strand
TTTCAGATTGAACGTGTCCAGATCTGTGACGCCAATAGGACAAGCCCTGAAACAAACGAGTGCGAAAGGAACAGGCGCCATCATCTCAAAGTCCTCTGATCCCTCGACCCACGAGGTGAAAAGCTGAGCGAGTCGGCAGTGCTCACGTATACGATCAGCCAGACCCTTGCGGCCGAAGTAACGAATTACGAACCACAGTTTTAACGCTCTGAACCGGCGGCCAAGCTGAATACCGTAGTCCATTCCATTTTTGACCGTTGTTACATCGCTTGTCTTAAGATATTCCGCTACGAGCGAGAATGCCCTTTTTAGAGCGCTAAGGTCGCGGCAATAGAGGACAGACAGGTCAAAGGGTGTAAACAGCCACTTGTGAGGGTTCATTACGATCGAATCGGCACGTTCCCAACCTTCGAAATGGTGACGAAGCTCCGAGACGATCGCTGCCGACCCGGCATATGCCGCGTCTACATGAAGCCAGATACCGTATTTTTCGCAAATATCAGCGATGGGTGCAACCGGATCAACGCTGGAGGTTGAGGTTGTGCCGATGGTAGGGATAACGCATATGGGCCGATATCCGGCGGCGAGATCCTCGAAGATAGCCTCCTGGAGCTTTTCAGGTATCATCTCAAACCGATCGTTGCATGCAACTTTCCGCAAGCTGCGCAGACCGAGGCCGAGCGTGATAACGCTTTTATCGATGGACGAATGAACATGTTCGGAACAGTAGACGCGAAGCAATGGGAGGTCGCTGCGCCCGCTCATTCCCTCATCGCGTATACGCAATTCTGCTTTTTCCCGGGCCGCTGCGATCGCATGCATCGTGGAGACTGACGCCGTATCGTAAATGATCCCTTCATACGCTTCCGGCAAGCTAACCATTTGCCTTAGCCAGTCGAGGACCACGTCCTCAAGTTCGGTTGAGGCCGGCGACGTCCGCCAGAGCATCGCTTTCATATCGAATGCAGCGGAAAGCATCTCGCCGAAGATCCCGACGGAGCTCGTGGAGGTCGAAAACAGGCCGTGAAAATTCGGGTGGTTCCAGTGAGTTACCGCCGGGAGGATCAATCTGTCGATATCTGTCAGGACATTTCCAAAATCTTCGCCATCGTCGGGTGGAGCTGAGGGCAGACGTGACTTTAGCCAGTTGCTATCAACCGGCGACAAAACAGGGTACTGCTCGATATTCTCGAAATAATCAGCGATCCGATCAACGAGTTCATACCCGTATTCCCGAAACTCGGCGGCGGACATATCGCCCAGGTGAGGTGCACTATCTGACATATCTTTGAATTCGTTCCTATTCCCTCCCGAAACCACTCGACAGTTTTCCTAAACACGTATATTATCACCTACGAATTAATAGCCGACATATCCCGAATCGTTTCAAATGTAAGCAGTTTACAGGTGCTGGAAAACCGAAACGAAAGGTGTATTTTTGTACCAATTGAGAAACGATGCCATCCGAAACAATTGAAATGGAACAAGAGACTACGTAGCTAAACTGCCTGTGCGGCAGAACCGAGCGATAGATTCGGCACACCTAACGGAGGGCGCGGGCATCATATTTGGATATGAGGCATTTTGGAGGGGTAGGGGCCGTGCTTTTGTTGGCCGGAGTGGTCGGCACGGGGGTTGTGGGAGCCCTTGGACAGAGCGGGCGGGTGCAGGCTACGCCGACTCCGACGCCGGCGGATGACACTGTCAGGGTGCTGACCGAGGAGATAAAGCTTAACGTGCTCGCCTTTGACGAGGACGGGAATTTCTTTCGCGATGTTGCGGCAAGCGACCTCGTGATTTCCGAAAACAATATTCTGCATCAGCCCGAGAGCGTACGGCGTTTGCCGGCGAATGTGCTGATCGTGATGGATACTGGCGGCGAGATGCGTTCGGTAAAGACACTGGACCGCACCCGGCAGGTGGCGCTGAAGCTGGTCGAATCGCTGCGGGATGGCGATTCGATCGCGATCATGCAGTACGCCGATAAGCCTTCAATAGTCGCGGAATGGTCGGCGGATAAAACGGAATTAAGGGCAGCCATACGCCGGACGAACTTTGGGCGCAAGTCGAATTTTGTCGACGCGCTCAAGATGGCTACGGACTTTTTGCTGAGAAATCCGATCGAGAATAGGCATATGATCCTCATCACCGACGGAACAGACAGCCTGGGGCGTTCTTCAGCGAAGTTCGATGCCTTTCAGCGGCTGCTCGCGACCGATATCAGCGTTCACGTAATGAGCTACACCGCGATGGAGGCCGCAGATGTCGAACCACGGACAAAGCGAATCTCGAATCCGCCACCTGTAAAAGACCCTTCGCCCGCGGCGATGCCGCCCGAGGTAGCGGCCCAGTTGCCCAACGGGGCGCGCGATATTGCGACCGCACCCAAATTCAAGACGATCAACATGGATCGCACCTTGATCCGAAAAATAAAGGCCCGCAAAGCTGACCTTGAAGAGAGCCAGACGCAGCTTGATAAGTTGGCCGAGAATACAAATGGGGAGTTTATTTTACCGGTTACGGTCGATGAAATGGTCGATAAGGCAGGTCGCGTTGCACGGATGATCGATTCGACCTACGTGGTTACTTACACGCCCAAATTACCGGTGGTCGATACCCGCGGCGTTGCCGAACGCACGATCGACGTTACTTCCAAACGGCCGGGACTGACCGTTCTCGCACGGCGGAAGCTCGTGTTCAGGTCTCCGGCTAAGTAGGATTTTCCCGCAAATACGCCAGGACGCGAAGAAGACACGGATAAGATCAGGAGACATGAGGACGCAGAGATGAACCGTTTCTGCTCGGGTTTGCTGTGCATATCAACTTAAACTTTCCAGTCGCGGCCAGCGTAGAAGAATTAAGTTGTAACCAGTCTTGAAGTTATGGCGTCTTCAACTTCAGCAAAGAGACTGAGATCTGATCGATGAGCAGCTACCCCACGGTTTTGAGCAGCGAAACGCTAGTACACCGCGCCGACGAAAGACTCGCGGACGCTACGATGCGCGTGGAGAGGTCGGATAATCAGCTCGTCGACCTTGTTCTTGCCGGGGACACTACTGCTTTCGAACAGATATTCGACCGGCATAAACGGCTCGTTGCTCTGATCGCCCGCCGGTATTTTCGACGGCCCGAGGAGATCGAAGAAATAATACAGATAAGCTTTGCCAAGGCTTATACTGAGATGGCGAAGTTTCGGGGACTGCACGAGCGGTCATTCTCGAGCTGGCTAGTAAGGATCACTTCGAATGCGTGTTTCGATATGATCCGTGGGCAAAGGCGCAAGCCGGAGCGGCTCGCCTGCGACCTTTCCGAACAGGAGACCGATGCCCTGCTCGAGCTGTCAGCTACCGCGGCCGATACTACTGAGAGATCGGTCGTCGATCGCGACCTCGTCGATAAACTATTGGCGAGAATGCCCAATGAGGACCGTGTACTGCTGCGAATGATGTACGCCGAGGAAATGAGCGTGGCGGACATCGCCGATGCCCTCGGATGTTCAAGTTCGAACGTAAAGGTTCGTGCGTGGCGGGCTCGCGTAGTCTTAAGAAAGCTCATCCGAAAGTATTTGTAACCCGGGCCGCCTGCATTGCGTCCTATATATTGGAAAGATGTTTACACGAGAACTCGATAAAAAGATGTTAGACGCGATCGGCAGGAAACTTGTCGAGAGCGATCTGCTATCCGTCGACGAGATCGATTCCATTATCGGAAATCCGGGCCTTTTCCAACAGGTCAATCGCCGGATCATAGCTGTCCAAAACGGTAGCGGGGCGCGGCACGATCAGAAGAGGCGGGGCTGGGTCCCGGCGGCAGCAGCATCGTTTGCTTCGCTCGCGATCGTAGCGGTCCTTGCGACGGCGATTATCGAGAGAAATAACGTGGGGACCGCAATTCCCGCGGTCACGTATATTCAGGTTCCGGATGCCGCTCCGGACGTGGCACGGCCCGATGTTCCTCCTAAACCGATAGTTATCAAACCCTCGGCGGGCCGTGCCTTAACACCCACAGCAAGGGTTGAAGATGCATCGTTTCGCCCTCGGACCGCGAGGACGCCTTTAGTAAGTAGCTCCACAGATACCCGCGTACCCGAGGCCGAGTTTTATCCGGTAGCTTATACAGGCGACCCGGCGGAAACCGCCGGCGGCGGTCGGATCATAAGGGTTGACCTTAACCGTTCGTCGCTTTTTGCTCTCGGGGTAAATATGCCTCTCGAGAATGATGTAGCGATGGTCAAGGCTGACCTGCTTATCGGCGCCGACGGAGTTACGCGTGCCATTCGTTTGGTAGAATAGAGATCTTTAGTTCAGAGGTGAGAATCATGAAGCAGTTGTTAATGTTGGGAATAGTAATAGTTGTAGGATCAACTACGATCGTCCTTGGCCAGCAGGTGCGGACCGTGCAGCCGGCTGTAGACGTCGAGATGCGGGCAAAGTTAGTTGCCGAGCTTGCAACCGCGGCCGGGGGGCATTCGATAAAGAACGCTCCGTTTGCGGCTGAAGAGGTGAGCGAAAGCGTGCAAACGCTGGCGGACGGAAACCGCATCGTACGCAGCTCTACCGGTAAGGTCTATCGAAATGGCGAGGGCAGGGTCAGACGCGAGCATTCCGGCGGAGCCGGGGGCATGATGGGCTCGTTGTATATGACTTCGCCGGGAGTGTCGATCCTTAGCCCGTCCGAAGGCCACCGATATTTGCTTGATTCTCACGAAAAGACGGCTAGAGTGGTCGAGCTCGCACAGGGCCAGAAGGAACTTGTGATCGCAAGTAAAGCCAGGGCTGCCAGCGAGGCAGACCACGCGAAACAGGCAATCGAGTTCAGAAATAAGGTCGAATCCGAGATAAAGGTTCGCGAACCGATGCTTGCGACTGGGTCGGGACAAGGTTTCACTGCAACGATGGTCAGTACGTCACAGGGTTTTGAGTACACTACCACCGTCGGCAGCCGGTATGAAACCCGCACAGAGGATTTGGGCACTCGGGATTTCGAAGGAGTCTCAGCCGAGGGTTCGCGTCGGGTCACTACCATACCCGCAGGAGCCATCGGAAACGAACTCCCGATCGAGACCGTCTACGAGCGATGGTATTCGAAAGAACTCGGAATGGTGGTCTACTCCAAAAACACAGATCCGCGTTTCGGGGAGCAAACATACAAATTGACGAATATCACACGTGCCGAACCGGATCCGTCGCTGTTCAGCGTGCCGACCGAATATAAAAGGATCGGTGAGCCAGGGATGGTCTATAAGATCAGCACTGCGAAACCGGTAAAATCCGCGACATCACCAAAGGCGGTGACGGTGGTCAACGCGGCAGCCAGTACTAAACCGTAACAGAACGACTAGCGAGAGAAACTGGGCGGGCAAATTTTTGTCCGCCCTTACCTTTTTAAATATTAGACCGGGACGTCTTGCTAAATATTGGAATTAGTATTATTCTAAGTTTACTGATTTGTGATGAGAGAAATATTAGTAAAAGAGGAGGGTTTGACGCGGCAAAGGAAGGTCGTGCTGACGGTTATTCGTGACAGCCATGACCATATGACCGCTAACGAGGTCTTCGCAGCGGCCAAGTCGAGGCTGCCGACGATATCGTTTGCGACCGTCTATAATTCATTGCGATTCCTAAAGGAAGGGGGGCACATTGTTGAGATCCAGTTTGGTAACGGAGCGAGCCGTTATGACCGGATGACGTCGCGTCACGACCATGCGATCTGCACAAAGTGCGGGATGCTCGTGGACATCGAGATGGAACATTCCGGCGAGTTGATTGAAACGGCAGTCGCATATTCGAAATTCAAACCCGAATCATTGGAATTTACATTAAGGGGAATTTGCCCTGAGTGTATGAAGGATTGAGTCGCTGAAAACAGTGGGCGAGGGCCGGGAATGGCCTTGTCCGCCAATGTCAGCTATCAATGACTATATATAAATACAGAGGAATAAATAAAATTATGTCAACAGCAACAGGAACTGCATTAGCAACAGAAAACACGGTCCGGATGGCCAAGGTCGGCCAGCCCGCACCGGACTTTAACATGCCGTCAACCAAAATCATCGACACTTTGGCCGAGAACGTCAAATTGTCGGACTACAAGGGAAAATGGCTCGTCATGCTTTTTTACCCGCTCGATTTCACATTTGTGTGCCCAACGGAGCTTATTAGTTTTTCAGACCGCCTCGAGGAATTTGAGGGAGTGGGAGCCGAGGTGCTCGGCGTTTCCACTGACTCGGTCCATTCCCATCGGGCGTGGCTGAAGACCCCTCAGGACCAGAACGGTATCGCGGGCGTCAAATATCCGATCGCGTCCGACGTTGGCGGAAAATTGGCTAAGGCGTACAACATCCTGGTCGAAGAGGCGAATATTGCCCTTCGCGGCCTTTTCATTATCAACCCAGAGGGCGTGCTTCAGTATTCGGTCGTTCACGATCTCAATATCGGACGCTCGGTAGATGAAACGCTTCGCGTGCTGCAGGGGCTTCAGACAGGCGGACTTTGCTCGGCCGACTGGAAGCCGGGTCAGGAAAACCTGACGGTTTAGTTGTAAACGGTAACAAGTGACAGGGAACAAGAAGGACCTTCTTTCTTGTTCCCTGTCACTTGTCACTTGTCACGGAGGAAAGATCATGCCGATGAGAATTGGAGGTGCGATGCCGTCGCTCGAAGGAGCAACCACGTGGTTTAACGGCTCGCTCGAGGATACGCTGGAGCACATCAAGGGGAAACCCGTGCTCGTACATTTTTGGGCAGTTTCGTGCGGCATCTGTAAAGATAAAATGCCACAGCTTAACGAGATCAAAGCTAAATACGGTGAGCTCGGGCTGCAAACGATCGCCGTCCACATGCCGCGTTACGAGGCCGACACCGACCTCGACACGGTAAACCAAGCGATGATCGAGAACAAGATCGTAGAAGCCTGCGCCGTAGACAGCCTGCACAAAATAAAAGACGCCTTTCTCAACGAACAGGGCTGGGTCCCGGTCTACTATCTTTTCGATGTCGAAGGAAAGCTGAAAACGCGGGCCGCCGGCGAGTTCGGAGTGAGCGTGCTGCAAACAGCGCTGGATAAGATGTTTCCTATGCAGGCATCCCAAGCGAGCGCGTAGGGAAATTACAATCTAAAAATATGGCGGCCGTATGGCCGTCCTTTTTTTATTTGCCGAGATAAGGGAAGCAGGTTAGATCAGAGGACGGCTCGTGAGAATGTAGTAGATGATGAAGCCGCTTACGAGGATCGAGCCGATAAGCAAGAGTATCAAAACACCGATGATCGCGAACACGAACAGGTAATCCGCGCTGGTTCCCACGTCCTTTCCCGTGGCGCGTTCGCGGATCAGGTCCATGTTTTGCTGATTGGCTTTCCAAAAGAAATCGAAGGCGTCACCGATTAGCGGGATTGAGCCGACAACGTAATCCAGGCCCAGGTTGAACGCCATTCGCAGCAGCGTGATCTTCGGCACGCCGTACCG
>JBGSWW010000013.1:0-5694 GCA_041751735.1 Pyrinomonadaceae bacterium | reverse complement strand
TGCCAGTTTCCGATCTGGTATTCGACGTATTCGAGCGTAGCCGTTTCGCGAAAATCCGACACGGGGAATATCGAGGCGAAAACCGACTGAAGGCCGACGTAATCACGCTCCTCAGGTATCAAGTCCATCTGAAGAAAACGGTTGTAAGATTCGCGTTGGACTTCGATCAAATTCGGGATTTGGGCCGTCGTGTAGATCTTGGAAAAATCCACTCGCTCGGGTGACTGGCTGATCCGCTCCCCGAGGCCGTTTGAAGTAGTTTGAAGAGGATTGTTGATCATATGATTAAAATGTCGGAAATAAAAACTTGTTGATTTTTGAGAAAGTTGCTGATACGATTCACGTAACGTCAGGCTCCCCAAAAATCTTGCGCGATAAAGACAGCAAACGCGGTCGAGGGTAAAACTTTCCCTGACCGCTTTTCAGCAGTTAATGCCGTTTATATAAATTTTTCGAGCGTGCCGAAAAGAGACACCCACTCTCCACTTGTTTTGCGTCTATCGCCCCTAAAACCACCGCAAACCATTCAAGATCATAGGTTTTCGGTCTCGACCAAACTGGCTCTCCGCGGATTTTAAAAATATGATGTCCGCGAACCTCTTAGTCTATCAATTATTCTTTGCCGAGACAAACGCTCAGGAGCCCCGATCCGGGTCTGGACCCCTGAGCGTTATCACTACTTGATCTCAACAGATGCACCCGCGTCCGTCAATTTAGTCTTGATCTCTTCAGCTTCAGCCTTCGAAACGCCTTCCTTCAGAGCCTTCGGAGCGCCATCAACGAGATCTTTGGCTTCTTTCAAGCCGAGTCCCGCGACGACTTCGCGAACGACCTTAATAACAGCGATCTTGTTTCCGCCGGCTGCTGTAAGGACAACGTCAAACGCATCCTTTTCTTCTGCGGCGGGAGCCGCGTCGCCGCCGCCCGGAGCTGCCATCATCATCGGAGCCGCTGCAGCCGCTGCCGACACACCGAAAACTTCTTCAAGTTCTTTTACCAATTCTGACGCTTCGAGCAGCGTCATGCCTTTCAAATATTCAACTACGTCTTCTTTTGTAACTGCCATGATTTTATCTATTCCTCCAAAGGGTTCTTTTTGTTGTTAATCGTGAAATCGCCGATCGTGAATGGAGATCTATTTACAATCCACGCCTTCGTTGTCAGCCGCTAGAACCCATGGGACTCAGGAGAAACGGGTTGCATCACCTTTCCTGCCTCGTCCGACACGACGACGACCTGACAAATCGTCTCGCTCGCTTTCCTTGAGCACGGCTTTTTGTCCCTTAGAAAGGGACGAAAACTCTTCTACTGATCGCCTTCTACTTTCGGAGCTACATCATCCACCACATCTTCAGCCTTGTCATCCGGCGCCTCTGCAAGTCCTTCTGCGGGCTCGCTGTTAATAAGCTCTTCCGCAGCGTCGTCTGGAGCGGCTGCGTGTGCTTCGGATTCGGCTTCCGTCGGTGTCGGTTGGATCTCGCCAGCCGGAGCATCTTCGACCGCCGGCGACTCGTTCTCCGAAACCGTCTCAGACGATGGCGTTTCTTCGGTCGGCGCCTCTGCCGATGCAGACGCTTCCGCCGGAGCAGATGCCTCTGCTTCAGGTGCAGTCTCAGCCTGCGCTTCCACAGGTGCGGGTGCTTCGGCTTCAGGAGCCGCCTCGGCTGCCGGGGCTGCCTCTGTCACGGCGGCAGCCGCTGGAGCTCCGGATGAACGGCCTTCCTGTTCGCCGATCTGCTTGATGACAACAGCGAGGTCACGCGGTACAGCGTTAATGACTGTAACTATACGCTGAGCCTGTGCATTTAGCACATAGAGCAGCTTACTGATCAATTCTTCCTTAGAAGGAAGGCTCGCTATCTCGGTAACCTGCTTAAGGTCCAAAAGACGGCCATCCAGGACACCCGTCTTAAAGGTGTACGTGTCGGCGTTCTCTTTCATGAACTTCGAGATCGCCTTGGTCAGGATCACCGGATCGTTCTGGGTCCATGCAATCGCGGTAACGCCCTTAAGATGCTCTGTCGCCGGCTCAAACTGCGTACCTTTAACAGCTATGCGTGCCAGCGTATTCTTCACCACTCGATATTCAGCACCGGCCTCTCGGAGCGAACTGCGAAACTCCTGGTCCTTAGTAACCGAAAGCTTGGTAAAGCTGACGACCATCGCGGATGTGGAATTTTGCAGCGACTCGGTGAGGGCGGTCAGGTCTTTTTGTTTTGTTTCTCTTGTTTTCATTTTTCCGTTAAGCCCTTACTTACGTGCGGGCTACTGACACTCCTCACTTAAACGTACGCAAGCTCATCAAGCAGTACGCCCGGGCTCATCGTCGCGGCCAGGTTGATCTTCTTCAAATAGCGGCCCTTGGCGGTGGTCGGCTTTGCCTTGATAACAGCGGTTATCAGCACCCGGGCATTCTCAGCCAGCTTGGCATCGTCAAAAGACACCTTTCCGACGGGCGAGTGAATAACGCCCGTTTTATCGACGCGGTACTCGACCTTACCGGCCTTGGTTTCTTCAATGGCGGTTTTCACGTCCATCGTAACCGTTCCTGTTTTTGGATTCGGCATCAGGCCTCGAGGACCGAGGACCTTACCTAGTTGACCGACCTTGCCCATCATATCCGGTGTGGCGATGAGAGCATCAAAATCGAGCCAGCCGCCCTTGATCTTGTCTACGATGTCGTCTCCACCAACGAAATCGGCCCCTGCTTCTTCGGCTTCGCGGATCTTATCGCCTTGAGCGATAACGACAATGCGTTTGGCTGTGCCGCCGAGTCCATGCGGCAGAACGATCGTGCCGCGAACCAGCTGATCTGCCTTCCGCGGGTCGACACCCAGCCACATCGTCAGTTCGACGGTTTCGTCAAACTTCGCGAAAGCGATCTCTTTCAACTTCGCAACCGCTTCGTCGAGCGTATGCTTCTTATGCGGCTCGACTTTTTCGAGAGCCGCAAGGTATTTCTTGCCTCGTTTCATTTTACCTCCAGGTGTTAACGGGAACCTTTCGATTCCCTCCCTTAGTGACAGGTGACCAGAAAACCAGTCACCGGTCGTTCTTTACTTACTAATGTATTGTCAATCCCATCGACCTGGCCGTACCCTCGATCGTTTTCATCGCCGATTCGAGATTGGACGTGTTAAGGTCAACCATCTTTTTCTTAGCGATCTCTTCGATCTGAGCACGTGAGATGGTGCCGGCCTTTTCTTTGTTCGGTTTCCCCGAGCCTTTCGCGATCCCAGATGCCTTCCTCAGCAGATCTGCCGCGGGCGGCGTTTTCGTTTCGAAGGAAAACGAGCGGTCCGCGTAAACGGTGATCACGACCGGAATTTTCATGTCCGGGTCGTCATTCTGCGTCTTAGCGTTGAACGCTTTGCAGAATTCCATGATGTTTACGCCATGCTGGCCCAGTGCCGGGCCGATCGGCGGAGCCGGGTTTGCCTTACCGGCCGGGATCTGCAACTTGATATATCCTGTTATTTTCTTTGCCATTCTATTTTTCGATTAACGATCCCGTTGCATGACGGGAATGTCCTCATTTGTATCGCCGGTATCTTGCCGGCTCAACTCTGCCGGCTGGAAGCCGGCGTTCCACTATTCTTCCTCTGCGAACGTAACCTTTTCCACCTCAAGGAAGCTCAGCTCATAAGGTGTCGAACGTCCAAAGATGGTTATCGACACCTTGAGGGTTGCCTTGTCCTCGTTCACTTCCTCAACCTTACCCGTAAAACTCGCGAACGGACCGGATTTGATCCTGACCACCTCGCCAACCTGATAGGTGAACTTCGGTTTCGGTTTTTCGGTCGCGACCTCGATATTACGGACGATCTGGTCGACCTCTGCCTGGGTCAGAGGTGTCGGCGTTTTGCCGCCGAGAAACCCTGTCACCTTTGGCGTCGATTTGATCGCGTGAAAAACGTTGTCAGGGATCTTACCCTTATCGTCGCACTCCACCTCGACAAGGACATAGCCCGGATAGAACATACGCTCCGAGACATATTCCTTATTGCCGCGCATCTCGACGACCTTTTCCTTGGGCAAAAGGACCTCGGTTATCTGTTCGGCCAACTCCATGTCCCGAATGCGGGCCCCGAGGCTCTCGACAACCTTATTTTCATGCCCCGAATAGGTGTGGATAAAATACCACTGCTTCATCTCAAATATCCTTTAGACTCCGGCTATGGTATTCACCAGCCAAGTTAGAGCCTGTAAAACGTATACCCAGCCCTGGTCAACCAGGAATAGGTAGGCCGCAAAGAAGAACACGGCGATGATCACAATGATCGTCGTATTTTTAACGTCATTCGATGAGGGAAAGGATGTTTTGTCCAGTTCGGCACGAGTCTCCCTGATGAACTCGCCCACACCTTGCTTTCGTTTTCCCTCGACTGCTTCTGACACTTTATTTTTCTCCCATGCGACAGACAGATAGTCTGTATCTAGCTCTCCGCCTTAACGCAACATTTGCGTGGCCCATTCCATTTGGCAGGGGTAGCAGGACTCGAACCCGCACCTAAGGTTTTGGAGACCTCCATGCTAACCATTGACACCATACCCCTGTGATCTAGTGACAAATGAATGGTGACGAGTGACAAGTGCAGACCAATCGATCGTTCACTTGTCATTTGTCCCCTGTCACTATTTATTTTCTCGGTGCAGTCTGTGGCATCGGCAGCGACGACAAAACTTCTTGAACTCCAGGCGGCCCGGCGTATTCTTTTTGTTCTTCGTCGTCACGTAATTACGCTCTTTGCACTCAGTGCACTGCAAAATTATGTTATCTCTCGGCATAATACTTTCCCGTACAACAGGATGTCAGCCTGTTGATGCGACGGGCCAACAGCCCGTCGTACTTATTCAACAATTTCCGAAACCGTTCCTGCACCGACCGTTCGGCCGCCTTCGCGGATAGCGAAGCGAAGTCCCTTTTCCATGGCGATCGGAGCGATAAGCTCGATCTCCATCTGGATGTTGTCGCCCGGCATGACCATCTCGACTCCTGCGGGTAAGTGTGCAACACCCGTCACGTCCGTTGTTCTGAAGTAGAACTGCGGCCTGTAGCCCGTAAAGAACGGGGTGTGGCGTCCGCCTTCTTCTTTGGTGAGCACATAAGCCTCGGCCTTGAACTTCGTGTGCGGTGTGATCGAGCCGGGTTTGGCGATGACCTGTCCGCGTTCGATCTCTTTTCTTTCAACGCCTCTCAGCAGAAGGCCGACGTTGTCGCCCGCCATTCCCGAGTCGAGAAGCTTCTTGAACATCTCGACGCCGGTGACGACCGAGTTTCTGGTGTCTTTGATTCCCACGATCTCGACCGGTTCGTTGACGTTGATCTGGCCTCGCTCGATACGTCCCGTTGCCACTGTTCCGCGACCCTGGATGGTGAAGATATCTTCGACAGGCATAAGGAACGGCTTGTCCGTTTCGCGTGCCGGTGTCGGGATGAAATCATCCACTGCCTGCATCAGCTCGTCGATCTTTGGCTCCCATGCGGCATCGCCTTCGAGGGCTTTCAAAGCTGAACCCTGTACGATCGGTGTGTCGTCGCCCGGGAATTCGTAGCTTGTCAGCAGCTCGCGGATCTCCATGTCTACCAGCTCGAGCAATTCCGGATCGTCGACCATATCGACCTTGTTCATGAACACGACCATCGAAGGCACACCCACCTGACGTGCGAGCAGGATGTGCTCACGTGTCTGC
>JBGSWW010000012.1:0-3101 GCA_041751735.1 Pyrinomonadaceae bacterium | reverse complement strand
TTCGTCGGAAACGGCAGTGACGAAGCGATCGACCTGTTGTTGCAAATTTTCTGCAACCCCGGCAAGGACGAGATCATTATCTGCCCGCCGACGTACGGTATGTACCGCGTCTCCGCTGATATCAATGATGTTTTCGTTAACGAGATCGCTCTTACTCGCGAGTTTCAGCTGAATGTTCCGGCTATTTTGCAGAGCATCACGAAGCATACCAAGCTGATCTTCATCTGCTCACCTAACAATCCGACGGGCAATGTGATGGACCGCGATTCGATCGTCGAGATCGCGAAAAACTTCGACGGGATAGTCGTAGTGGACGAAGCCTACATACATTTCGCCGAAGCCGACTCGATTGTATGTGAGATTGATAGCCATCCAAATGTCGTCGTCCTGCAGACATTCTCAAAAGCGTGGGGAATGGCGGGCATCCGGGTAGGTCTCGCAATCGGCAGCCGGGAGATCATCGGCGCGATGAACAAAGTAAAACCGCCCTACAACGTCAGCAGCATCGCACAGCAAATGGTGCTCGATGCTCTCAACGAACGCGACCAGATTGAGATCTGGACCGCGGCAGTAATAAACGAGCGAAAAGAATTGGCGGAAAGATTCCGCGAGTTTGCTGTCGTCCAACAGGTCTTTCCATCTGACGCAAACTTTCTACTCGTGCGAGTGACCGATGCCGCGGCAATCTATAGCTATCTAATTGATCAAAAGATCGTCGTCCGCGACCGGTCGAAAGTCGAATTGTGCGAGGGCTGCCTACGCATCACTATAGGGACACCAGAGGAAAACGACCGTTTGATAGCCGCTTTCGAGAGGTATGCCGGCTCTAAATAGAATTATGAAAAAAGTACTCTTTATCGATCGCGACGGAACGATCATCCGTGAGCCTCACGACTTTCAGGTCGACGTGCTTGAAAAACTGCGATTCCTGCCGGGCGCGATCACGAATCTCGCTAAGCTCGCTCGCGAAACCGATTACGTGCTGGTGATGGTCACGAATCAGGACGGCATGGGCACGGACACGTTCCCTGAATCGGCGTTCTATCCGGCACAAAATTTCGTACTGCAAACGCTGGCTGACGAGGGTGTCGAGTTCGCAGACGTATTCGTCGACTGCACGATGCCGCACGAAAACGCCCCAACCCGAAAGCCCGGCACCGGCATGCTTACCAAATATATGACCGGCGACTTTGACCTCGAAAATTCATACGTCATCGGCGACCGCCCGACAGATGTCGAGCTTGCAAAGAATCTCGGAGCCAAAGCGATCTATATCCGCAATCCGAATTTTCCGCTCGATGACACCGGGACCGAGCTTACCGTGGTGGATAACTGGCAAGAGATTTACGAGCTGCTTAGCACGCCACCGCGGAGAGTCACTCACCGCCGCACTACAAACGAAACCGATATCGCTGTTGAGCTTAACCTCGATGGCAACGGCATCGCTGAGGTCCGGACCGGACTCTCTTTCCTTGACCACATGCTCGATCAGCTCGCTCGGCACGGCGGGTTCGATCTTAAGATCGAGGCGAAAGGGGACCTTCACATAGATGAGCACCACACGATCGAGGACGTTGCCATCACGCTGGGCGAGGCCTTTTCTCTCGCACTTGGCGATAAGCGAGGGATCGAGCGTTACGGGTTCTGCCTGCCGATGGATGATTGCTTGGCGCAAGTTGCGCTCGATTTCGGCGGGCGTAATTGGATCGTCTGGGACGCCGAATTCAACCGCGAAAAGATCGGTGATATGCCGACCGAGCTCTTCTTTCACTTTTTCAAATCATTCTCTGACAAGGCCCTTTGCAATCTCAATATCAAGGCGGAAGGCACGATCGAGCACCATAAGATCGAGGCCATCTTCAAGGCATTTGCCCGTGCGATAAAGATGGCAGTGCGTCGTGACGGATCTCAGCTGCCTACCACGAAGGGGGTTTTATGAAAGTCGCGATCATAAAATACAACGCCGGAAACACGGCGTCCGTTGCAAACGCCCTCGCGCGTCTCGGGGTCCAGGCCACAATCACTGATGACGCGGACGAGATACGTTCCGCCGACAAAGTCACCTTTCCCGGCGTCGGCGAGGCGTCGACGGCGATGAACTATCTCCGCGAGCGCGGTCTCGACCATGTCATAGCTTCGCTGACCCAGCCGGTCCTCGGCATCTGCCTCGGCATGCAGCTAATGTGCAAATCAACAGAAGAGAACGACGCCCAATGTCTCGGCATACTGCCCTACGGTGTGCGCCGATTTGAATCCGGGTCCTTAAAGGTCCCGCATACCGGCTGGAACCGTATTGGCCGGCTGAATTCTCGCCTTTTGGAAGGCATCGACGAAGGCACCCGAGTGTATTTCGTGCACGGCTACTATGTCGAGGCCGGGGCCATGACAACGGCCATGACCGAATACGGCATTGCCTTCAGTGCCGCGGCCGAAAACGGCAATTTTTACGCGGTCCAGTTTCACCCCGAGAAATCCGGAAAGGCCGGTGAGCGGATATTGCAGAATTTTTTGAATATATGATCAAAATAATACCCGCGATCGACCTGATCGACGGCAAATGCGTGCGGCTTACTCACGGAGATTTTTCCCGAAAGACTGTGTATTCCGGCGACCCCGTCGAGACCGCAAAACGGTTTGAGGCCGCGGGTCTCAAACGCCTCCACGTCGTCGACCTCGACGGAGCACGGACTGGCCGGCCAGCCAATATCGACGTCCTCAAACGCATCGCCGACTCCACTTCGCTGATCATCGATTACGGCGGCGGCCTCAGGACCCCGAACGACATCGCCGAGGCCTTTGCCGCCGGGGCTTCGATAGTCAATATAGGCAGCCTCGCCGCACGCGAGCCCGAAACGTTCATCGGCTGGCTCGACATCTTCGGCCCTGAACGCATGCTGCTCGGTGCCGATTCGAGAGATGGGTTTGTGGCCGTCGACGGATGGCAGACCGAAACCAAAATATCGATATTCGACTATCTCGCGGATCTTAATTCCAAAGGCGTGGCCTCGGCATTTGTTACGGACATCGCGTCCGACGGTGCCATGCGGGGGCCCGCCACGCAGCTTTATCGCCGGATCAGGTCCGAACTTCCGGCTCTCAAT
>JBGSWW010000011.1:0-6825 GCA_041751735.1 Pyrinomonadaceae bacterium | reverse complement strand
GCCGGTGTCACAAAGCGTCCGGATAAGGTCATCGGAATGCACTTTTTCAATCCCGTTCCTCTTATGAAACTGGTTGAGGTTATTCGTGGAATTGCAACATCCGACGAGACTTACAGCAAAGTCAAAGAGGTTTCGGAGTCGTTGGGCAAGGTCCCAGTTGAATGTAACGACTCGCCTGGCTTTATCTCCAATCGAGTATTAATGCCGATGATCAACGAGGCCATTTTCGCTCTGCACGAGGGCGTAGCGACCCGCGAGTCGATCGACGAGATCATGAAGCTTGGGATGAACCATCCTATGGGGCCGCTCACCCTGGCAGATTTTATTGGCCTCGACGTTTGCCTGGCCATTCTCAATGTCATGCATGAAGGACTGGGCGATCCGAAATACCGCCCTTGCCCGCTGCTAAGAAAGTACGTGGACGCCGGCTGGCTCGGACGGAAAAGCGGCCGTGGGTTTTATGAGTATGGCCAATGATGAACGTCATTGAGACCGATCGAATGGTGCTCCGGCCTATCGAAGAATCCGACGCCCCGGAACTGTTTGCCATTTATTCGGTGCCCGAAAATGTTAAGTTTATGGGGCAGGGGTCGGCATCGATCGAGGAGCTTCGCAGCCACATTTCCCGTCACATCGCACAACACCAAAGCGTCGGCCTCGGTCTTTCAGCCGCGATCCTTAAGAGAAATCGTACGATCGTCGGTCGGGCTGGCCTCTTTTATTCAACTATTGACGGCGTAGATGAGGTCGAGCTTGCTTACCTCATCGACCGCAACCATTGGGGACATGGTTATGGAACTGAAGCTTCGCTGGCAATCATGGATCACGCAATCCGCGAACTCGATCTAAAACGGATTGTTGCTGTCATTCATCCGCTAAATACATCTTCGCTTAGAGTTGCCGATAAGTGCGGATTTATCTACGAAAGGTCTTTGCCTAATTATAAGGATTTCGGCAATGTCGGCCTGTACGCCGCATAGCGAAGAAATAGCGGCCATGGTTACGTGAAACCTGCAAGTACCCGGAATCGTACAACGATGGAGATCTAATTTTCGTCCAAACAACGCATTCCCCAAATTATTATGAGAAAACTTCTATCCGTTATTACGTTGTTCCCGCTATTAGCGACGATCATCGCCGCGCAGGTCACGGTTGCCCCGCTTGAACTAAAAGAGCGCACTCTGAGCAATGGCCTGCGGGTGGTGACGCACCGTGACACGTCAAACCCTACCGTATCGGTCCATGTCTGGTATGACGTCGGTGGAAAAGACGACCCGCCGGGACGTTCGGGATTTGCCCATATGTTCGAGCATATGATGTTTAAGGCGACCAGGAACATGCCCGATGAAAAAATGGACCGGTTAACTGAAGACGTGGGTGGGTTTAACAACGCCTCGACCTGGCCCGACTATACGAATTATTACGAGGTCGTGCCTTCTAACCACCTTGAATCTATTCTCTGGGCTGAAGCCGATCGCATGGTCAACC
This sequence comes from Pyrinomonadaceae bacterium, assembly GCA_041751735.1. Classification (GTDB taxonomy): domain Bacteria; phylum Acidobacteriota; class Blastocatellia; order Pyrinomonadales; family Pyrinomonadaceae; genus OLB17. The sequence goes on along the minus strand of JBGSWW010000011.1, from coordinate 5,337 downwards.
TCAATGTGGATGAGAAGAATTTCGTGTCGGAGCGTGATGTCGTTAAGGAAGAGTATCGCCAAAGTATTCTGGCACCTCCATACGGAAGGCTTTTTTGGCTGCTCGACGATATCACTTTTCAAAAACACCCATACCGCCGGGGCGTGATCGGGAACCTCGAGGAGCTAGGTGCGGCAACACGTGCGGATGCGGAGAAATTTTACCGTGACTTTTACCGGCCGGACAATGCAGTACTGATCGTGGTCGGCGACTTTGACCAAAAGGAGTTGGATGGCTGGATCGACAAATACATGGGGGCGATCCCCAAACCGGCCGGGAATATTCGTCGTGTTACCGAAGTCGAACCCGAATGGACGACCGAGCGCAGGCATAAAGAATTCGGGCCGCGTGTGCCATTTCCTGCCACTGCCATTGTCTACCGGGCCCCGAGGACCACAAGTCCCGATGTCCCTGCTCTTCGGTTAGCGGCTGCGATCCTCGCCGGCGGTGAGAGTTCCAGGCTTTATCAGACCCTCGTTCGCAACCTAAAGATTTCCCAGCAGGCTGATCTCGACCTTGAGCTAAATGCCGAGGGCGGGCGGATGTCCTTGTTGGCTATCGGCTCACAGGACGGCACGTCTGAAAATCTCGAGAAAGCCTTATTGGCGGAACTCAAGAAGGTCCAGGACGGCGGCGTCACGGCAAAAGAGCTTGAGAAAGCAAAAAATCAGCTTATCGCCGCTGCAGTTCGGGCCCGCGAGACGAACGACGGAAAAGCTATCGCAGTCGAGCGTTCTATCACCTACCTAGGAGATCCGAAAGGGGTCAATCAGGAGGTGGCGAAGCTGCAGGCTGTGACGGCGGCGGATATTCAGCGAGTTATGAAGCAGTACTTCAAAGATAATAATCGAGTGGTCATCCATTACAACCAGGCGAAGCCGGCGGAGGATAAGAGCAATGCGAACTAATAAGATTCTTTACCTTTCTATTTTAAGTGTCATTGCGATGGTCAGCCAGTTAACCGTAACTGTTAATGCGCAGGTCTCTGTGCCTGTTCCGGGCAAACCTCGTACCGTATCGGTTCCCGCCGTCAAAGAGATCAAACTCAAGAACGGTCTGACCGTTGCGGTTGTCCAGCGATCGGCAATGCCATTGGTAACCGTACAGCTGCTGGTCAAGAACGGTTCGGGCGCCGAGCCAAAAGAAAAAGCCGGCCTCGCAAATCTGACGGCCTCGATGCTCACCAAGGGAACAAAGACACGTTCGGCAACCCAAATAGCCGAAGAGATGGAGTTCCTGGGCAGCTCGATCTTCTCATTCGCCGGGTGGCAGAATTCGTCTGCGGGGATGTCGATCACGTCGGATAAGTTCGATGCCGCGATGGCCATATTTGCCGACGTAGTCCGAAATCCTATATTCGCTCAGGAAGAGTTGGATCTTGAGAAAGCTCAAGCCATTGACGGCCTGACGGCTAATCTCTCTACACCGGGCTTTTTAGCTAATTATGTTGCAAGCACGTACAGCTATGGCGAGCACCCGACTGGCGGAACCCTGGCAAGTCTGGGTTCTATTACCAAAGCTGATATAAGTGGCTTCTACTCCAAGAATTATCGCCCTGAAGATTCGGTGCTTATCTTTGTCGGAGATATTTCCCCTGACAAAGCAGCTGCGGCCGCTGAAATGCACTTCGGAACTTGGCAGGGCAACGGCACTCGCGCTGGCGCTCCGCAGGTTCCGACAGTGGGTACTTCGACACCGGGCCAAAAAGCCCTGATCAAGAGATTCCTTGTCGTCGATCTGCCAAATTCCGGCCAGGCGTCGGTGAACTTCGTCAAGCCGATCGGCGGTACCGGTCGACGGGATAAGCAATATTATCCTGCATCGCTGCTAAATTCGCTGCTGGGCGGCGGTTATTCCTCGCGGTTAAATCAGGAGATCCGGATCAAGCGCGGGCTTAGTTACGGTGCCGGCAGCAGTTTTGCGTGGCGCCCGACGCAGACAAACTTCGGTGCACGCGCCCAAACTAAAGACGAATCAGCTGCCGAGGTAGCGGAACTAATACTGGCCGAGATAAAACGGCTGGGCGAGAGCGTTGCCTCTGATGTGGAAATTTCTCCTCGGAAATCGGTCTTGACGGGCGGCTTTGGCCGAAACCTCGAAACGAATCAGGGCATTGCCGGGGCGCTTGCCGACCTATACGCTTTCGGGATACCTACATCTGAACTAAACGCCTATATGAACAATGTGAATAGCGTGCTGAGTGCGGACGTTCGGTCGTTCGCATCGGCAAATCTGGTGGACGGCGACATCATAATCGTGGGCGATTACGCCAAGTTCAAAGACGATCTCGCAAAACGATTTCCGAATGTGAAGGTCGAGGTCGTGAAGGCTTCTGATTTTCAAACCAGCAACGCCCAGTAACCAAAACCAACGGTCATGGCTACGCCCGGCCCGTGAAAGCTGATAGATTAGTATCAGTCCCGGACCGGGCGTTTTTGCGTCCTAATTCTTAATGCACACTAATTTGCGTTCATTTATCGACGTTCTCCGACGCGAGGGTGAGATCGTTGAGATTTCGGCCCCCGTCGATCCGTACCTGGAGATCGCCGAGGTCCACCGGCGAGTGATTCATGCGAAAGGCAAGGCTCTGCTATTCAAGAATGTAAAGGGCTCAGAATTTCCCGTCGTCACAAATCTGTTTGGGACCCGAAAAAGGATCGACCTTGCGTTCGGCTCAAAACCACTGGATTTCGTTAAGCATGCCGTCCACGCCGCGGAAAACCTCCTGCCGCCGAAGCTCGGAAAGCTGTGGGAATATCGCGATCTGGCTTTCTCCGCAGCGAAGTTCGGCATAAAGAGAGTCGGCAAGGCCCCGGTTCTGGATTCGCGTCAAAGTTCAGTAGATCTCGAAAAATTGCCCTTCCTTCAGCTTTGGCATGAGGACGGAGGACACTTTGTCACGTTGCCGCTTGTTTACACCGAGAGTCCGGCCTCCGGGAAGCCAAACCTCGGGATGTACCGTATGCAGCGGTATGGTGCCGCGACCACTGGCATGCATTGGCAGATCGGCAAAGGTGGCGGTTTTCATTACTTCGAAGCTGAAAAGCAAGGCAAACCGCTTCCGGTTACCGTATTTCTGGGCGGCCCGCCCGCAATGATACTTGCGGCTATTGCCCCGCTGCCCGAAGACGTGCCCGAATTAATGCTCGCCTCTCTCCTCGCCGGCAGCAAGATCGGGATGGCGGATAGCCCTCTTGGTAATGAGCGCCACCGCATCGTGGCCGAGGCCGAATTTGCCATCTGCGGCCATGTGCCGCCATTTGAACGGAGATCCGAAGGGCCGTTTGGCGACCACTACGGTTATTATTCACTTGCCCACGATTATCCTGTTTTTCATGCAGAGGCTGTTTTTCATCGCAAGGATGCGATCTACCCGGCGACGGTAGTGGGCAAACCGCGGCAGGAAGATTTCTTTATCGGCGACTATCTGCAGGAGCTGCTCTCGCCGCTTTTTCCGCTCGTAATGCCGGCTGTTCGGGATCTTTGGAGTTACGGAGAAACGGGTTTCCATTCGCTGGCGGCCGCAGTCGTTAGAGAACGCTACGGGCGGGAAGGGCTATCCGCCGGGTTCCGAATACTTGGCGAAGGGCAGCTTGCGTTAACCAAATTCCTCCTGCTGACCGATTCGCCGCGGGATCTGAGTGATTTCAAATCACTTTTCGAGCATATCCTGGCCCGGACCGATTTCAGCCGGGACCTGTTCATCTTCAGCCAGACGGCTTTTGACACTCTGGATTACGCGAGCGGGAAGATAAACCACGGCAGCAAGGCCATCCTGATGGGAATGGGCGACGCGAAGAGAGAACTCCCCCGGGAATTTTCCGCCGAGCTGCCAGCCGGCGTCCGCGGTGCCGAGCCATATTGCGCCGGCTGCTTAGTTGTCGAGGGTGAGACTTTTGAGGGCTCAGACGATCTCGCCTATCGCGTTGCGCAGTGGAAACCCTTTGCCGATTGGCCCTTGATCGTTTTGCACGACAGGATCGAATATGCCCGTTCGACCGAGAAATTTCTCTGGGCGACATGGACCCGTTTTGACCCGGCACGCGATATCTATGCGTCCGACTCGACCCTTAAGAACAACCACATCGGCTACACAGCCCCGATAGTCATCGACGCACGAATGAAGCCGTGGTACCCGGCCGAGGTTGAACCGCGCGACGACATCGTAAAGCTCGTCGACTCCAGATGGAAGGAGTATTTTCCCGGATGAAATCTGGGTATCTCCTGTATATTGCACCGCTGGTGGCCGCTGTGGGAGCATCCCTGCTCGGCTATGCTTATTTCATCGAGCCAAACCGGTTAGTGGTTCGTCCGAGCGAGATCGCCATTAAGGGCCTTGATCCAGCGCTCGAGGGCTTAAAGATCGTACTTATCAGCGATATTCACGGGGGATCAAATAACGTCACATTCGAAAAGCTGATCGAGGTGACAGCCAGGGCAAACGAGCAGGATCCCGATCTCGTCCTATTGCTCGGCGATTTCGTTTCCGAGCTTCCGGGACAGCGTTCCCCTAAAAGCCCTCTGAGAATGCCGACCGAACGCATCGCCGACGGTTTGGCCGGACTAAAAGGGAAGTTAGGAGTATTCGCCGTGCTCGGCAACCACGACGGGCTCAGCGGTTCGCGAGTTGCCGTCGAACTCAGACGCGTAGGTATCCGCGTTCTTGAGGACGAGGTCGCCGTTGTGACCAATAATGGAAAGGAGCTCCGCATACTTGGATTCAAGGACCATCTCGAGGCCGGCTATCGCTGGCGTCGGCTCGTTCACGACACGCAGCAGCTCTTGCAGGGAACAGGTGACGGCGACATTATCGCTCTGCAGCATAGTCCGGACATCATGCCGGTTATGACCGGCGACAATCTTATATCGCCCAAACTCCGACTTGTCCTCGCCGGACACACACATGGTGGGCAGGTATGGCTTCCCATCTTTGGGCGCCCGATCATCCCCTCGAGCTATGGCCAGAAGTATGCATACGGTCACATTCGTGAGAACGGCGTCGACCTATTCGTAACGGGTGGCATCGGTACGAGCATTTTGCCTTTCCGGTTCTTGGTCCCGCCTGAGATATCCGTCCTCACTTTACGAGCGATCGATTAGAAGATTGACCTGAATGCAACAGTGTGATACATTGTCGCATTGATGGTACGCTGTCACGCTTGAATTCATACAATAAGTGCAACTTTTGAAAAATGCAGAAAGGGGTAAGTTGAAGTAGATTTGACGCATCTTCTAACTGCAATCAAAAGGAGCATCAGATGAGCTATCGACAACTTACCTGGGAGCAAAGATATCAGA
>JBGSWW010000010.1:0-7996 GCA_041751735.1 Pyrinomonadaceae bacterium | reverse complement strand
TCGATAAGCTGATCTGCTCGCTCCGTGAACTCAACACTTTGTCCTCGATACCCTTAACCGACCAGGCGATCTGCCCTTTATTCGCACCGAGCGGGATCAGGCGGCCCATCCCATCCGGCGTCTGACTGTCTCGAAGTTTGCCAAAATCAACCGCCACAGTCTCATTTGGCCTTATTTCGCTCACGCCCATCGAATACTGACCGCCTTCGTACAACAGGTGCATCGTATATTTCTGCGGCCGGTCGGTTTCGTTCTTAACATAAATAACCGTTGTAAAATCCCCATCCGCCTTCCAAGGGTAACCCGCCGCACTCACCGGAAGATTAGCCGGATCCTGCATCGGCACTTGAAAGACATGATTTCCGTTTGGGCTGATGCTTTGGAGGATGGAATTTATCGAACCCGGCGGCGCGTCGTATTCGATCTCGATTCCCCAAAATAGTCAATATGACGGACGGAACCCCAACCTTCGATCTCTGATCTTCAATGCTCCATGGTCGCATGTCTAACGAGTTCTTGCTTTTATGTTTTCAGTTAGAGGTTGAGTTATTGAGCGATTCTGTTATCTTGCTGCTAAGGACGTCATCCACTTGGTACTGAGATAGGAGCTCCTGCAGTTCCCTCTTACCAGACGGCTCGATTGAAAAAGCCGCAATCAGATAGCCCTTAAGGTGGGGCTCCAAAACTGCGGCCAAAGTGCGTAGTCTCTGTTGAAAGTTATAGGCCACGGCCTTCTCGCGATTTGCTTGTATCGCGGCTTCATATTCAACTCGTTTCTCCGGGTCACCAATCGAAGCTGGATCCGATCCAGCAGAGACGCCCGACCCAACCGGCGCCGGAACATTAAGAAGAGCCCTATCTTCAAAATTGAAGTTGGGATCTATTCCATTGCTTATTCGCTGCCAGAGACTCAAAAACTTATCAGCGTTGGTTCGCCGCCTCATCTTCCAGTCTGGCGATACAATCCATGACGGATCGCGAAGATCACGATTCAAACAAAGAACCAATCCGGTTTCAGTCTCCAATTTCTGCTCGGGATCGTCAGGAAACCTGTGGGGTTGCGCGAGCGCCTCGATAGCGTTTGTGTAGGCTAACTCGTATTGTCCCTTGTCGCCAAAATCAAGGGAATTAAGGGTTTTACAGATATCAAGCATTAACCAACTATAGTATGGCCCTGTAGTAGGTCCCCATTTAAGCTTGAGACCCTTTATCAAATCCCTCACTTCGGAGAGTTTTTTACTTCCATCGAGTGACTTAATCTTTTTCGCATCCATCTCATATGAAGTTTGCATAAGGACCTGGTGGTTGGCATTCGTTTGCCGGCTACTGCCGGATTGAAAATTATCCTTCGCCCCCGCACCAGCTTCGCCTGTCAGGTAAGGGACAATTTTCGACGCCATTCGTACGACCTCCGGCGCAACCGTCAATGCCAAGCAGGCAAAAAGCGTTAACCCTAAAACTCGAGCTCTCCTAGCCTGCATATTGCATGAGTGAGTGCAATTCGGGGGGGGTTGGGGAGATTTTTGTGTTTTCTGAAGGTGTGTGGCAATGATTGGGGATTGGAGGGTTTTTTTGCATTGATTTTCGGGCTTTTGAAATAGGTTTTGTCATATTCGGACAACTTTGGACAGACCTTGGACAGGCCTTCGGCGGGGCCTTTTTAGAGCAGATATTTTTTATCTGAAATTACGGGGCCGGATTCTTTATCAAGCAGAAATTTTTATCTGAAATGACAGGCGGGACGCTTGTTATCCCGGGGTGAGTTGTCTTGCGACTGAGCGGTAAAGCTTTTGATAGGGATAGCTGCTTGAGAGCAGAAAGCGGATCCGGCGTGTGTTTCGCAGGATGACGGCCCCGATCTTAAAAAGCTTCAGGCGAATGGTTGAGACGTATGCGTGTTCGAGTTCGGTGTCTTTCAGGGCCGTTCGGCGGATCGATTCGACGAGCGTGTAGGCAAGCGAAGAGAGCAGAAGACGGAACTGGTTTGGCCACCATTTATGACAACTGGTGCGGTCGGCGAACAGGTAGAGCTGCTGTTCCTTGATCCTGTTTTCCATATCGCCGCGGGCGCAATAAATGCGATCATAGAGTTTTCGCGGCTTGCCATTGAGATTTGTCACCACATAGCGGGGATTGCGGCCGTGGGGAGTGATCTCGATCTTGGCAATGATGCGCCGCTCGCGATCCCAACTTCCGGCGGCATATTGAAAATCGGTAAAGGTGCGCACCGTTTGGCCGGTCGCCTCGGCCGCCGCCATTTGCTCTTCGATTTGAGCATTGAGGCGGTTGTTTTTGGCGATCCCGATTATGTATTTGACATTGTTGCGGTCACACCAGCGAAGCATTCTATGACGGCAGAAACCGGAATCGCCGCGGAATATGATCCTCACTTTCGGCCACTCCTGTCGAAGCCGTTTTACCAATAGAGCGAGGATTGCCCAGGAATGCTTTGCAGCGTCGATCCGGCTCTCTCTGAGATAGCTGACCAGCAATTGATCTTTGCAGAATACATACAGCGGCAGAAAACAGTAATTGTCATAGTAACCGTTAAAAAACCGCCCTTCCTGTTTCCCGTGCACACGGTCGTCCGTCGCGTCAAAATCCAGGATCAATTCCTTCGGCGGTTTCTTGTGCGACGCTATAAAAGTCTCGACGAGAACCTCGTGCACCTGTAACGCCGTCTCGCGGTTGGCCCGATTCTCAAACCGGCACAATGTCGATCCGGCAGCCAGTTTATTGTCCCGATCGACCGCCGTCTGGATCGCCGCGTCCGAGCGAAGCGTGTCGTGATCGTTTAGGTCTTCGTACCCGAGCGCCACCCCATAAACACGCTGCCGCAACATCGTCACCACATCATGTTGACAACTTTTCTGCCGACGCGGATCGCTCAGCTTTTCAGCCACCCTCTCCGTCAACTTAAGCTGCCGATCCATCTCCCGCAACAGCAAAACCCCACCTTCACCCGATATCTCCCCACCCTTAAATTCACTCTCTATCACCCTCCGGTCAAAGCCTGGATATTCAATAATTTCTCTGGTACAATCTGTCATAGCGAAGCCTCCGATTCTTCTTTGTAACTAACTGCATTATATCGGGTTAAAGGCTTCGCCGCCACTATTGATGCAATATTCAGGTTAAGTGTAGTACTTACCGGCATTATGAGAGGCCGGGAGATCGAAGGGATCGAGGATCCAAAACAGGCGCTCAGGGATATGGGGCTTGTTAAAACGGTCGATGGTGACGAGCAGATCCCCGACAGCGAAAAGACAAATATCCCTCGATTCCTAAACAGGTTGCTGTCGCTGGAGGTGGACCGGCAAAATGCGCTATTCGACTACTTCTATTCAACATTCCTCGAAACGATCGAATATCTAAAGCAGAAAGGAAAACTCGATGATGGGATGGAAGACCTGAAAGCGAGGTCAGTCGTCATCTCGGGATCGCCCCAGGTTCTTAATTCAGATCTCCTGACCGGAGCAAAGACGGCTTATTACAAATTGGAACTTAAAGTCGCGACGACGCCGGCAAGATATCTTGACATGGCGGCCAGCGAGATACACCAGTTCTATCAGGACCGGCGAGACGGATCGTTTATAGCGGTCAGAAGAACTTTATCCCATACCGATCCCGAAACTGGGGAACGGTATCAGATGTTCTCTATCACAAAGCCTTCCGGCCGCAATGTAGCATATCTTCGCGAGAACGAGTTAAATCAACGGTATCGCATAGTCCCGAAGACCAGAGCGGAAGACTGGTGGATCAAAGAGGAGACCAAGATACCTGAATTTGAGAACAGGACCGTCCATATTCTCAGCGGTGCATTGCTTTCGAATGATCGGACTTAGTTCAAGGGTCTTTCACCGTAAGTTGCGAGTTCTTCATTCGAAAGTTGATCGGATGGTACCAACCGGTAGTGTTTCTCCGAAGAAATTTGAATCTGTTCTCCATTCATTTCCAATTCAAACAGAGCGATTGCTCCATTGTTCATGAATTGTGCCGCAACGGACTTACATTTGAGAGTTGGGAACTTAGAAGCCGCCAATGCGAAATCTTGCTCAATTTGGACGATACCTAAGCTATCGTTGTGACCCTTCGCTTGGACGGGAATAATGAAATGTGCTCCGCGTTTATCAACGCCGATATAGATTTCGTCAACTTCGACTTGGCCCATATTAGGAACGGTCGTTCTGAGATGATTCTGAAGTGAATAGCAAGTCAGGCCAGTGAAAATATCGATTAGGCGGTTAAAACGAACGATTGCCAACAGAGCTTGCTCGTCACCGAGAGCATACTTTGTGATTATTCCCGGAGTCGCATCCAGAATCTTTGTTTCGACAAGATTAGCCGTCGGTGAAAACTCAAATATCGGTGCTAAAACAAACCTGTATCGCCCGATACCCGCTGGCCTGATAATCCATTCTTCTCCGTCCGCCGTTGTTGCCCTAATCCTTTGTGGAAGAGCCTTCCGATAACGATATGTGTAGGGTATATCTCCGATGTTGTCTGGCGCCCTCAATCCAAGAGCATCGGCAGCGACCCTGAACTCTTCCCGTTCGAATTCGAACTCGGTAACTCCTTCCGCGAAGTGAGCGAAGAAGATTCTTTCGATAATTTGGTGGTAGCGGTTTTGTGGAGGCATAGGCAGTTATTTTCCAGGCCAGCGAAGAACTACAACTTCTTCGTTAAGATCGCTTTTCGTGGCAGTTGAAAACCTTGTTCTAAATTGCTCGATTCTCACTTTCTCGTACCCGACGGACACCGCAATCTTTTCGATGATATGTCCGGTACGAATCATAACTCGCAAGTAAGATGCTTGATCGCCAACTACATACGCGAGGTGAGCTCCGGGCTTTAGAATGGACTGTAGCTGAATTAAATGCCGAGCCATTCCGCCAAAGTACAATTTGGTTAATCGTGCATACATGCGTTCGAAGCCTGACGTTTTCCCTAGCTCGATTCGCTTTGCTTCGATTTCAGCAGCAATTTGTTGTATCTCGGGAATACTAGCAACAAACTTATCGTCGTCATCTTCCTTGTAAACGCCCCGCGTGTTGGAACGAAGCATCGACTTTTTCATTTCCCTCAACTCGTGCTTGTCTGCAATAAAGCCCAGCATGACTGATTCGAGTCGGGTCGTCCGCGTGTAGTCTTTCTCGTTGGGATAAGGCGGCGATGTTATTACTGCGGAAACCTGTCGGTTCTTTAACAAAGTTGCGGGGTTGCGAGAATCTGAAAGAAAGACTTCTGCGTTTGGAAACTCTTTCCCAGTTATGCTTTCAAGGTCGGAACAAATCTTTTCCACCTCAGTGAACCACTGGCCCACAGCCTCGACATCTTCCTTAGCCTTTCCAATTCCGACTTCTGGGCCAAATCTTAAATTGCTTATCTTGTAAACCAAAGCGTTCGCAAAGGCCAGTCTTAGATGATCGCCGAACGTATTTTTCTTAAAGCGGTTTATTTCGTCCAACAAGACTAGCGACTTGTGCAACGGAATCGGACTAATGGAGTCTTTGAGAATTATTTGCTCCTGCTCAGGCAAGAGCCGTCGAAGCTCACTCGGAATGGCCAAATGTTTGTTTGGTTCATCCGATATTCCTTGCCTTTTCAGTCTTGAAATAACGCGATCTCTAATTCCTTCTGCGTGTTCGAGTAAGTCACGAGAGTCTTTATCCCAGTTGACCTTTGTCGAACCCGCAAACGCTGCAAATCGGTTAGCTTCAAGTCCGATTGAGGGAATGCCGCGAAGTTTTGCCTCAACAACGGTTGTGCCGGTGCCGCAAAAAGGATCAAGGACCAGATCGTTTTCATCCAATTCGAATTCGTTTAAATATTGCCTAACCAGATGAGGCGGGAACGAAAGAACGAATCGATACCAATCATGAAACGCACGATCCGAGTGAGAGAGCTTATTTCTATCGCCGTTAGCTGTCTCAGATTGCGGGGCTTGTCCGAGTCCACTCTGACCAAAATCGTTCATATTCCTAATTTAGCATCTTGTGGCGCCAAAGGCACTTTTCCCCTTTGGCGCCCAAGGTGCAAACTCATTTGCCGGTTAGCGGTTTTGTTTTTCTCGTCAATCCCGACGCCCTATCGGACTTACGAACAAAGCCCATGGCGCCGTAGAGTGGGCTGTCGTTGCCATAAGCCGCCGAACCTGCGACGCCGAGGCCGACTTTTGAGCGTTTGTCGTTTAGTGCAACGTATTTGTCGTCGCGCACCTCGCGTTTCATCTTTAGCTCGGCTTCGAGATCAGCGATGGTGGCGTCATCCGCCGCACACGCAGTAATGTCGGCAAGAAACGCCGCCTGTGTTATTCCGTTGAACTCGACCGTCGGTGCTCCTTCGAACCACGCATCGTTCATTACGTTACACTTTTCTCTAACGCTCTTAATATCGACTTTTGCCATACGATTCTCCTTTTCGGCCAGTGTTTTATTGAGTTTTATTGAAGTACGAGAATGGAAAACTCCTCGTTCAGACGATAATACACCCGATACGGACTACAAACCAAGCCACCAAGAACATCTTCCAAGCCATTCGGAATGGTTTCCAAGTCGTACAGTACGCCTGCCAACTCACGTAATTTTGGTTCCGTATCGGCTGGTTACCTCTCCAAGTCTCTCGGCAAACCTTCCGCGTCGCGTGGTTTTTTCTCCGATCAACGCCTTTTCGCTTCATCCTCAATTCGTTGAGCTTCTTTCAGCAAAGTATCTTGCAACTCTCGTGTGGTCGGGATTCTCTCATCACGCTTTGGGACAGCCGTTTGCTGCATACCTCCGATTTCGATATTGGCATCGAAGTTTCCCGCATTATTCGACAAGGAATGTAATCGGTCATTTACAATAAACTCAATAGTTCCGCTTTCGCTAGCTACAACCGTTGACTTTGAGCCGACTGCGTATTTTGTACTACCTATTCGCATCACGAGCGAACCACAGCCAGCACTTGGCAACGGAAAGTCAGAGGGCGACTGAACGTTTGAAGCCGGAAAAGTGCCGTCAGGCGATACTGCTGGCAGATCTGCGTCCCAAACAACCGAGCCACGCGCTGTGATCCTAATCTGCTCTCCCTGCTCAACGTATATTCCCGTATTCGTCCAAGGTAAGCGAGGGTCTACTGAAACATCCTTAATTCTCGGGGTTGGGGCTGGGGTTTTTGTTGTAACTGCTACGTTCGCGTTCGTCGGCGATTTGGTTCCATTCGACGATAGACTTTCTGTAGTCCGACTCGACATGTTCAGCCAAACCATTCCTCCTACAATTGCCAGTACCGCAATCAAACCTGCGCCGGCATAGATGAGGTGAGGCGATGTTTTATTGGGCGAGAGTCCATGAATCGACGATGCTGTTTGTCGCGACTCTCCGAACCTTGTCTCGGTAGGTATCTCAGGATTGTAATTAGCATTCGTTCGCTGAACGGTAGAATCCTCGGCGCCTAGAACGAGTGTTGCTTCGGAATCGTAAGGCGAAGATAGGGCAGTTCCGTCCTGTAAACAAAACGACAACGTGTCATCGCCGTAGGTACTCTTGTATTGGGGACATTTCTTCATCAAATACCTCCGTAATTCACTTGGGCACATTCCTCAAAAAAGCATCTAAATATTAGCCTTTTCCGCTTCGTGCGTCTATTTCATAATCTCGCGGAACGCCGCCGATGCTTCCGCCGTGCTGTATTTTCTGCCCGGCCAGTATCTCTTTACTGATCTCAAAGAATCATCCGTGTCTTTGAAGTCTCTTTCGAGTGACCAAGTGGCTAGAGCGTTTCGAAGGGTTCATACAGATACGGGATGGCTTGGTCGGCGGGTCTTACGTTACCGTGAAGCTCCAGAAGGTAATGCGATCTTATCGTATGAACCGGCCTCGATCCGAAAGATTGCTGTCCTTCTTTCTGACAAAGGACTTGTTGAACTCTCAGTCCCGCTGCCTCCTCTTATCCTTCTCGGTAAAGGACGGGAATATTATCTATGGGCCGCGGCTTCGTCTCATATATCGGCTAA
>JBGSWW010000009.1:0-62582 GCA_041751735.1 Pyrinomonadaceae bacterium | reverse complement strand
GGAATCAAAGACACCAGAAACTCGGTCGTCACCGGCGTCGAGATGTTCAAGAAGCTTCTCGACTCGGGAATGGCGGGCGACAACGTCGGCCTTCTGCTGAGAGGCGTTGAAAGAAAAGAGATCGAACGCGGACAGGTCATTGCCAAACCGGGCTCTATCACTCCGCACACAAAGTTCAAGGCCGAGGCATACGTCCTCACCAAGGAAGAAGGCGGACGCCACACCCCGTTCTTTACGGGCTACAGGCCGCAGTTCTACTTCAGAACAACGGACGTGACGGGTGTTGCACACTTACCCGCAGGAGTCGAGATGGTGATGCCGGGCGACAACATCCAGATGGAGATCGAGCTTATCGCTCCGATCGCCATGGAAAAAGGACTCCGCTTCGCTATCCGCGAAGGCGGCCGAACGGTCGGTGCAGGAACGGTTTCGGAGATCGTGGAATAAATTGGAACGCCGGCTTCTAGCCGGCCACACACGCCGGCAGGATGCCAGCGTTCCTGAAGATTATGTTAAACGAAAAGATCCGCATCAAGTTAAAGGCATACGATCACCGCGTTTTGGACCAGTCCACCGCTGAGATCGTAGATACGGCGAAGAGAACGGGGGCCAGGATCGCAGGACCGATCCCCCTACCGACCATCAAGAATAAATGGACGGTTTTGAGATCGCCGCACGTTGATAAGAAATCGCGTGAGCAGTTCGAGATCAGGACGCACAAGCGTTTGATGGACATTCTTGACCCGACCGCCGAAACAGTGGACGCGTTAATGAAATTGGACCTGCCGGCCGGTGTTGATGTAGAGATCAAGGCGTTTGGAAAGGGATAGTTGGCTGAGTTTTGCCGAGTTGCAGAGTACCAGAGTTTTTCTGGAGATTCTTAACTCAGTACGTTGAAAACTCTGTAACTCTGTAACTTAAAGTTATGATCAGTGGAATCATTGGTAGAAAAGTCGGAATGACGCAGATCTTTGCTGAAGATGGCACGGTGACTCCGGTCACAGTGATCAAAGCGGGTCCCTGCGTCGTCGTCCAGACCAAAAGTGCGGCGGGCCGTGACGGTTACAACGCAGTGCAGCTCGGACTTGTCGAAGATAAGCCGATCCGCTTGAAGAACGTCACTAAGCCGCTTCGCGGTCACTTTGAAAAAACCGGTGGCGGGCTTCCCCCGACTCGGATCCTGAAGGAAATTCGCCAGACCGACGAGCCGGATGTGGCGATCGGCGATCAGGTGAAAGTTGATGTGTTTGCTGACGGCGACAAGATTGACGTGGTGGGCAAATCAAAGGGACGCGGCTTTGCCGGAACGATCAAACGACACAAGTTTTCGCGTGGCCCTGAGTCGCACGGTTCGATGAACGTTCGTGCACCGGGTTCGATCGGCCAGTCGGCGTACCCTTCGCGTGTTATCAAAGGAACTCGATCATCCGGCCACATGGGAGATGCCCGGGTTACCGTGCAAAACCTGACCGTCGCCAAGGTCGATATCGATAACAACTTATTAATGGTCCGCGGCGCAGTGCCGGGGCCGAATGGCGGATTGGTTATTGTTAAGAAGGCTTAGATGGTTCAAGTTTCAAGGTTCGATGTTCGAGGTTAATAAAAACTTTGAACCTGGAACTTGAAACTTCGAACTCGAACGGAGTGAGAATTATGCCTACCGTAAAGGTTCGCAATTTGAAGAATAAAGAGGTTGGAGAGGTCACGCTTTCAGATGCCGTATTTGGTGTCGAATTGAATGAATCGCTGATCCACTCAGCCGTGATGAATTACCAGGCCAACGGCCGGCAGGGAACCTCGGCAACGAAGACCCGCGGCAACGTTTCGGGCTCGGGCCGAAAGCTCTGGAAGCAGAAGGGAACTGGCCGTGCTCGTATCGCGTCGCTTCGTTCACCGCTGTGGAAGGGCGGCGGTAACGTTCACGGACCGCAGCCCCGCGACTGGTCTTACCAGATGCCGAAGAAAATGCGCCGCGGTGCATTGCGTTCGGCGTTGTCGGAAAGGCTTCGCGAAGGCAACCTGATCATTATTGACGAATTCGGGTTTGATACGCCCAAGACCAAAGATTTTCTTGGAGCTATCAGCGGACTCAATTTAAGTGACGGCAAAAAACGCACTAAGACACTGATCGTCGATTCGCTTGATAATCTTAATTTGATACTGTCTTCGCGGAATGTCGAAAAGACCAAGGTCACAAATAGCTTTGGCCTCAACATTTACGACATTATTTATCACGAAAAGCTTTTGATCTCGAAAACTGCCCTGGACGAACTGACGGCTCTTCTGGATCCAAAACGTGAAAGCGGAAAGGTGGAAGAAATCGTGGAAGCTCCGGTCGAGGAAAAGCCGAAGGCCAAGAAAGCCGCGAAGCCGAAGGCTGAGAAGATTGAGGCTGCTCCGGTCGCAGAGGCACCGGCGGTTGAGGATCCACCCGCCGTCGAGTCCACACCCGAAGCAGCGGTCGAAGCTGCTCCGGCGGTTGAGGAATCTGTTTCGCCGGCTGAAGAAAGCGCTCCTGCTGTGGTCGAGACGCCTGCAGTTGAGAAGAAGGAGGCGACAGACAATGAGTAAATTAGGTGTTTGGGAGGTTTTAAGGTCGCCGGTCGTCACTGAAAAAAGTGTGATCCTTAAAGAGGAATCAACCGACGAGAACAGCGACCGCGTTGCGGGCCAGGTATTAACTTTCAAAGTTGATAAAAAGGCAAGCAAGATCGATATCAAGGGTGCCGTTGAAGAGATCTTTAATGTAAAGGTCGCCTCAGTTAGGACGATCCAGTATGACGGCAAGATGAAACGCCGCGGACGCATCGAGGGCCGACGACCCGGATTTAAGAAGGCCTACGTGACCCTGAGAAAGGGCGAGCCGATGGTTGATTACGCAGAAGCGATTTAATAGTGGTCAGTCGTCGGTTCTCAGTTGTCAGAAAGACAATTGCTGACAACCGACAACCGACAACGGATAACCGACAACTGATATGGGAATCAAGAGATTAAAACCGACATCACCGGCGAGGCGTTATCAAACGTATCTGACGCGGGATGAGTTGACGAAAGGTGCAGTACCCGAGAAATCACTGCTCGAGCCGAAGAAACGCATTTCAGGGCACAATAACGACGGACGTATCACCGTTCGCCGCCGCGGCGGGGGCCACAAACGGCATTACCGTATTATCGACTTCAAACGCGATAAATCGGGGATCCCGGGGAAGGTCGCCCAACTCGAATACGATCCGAACCGCTCCGCCCACATTGCCTTGATCAATTATCTGGACGGCGAGAAACGGTACATCCTTGCTCCTGTAGGACTTAAGGTGGGCACGATGATCCTGAGCGGTGAAGAGGCCGATATTCTGCCGGGAAATGCTTTGCCGATCAAGAATATTCCGCTCGGTACGGAAGTCCACAATATCGAGCTTCGCCCGGGAAAGGGCGGCCAGATGGTCCGCTCGGCAGGTGGATTTGCCCAGATCGTCGCGAAAGAAGGCGATTATGCACAGCTTCGCATGCCGTCGGGTGAAGTTAGAAAGGTCCCGGTTGTTTGTATGGCTACCGTCGGACAGGTCGGCAACACTGAGCACGAGAATGTTTCGCTTGGTAAGGCTGGCAGAAGCCGCTGGATGGGTAAGCGTCCGAAAGTTCGCGGAGTCGCCATGAACCCGGTCGATCACCCGCATGGCGGTGGTGAAGGTAAGACCTCAGGCGGACGTAACCCTGTAACCCCTTGGGGACAGCCGACACGAGGCTACAAGACCAGACGGAATAAGCGCACGACGAATATGATCGTGAAGGACCGTAGAAGAAAGTAATAAGTGATGGGTGACAAGTGACTAGACGAACTGTCCACCGATAACTGATAAAGATATGCCACGTTCATTAAAAAAAGGACCATTTATCGACCTCAGCGTGCAAAAGACGCTCCGTCGCATCTCAGACGGAGGCCCTAAGCCGCCGGCAATCCGGACCTGGTCACGCCGTTCAACGATCACACCGGACATGGTGGGTCTGACCTTCGGAGTTCACAACGGCAAACGACACATTCCCGTCTTTGTGACTGAGAATATGGTGGGTCACAAATTAGGGGAGTTCTCGCCGACGCGAGTATTCAAGGGCCACCCGGGAACCAAAGCGGAGAAAATGGCGAAGAGGAAGTAGTCGGTGGTTAGTTGGCGGTGAAGACAACTGCTGACAACTGACGACAGACAACTGGCAACTGATTATGGAAGCTGTAGCAAAAACAAAATATCTAAAGGGCTCACCGCGAAAGGCCCGACTAGTGATCGATCTGATACGTGGAGTTAACGTGTCTCGAGCTCTTAATATCCTGCGATTCACGGAAAAACGTGCGGCAGACCCAATCGCACAGTGCCTGAATTCAGCGATCGCCAACGCTACTTACAAAGCAGAGCAGCAGAATATCGCGATCGATCCCGACGATCTTTGGATCAAGACTTGTTTCGTCGATATGGGCCCGACCAAAGGCCGACGCCGTATGCGCCCGGCACCCCAGGGACGTGCCTATCGCGAACAACGGCACTATTGCCATATCACGATCGAGGTTACGAGCGAGGAAAAGGAAAAGACCGAGAAGGAACTGAAGATCGCAGAGGCGATGGCGACAAGACCGGTCGGCAAGAAACTTGCTGCAAAGGCCGCCGCTAAAGCAGCGGGCAAAGATACGGTTAAGAATGCGCAGGTCGAAAAGGCTGAGGCTAAAAAGGCCAAGGCTGAACAGCAGGAGACGCCTATCGTAAATGCTCCAGACGAATTAGTGCCGACACCGGTTGAGCCGACTGCTCAGGATATGATGGCTGCAATAGATGAAATCTCTGAGCCGATCGTCGAAGAAACTCCTTCAGAAGTTGTTGACGAATTGGCCGCAAAAGGTGATGCGGAGGTCGCAGATGCGAAGGATGTTGAAACTCAGACGACGGCAACGCTGAATGAAACCAAGCTGGCTGACGAAGCACAGGAAGACACCAACGAGCAGCTCGAGCGACAGTAATAGGTTTTTAATTATGGGACAGAAGGTACATCCATACGGCTTTAGGGTCGGATACAACAAAGATTGGCATTCGCATTGGTTTGCTAAGCAGGATTTCGCCAAGTTTCTTGCTGAGGACCTTAAGCTTAAGCGCGACCTGAAGCGAAAGTTCAGCGGCGGCGGCGTTTCGCATATCGACATTGAGCGGGCGGCTACGCGTTTGAAGATCATTATCTATACTTCGCGTCCCGGTATCATCATCGGCCGCAAGGGTGCCGAGATCGAGAAGCTTCGCGAGGACCTTTCGAGGTCGACCGGACGTGAGGTTCTGATCTCTATCCAGGAGATTCGTCATCCGGAACTCAATGCTCAGCTTCAGGCCGAGAAGATCGCGCAGCAGCTTGAGAAGCGAATTGCGTTTCGACGTGCGATGAAGAAGACGATGGAGGAATCGCAGCGTTTCGGGGCCCAGGGCATCAAGGTAATGATCGCGGGCCGCCTTAACGGAGCCGAGATCGCACGAACGGAATGGTCGCTGCAGGGCCGTTTGCCGCTGCACACACTTAGGGCCGATATCGATTTTGGATTTGCCGAGGCTCTTACGACATTTGGCATCATCGGTGTGAAGGTCTGGATATACCGCGGCGAGATCCTCGATCCGAATGCGTCGATGGCTCGCGGAACAACGACCGACCCGATGAATGAGGTCAAGGTCGAACGTGGTGCGAGACGAAACGACCGCGGGCCACGTCGAGATCGGGGCGACCGATAGATTTATCTGAATTAATACTTTAAGTCGCAGTACGTAACTGCTAGATAGGCAAGAGGTTAATGCTATGTTAATGCCGAAAAAGGTCAAGCACCGACGGGTGATGAAAGGCCGCATGCGCGGAAACGCGACACGCGGTGAAAAGCTCAGCTTTGGTGATTTTGGTCTTAAGACTTTGGAAGCGGCCTGGATCACAGACCGCCAGATCGAGGCGGCCCGAATCGCGATGACACGTCACGTCAAGCGTGGCGGTAAGATCTGGATCCGAATATTCCCCGATAAGCCGATTACAAAGAAGCCGGCTGAAACACGTATGGGCAGCGGTAAGGGAGCTCCTGATCACTGGGTGGCTGTGGTCAAACCCGGCCGTGTACTTTACGAGATACAAGGGGTCGATGAAGATCTGGCACGAGAGGCGATGCGTCTTGCGGCCCAGAAACTGCCGATCAAGACGAAGTTTGTATCGCGTGCGGACCTCGAGGGAGGCATAGTCTAGGATGAAAAGGAAAGAACAGCTTGACCAGCTCAAAGATATGACGGTCGAGGAATTAAAGGATCAGGCGGACGCTTTGAAGGAATCGTTATTTCGGCTCAAATTTCGCAAGACTCTCGGAGTGGGTGAGGTAATCAACGATATTCGCCGTGAGAAAAAGACCCTGGCACGCGTTTATACGCTTCTGAGCAAGAAGGAATCGGACGTCAAAGGCGCGAACGCATAGTAAGGAAAGAAAATGGCAAGAAAGAAAAAAGACGAAAGCGCAGAGACACCAATAGAAGCTGCGACCTCAGAAGAGGAAACCGCAGTAGAGGCCTCACAGGCCGAGGGTGAGAATGCGGTCGATGCATCGCCTCAGGACGAGCAGCCGGTGGAAGCTGCCGGTACGGATACTGATGAACCGGCAGAAGAGCCTTCGATCGTTGAATCCGTGGTTGACGCGGCTTTTTCGGCCGTTGAAACTGTCGCGGTGGCGGTTGGGACAGGGGCCGCGGACTTGGTTTCGGCGATCACCGACGGCGGCGAGGTCGCGCCAGAAAAGAAGATCAGTAAGCGCGCAGAAAAGATCGGTATCGTGGCGTCGGATAAGATGATGAAAACCGTGACTGTCCGCGTTGATCGGCTGGTAAAACACCCGGTGTATCGCAAATACGTAAAGAAGCGTAAGAAATTCATGGCTCACGATGATCTCGGAGCAAAGATCGGCGACAAGGTGAAGATAGTTGAAACGCGTCCGTTGTCGGCCAGAAAGCGCTGGCGTGTAGTGGAGATCATTCAGAAAGCGGAGCTTTAGTTAGCAGTCAGCGATCAGCTGTCATCGCAGCGTCTGGCTGAAGCTGATGTGGACCACTGGAGAAAATATATGATTCAGATGCAGACCTCTTTATCGGTCGCAGACAATTCAGGAGCGAAGCGGGTCGAGATGATCATGCCTGTCGGCGGTTCCACAGCAAAGATCGCCCGGCTCGGCGACACGATCAAGGTTACGGTCAAAGAAGCTTCTCCTGACGGTACGGCTAAAAAGGGAAAGGTTTACAACGCGGTAATCGTCAGGACCCGAAAAGAGGTCCGCAGGAAAGACGGAACTTATATACGGTTTGACGAGAATGCTGCGGTCTTGATCAAAGACGATGGAACTCCGATCGGAACCCGTGTATTTGGGCCGGTCGCCCGAGAGCTTCGTGAAAAGAATTTCATGAAGATCGTGAGTTTAGCACCTGAGGTTATCTAATAGCAGCAGAAGTGAGAATTCGGAAGTCGGAATTGAGAGATCAGAATTCAGAATTCGAGAAAGAAAATGAAAGTAGCTAAGACAGGAACAGTAAAAAGCAGGATCAAACGCGGCGACCAGGTCGTATTTATTGCGGGCAAGGAATATAACCGCTACGACAACGCCGGTACCCGGCAGCCGTATCGCGGCAAGGTCATAGAGGTCGATGCACGCAAGGGAAAGGTCAAGGTTGAGGGTGCAATGATCGTCAAGCGACACCGAAAGCCGGTTCCGCAGATGAATCGCGAAGGCGGCATCATTGAACAGGAAGCCTGGGTAAATGTGTCAAACGTCGCATTGATAGATCCCGAAACCGGTAAGCCGACCCGCGTCAAGTACGAAGTTCGTGACGGCAAGAAGGTAAGGGTCGCCAAAAGCGGCAAATTGATACCCGATGCTTCGGTCTATAAACGCGAGGCCAAGAAAAAGGACGAGGACGAGCAAGAAGCAGCTAAATAGCATTAAGTCCGGAAACGCCTTCGTACGCGATACCGGGGCTAAGGAAATATAAAAATGGCCAGATTAAGAGAAAAATATAAAAGCGAGATCGCTCCGGCCCTGGCAAAGGAGTTTGACATCAAAAACCCGATGGCGATCCCGAAGATCGAGAAGATCGTCGTGAACATGGGCCTTGGCGAAGCCAGTGCCAACGCGAAGATCCTCGATGTGGCGGCGGAAGAGTTGAAATCGGTTACTGGCCAAAAGCCGGTGATCACCAAAGCGAAAAAGTCGATCGCGGCTTTTAAGCTGCGGCAGGGAATGGCCATCGGCACGATGGTGACCCTTCGCGGCGAGCGGATGTATGAGTTCCTCGATCGACTCATCTCGGTTGCACTGCCTCGCGTCCGCGATTTTCGCGGCATCTCGGGAAAGGCTTTTGACGGCCGAGGCAATTACACGCTTGGTATCCGTGAGCAGTTGATCTTCCCGGAGATCGATTTCAATAAAGTCGACAAGACCCGCGGAATGAATATTTCGATCGTAACCACGGCGAAGAACGACGATCAGGCCCGATCGCTGCTGAAGTCGCTTGGGATGCCGTTTAGGGCATAGTGCAGAGTTCAAAGTATAGGGTTCGAAGCTTTTTGATCCTCAACTTTGAACCTTGAACATTGAACTTTTGAACTGAAAAAGATATGGCAAAGATCAGCAAAGTAGTAATGAACGAACGCCGCAAGGACATGGTGGCCCTTTATAAGGTCCGTCGTGACGCGTGGAAGAAGATCATCAATAATCCCAAATCCACACCCGAAGAGGTCGATGCGGCAGTGGTGAGGCTTCAGAAGATGCCGCGGGACGCGAGCCCGTCACGGGTACGCAACCGATGTTCGCAATCAGGCCGGACCAGAGGTTATTTGCGTAAATTCGGCCTTTCGCGTATCGCCCTGCGAAAACTTGCTCTCGAAGGGCAGATCCCGGGTGTCGTGAAGTCCAGCTGGTAGAGAATAGTTAAGAACGGAGTTTAAGAATGACAGATCCAATAGCCGATATGCTTACGCGGATTCGCAATGCAATAGCTGCTAATCACACACGCGTCGACATCCCGGGCTCAAAGTTAAAGATGGAAGTAGCGAGGATCCTCAAGGAGGAAGGCTACATCAATAATTTTTCGACCAAGGGCGAAGGTGTCAAATACGTTATCCGCATCTTCTTACGTTACGATGCGAAGGGCGTGCCGTCGATAACTCATTTGTCGCGGGTTTCGCGGCCCGGGCGTCGCGTTTATGTCGGCTCCGGTGATATCCCGAGAGTGCTCGGCGGATATGGCGTGAATATCGTTTCCACGTCGCGAGGGCTGATGAGCGGAAAACGTGCCCGTCAGGAGCATGTAGGCGGAGAGATCCTGGCTGAAATATATTAATGGATCGCCGGCATTTTGCCGGCAGAAGCCAGCAGGATGCTGGCGTTCCAAAGAGGTAGTTTATGTCTAGAGTAGGAAAAAAACCGATCACAATCCCGTCAGGTGTGACGGTGACGATCAACGATTCGGAAATGCAGGTGAAGGGGCCGAAAGGTACTCTTAGCACGCCGATACCTGGTGGTGTATCGTTCAAACAGGAAGATGGAATACTTACCGCAGAAAGAGTCAGCGACGACCAGGCGGCGTTCCACGGATTAGCCCGGGCGCTGGCTAATAATGCAGTCGTCGGTGTTACCGAGGGGTTCACCAAGGACCTCGATATTGTCGGGGTCGGATATAAGGCTGATGTGCAGGGCAAGAAGATCATGTTCGCACTCGGATATTCGCATCCGATCGAGTACGCACTTCCTGACGGCATTGACGCAAAGGCCGAGCGTATTGGTACAAAGACTTCGATCAATCAATATCAGACGACGATCACATTATCGGGGATCGACAAGCAGCTTCTGGGTCAGGTTGCCGCCGAGCTTAACAGGCTGCGCAAACCCGATGCTTATAAAGGAAAGGGCGTTAGATACGCGGACAAGTTATATAGGTTGAAACCCGGAAAGACCGGTAAATAGTAACAGGTAACAGGTAACGGGAAACATCTTACTCGTCACTTGTCACCCGTCACTTGTCACTAAAATTATGGCACAGAAAAGCAGAGCAGATATTCGGCAGGGTGTTCACAGCCGCATTCGAAAGAAAGTTAAAGGTACGGCTGAAAGGCCGCGTCTGGCGGTATTTCGCAGCCTCAATCATATCTATGCGCAGGTGATCGACGATAAGAGCGGTAAAACGCTGGCAACGGCTTCGAGCACGGAAAAGTCGCTCGGCGTGAAATCCGGCGGAAATGTCGAGGCTGCAAAAGTGATTGGCAAGGCTATCGCGGAGCGGGCCCAGGCTGCCGGAATAGGACATGTCGTATTCGATAGGGGTGGCTATGTTTATCACGGCCGGGTAAAAGCACTTCTCGATGCAACGCGCGAGGGCGGCCTGAATAAGCACGAATCGGCCGGTAAGGAATCGGCGCAGGAAAGTAACAATGAATAAGAAACAGAGAATTTCTCCGGGCGGTCTGCTTCTGAAAGACCAGCTCATTTCGATCAACCGGGTTACAAAGGTCGTTAAGGGCGGTAAGAATATGTCGTTCGCCGCCTTGGTCGTCGTCGGTGACGAGGCCGGGCATGTGGGTTTTGGCACCGGAAAGGCCAAAGAAGTGCCGAATGCGATCAAGAAAGCTGTCGAAGCGGCGAAGAACAACCTGATCCGCGTGCCGCTGATCGACGGAACGCTGCCGCACGAGATGATCGGTGAATACGGTGCCGGACGCGTCCTGCTCAAACCTGCGTCGCAAGGAACAGGCGTGATCGCGGGAGGCGCGGTTCGTGCGATCCTGCAGTCGCTGGGCGTGCATAATGTTCGCACCAAGATCCTGGGGTCTAATAACGCACATAATGTGATCCGCGCGACCTTTAACGGATTGCTGAGAATGAAGGACCCGATCGAGGTAGCCCGTCTTCGCGGTAAACAAGTAGAAGAACTGGTTTAAGTACCAGAGTTACGGAGTGCCAGAATTACAGAGGGAAAACGCGTTGCCTGAGAATATGAACTCTGCAACTCGGGTACTCTGAAACTCTGAAAACTAAAAAAATGGCAAAGAAAGAAGAAATTAAAGCGGCTGGTGAGATCAAGATCCAGTACTACCGGAGCATGATCGGCTACGCGAAAAAACAGAAAGAGATCGTTAAGAGTCTTGGGATCACCAAGTTAAATCAAACGGTTACGCGCCCGGATTCTGCGGCAGCCCGCGGTATTGTCGCGAAGATCCCGCATTTACTGAGAATTGTTGAGTAGTAGATCGTAGGTTAGTAGTCGAGAATAGTCACTGGAAAGAGATCTATGACTCCATTCACGAATTACAGTTAACGATCCACGAGGAAAGAAGATGGCTTTATCACTAAACAACTTACATCCTAAAGAAGGTTCGACCCATAAAAAGAAACGAGTCGGGCGCGGGCCGGGCTCCGGGCTTGGCAAGACTGCGGGCCGCGGCCACAAAGGGCAAAAGTCGCGTTCCGGTTACAGCAGCCGTCCCGGGTTCGAAGGCGGTCAGATGCCGCTTCAGCGTAGACTCCCGAAACGTGGATTTACAAACATTTTCAAAAAGGAATGGATCGAGATCAGCCTTGCCAAGATCGAAGAAAATTTCAACGCGGGCGACAACGTTACCCCTGAGATCCTCCACGATAGGGGCCTGATCAAGAAAGCGAAACATGATCTCGTGATCCTCGGGACGGGGGAAATGACTAAATCGCTGAACGTTTCGGCTCACCGTTTTACAAAAACTGCACGAGAAAAGATCGAAAAAGCCGGCGGGGCAGCAACGATCATTACGAAGGCCCCTGCCGCGGCGGAATAGATTAAGTTCATCTAACCTTCAAGGAAAAATATGGAGAAGTTTTTTGCCGCCGTACAAAACATGTTCAAGATCCCCGAGCTTAGGACGAGGATCCTATTTACACTCGGGCTTCTGGCGGTTTATCGCTTTGGAGCGCATGTGCAGGCTCCGGGAATCAACAGTGCCCGGTTAGAGCAGGTCTGGGGTGAGGTCGCGGGAACACTGTTAGGCGTACTTGACCTCTTTTCCGGCGGAAATTTTCGAACGATCTCGGTATTTGCACTTGGCGTAACCCCTTACATAACGGCGTCGATCATAATGCAGCTGATGCCGGTACTCTCACCGGCAATGAAGAAGGTGCAGGAAGAGGGCGAGGTCGGCAGGCAAAAGATGAACCAGTGGACACGATACTCTACGGTCGTACTTTGCGCCGTACAGACTTTCTTCGTTGCGACCTGGCTCAGCCGTAACCAGATCATTGAAGAGACATGGTGGGCGACGGCGATGATCGTGGTCACGCTCACGACCGGCACAGTATTTGTCATGTGGCTGGGTGAGCAAATTACCGAACGCGGCGTTGGAAACGGCATTTCGCTTCTTATTTTTGCAGGTATTGTTATCGGATTGCCTCAGGGTATCATGCAGATCTCGGAACGCGTACGAGGCGGCGACCCGATGCAGACACTCGGAGTAATATTCCTGGTCGCGGTACTGGTGGCGTTGATCGCATTGGTGGTCTATGTCGAATCCGCGCGTCGAAATATAGCGATCAGTTACGCGAGTAGAAGGGTAGGCAGTCAGACTTTCCGAGGTCAGGAAACGAGCTTGCCGCTAAAGATCAACATGGGTGGTGTCATCCCGGTCATCTTTGCATCTTCAGTGCTGGCCATGCCGCAAACGCTGTTCTCGGCATTTCCGGCTGATCCGAACAATCCTGACTCCGCGTGGTCGAAGGTCTACAATTTTTTCCAGCAATTCCATGGCGGCGATCCATATTATGAGGTGGTCTTTTTGTCTTTGATCGTGATCTTCACGTTCTTTTACATAACGATCATTTTCAATACGGACGAGGTGGCTGACAACCTTCGCAAACATGGCGGATTTATTGCTGGTATTCGCCCGGGCGCTCCGACAGCAGAGTATCTTAATACTATCCTGACGAGACTGACGACGGTCGGGGCCCTGTACCTGGCTTTTGTGGCATTTGCTCCGCAACTATTGCTAAGCGGATTCAGAGTGGCCCGTTTGCCCTTTATCGGGACGGCCGTTGATAATTTCCTAACGACAACCCCGGGCCTAAGTTGGATACCGACGGGTTTAGGTTATCAGTTCTATTTCGGCGGCACTTCGCTGCTTATCCTGGTGGGTGTCGCCATGGATACCGTTTCGCAGATCGAGGCCCAGCTTGTGATGAGAAACTACGAAGGATTCCTTGGCGCGGGTTCGCGTCTGCGCGGACGAAGGAGCTAAAGATTGACGCGGTAGAATTCAGACGCGGCGGACGCGGAGCGAAAGATCGCCGCGTCGCCGCGTCCGCCGTTCTCAGCGTCGTTTGTTTGAATGGCAAAGATAGTCGTACTAATCGGGGCCCCCGGGGCCGGTAAAGGAACTCAGGCAAGGCTGCTTGAGGAAAGACGGGGAATTCCGCAGATATCCACTGGTGATATGTTTCGGGAAATGAAGTCTCTTGACACTCCTCTCGCGAAAGAGGTCCAGGCGATCATGGCGTCCGGTAAGCTTATTGCCGACGAGGTCACCTATCGGATAGTCCAGGAAAGGACGTCGAAGTCTGACGCCGAAGGAAGCTATGTCCTCGACGGCTATCCCCGCACCGCCGTTCAGGCTGAGCAGCTCGAGGAACTCGCAAAAGAACAGGGGAAGGAGATCCAGGCCATCGAGATCGATGTCCCACGGGCCGAATTATTAAAGCGGCTAACGGGCCGCCGAAGTTGTTCTGTATGCGGCGAGATATACAATATTTACTCTAAGCCGCCAAAAAGTGAGGGCGTCTGTGATAAGCATCCGGAAACTCCATTGAGCCATAGAACAGACGACACGGAGGAAAAGGTGCTTGTCAGACTCGATACATACGATGAACTCACGACTCCGTTGCTGGGATTTTACGATCGAAGCAACCGTTTAAGAAAAATTGACGGTACGGGCGATATCGAAGAAATATATAGCGCCCTAAACGAACTGGTATAGAACAGGTCTGAAGCAATTTCGATGATCATCGCAAAATCCGCAAAAGATCTTGAAAAGATGAGGGCAGTCGGCGAACTGATAGCCGAGGTCCGTGAATCTCTGCGTGAGATGGTCAAGCCGGGAATTTCGACGATGGAGTTAAACGACGCCGCGGACCGAATGATCCGTGACGCGGGAGCAATCCCGACGTTTATCGGTTACCACGGATTTCCATACGCGATCTGTGCCTCAGTTAATCATGAGATCGTCCACGGTTTCTCGAAGACCGATCCACTGGTTAACGGTGACATCGTTTCACTCGACATGGCGGCTACATTTCAGGGATTCGTGGGGGATACAGCGATAACGGTACCGGTCGGCACTATAAGCGACAACCTGAAACAGCTTATCCGGGTTACCGAAGAATGCCTCGAATTTGGTATCCAGGCAGCCCGGTTGGGAAATCGTATCGGTGATATTGGATGGGCTGTACAGCAGCATGCAGAAAAGTTCGGATACGGGATCGTTCGCGACTATACGGGACATGGAATAGGACGTTCGATGCATGAAGCTCCCCAGATCCCTAACTATGGCCGTGCAGGGACAAAAGAGAAGATACGTATTGGATACTGTTTTGCGATCGAGCCGATGCTCAATCTTGGCACAGCGGATACGCGGACACTCAGCGACAAATGGACAGTTGTAACCGCGGACGGAAAACAATCAGCCCACGCCGAGCACACTTTGGCCGTCACCGCTGATGGGCCTGAGATCCTGACTCTCACGAAGGAACAAAAGCGGCGGCGTGGCGAAAGCGCTGAAAGGGCCTCGGCTTGACTTGAAAATGCAGCCGGGAAAGGCTAACATTATTGGTTTGTCCAACTAATCAGCAAGTTGGGACGTTGGTATGTCGAAAGAAGACGCCATCGAGGTCACGGCGACCGTGCTGGAAACATTGCCGAATGCAGTGTTCAAGGTTTCGGTTGATGACAATCAGCATGAGGTTTTGGCTCATGTATCCGGAAAAATGCGAAAGAATTTTATCCGGCCTGCCAGGCGACAAGGTCCTTCTGGAGCTTTC
The DNA here is from genome assembly GCA_041751735.1 of Pyrinomonadaceae bacterium. Lineage (GTDB taxonomy): Bacteria > Acidobacteriota > Blastocatellia > Pyrinomonadales > Pyrinomonadaceae > OLB17. The sequence goes on along the minus strand of JBGSWW010000009.1, from coordinate 47,497 downwards.
GCCATATGACCTGAAACGCGGACGAATTACGTACCGCTATAAATAGGAAAGGTGTTAAACGATGAAAGTTCGGCCTTCAGTAAAAAAAATGTGTGATAAATGCAAGGTGATCCACCGCAAGGGTGTGGTGCGTGTCATCTGCGATAATCCGAAGCATAAACAGCGGCAGGGATAATTTAGGTTTGGAGAGAATATGGCTCGTATAGCAGGAGTTGACTTACCGCCCAATAAAAGGGCACAGATCGGAATGACCTACATCTACGGTGTGGGAAAATCGCGTGCGACCTCGATCCTTGAGCAGGCTGGCATCGGCATCGACTCGAAGATAAAGGATCTGAGCGAAGACGAATTAAATAAGATCCGATCGATCCTGGACGCTGAAGGTGAGATCGAAGGCGATCTTCGAAAGCGTGTTCAGATGGACATCAAGCGACTGATGGATATCGGGTGTTACCGAGGGCTTCGCCATCGACGCAGCCTGCCGGTGCGAGGGCAGCGGACACATACAAACGCGAGAACAAGAAAAGGTCCGCGTAAAGCGGCGGTTGCTAAGAAGAAGGCACCAGGGAAGAAGTAGTTCAATGTCCAAGTTCAAAGTTCCAAGTTCATTTTTGGGACCGACTTGGAACTTTGAACATTGAACTTTAAACATATAAAAAATGGCAAAAGCAGCAGCGAAAAAGAAGACTTTCAAGAAAAAAGAGAAAAAGAATATCCCGATGGGTATCGTTCATATATCAGCGTCATTTAACAATACGCTGATCTCGATCACCGATACGCAGGGAAACCTGGTCGCGCAGTCTTCTTCGGGGGCACGCGGCTTTAGGGGATCACGAAAGGGAACTCCGTTTGCGGCTCAGCAGGCGGCGTCAGAGGTTGCCCGAAAGGCTCTCGACGCGGGTATGCGTGAGGTTGAGGTTCGGGTGAAGGGCCCCGGCGGAGGTCGCGAATCCGCGATCAGAGCTATCAATCAGGCGGGTATTCGCGTGAATTCGATCCGCGATACTACGCCGATCCCTCACAACGGATGTAGGCCGCCGAAGCGGCGCAGGGTTTGAGAATTCATATATTGGTTCAACAGATCTTTGGATCTTATCGGAATTCAATATTTGAAATCAAAGTTTGAAATTTGATTATCGAAAGGAAGAAGGGCCCTTGGCTCGTAAACTTTTCCGTTAATACACGGAGGCAGAAAAAAATAAATGGCTAGATATAGAGAAGCGGTGTGCAGGCTTTGCCGTCGCGAAGGTGGAAAGTTATTTCTGAAGGGCGATCGGTGTTTCAAGCCGTCATGCTCAATTGAGAAGCGAGGAACGAATCCCCCCGGACAACACGGTGCTGCGCGACGAAAGATGCTTGCGGGCTACGGCGAGCAGCTTCGCGAAAAGCAAAAGGTCAAGCGTATCTATTTTGTCCTTGAAAAACAGTTTCGTAACTATTTCGAGAAAGCTCGCAGGCAAAAAGGTGTAACCGGCGAAAACCTACTTTTCATGCTCGAGCGACGTCTGGATAACGTTGTATATCGAGCAGGCTTTTCGACATCAAGACGTCAGGCAAGGCAGCTCGTAAATCACGGCCACGTTACGGTAAATGGCCGCAAGGTCAACATCCCTTCGTTTCAGGTTAAGGGCGGCGACGTTGTCGCTGTAAAGGAAGCAAGCCATACGAATACCCATGTGGAGGGTGCATGGCAGACAGCTGTTGGCCGCGGACGCCCGACGTGGCTTAGTGCCGATGGTAAAGATCTGAGCGTTGTGGTTTCCGGATTGCCTCGACGTGAAGATGTCGACGCGAATATCAACGAGCAGCTTATTGTCGAGCTCTATAGTAAGTAGTTGGCCGAGCTGGTGGAGATTGTCGTACCTGCGTTTATCGCAGGCCGACACACTCTATGAGCTCTTAGACCCATTGGACTAGAAAAATATGACACAGAGCAATAATTGGACAGATTTCCAAATGCCCGGCCGCCTGAATGTGGAGACCGAAACGCTTACAGATAGGTACGGAAAGTTCTACGCGGCTCCATTTGAGCGAGGGTTCGGTACGACAGTTGGTAATTCTATTCGCCGGGCCCTGTTATCCTCTATCGAGGGTGCGGCCATCACGGCAGTTAAGATAGAAGGCGTAGAGCACGAATTCTCATCGATCAAAGGAGTTGTCGAAGACGCGACTGACGTTATCCTCAATTTAAAGCAAATCCCGCTAACGCTTGAGGGCAGCGGTCCCAAAACTCTTTCTATCAGTAAGAAAGGTGCGGGGCTGGTGACCAGTGCGGATATCCAGGCCGATGGAGACGTGCAAGTACTGGATCAGGACGTTCATATCGCGACGATCAGCGCGGGCGGATCGTTGAATATAGAAATGCGATTAAAGCAGGGCCGCGGGTATGTCTCGGCAGAGTTCAATAATGACGAAGACCTTTCTGTCGGATACATTCCTATTGACTCAGTTCATACGCCGATCAAGAAGGTAAATTACACAGTAGACAAAACCCGGCAGGGATCCAACACGGAGTATGATCGACTCACCCTGGAAGTTTGGACTGATGGTTCGGTCGCTCCCGAGGATTCGATCGGAATGGCGGCAAAATTGGTGAAGGACCACATGTCGATCTTCGTTAACTTCGAAGAGGAAGAGGAAGAGTACAAATACGAAGACATCGCGCGGCCGCCGTTGATGCGAAATGACCTTCTCGATAAATCGGTGGATGAACTTGAGCTATCGGTCCGGTCATATAATTGCCTCAAGAACGCCGATATTCGATCGATCCGTGACCTCATTCGACGCAGTGAGAAAGACATGCTCGGGACAAAGAATTTTGGAAAGAAATCGTTGACCGAGATCAAGGATATGCTTCACGGTATGGGCCTTGATTTTGGAATGGATTTTGATGAACAGGGAAACCCGATCCCCGGATCGGGCGGTCGAGATTTGGATTAATATTTACGTCAAGGTTAGAAGTTTAAGGTTCAAAGGCGCGAATCTTATACTCACGGCTTTGAACCTTAACTTTGAATTTATTGTTATGAGACATTTAAAAGCACATCGTAAACTAGGCCGAACGACCGAGCACAGGATATCGCTTCTGCGTAATCTTGCTACTTCGCTGATCAACGCCGAAAAGGAACACATTGTGACGACTGTGCCGAAGGCCAAGGAATTGAGACCGTTTATCGAAAAAGCGATCACGCTTGCCCGGAAGGCTGAAAACCTCTCAGGCGATGACGCGGTGCTTCGTGATGTGCACCTTCGACGACAGGCAGCCAGATTTTTTCACGCTGGCAACAGCACCTTTAAGGCGGAACAGAGTCGTTTTCGAGGCAAAAAGGGCGAAGCTAAAGATCCGATCGAGCGTACAGCAGGTGTTAAGGCCGTCCAAAGACTGTTTGGGGAGCTGGGGCCCCGTTATAAGGAAAGGAATGGCGGCTACACCCGTATTATCAAGCTTGGACGTCGACAGGGTGACAATGCCGAAATGGCTGTGATCGAACTCGTAGATAACCCGCGTGAGTTGGCTGCTAAAGGTTGATTCCTTAGGAGGCTTACTGTATGAGCGATAGTATCGGATCTGCAAAGGCAAAGGAAGACGCAATTGTGGTTGAAAAGAAGAGCGAGACCGTGACCAAGAAACAAAAGCAGGTGCCGGATGCGTCGCTGAATATGGACGAGCTTCGCGAACTGGCCAGTCTGGTGATCGAGAACGGATTTACCGATTTTGAGTTTGAGAACGAAAACATTCGGGTACGTCTAAGTAAGATGAACCCGCAAATGATACAAGCACCTCCGGCAGTAATGTCAGTTCCGGCATCTGTTGCGTCGCAGGCGGCGGCTGGTTCGGAAGCAGCCGGGCCCGATCCTGCAGCCGACCCTGACGCCGAGCTTTTCAAGATTACTTCGCCAATCGTTGGAACGTTTTATCGCTCGCCCGGGCCGGATAAGGAACCGTATGTTAGCGAAGGCAGCAAGGTGTCTGCTGAATCGACGATCTGCATTGTCGAAGCCATGAAGCTGATGAACGAGATCCAGGCTGAAGTTTCGGGTGAAGTTGTAAAGATCTATGTGGAAAACGGCCAGCCGGTCGAATTCGGTCAGCCCCTTTTTGGAATTAGGAAATAGGAAATTCGGCCGCGAATTACACCAATATCACGAATTTATTTGAGGGCTTGTGTTCGTGATATTGGTGTAATTCGTGGCTTAAGTTTTTGATGCGCGAAATTCGCAAAATATTGATAGCTAATCGCGGCGAGATCGCCTGCCGGATCATATGGACGTGCAAGGAGATGGGCATAAAGACGGTCGCCGTCCATTCCGAGGCCGACCGTGAGGCTCTGCACGTTCGCTACGCGGACGAAGCCATTTGCATCGGCCCTGCCCCCTCTTCGCAAAGTTACCTTAATATTCCCTCCATCATAAGCGCGGCCGAGATCACCAACGTCGACGCTATACATCCTGGTTACGGGTTTTTGGCGGAATCGGCGACATTCGCAAAGATCTGCGAGGATTGCAACATCAAATTCATCGGGCCGACGCCGGCGGTCATTGCGATGATGGGTGACAAGGTCGAGGCCCGCCGGACAATGAAGGCTGCGGGTGTTCCGATACTTCCGGGAAGCCCGGAGCCGGTCGAATCCGCGGAAGAAGCAAAAAGACTGGCTCTCGAAATAGGTTTTCCCGTCATTATCAAAGCCGCCGCCGGCGGAGGCGGAAGAGGGATGCGGATCGTCCGGCATGAGGACGAACTTGAGGTCCAGCTGGAGACGGCACAATCCGAAGCTTTGGCCGCCTTCAAAAATGGATCTGTGTACATTGAGCGATATATCGAGCGTCCTCGACATATAGAGATCCAGGTCCTCGCTGATGAACATGGTAACGTGATCCATTTGGGTGAAAGGGAATGCACCATCCAGCGTCGGCATCAGAAATTGCTCGAAGAAGCCCCGTCGCCTGTCATCTCTCCCGAACTTCGTGATCAGATGGGTGCGGTCGCTGTGAAGGCTTGCCAGGAAATTGGCTATTCGAGTGCCGGAACGTTCGAGTTTTTGCTCGACGAGGATGGCAGTTTCTATTTCATGGAGATGAACACGCGTATCCAGGTAGAGCATCCGGTCACTGAGATGGTAACGCTCGCGGACATTGTTCGAAACCAGATAAGGATCGCAACGGGCGCCAATGTCGGCTATACGCAGGACGAGGTCCAGATCGTAGGACATTCGATAGAGTGCCGGATCAACGCTGAAGATCCCGTCAAATTCACGCCGAGTCCGGGACTTATCACGGCATTCAATATTCCCGGTGGGCCTGGAGTTCGCGTAGATACCGCTGTTTATCCCGGCTACGTCGTTCCACCGTATTACGACTCGATGATCGCAAAGCTGATCGTCCATGCCAGGACGCGCGACCTGGCAATCGCACGGATGCAGCGGGCCCTTGAAATGATGGTTGTCGAGGGAATCAAGACTACGATCCCCCTCCATCAGAAGATAATGGCTGACGAGAAGTTTCAGAAAGGGGAATTTTCAACAAAATTTATGGAGGAGTTCAAGTACTGACGCATTGCCGTTAACTCTTGCTCGTGTTAGATTTATAAAGACAATTTACAGTTGTTTAGTTTTTGAGGAAGTTAAATTTTGCGGTTACCGGCCGGAAACGAACGGAGTTACTGCACGCATTAGGAGAGGCTATTTCAGCAAGACAAAATGTCTACAGTTAAAGAATTAAAAGAACAAATAGTTGGCGACTACAAGACTCATGCATCGGACACAGGTTCGTCGCAGGTTCAGATCGCTTTGCTCACACAGAGGATTAATGAACTCACAGCGCATTTCAAGATCCATAAGAAGGACAACAATTCCAGACGAGGCTTGCTACAAATGGTCTCGCGTCGTAGAAAGCTTCTTGATTATCTCAAGCGCCGCAATATTGGCGAATATCATGAGATCATCAAGAAATTAGGATTGCGAAGGTAGGGCGACCGGGAGATGGCTCTGCCGTTTCTCCCGGCCACCAAAGCCTTAGCATTCCAGGCCGCTTCGGGCCCGTCATAAAAGGATCTTCGCGAAGAATTTGCCGGTAGTTGCTGAACGTGACAGTGGAATACGCTTCCGAACAAAAGAAGATCAACGTCAAAAAATCATTTATTGATCCAAAGACGAAAGGGCTATCACGGCACAGCTCCTTTCGTCTTTGTTTTTTAGAGGAACAAGAATGTCAAAAAAATATTTGAAAGAGTCGATCAAGCTCGGAAACCGCGAGTTGATCGTAGAAACTGGCAAGGTTGCCAAACAGGCCGATGGTTCGGTCGTAATTCGCTATGGTGAAACGATGCTGCTTGTCGCAGCAGTTAGTGGGCGTACTGCCAGAGAAGGGCTCGACTTTTTCCCGCTGACCGTTGAATATCGCGAGAATTCATTTGCCGGCGGACGTATTCCCGGGAATTATTTTCGGAGGGAAGGACGTCCTAGCGAGAAAGAGGTTCTTACGTGTCGGATGATCGACCGCCCGGTCCGTCCGTTATTTGCCGATGGCTACAGGTTTGAGACGCAGATCGTTGCATCGGTGATCTCGTCGGATGCTGAGAACGATCCTGATGTGGTCGCGATCACGGGTGCCTCATGCGCACTTTATCTGTCGGACATACCGTTTGAAAATCCGATCGCGGGTGTCCGCGTCGGATTGATCGACGGAAAGTATCTGATAAACCCGACATACGACGAACGGCGAGAATCTGAACTCGATCTGATCGTGGCCGGTACGGAAGAAGCTATATGTATGGTCGAATGCGAGGCCCATGAGGTCAACGAGACGATCATGGTCGAGGCTCTGATGCTTGCTCATCGCGAGATCAAGCGTTTATGCCTGTGGCAAAAAGAGCTGGGGAAGGCACTCGATATCAAGAAACGGGAATTCGAGGTAGTTCCGCTCGATGAGGGTTTGCTTACAGAGATCGAAAAGAATTATGCGGATAAACTCAGGAAGGCTCTTGACTCGACCGGAAGGGAAAAGATCGAAGTTTATGCTGGCATCGATGCGTTGAAAAAGGAAGTGGTCGATAGTTATCCGGACGACGAGCCGGGCAAAAGGGCGATGGCCGGCAAGGTATTTGGGCATCTTAAAGAAAAGATCTTTCGCGAGGACATGCTGGGCAATAAGCGCCGTCCGGATGGACGGAAATTCTCTGAGATACGCCCGATCAGCTGCGAAACCGGATGGCTCCCCAGGGTACATGGCTCGGCCCTGTTTACGCGTGGCGAAACTCAGGCGATCGTGACGACTACTCTGGGCACGAAAATGGATGGGCAGTTCATGGACGATCTCGAGAAGGGCACGATCGATCGTCGTTTTATGCTGCACTACAATTTCCCGCCATATTCCGTCGGAGAAACCGGCCGCTTTGGCAGTACTTCAAGACGCGAGGTGGGCCATGGCAATCTTGCTAGACGTGCAATACAGTCGGTGCTTCCGGACGAAGGTGACTTTCCTTATACGATCCGGATCGTATCAGACATCACGGAATCCAACGGGTCATCGTCAATGGCGTCTGTATGCGGCGGCATCCTGAGCCTGATGGATGCGGGCGTACCGATCAAAAAGCCAGTGGCCGGCGTTGCTATGGGCCTCGTTATGGAAGGGAATCGTTACGCCATACTTTCGGATATTGCCGGTGCCGAAGATCATTACGGCGACATGGACTTTAAGGTCACGGGCACTGCGGATGGGATAACTGCCTTGCAGATGGATATCAAGATAGGCGGTATCAATGCCATGATCCTGCAGGAAGCGCTGGAACAGGCGAAAAAAGGCCGCATTCATATCCTCGACGTCATGGCAAAGGCGATCGCCGAACCCCGGGAGGATATCTCACCGTTTGCTCCTAGGATCATTACTCTTATGATCTCGCCCGATAAGATCCGCGATGTGATCGGACCGGGCGGTAAAATGATCCGTTCGATCACTGAAGAAACGGGGGCAAAGATCGATATTTCCGATGATGGGACGGTATTGATCGCAACGGCCGATGGTGAGGCCGCCCAGGCCGCAGTTGCACGGATCCGAGCACTTACTGCTGAGGCGGAGATTGGAGAAACATATATGGGCACCGTGTCACGTATCGTCGATTTCGGGGCGTTCGTCGAGATCCTTCCCGGACTCGACGGGTTACTCCATATTTCCGAGATCTCGGATCGCCGCGTCCGCGACGTTCGCGACGAACTGAAGGAAGGCCAGCAAATACTTGTAAAGTGTATTGGCAGAGAAGGAAACAAAGTAAAACTTTCCAGAAAAGCGATTCTCTCAGAAGAAAAGGCTAAGGCAGCTCCGACAGAAGAATAGAATCTTTAATTCTCCTGAATTCAGGAATTTATAGCCGGTTATCACTATTTTGTGGTAGCCGGTTTTTTACTGAAAAAAAAGAATCGGCGGTTTTACAATTTTTTCTGGAAAGACAGGTGAAATAGACCTTTTTCTCTTGAAATTGCCGTTAATATTTGGCTTTGGGGGCAAAGACAGGAAGCTCTCTGTTGTGAAATGATACTTCGCTCGCCGCGAGATCTCCTAAAACCAAAGGCTGGCCTGAAAAATGAATTGAAAACCGTCTGTGAAGGCGTTGATGTTTTTACAAATGGCCGTTTTACTTAGGTGATAAAGATGAACATTTCCAAGATAAGAGGTCTCCTATCGGCACTTTGCGTGGTGTCGATCCTGGCAGGTTTCACCAAGATTTCTGCTGGGCCGGTCCGGTTCGATCAGGTTGTGCAAATCGTAAATGCTAGGCCAAATGCGAGTCAGTCTGGAAGCTTCTCGCGGCTTAGATTGGCGGATGACAACATTTTCCTTGTCAGCGATGATGAAGACAAAACGAAGATCAAGGTCGCAACACCGCAGGATGACAGGGTCATAATAGAAACGCGCACAGACATTGTGACCGATGATGTGTGTGATTGCGAAGAGGTTGACATTGTCCGTCGTGGATTCCCTAAGTGGGCTTTGCTGGGTCTTGTGGCAATACCGATAGCATTTATCTGGATCCGGCGCAAAAGAACTCCTACACCGACACCAACTCTGACGGTGACGCCGACGCCCGGGATTACTCCGACGCCGACCCCGGGGATAACTCCAACACCGACACCGACGCCGGGAATTACACCGACGCCGACGCCGACACCCGGAATTACCCCAACGCCGACGCCGACACCGGGAATAACTCCGACACCGACACCAACACCGACGCCGGGAATAACACCGACACCGACACCAGGTATTACGCCAACGCCGACGCCGACGCCGGGAATTACTCCGACGCCGACACCGACGCCGGATATTACACCGACGCCGACACCAAGGATCACTCCGACACCGACGCCCATGATCACCCCTAGCCCAACGCCGCCGGAACCAGTACCCGAACCAATGACGATCCTTCTCTTCGGAACAGGCTTGGCTTCGATCGGACTTGCGGCCCGTCGAAAGTTCGGCAAGAAGAGGGGCGACGAAGCGGAAAGCGATGAAGAATAGTTCATGATGTCAGGGATCGGCCCAGGCCGATCCCTGACAAGGCGAAGTACTACATAAAGCAGGACCGAAAAAGACCGTTTACATAGAAATGCGAAAAATACCCGGGCACATGAAGTTATTAATTTTGCCGGCACTGGCTTTTGCGTTCTTTATCGGGATTTGGGTTGTAGAGGCTAATGCACAGATCTCGAATGATGCGGCCAATACAAATTCGTTTTCGGCTCTAATTCAAGAGCCGGTTACGATCCTTGTACTCGGAATAGGCTTAGCATCAGTGGGGATGGCCGCCCGTAGGCGATTTGGCATCAAGGCGTCAGAAACGGATGAAATAGAGTGAGAATAGAGTTATTATAGGGCCATTGCGGCATTGCCGGGCTCTGAATTCGATCTGCCACAGACAATTGTCTTTTGCAGCTCTAAGAGGGAAAACATGCGACATAGCGGACATAAGATCATTTTCATATTCGGGCTTTTGCTGACCCTGGGAATTTCAACCGCCTTTGCCAATGTCATCGACGACAAGTCAAAGAGGGCCAAGAATACCGGTATCTTAAGCGTGAGAACCACTGAAGAGGCTTATCCGGTCAGGGTGAATGGTGAACTGGTAGGAATGAGCGGAGTCAACGTGGGGGCGGAATTTTATCTTGCACCCGGTTTCCATATGGTTGAGGTGACTGGTCCCGGTGGGAAGGTCTGGCGCCAGGAGATCGAGATACGCCAGGGTCAGAAGAACTGTATTTGTCTGAAGATCGTTCGCGAGACACTCAGGACGCCATGTCCGTACCGCTTTTATCTAGAGGGCCCTGACAGGGTAACTGAAGGAGACTTGATCACATTCGCGGCAATTAATGCCGGAACGGCCCCGATACCCTTGAAGTACGCCTGGAAAGTATCGCCGGGTGTTCGGGTAACTGGCGGGCTGGGCACTCCGTCGATAACGGTGGATACGGCCGGGCTTGGCGGACGGACGATCAATGCCGAGCTTGATGTCAACGATGATGTCTATGACAGCCGCTGCCGGCAGCTTATCTCGGTTCCGACCGAAATTACGATCATTCCACCTGTGCAAGAGGCAAAACCCTTTACTTGCGATGAATTTGAGGCGAAAACTCCGGATGACGATAAGGCTCGTTTCGATAACTGTGTGATACAGGCCCAGAACACACCGGATTCCCAGCTTTATATAATCATTTATCCGGGCACCGACAGATTAAGTATGACTCGTAATACTTACGATCGTCTGTCGAAGCGAGCACTCGATTATATGGTGAAAGAGAGGCGATTCGATCCGCGGAGGATATCGATAGTCCGCGGAAGCAGCCGAACCAAAACGACATATGAGATCTGGATCGTTCCGCCCGGTGCTCAGCCCCCCGTAGTGCGATAGGGATGATTTTTGATCGAATATTGGGGACGAGTCGAAAGGCTCGTCCCTATTTCTTTTTTTTGTGGGTTATGCGAGAATTATATAGTCCCGTCCCGGTGAATTCATCGGACGTCTGCAAACTCTCTTTCTAATCAGCACAAAAAAGGGCAAAAATAATGAAACCGTTCAGCAACCGCGTTTTTCTGGTAGTCGCAGCAACCCTGTCTTTGGTAATAGCTGTAAATTCCCTCGGCCTCAGCAACCTCACCGCACAATCATATGTCACCGCGACGAACTCCGCAGATCGGAATACGAGGGGAAACCCCGAAGCCGCTCGCGCCGGAGTATCGTTTGAAGAGAATTTAGGACAAGTGAGCGGCCCGGTAAAATTCTTGTCCCGAAGCGGGGGCGTCACGACCTTTCTGACAAATGATTCTGCCTGGTTTCACTTAGATGCGAGCAAGTCATTGTCGGCAAAGACCAGCCGAATGCGTCGGTCCGTAGGCTCCGACTCACCACTTTACGGCGATGTGGACATGCGGATCAGATCCAAAGGCAGAGATGTATCGGTTGAGAAACAAGCAACTTCCAGTGTCGTTAGAATGCAGTTTGACGGTGCAAATGTCGGCAGCGCATTGTCCGGCGAGCGGGAACTTGTAGGGAAGGTCAACTACCTTCGCGGCAATGATCCCTCGGCTTGGGTCACCGACGTCCCGACCTTTGGAGCCGTCAGGTACACCGATCTGTACGAAGGGGTCGACCTTGTATATTACGGCAATGATAAAGGGCAGATGGAATATGATTTTGAGGTCGCTCCGGGCGCTGATTCGGGCCAGATCAATCTGACATTCTCCGGGGCGGAGAACATAGCTATCGACGAAGTAAACGGCGACCTCGTCATCTCAACAAATGCGGGAGAACTGAGGCATCATCAGCCTGTTGCGTTTCAGTATTTGGAAGACGGGAAGCGAGGGGTTGAAGCCCGCTACGAGAAACTCCCTGGAGGGCAAGTTACTTTTCAGCTCGGAGCCTACGACCCGTCGATCCCTTTGATCATCGATCCCATCATCGGATATTCGACGTATCTAGGCGGCAGCGGCGATGTCGATTTTGCCAACGCGGTCGCTGTTGATTCGTCCGGCAACGCCTATTTGACAGGCAGCACGAATTCAGCAAACTTCCCAACCGTATCACCGATAGACGGCACTTTCGGGGGTAATCAGTTCACGTATGACGCGTTTGTTACCAAAATGAACGCCGCCGGGACAGCCTTGATCTACTCGACATACCTGGGCGGGGCGAACGACGACAACGGCCTAGGGATCGCGGTGGATGCTTCAGGCCAGACTTATGTGACCGGTTTTACCAATTCCACCAACTTTCCAACTGTGACACCGTTTCAGGCTGCCCTTAACGGTACGGCTTACGATGGTTTTATAGCTAAGTTGAATGCAAATGGCTCAGCTTTGGTTTATTCGTCATATATAGGCGGCAGTCAGAACGACAGTGCATTATCGATTTCGATCGATGCGGCGGGATCGGCGCATATCGCCGGCGAAACGGCATCGTCAAATTTCCCTTTATTAATTCCTTTTCAGGCGACTTATGGCGGCGGGGCGAGCGATGCCTTTGTATCGAAGGTCAGTCAGACGGGAAACGGTCTGGTGTTCTCCACATTCTTAGGAGGATCAAATGATGACTTGGCCCTCGGAATTGCTGTAAACACAAACGGTGTTCATGTGGCGGGTGCCACTACATCAACGAATTTCCCGGTTTCAAATGCTGCACAGCCGACGAACGGCGGAGGCGGGTTTTTTGATGGTTTCGTCTCGAAATTTAACACTGTAGGTACGGCACTGACATATTCTACTTATCTCGGCGGCAGCGATTACGACGGTGCACGGGGGATCGCCGTTGACGCAGGAGGAAGTGCTTACGTGACGGGCGTCACGGCCTCAGCGAATTTTCCGGTTGCAGCACCGTTCCAGGCAGCGCGAAGCGGCATCTCCGATGATACGTTTGTAACGAGACTTTCGTCGGCTGGTAGCATTATTTATTCGACGTACCTCGGCGGTACGGGCGCGGATCATGGCTCGTCGATCGCCGTGGATTCTTTTGGAGCGGCATACATTACCGGCAGTACGTCTTCGACCAACTTTCCAACGGTAGACGCGCTTCAGGCCGTGCCGGGGGGAGAGATCGATGCTTTCATAACTAAGATCGTTCCGACGGGTCTGAGCTTGGAATATTCGACTTACGTCGGAGGAAGCAGTTTTGACGATGGTGTTGCCATCGCTATTGACTCTGGCCAGAACGCCTTTGTAGCAGGCGGTACGGATTCGGCTAATTTCCCGACGGTTGGAGCATTTCAAGCCATCCGAAGCGGCGCATCCGACGGATTCCTCCTCAAGCTATCGTCGTCAATGTCGACGATCAGCGGACAGGTGTTAACTACCACGGGCCAGGGATTGCGAAACGCAGTCGTTACGTTGACGCCAACGCAGGGCGGAAACCAAACGAAGGTTCCGACGAGCTCGCTGGGTTTTTACAGTTTCCCAAATCTTGCACCTGGTCAACAGTATACGGTCAGCGTTGCGTCGCGACGTTTTCGGTTCGATCCAGTAACGGTAACGCCAAACCAGACCTTGGTAACTATTAACTTTAACGGAATGGAGTAAGTCCAACCCACTTACATAGAAAAAGAGGCTGTCTGAAAAGGCGGCCTCTCTTTTTGCTGAAATGCTTCGCGTAGTCCATTTTAGCTAGTCGACGGAACTTTTATACGCCAAGTACGCCAAAACATACACATTGCGACAAATGGCATATACAGGCGTGCCGAAAGTCTTTATAGTTGGGCGGTAGTAAGTGGATCTTTGACAATTTGAATATCGATATTTCGACCCCGAAAATGTCCGCCGAAATTGCCAGGACCAAATCCTCTGAAAACGGGTGGTACAGGCAAAGTTTTCGTAAATTGAGATATCACTAGGGTTACGGCGTTTTTCCTGTCCCGACGCGGGACAAAAACGCGTACTTTCTGCTGCGACAACCCTTGCGCCCCTTCTCGATAAGACACCAAAACAGCCGTCCGCATCGCCGAAAACGCTGCCCCCCAGACCCGTGCGTTAACGAGGGACTTAAAGTATCGTTGACGCAATCTCAAGCTGACACGCGGCCATTGCACTGGCATGCGACTTTGTACACATCCTCTTCTTAGATTAGGACATGCAGATCCGCTGGTCTTTTGTCACTTGTGAGCAAGACAATGTAAAATCATCCTTTCATTATGCCTGCTCCAAACATCGAAACGATCGTATCGCTATCTAAGCGCCGGGGATTTGTCTTTCCGGCATCGGACATTTACGGAGGGCTTGGCTCGTCTTGGGATTATGGACCACTTGGCGTTGAGCTAGCAAATAACATAAAGAAGAGCTGGTGGAACTGGCTGGTGTACGAACGGGACGATATCGAGGGCCTTGATTCATCGATCATCCAGAATCGGCTTGTTTGGAAGTATTCGGGCCACGAGGACACATTTAGCGACCCGCTCGTAGACTGCCGCGATTGTAACTCGCGGCTTCGTCAGGACAAACTGGAGATACAGGACGGAAAGCATGTTTGTTCGAATTGTGGATCGACGAACCTGACGGACCCACGGGATTTTAATCTCATGTTTCGTACGACCGTGGGTGCGGCCTCAGCGGAAGACGATCCCACATCCCTTGCTTACCTTAGACCGGAGACGGCGCAGGGAATCTTCATTAATTTTGCGAATGTGCTAAATACATCCCGTCGAAAGCTCCCGTTCGGTATAGCTCAGGTCGGAAAAGCCTTTCGAAACGAGGTGACGCCGGGGAACTTCATTTTTCGCACACGTGAATTCGAACAGATGGAGATGGAGTACTTTTGTCGAGCGGAGGATGCACCGAGACTTCATCAGGAATGGATCGACGGGTTTCAAGTGTGGCTTGGCTCGCTCGGCATCTTGCAGGAAAATCTTTCGCTTTACGAACAGACTAAGGAAGAGCTTGCTCATTACGCCGAGCGTACTGTCGACATCATGTACCGGTACTTTCCCGAACGCGATGATGAGGACAAGCAGTGGGATGAACTAATGGGCATCGCAAACCGGACGAATTATGATCTACGGGTTCATTCAAAAAAACCCGAAGATGGGGAGGGAAAGCGTATCAACCCAGATTCAACGGAAGATCTGTCGTATTTCGATCCGCAAACTAATGAGCGATTCTACCCATACGTCATCGAGCCGGCGATCGGCGTCAATCGCACTTTGCTGGCCGTGATGATGGACGCCTATACCGAAAGGACCAATGAAAAAGGAGAGGTGAGGGTCATCTTACAGCTCAAACCCGAGCTTGCACCGATCAAAGTGGCTGTACTCCCACTCGCTAAGAATAAGCCTGAGATCGTCGAGACGGCGAAGAGAATAAAACGCGACCTACAGCCTTCGATGCGTACCGTTTACGACGACACAGGGGGTATTGGGAAGCTTTATGCCCGACAGGACGAGGTAGGCACGCCATTTTGCGTTACCGTCGACCATGAATCGCTGGTTGATGGAGCCGTCACAGTACGCGACCGGGACACTTGGGAGCAGGAGAGGGTTAACGTCGAAAGCCTCTCCACGTACCTCAGAAGCCGGTTAAAATAAAGGCGGTATCCTCCCCCTAGAGTATGAACAGACTGATCGAGTGCGTTCCGAATTTTAGCGAGGGACGAGATCTTACAATAATCAAACAGATCACCAACGAGATCGAGAAGATCGATGGCGTGAAGTTGCTTGATGTGGATCCCGGTGTGACGACGAACCGAACAGTGGTGACGTTTGTTGGTTCCCCGGACGAAATTCTGGAATCAGCGTTTCAGGCAGTGAAAAAGGCTCGAGAACTGATCGACATGCGGTGCCATAAGGGCGATCATCCCCGTTTTGGTGCTACGGACGTATGCCCACTGATACCAATCTCCGGTGTAACAATGGAAGAAGTGGCCGAGTACGCACGCAAGCTTGGTCAACGCATCGGCAATGAGCTGGGTATTCCGATCTTTCTGTACGAAAACGCCGCCTCTTCGGAAATACGCCGAAATCTTGCCAATTGCCGTGCGGGCGAATACGAATGCCTGAAAGACAGGATATGCTCCGTCGATTGGAAACCCGATTTTGGCCCGACCGATTTTAACGAAAGTGTGGCCCGATCCGGGGCGACTGCAGTAGGAGCAAGGGATTTCCTAATCGCGGTGAATTTCAACCTCAATACCACATCCACCCGGCGAGCAAATGCGATCGCTTTTGACGTTCGGGAAAAAGGCAGACCAAAGCGCGAAGGAAATCCGATCACGGGAAAGGTCGTTGCTGACGAGTCAGGCGAGCCTGTAATGCTGCCCGGCACACTCAAGGGCACGAAAGCTATAGGGTGGTACATCGAGGAATATGGGATCGCGCAAGTTTCGATGAACATCACCAGCCTTTCAGAAACGCCGCTTCACGTTGCTTTTGAAGAGGTGAGTGAAAAGGCAGAAGCGAGAGGTATTCGAGTCACGGGGCTTGAGATCGTGGGTCTTGTTCCTAAAAAAGCGATCCTCGATGCCGGAAAATACTATCTTGCAAGGCAGCAGCGTTCCCTAGGCGTTACCGACGCGGAAGTCATAAAGATCGCAATAAAATCTATGGGACTGGACGATCTGAAACCGTTTCAACCCGCCGAGAAGATCATCGAGTATATGCTGGAGGCGGATAGCAAACAGGAACGGTTGATTGACATGACCTGTGCCGAGTTCGCCGACGAGACAGCGTCGGAATCGCCTGCTCCCGGGGGCGGTTCTATCTCGGCCTTTATGGGAGCGCTGGGTGCGGCACTCGCTACGATGGTTGCCAACCTCTCGTCGCACAAGGCAGGATGGGACGACCGGTGGGAAGAGTTTTCGGGGTGGGCTGTGCGGGGTCAACAGATCAAAGATGACCTATTGCACCTCGTCAATGAGGATACAAATGCATTTAATCGCGTAATGACTGCTTTCGGTCTGCCGAAAAGCACTGACGAAGAGAAGCAGGCTCGAATTGACGCAATTCAAACGGCCACGAAATATGCGACTGAGGTCCCTTTTAGAACGATGGAACGCAGTTTCGATGCTTTCGAGGTGATAAAGGAGATGGCTTATCACGGAAATCCGAATTCCGTTTCGGACGTCGGGGTCGGCGCCCTTTGTGCTCGTTCGGCGGTGAGGGGAGCGTATCTCAATGTCAAGATCAACACGAGTGGGCTCAAGGACCGAGCTTACGCGGATTCGATACTTGCCCGCGGAGCGGAACTAGAGCGAAAAGCAGTCCAGATGGAATCGGATATCATGGAGATCGTCAACCAAAAGATAGCCTCATAAAGTCCTAAGATCGCTCTTTTCGTTGCGCTCCGCGACCCACACGAAGACCCGACTTCTCTCCCTTACGAATTGCCAATTCGGAAGCCGGAGCATGCACCATTTTGATTCGCGTCAAATCGATGGGGCACAATTGGCCTGTCCGATATGCCTAAAATTCCAGAAAAAGTAATACGGCTGGCGACAGTGATCCGCGACGCGGGCGGTCGAGCTATGCTCAATGGAGGCTGCGTTCGCGATGATCTGATGGGCGTCCAGCCAAAGGATTGGGACCTCGAGGTCTACGGAATTGAACCAAGTACGCTACGCGGAATAATCAGGCATTTCGGAGAGATAAACGCCGTAGGGGAGGCCTTTACTGTCTACAAGGTTGGGCAGGATCTGGACGTGTCAATTCCGAGGCGTGACCGCAAGCAGGGCCGCGGACATCGCGGATTTGCTATTGAGGGTGATCCCTATATGTCTTTTGAGGAGGCATGCTCGCGACGGGATTTTACTGTTAATGCCATTCTGAAGGACGCTTTGACCGGTGAGATCGTCGATCCGTATGACGGACAGAGCGATATCAACAGTAAGATCTTGAAGATGGTTGCGCCTGAGACTTTCGTCGAAGATTCTTTAAGGGTCTTGAGAGCATCACAGTTTGCGGCGAGGCTTGAATTCGATATCGAAGCGAAAACAGCGGCTATCTGCCGTTCCATCGATGTTACTGACCTGCCCAGCGAACGTATTTGGGGTGAGATGGAGAAGATGCTCTTGCTGGCCCAGAGGCCGTCAATAGGTTTGAAATGGCTGTATGACCTAGGTGTGGTCGACAAGCTGTTTCCCGAGCTGAAATCGCTGGTCGGGGTTCCTCAGGAACCAGATTGGCATCCGGAAGGCGATGTGGATGTTCACACGCTGATGGTCGTCGATGAGGCCAGGAAACTGATCGATGAGCTCGACTATCCGAGAAAAGTTGCGGTCATGCTTGGTGCACTGGCTCACGATTTTGGAAAGCCTGCCACAACGGAATTCGTGGATGACAGAATGCGGTCGCGTGGCCATGACGAGGCCGGTATTGAACCCACACTCTCTTTTTTGGATAGACTCGGAATATACACGCTCCAGGGGTTCGACGTACGTAATCAAATAGTTCAGCTGGTACGTTACCATCTCAAACCCGGAGAGTATTACAAGTCAAAGAGTCCAGTCGGCGATGGAGCATTCCGCCGTCTGGCTCGCAAGGTAGAGTCCGACTTGCTTTACCGCGTAGCAAAAGCCGACAGCCTGGGCCGAAACCCCGATTGGCTGCCGAAGGAAAAGTGGTTCGGCTCCGAAGCCCAGGAATGGTTCATCGAAAAGGTCCGAAAACTGCAGGTTGAGCGAAAGCCGCCGGAAGCCATACTAAAGGGCCGTCATCTGATCGATCTGGGGCTCGAGCCCTCACCAAAGTTCAAGGAGATACTTGACGCGGTCTATGAGATGCAATTGGACAATCGCATTACTGATCTGGATGGTGCCATAACCGAGGCAGAGAAGATGTCGGGTGATCTAAAGCTTTGATCTGATAAAGATTCTTTCCGGCAGAATTCGCACAAAAAGCATGATCCACCGCCACACCGGCAGAAAATATATTGTTGATCGCCCCGAACGGTACGCACTGAACACGGCTTTGGCTAAATTCACGGGTTTAGCAGTCAGAAGCTTGGGGAGCGCAAGATCTGATGTCATTTTTGTCTGAACGAAGCCCGGCTTAACAGTGATAACGTGAACATTGGACGGGGCCAGGCGATGCCTCAATCCATCAAGAAAAGTGCTGAAACCGCTTTTTGACGAACCGTAGATGTAATTGCTCTGTCGACCGCGATCGCCGGCGACCGATGAGATGCCGATGATCGTGCCCGTGCGACGGCTCTCTAGGTCGTTCGCCGCGATCGCAAGTATGGAGACGGCACCAAGGTAGTTCACCTTCAATATTCGTTCGGCCTCGATCGGATGGGCTTTTGCATCGTTATGATTGCCCAGGTAACCAGCAGTATAAAGGACCACGTCCGGGGCGGCGGAAAGTCGAGAGTAAAAGTCCTGGTGAGATGGAAGGTCCTCTGCATCGAATTCCGTTAGTCGTACAGCCACTTTGTGACGTATTTCCAGGTCGGAACGCAAAGGCGACAACGAACCGATGTTCCGACCAGCGAGTATGATGTCGAAGCCGTTAGCGGCAAATTCATGACCGATAGCTTGTCCAATATCCGACCCTGCGCCCAGGATCAAAAGGGTTTTGCCCATATCAGTATTTCAGTCTCGTCGATTGCAGCGAACTGAAGGACCCCGAGGAAACTTGCTCGTTATAGCATCGGTGAAAAACGTCGGCTTTCATTCTCGCATCCTTCGCCAGATAGATTCGCCCGTCGTAATCCAAAATGAGCTCATCCAGTTCGTCAAGAAGTCTGAACACAGCGGGACTTACCTTAAAATCAAGAGCCAGGGTGTACCCGGGCATCGGAAAGCTCATGACGGCATCCGGATTCTGCCTGCCCAATAGCTTCAGCACGGCCAACGGTGAACCCAGTCCCGAGCGAGCAATGCGGTCGAGAATCTTGATCAGCCCATCGTAACTTTTCTCCTTCGGCAGCACGAATTGATACTGGAGAAAACCGTTTCGACCGTAAAGACGGTTCCAATTTGCCACGCGGTCGAGCGGATAAAAATAATTGTCGAAATGGACAATAGATGCCGCCGCGGTGCGAGCCTGTATTTGGTAATAGAAGAAATTAAAAGTTTTAACGCTCGCAAAATTCAACAGGAAGGCCGGCAGGTAGAACGGCAACCCGAACCCGCTACGCGGTGCAGGCCTGAGCGGATCATTTTTAAGTGCAGAAGGAAGTTCGTGTTGGAGGCAATGATCTCCTGAAATAATAACCGAACGGCCGACTCTTTTTACGGGGGCGAGACAATCAAGCCAGGCGACGGAATAGGTTCGTTTTTCAGCTTCCTCAAATAGCTCCATCACGCGTTCAAGGTTCGGCGCCTTTTGTGAAACCTGCCGGACATAACTTGTTTCGATCACGCGAAGTCTGAACTTGGCGCTCAATATTATTCCGGTCAGACCCATTCCACCGCAGGTCTGACGATAGATGTCACCGCTTTCGTCGCGTGAACATCGGACGACTTCGCCCGAGGATGTAAGAATATCAAGGTGCAAGACGTGCTCGGTAAATGCCCCTTCGCGATGGTGGTTCTTACCATGCACATCTGCAGCGATCGCTCCGCCGACTGTAATAAATTTCGTGCCGGGCGTGACCGGTAGAAAAAAGCCATCTCGCACGATGACTTCCAAAACCTCGGAAAGAAGAACGCCGGCTTCGCATTCGAGTGTTCCATTCACTTTGTCGAATTCGAGAAATCTGTTGAGCCTCAGGGTGGAGAAGATGTTCTCGTTCAAGGACGAGTCGCCGTAACAGCGGCCATTGCCGCGAGCTATGACGCTGTCGTTGACCCGAACAAATTCCCTGATAGCCGATACATTCGAAGACTCGCTGACGTTGGCATCAACGGACGGAAAGTTGCCCCAGTTTGTCACCAATTTACGAGGCATATATGATCATCAAAAACGTCATCAACCAGAGTCCTATCATGACCTGGATCATCGGATCCTTTAACAGGATACGAGTCGGAGATCCACTTTTTTGCTCAACAACTGCGATTTGCAGGAACCGAAGCAAACCGAGGATGACAAAGATCGAAGACAGATACACGTTGTCCGAATGCAGCCGTCGCACGACGTCTTCTGAAACCGTGTACATGACGTAGCAAACGATCGTTGTGACGCTAAGTACGGTTAGACAAATATCGATAAACGGCAATGTGTAGCCTTTAAGTGATGGCCGGAGATCATTTTTCTCGACATCCAGTAATAGATCATCCCGCCTCTTTCCGAGAGCAAGACAGCTTGCCAGCAAAAAGGTCATGAGTATCAGCCATTTGGATATCGGAACATCGGCCGCCACGCCGCCTGCCAGCACGCGCAATACAAAACCGATCGCAATGAAGGATATATCGATCAGCGAGATATGCTTTAGGAAAAGGCTGTAAAGGATATTGAGCCCAAAATACGCCAGGATCACGTAAAGGAAGTTAAGACCAACAACGATTGCCGATACTGTGGCAACGGTGAGGCAGCAACATATCAATAGAATGGCCCCGGTGCGAGACGCCGTACCAGTGGCCAATGGCCGGTCACGTTTGAGTTCGTGCAGCCGGTCGCGTTTCACGTCCAGAATATCGTTGAGGATGTACGCGGCGCTCGCAACGGCGCAGAACGAAAGTACTGCGATGGCCAATCGGTAGTCGGCAGCCAAAAGGGCGATCTTGCCCGCGAAAAAGGCCGGGATCAGAACGAAAACATTCTTGATCCACTGCTGCGGCCTAAGAAGCTGAAGATACGGTTTCAAATTTAGCTATGCCTCAACGAAATCCTGGTCACGAGTGACGGCTGTATATCGGTAGAGATACATCCAAGCGGCCGACACCCCAAAGAACAGCGTGAACATGCCGTAGCCGGACTGGGCGACAAACAGATCGAGCCGCTGCAATTTTAGCGTGTAAAGTACGGACGTGAAAATTAACACGAACATCTGCACGATGGCACAGTTGAGAAAGAACCTGGTGCAGTCATTCCGCATCGTTTGAAACGACAGGATAATCGATAAAGCTCCGGCCGACACGGGCACGATCACGGCCGCGAAGCGAAGAACGCTTTCGACGGCCGCGAGCTTAGCCCCCTGGACGTGGAGCGGAGCGAACCCGGACGGATCATACAGCCAGAAAGGTACGGTCACGACCAAAAATGCGATTGCTGAGATCGAGAGATATTTGATCGAGTTACTCCATCCCGATACCTGGACGAGGACGGAAAGGAGCAGCGGCATCAAAAGAAAGAACGTAGAACGTGACGATAGAGCGATTCCCAAAAGAATCGCCGCGATCACACCATTGGAAACTATCGCGGAAGTGTTAGAGGATGCAGATCTGACGAGCATCCACATAAAGACTAGTACGAAGATCGTGTTGGAAACATAGTCGGCACCGGTAGCAATGTTCTGAAGTACAGTCGGGCTTAATACGAGGAGGATCCACACAAGGCCAAGAGCGGTCGCGGAACTCTTCTCAAAGTATCTGACAGCCAGGTAGAAAACCGCCAGCCAGACAACGTTCTGCAATTGAATCGTGCCGGTCAACGAAAACGGCATTGCGAATAATATCGATCCCGGCATGGGCCCGATCTGATTACCTAAATACGTGACCACGTAATACGGAAAACGGCCATTTGCCAGTTCATTGGCAGCAATCAAGAGAGCATCGTCCGCATCGGACCCCCCACCAAAACGGCCCGAGTTGGCGATCGGACCGAGGTACATTGCCGCAGCAGCCAGTAACACGAACATGGCGGTTGCCAGGTAGTCTGCGGCTTTGTCGGAGATCGTGGAGAAGAAAATCGGCAGCGCAAAACGATCGAGCAGTAATAAAAAGAGCGTGCCCGTGAAAAAATAAACGACGACGCCGACAGCTCCGAAATATTTGAGCGCGGTATCGAATGATGGCACGAGCAGGAAAATCGCGAATACGAGTATTAACGGAAGGCGGCCGCGAACGTCGTATTTCATCATAGAGTCGTGCCCGCCGGAAACGAGAACGCAGGACTGACATTGTATTATTCAAGGGATCCGAAGGCGATCCCTATACGAATGTTTAGAAAGTCCTCGGTTCCTTACTTGCCTTCGAGGAAAGCCTTCAACCGGCGAGAACGCGACGGGTGGCGGAGCTTTCTTAAAGCCTTAGCTTCGATCTGGCGGATACGCTCGCGAGTCACCGCGAAATGCTGTCCGACTTCCTCGAGCGTATGCTCCGAGCCCGTATTTCCAAGGCCGAATCGCATTTTGATGACCTTTTCCTCGCGCGGTGTGAGTGTCGCCAAAACTTCATCCGTTATCTCACGTAAGTTGGAGAAAGTGACTGATTCTGCTGGATTTAGTATCGACTTGTCCTCGATGAAATCGCCGAGATGAGAATCCTCTTCTTCACCGATAGGCGTTTCGAGCGAGATGGGTTCCTGTGCGATCTTGAGGACCTTTCGAACCTTCGAGACCGGGATATCCATTCGCTTTGCGATCTCTTCGGACGTCGGTTCACGACCGAGTTCCTGAACGAGCAGCCGCGATGTGCGGATCAGCTTGTTGATCGTTTCGATCATGTGGACCGGGATACGGATGGTGCGGGCCTGATCGGCGATCGCGCGCGTGATCGCCTGTCTGATCCACCATGTCGCGTAGGTCGAGAATTTATAACCCCGCCGCCATTCGAACTTATCAACCGCCTTCATCAGGCCGATGTTTCCTTCCTGGATCAGGTCGAGGAACTGCAGACCACGGTTTGTATATTTCTTGGCGATCGAAACCACGAGCCGGAGATTGGCCTCGACGAGTTCGCGCTTGGCCTTGTTGGTCTCCTGTTCACCGACATAGATCGTCTGGTACGAACGTTTGATCTCAACGGCCGGAAGGTGATATCGCTCTTCAATCTCCGCGATCGCAGCCTTGGCTTCGGCAATCTTTGCGTTCAATTCACGCTTTTCGGCTGCAGGTGGTTTCTTTTCGAGCTTTTCCTTGGAACGGCTAATGACCCGCTCGTTCTTGCGGATATCCTCTACAACCTTGCGGATCGCGGCGATAAGGACCTGACGCGTACGTTCGGTTATGTTCAGGTTCTTGATCTCCTGAGCGATGTCCAATCTTAAACGGGCCGTCTTTCGGCGCAGCGTAAGAAGCTTTTTGGTCTTTTTGCCAGCAGCCTTTTCCTGTTCAGCGATAAGTGCGACCCAGGACTTTAGGACCGGCTGAAAATTCTGGCGGATGCTATCAATGCCCTCAAGGGTCCAGCGAAGGTATTCCTCGGCCTTATCCTCCTCGACCGAGATCTCTGCCTGTTCAGAAAAAATAACAGTTTCGCGGATGCTGGCCTTGCCGGCGATCAGATCGTCACCGATCTTAAGCAGCCGCTCGACCGCGATCGGCGAACGCGAGATCGCCTTGTGGGTTTTGATCTGGCCGCGTTCGATACGTTTCGCGATAACGACCTCGCCCTCGCGATTTAGCAGAGGCACGATACCCATTTCACGAAGGTAAAGACGGACCGGGTCGTTGGATTTATCCAGCACCCCGGCGGAAAGGTCAAGATCGAGATCGTCTTCATCGACGTCTTTTTCCTCTTCTTCGTCATCAAGTGCCATTGTCGAGGCACGTTCGAGCAGCTGCGCGTCGGTTTCAGCGACTGAGATGTTCGCGCCCTCCAGGCGCTCCAGTACGTCCTCGATATCGTCGGCCGACATCATGTTTTCGGGTAGTTCGCGATGGAGCTGGTCAAGGCTCAATCCCTTTTTGCGCCGGCCCAATGCCACCAGGCGATCTACAAGGTCTTCTTTTTCGTCGTAATCAGGCATAAATGATAAAGAATTTTGATTAAATTGCAGGTTAACTCGTTGTTTATAATATCTATATATAACGCCTAATACACCGGTATTTTTCGGAATCGGACGGGCGCGTTTAAACGAGAAAGTATATCACACATCGGTGATCTGACGCTGAAGCTCACGACGTATTTTCTCGAGCTCCAACTGTTCGTAGGTCAGCCGGTTAAAAAGCTCGGCGTCACCCGATTGCTCCGCCAATGAGGCCTCGCGGCTGATATCGGTGATCCGGTTTGCGATCGCCATATTCCTCAAGGAAAAGACACAATTTTCAGCTTGTGTCAGTACCTCGTCAATTGCATCGTCAGGCTGGCGCCGGGGCTTACCTTGCAGAAGCTCGTGCGCGAGATCGATCGATGACTCGTCATCGCCGATGTATTCCATCAATGTCTCGGGCGATATCTCGCGGCCGGCCTGGCTGATCGCGATCATGGCGGTGAACAATTCGCCGGTTGCAAGGTTCTCATAATCGCTGGGCTCAAGACGCGGCAGAATTACTTCGCGAAGCGGCTCGTCAAAAACGATCAGTTCGAGCAGGCGTCGTTCGGCGAGAGTCACTTTGACCCGCGCAGCCCGAGAAACACGTTGGCTGATGTACTGGCTGTTAGAATCGGAAGTGCCGACGGATTTCAGGGTGGTCCAGAGTTCGCGGCGAAGCCCAATATCCTCGACATGGAAGAATGTCATCGCCTGGTCAAAGCTTTCGCGACGCTGGATGTTGTTGGTTATGGCCGAGATCACGGGTAGAAAATCCTCAATCGCATCGGCTTTTTGTTTTGCGTTATGCAGATTACGTCCTTTGACCGCCGCATCGAGAGCAAATCTGAGAAATGGAGATGCATTACCACGGGCCTCGTTATACGCGTCGACGCCATTCTCGCGCATAAAGTCATCCGGGTCCTTGCCGTCAGGCAGCACAAGGACCTTGATATCGTAATCCTGAGGCAGGAGATGCTCGATAGCACGGCGGGCCGCTTTGATACCCGCGTCGTCGCCGTCGTAATTGATCACGACCCTTTTGCAAAAGCGGCTCAGCAGCTTTGACTGCTCGGGCGTAAATGCCGTGCCGAGGCTGGCGGCCACATTTGTGATGCCGAACTGATACAGCGCGATCAGGTCAAGATAACCCTCGACAAGGATGGCGAATTTCTTGTTACGGATCTCGTTCTTCGACTGATACAGACCGTACAGATGCTGACCCTTAACATAAGCCGGTGTCTCGGGTGAATTGAGATATTTAGGCGGGTCGTCGCCCATCGCACGGGCTCCAAAGGCGATCGGCTTGCCGTTGATGTCGAGGACCGGGAACATAATCCGTCCGCGGAACCGGTCGAAGACGCGTTCCTTTTCCTCATTGACCGAAACCAGGCCGGATTGCTCGATCAAACCTTCATCGGCACCTTTCTCTTTTAGCAAATTGAGCAGGGCATCCCATTTGTCGGGAGAAAAGCCGATGTGAAACGCCTTTTGAACCTCGTCGGATATGCCTCGCGTTGCAAGATACTCTCGGGCAGCGGTAGCCTTCGCATTTTTTTTCTGTAGCTCGGCTTCCCAGAAATCGAGAGCGATCTGGTTCAGCTCGATGATCTGGTCCGCGACCTTTTTAATCTCCTCGCGCCGCTTTTTGGTGCGTTCGTAGGTGACGTCGTCCTCAGGCTCGGGCAGCATCACCCCGGCGATCTCAGCCACACGTTTGACGGCCTCAGGGAAATTCAGTCCCTCGATGTCCATCAAGAAGTTAAACGCCGTGCCGCCTTTGCCGCATCCGAAGCATTTGTAAAATCCTTTGCTCGGATTCACCGAAAACGACGGCGTCTTTTCCTGATGAAAAGGACAGCACGCCATCCAGTTCGCTCCCTTCTTTCTCAGATCCTGAGCATACGGCTGTATTATCCGCACCAGATCGGCACGGTTTTTCAGGTCATCGATGAAGTATTGGGGAAAGAGCATTATGGAATGAACCAGTATTCCGTCTTGGGGCGTATGCCATATGGATTGGGCCTTTTATCGATTCGTTTGAAAAATCTTATCTTCTTTTTATTTATGGCGTAGTAAAGAACCAGTTCTTTAAGTACACGTCTCTTTCTGCTATTGAATTCTTTGTTGGTGCGGACAATAAGCACAACATTTGTATTCGCTCTCGGGTTGGCATCGAGAACCTTAGCTAAGAGCGAAATCTCATCTACATATATGCAGACAGTCATTTCGACCATGTAGTTCTCGCCATTCGTAAAAATGAAAGGTTTCGTTACCGGTGGGTATTCAAATGACCAAGAACTTGGGTTTACACTCGCCGGTTGTGCTTCCGGCGGCGTTATCCAAAACTTGACCAGGCGTTCATTTTTCGGGCCAGTACGGATAATTCGCCACCTATCTGGCGACAATTTTCGCTCGATAAGGTAGTTCCGAATCATCGCTTCGTAGTAGAGATTATCCCTAACATCTCCTCGTTTTTCGGCGATCCAGATGGTCCCGGTCGCGGTGGGGTTATTTCCCATCTGAACCAAAAAATTGTCCAGGCGAGCCCAAAGATCTTCGCAACCCGGATTCGCGAACTCATCAACCAAAAAGGTTTTCGCCGGTTCCTGCCCGAGGACCTGAAAGGCGAGCACAAAAACGAATGCGCCAATAAGACAGAGCGTCCGCACCAGGCCTGCACGGTTTTTCAGGTCATCGATGAAGTATTGGGGAAAAAGCATCAGGCTAGAGCTCGCGTCGCAAAACGATCTTCATGCTTATAGACGTTCGATGTCTTCGCGAAGCTCCTCCGCGCTATATTGGAATATCGAAACACCGTAGCGGCCAACTGATTCGATAAATTCTCGTTTCGTGATACCGGCAAGTTCAGCCGCCTGGCCTGACGAAAGCTCACCAACGTCAAAAAGCCTCGCAGCCACGATCATCCGGATCTCGGAGTCCGTGATCTTGACACTATCAGGCAGGTTTAGCTCAACCGTAGCTGTCATAAGCAAATTCTCCGTATGATTTAATTGGTTTCACCAAATTGGCAACACATCGGTCGCTTTAGTTCTCCAGGAATTCGTCCGGTATCGTTTTTGCACCCATGCCAATTTCAGGTCGCCTACATGGGAATTCCTCACCGTTTTTCAAACAGATCTCTTTCCGAGTTTCTGAATCAAGCCATCGTTCAAGTATGGCAATGGATGTGGAATTCTTAACTGTGACGATTTTAACTCTTTCTCCTAACTCCTTGACAAAAAACTCCATTCCCGGCTTGAGCTTAACGGTAGAACCGATATGGAGAGTCACAAATTGTCGCGAATATCTCATTATCGGTTCATCGGTTGGTTTGTCCTTTTCATATTTTCCGATTGCGGCTATTTTGCCCTCGATCGGCTTACGGACCAGCTTTTCGAACGGGTTGGGGAAGACCGGTAAGCCAAACACCTTTTGTTCACGGTAATCTTGATCCTTTACCCAAAATGAGTTCCACAACGAATAATGCACCGCGTAGGGTATTCCATTGACGATTTCCTCCTTCTTCATGCTTGAGCCATAATAGCCAGCTGCCAACTCCGCAAACATCTCGATTTGATCAGCTTCAACAAGATAGTGTCGGTTTCCCCATTTGACTTTGATCAATTCGACCGTAGCTGCGCCCCGCGTGGCTAAACGCGGCGGTTTGGAAAGGGACGAATGTAACGTAAGCGTGCCCGGTTTATTAGTTACTTTTCCGTAATTCAGCGATCGAAGCTCTATCGCGCATGTATAAATATAGTAGCTAAGAAATCCGATCGAGGAATTCCAGGTTAATTTGGTATCGCTAAGTTCCCCAAATGAGCTATACCTACCTTCCCATGGGTCTATGTCAGCGGCGGAGCGAAGGTCGATAAGTTTTTGCTTTGCCTTCGAAATATCTGCTTCGGAGTAATTATCGTAGCGAAGCATAATAAATGGCGGAGTGCCACCCTCGATGACGCCGATGAAATTTTCAGATTCTCGGTATTCTTGCCCGAACCCAAGTTGGCAAAGGACTGAAATTATACCCAAGATCGTGAGAGTTATCCGTTTCTTCATAATCGTTGTGCAAATCTACTTCTCATTCTACATCTTCAACTCCGCGATGGTGGCTCCGTTGCCGCCTTGGCTCGAGGGGGCGAATTCGAATTTTTCTACCAGATCGCTGTTCTTTAGGAAATGGTGAACGTAGTTTTTCAGGGCACCGGTTCCGAATCCGTGGATGATGCGGACGCGTGGGACGGTGGCCATGTAGGCTTCGTCGAGAAAGCGGTCGAGCTCGTATTCGGCATCGGCGGTGGTTTTGCCGATGAGATTGAGTTCGGCAGCGGCGTCGGGAGCGTCGAGGGAGCGAGAGATGCTTGAGTGTTTGGAAGAGCCCTTAGTTGCGTGTGGGCTGCTGACACCGTGTTCGGCCTCGGCAATTTGTAGATCGGCGATCTTTTCGCGGAGGCGCATGCCGCCGACGAGGACTTCTGCTACGTCTTTGTCGAGACGCTCGATTGTGCCGATATTGCCGAAGGAGGTGATGACCTTGCTGCCGACAGAGAGAACCACCCCGTCAGCCGAAGCGGCTGCCACCCTTCCTTCGTAAGGAGGGGAGCTTCGGAAACCGGTCGCTATCGCTCCCGGTTCTGACCTGCTGCCTTTTGACCTTGGGCCTTGGACCTTGGACACGACCGCCCGGTTTAGCTCAGCTTTGCGCGATAAGCGCTCTTTTTCGAGCTTGTTTTTTAGAGCCTTGTCTTCGAGGGTTTGCATGAAGGCCTTTGATTGGCGGTCGAATTCGTCGATGGCGTTTGCTAGCTCGCTCTCGAACTCTTTTTGTCGTGCCTTTTCCTTCTTTACGGCCTCGACCTCGAGACCGGCGTATTTCATAGCGACCGCCTCGCGTTCCTCTTCAAGGGCTATGCGGAGGTCTTCGGCAACGCGGGTCTCGGTTTGGAGCTTTTGCAGGTAATTCTCGGCTTCCTGCGCGGAGACGTCGAGGTTTTCCCGGGCAGTGCCGATCACATCCGGCGGGATGCCGAAGCGGCTGGCGATCTCGATACCGGAGGACGCACCGGCGAGGCCGAGCAGCAACCTGTATGTCGGCTGGAGCGTTTTAAGGTCGAACTCGACCGAGGCATTGACGATGCTCTCATCATTTGCGGCGTACATCTTCAGACCTCGATAGTGGGTCGATGCAATGACCTGCGCACCGCAATTTCGGCGAAAATGGTCGACTATCGCAACGCCGAGGGCCGAGCCTTCTTCTGGGTCGGTACCGGTGCCGGCCTCGTCGAGCAGCACCAGCGAAGGCGAAACGCATTCGCTGATCATAGACGCGATATTCGACATGTGCGAAGAGAATGTCGAGAGGTTCGCCGAGAGCGATTGATGATCGCCGATATCTGCAAGGACCGAGCGGTAAAAAGGAATCCGGGCCTGATCGGCCGGGACCGGAAGACCCGAGATAGCCATCAGGCTCAGGAGTCCGGCGGTTTTTAGCACGACTGTCTTACCGCCGGCGTTCGCGCCGGATATGATCATCACGGAGCGGCTTTTCGTTAGAGTGAAGCTGGAGGGGACTATCTCGTTCGTCGGAAGAGAACCACCCCGGCCTGCGGCCACCCCTCCTTCGTAAGGAGGGGAGCTTCGGAGCCCGGTCGGTACCGCTCTCGGTTCTGACTTCGTCGCACCGCTCGTTGCCCCATCTTCACGGGAGCCCTTAATTACGTGCGGGCTACTGGCACGGAGATTTTCTTCCAGTAGCGGATGTCTAGCTTCGACGAGGTCCAGAGTTTCATCGTCGGTGATCTCGGGTACGACAGCATTAAATTTGCGGGCAAATTCTACTTTTGCTTTTATGAAGTCCAGATCGGCGACGGCTTCGACGGCGGCCTCGACAGCTGGTAATTGTTCACGTAATCTCTCCGTCAACGCAAAGAGAATGCGGGCGACCTCGCGTTCTTCGTGGCCTTTCAGGTTTTGCAGTTCGTTATTGGCCTCGATCGCGCCGAGGGGCTCGACGAAGACGGTGTTGCCGCTTGATGAGAAGCCGTGAGCGACTCCCGAGACCTTGCCGCGAAAGTCGGATTTTACCGGTATCACAAAGCGGTCGTTCCTTACCGTTACGATCTCGTCCTGGATTGCCGTGCCGGCCAGACGCATAGCGGCTTCGAGCGAGCGGGTAAGACGCTGCCGCTGGGCGTTTATCTCGCGGCGAATCTTTGCAAGTTCGGGTGAGGCACCGTCATCGATCTCTCCGCCCGGGAGCAGTTTCTTGTTAACCTCGTTAATCGCCGCTAAAAGTGTCGGCGGGATCTGTTCGACGATCTGCCAAAGCGTCGGCACATCTTCTTTCTCAGGCTGGATCGCGGAGCGGGCAAACAACGCCTGGCTGCAAACCCGTGAGATCTCAAGCATCAGATTTGGTTCGAGAGACGCATTTTGGATACGAAGGATGGCGACCGCATCCGTCGGATCCTGCAGTCCGCTAAAAGACCATGTGATCTGCCGTTCCTCGTTGAGGTAGATGGTTTCGCGAATGGCCGCGAGGGCCTCGTCGAGGTTGCGCCGCGATCCGAATGGCCGCAGATCGGCGAAGCGGTCGACGCCCATCGGCGTTTGGGCATGCCGGGACGCCAGCTCGAGGAGCCGGGAAAATTCCAGTGTTTCAAGCGAAAAGCTCATCAAAAACTCCGATAACTGTCCCACGGTGGGACAGAATGGGACAGAAATGTGTTCCTGTAACTGTTTGTGAATGAAGCAATTCGCATCGATATTTTCATTTTTGTCCCATGTCCCACCAATTTACAGGATGTATTATCAATACTCTGCTGTACCATTTATGGCACAGTGTCCGATATTACCATTGCCTGCTCAAAAATATCAATTTATTCTTTGACCTCGACTCCTTTCCAAAAAGCGATATAACCCTCAATCTCTTTGGCAGCATCCTTTGTTTCGGGGTAATACCATGCGGCATCGCCGTTGGTTTCGCCGTCAACTACGATGTCGTAATAGCTGGCCGTGCCCTTCCAGCCGCAAACTGTGTGAGTTTCGGATGGCTGGAAATACTCCGTGTTTAGTGAATCGGGCGGGAAGTACTGGTTGCCCTCGACGGCTATTGTGTCATCGCTTTCTGCCAGGACTCTTCCATTCCATGTTGCTTTCATAATAGTTTTTTTGCCAACCCTCGAAAATAAGAAAGAGATCCCGCAAAGACGCAAAGACGCAAAGAAAGCCGAAGAGAAGTCAAAAATAGGCCTAGACCAAAAATCTTTCTCTAATCTCCGGCGTCGGGATCATGCAAACGTCTTTCTTACCGAACCATTTGTACCGGTTCTTCGCAAAGGTTTTGTAACACCAATCGCGGAACGGTTCAGGCACGTTGATAAAGGCGTATGCGAGCTGCCAAATACCGCCAAGACCTTTCGCGATCTTCAGTGCTCCGGTCGAGTGTGTATATGCGTTTCCATCTTCCACAAGTACCAGTGAGTCTGTGTCCGCAGGGATCGAGTACTCGCGTTTTAGCCGTTCTCCGATCTCAGATTGCAGCGGTGCGAACCGAAACCGGCCGGAGCGATCGTGCCGGACAATAAAATTGACGGCACCGTTGCAAAAATTGCAGACGCCGTCGAAAAGCACGATCGAGCTCATAATAAAATTCTACAGCAATATTCGGATAGATTTGAGTTATGTTAGCGAATAAACTGTGACACATGGATACGGAGATCTATTGGAGGGCGGTTACAGAGAACGACGCTCGATTTGACGGGGCATTTTATCTCGGCGTGAAAACGACGGGGATATATTGCCGGCCCTCATGCCGGGCCCGGACGCCAAAGCGTGAAAATACCGCATTTTACGATAGCTGGGCGGCGGCCGAGTCAAGCGGCCTGCGAGCGTGCTTGCGGTGTAAGCCAAAGGACATCAGGTTTGTAGATCCGCAAATCGATAAGATCATCAGGGCTTGTAGCCTGCTCGAGTCTGACGACCTGTTATCACTTGAAGACCTTGCCACAGCCACTGGCCTCAGTTCGTACCATTTACAGCGAAGCTTTAAGTCAGTCGTGGGCGTTAGCCCCAAAAAATATGCAGAGGTGAAAAGAATGGAGAAATTCAAAGAGGAGCTGCGAAGCGGCAGCGATGTTACGACGGCAATGTATGATGCGGGATTCGGATCGAGCCGGGGTCTTTATGAGCGGGCGGCCGAGAATATGGGAATGACGCCGGCGACTTACAAAAAAGGCGGAGCCGGGATGCAGATCAGCTATACGGTTGCAGACTGCGAGCTCGGAAAGCTGATGGTGGCCCGAACGACCCGCGGCATCTGCAGCGTGACGTTTGGAGACTCGACGGACGATCTTGTTACGGGCCTTAGAGCCGAATTTCCAAACGCCTCGGTAACGGACGACGATAGTCAGCTCAGGTCGACGGTGGATGCAATAATCGCCTATCTTGCCGGAAAGGAACGGCGATTGATGCTGCCGCTAGATCTTAGAGCAACGGCATTTCAGCTCCAGGTTTGGGAGCTGCTGCGAAAGATACCGTACGGCGAGACACGTTCATATAGCCAGATCGCCAGTGAATTAGGCGGTAGGAACAAGGTCCGTGCCGTCGCCCGGGCTTGTGCGACCAATCCGGTCGCCCTGGTCATACCGTGTCACCGCGTCGTGGCGAGTGACGGGAAACTGTCAGGTTACAAGTGGGGGATCGAGCGAAAAGAAAAGCTCCTGAACGCCGAGTCGGAGCGAGCCACTGCGTCCAGATAGCAAAGACCTAGCCCGCGGGGAAGTTTTTTCGATAAGTTTCAGGTCCGCACGCTCCTCGCGTTGCGCACCTGAAACTTTTTCTATATTCTCTCCTTAACAATTTCACTCAAGTTCGACCTTCAAAAATAAAGTTATGAGATCAAAGCTATGTTTGCTTTCGTTTGCGGCTATTTGTCTATTCTTTAGCATCGCCACAGACGCGCAGAGTTACGCGATCACCAACGCGAGGATCGTGACGGTTTCGGGGGCCACGATCGAGAAAGGCACGGTTGTCGTTCGAAACGGCCTGATAGACGCCGTAGGGGCGAACCTAAAGGCACCTGCCGACGCCCAGGTTTTCGATGCGACGGGCCTGACCGTTTATCCCGGCTTTATCGATTCGCTTACAAACCTGGGTACGCCTGCTCCTCAAGCTGGCGGCCAGGGTGGTGGCGGTGGTGGTGGCGGAGGCGGGTTTGCGGCCCAGATAGCCGCACAACAGCAGCAACAGCAACTGCAGCAGCAGTCAATAACGAATTACCCGCTTGGATTAAGACCCGAGCGGGACGTCCTGGATGAAGTACGGGCTACGGAAGCGACCTTCGAGACCGCACGTAATGCAGGGTTCACTACAGTCGTAACGACGGGGCGAGGCGGTATATTCAACGGCCAATCGGTGGTCATCAACCTGGCGGGGGATAACGTCTCGTCGATGGTCGTGAAGGCTCCGTTCGCACAACACTTTACGTTTACCACTGTTGGCGGAGGTGTTTATCCCGCGTCATTGCTTGGCACTTTCTCGGCCCTGCGGCAGATGCTCCTCGACGCTCAACGGCTGCAGGATATGCAAAGGGCCTACGCAGCGGACCCCAAGGGCATGCCGAGACCGCCGGTCGATCGCTCGCTTGAGGCACTAATACCAGTTGTCGCCCGCCAGATACCGATCGTTTTCAATGCAAACAACGAGAACGAGATCGTCCGGGTACTTGATCTCATCAAGGAGTTGAATATCCGCGGCATAATCGCAGGCGGACAGGAGGCCTGGAAGGTTGCAGGCAGGCTGAAAGAACAAAATGTTCCGGTCCTGTTGTCCTTAAACTTTCCGAAGCGAACCGCGGCCGCGTCGCCCGATGCGGATCCCGACTCACTAGAAACTCTCAATTTGAGAGCCGAAACACCTCGCGGTGCGGCTCGCCTTGCACAGGCGGGCGTAAAATTTGGGTTTCAGTCTGGAGGGATGACATCTCTTGCCGATTTCTTTACGAACGCCGCTAAAACGACCGAGAATGGCCTCACTAAGGATGCTGCTATTCGGGCAATGACCCTGGGTGCTGCGGAAGTTCTCGGCATCGATAACCGCACCGGTTCGATCGAACCCGGTAAGATCGCGAATCTCACACTTGTTAGGGGCGATCTGCTTGCTCGGGATAAGTTCGTACCGCAGGTGGTGATCGACGGCAAAGTGTTCGAGATCCGCGAACCCGTGCGTCCTGCCGGCGGCCGCGGCAATCAGGGAGGAACACCCGGACCTGGCGCTCCCGGAGCCGGTGCTGCTCCCCCGGCCGATGTGCCGAATATAGCGGGCTCTTATGCGATCACTATCGAGATCCCCGGCCAACCGACAGGAGCGACGCTTACATTCGTGCAGCAGGGAAACACGTTCACAGGCCAGTTAGTTTCGTCTAGCTTCGGCACGAGCCCGATACGGGACGGAAAGGTAGCGGCTGATGGATTCAGCTTCACGACAGTTGTCGAACTGGGCGGACAAACTATACAGGTCACAGCGACCGGCCGCGTTACGGGAAATGCTATCAGCGGAACAATGGATTCTACGGCGGGCAGCGCCGGGTTCTCGGGAACCAAAAACCCAAATTAAAGACGTTATGAAAAAGATCACTGCATATTTGGTTCTATTCCTTCTAAGTGTAGCGAGTCTACCGGTCTCGTCGATGGGGCAAGGACAATCGCGAAACAGCGTCCTGATCAAAGGCGGCACCGTGATGACCGCGTCTCGAGGAACGCTCGAGGCAACTGATATCCTGGTCCAAAACGGTAAGATAGCGAGGATCGGCAAAGGGCTGACCGCTCCCGCCGGAGCAAGGACGATCGATGCAACTGGAAAATTCGTCACTCCAGGCATAATCGACTGCCACTCGCACGCGATGGTTAGTTCCATCAACGAGGGCTCTTATTCGGTGACGTCGATGGTTCGCATTCGCGACATGCTGGACCCCAGCGATATGACTATCTACCGTGCACTAGCGGGCGGTGTGACGGGGGCGAATCTGCTCCACGGATCGGCAAACTCGATCGGCGGTCAGAACTCGGTCGTCAAATTTAAGTGGGGAAGATCTGCCGAGGAGATGGTCGTTGCGGATGCCCCGCCGGGAATCAAGTTTGCGATGGGCGAGAACGTCCGCCGGACGACGCAATCGGCGCTTCCCGGCGTACCGCTTCGGTATCCGCGAACGCGGCAGGGGACTATCGAGGTCATAAGGGATGCATTCCTGAGAGCTCGAGATTACAAGCAGTCGTGGGATGACTTCCGTGCAAAAAAGACCCGCGTTCAGCCGCGCAAGGACCTCGAACTCGAACCGATCGTCGAGATCATCGAGGGCAAACGTCTAGTTCATGCCCACGGGTATCGTTCTGACGAACATCTCAATCTGCTTCGGCTAGCCGAGGAATTCGGGTTCAAGATCGGTACGCTTCAGCATGCGCTGGAGGCGTATAAGATCGCACCGGAGATCGCGAAACATGGAGCGGGCGTATCGATATTTGCCGACAGTTGGGGCTATAAGCTCGAGGCTTACGACTCGATTCCGTATAACGGCTATATCTTGTGGAAGAACGGGGTTAACGTTTCGATCAACTCCGATTCCGGGGAGCGCATCAGGCGGCTTAACCTCGACGCCGCTAAGATGATGAAATACGGCGGAGTTCCCGAGGAAGATTCATTGAAAATGATCACGCTGAACCCCGCGATACAGCTGGGTATCGGGAAGCGGACCGGCTCGCTCGAAGTTGGAAAAGATGCTGACATTGTCGTTTGGACCGGGCACCCGTTCAGTGCATTCTCACGAGTAGAGACGACGATGATCGAAGGCGAGACATACTTTGATCGTGCGGCTGATGCGGAAGGAAGGGCGAATATGGCCCGCGAACGCGAAGCATTGGAGAAGATCGATGCTAACCGGCCACCGGGCTCAGGTGGGACGCCGCCCCGCGTGCCGGCCGAACGTCGGGAAGAGCGAGGGCACGACGAAATAATAGACACGGACGGAGGTACGCACCGATGACCTCACTCTCAAGAATGTTTATGGCAAGATCTCTTGTACTCATTATCACCTGCATGTGTGCTGCCGCTTTGTTCGGGCAGAACGACGGTATTGAACAAAACCAAACCGGCCGAGCCGGCACGTTTGCGATCACCAATGCCCGAATTGTTACTGTTTCCGGACCGGCGATCGAAAATGGCACGGTCGTAATTCAAAACGGAAAGATCGCCGGGGTCGGTCCGAATGTTTCGATTCCCGCAGGTGCCGAGAGGATCGATGGGCGCGGCCTTACTGTATTCCCGGGTATGATCGATGCTGCTACGAATATGGGCCTTGCGGAGATCACCCTCGCGGTGCCCGGTTCGGTCGATCTAGCGGAAACAGGTACGATGAACGCCCACATCCGCGCGATCCTGGGAATCCATCCACACTCTGCGCACATCAACGTTTCTCGTGTCAACGGCATTACAACGGTGCTGTCACGTCCCCAGGGTGGAACGATCAGCGGACAGGCTTCGGTGATCAACCTTAACGGGGCTACACCCGACGAGATGGCAGTCATAAAAGATTTCGGCCTCGTTATCAACTTCCCACGGGTAGTTGCCGGCGGCGGCGGTTTTGGCGGGGGCGGAGGCGGTGGAGGCGGCGGCCAGGCCCCGGACTTCAATGAGTTGGTCAGGCGCCGCGATCAGGCGGTCGACGAACTCAAGAAGATCTTTCGCGATGCTGAGACCCACCTTCGTGCCCGCGAGGCATATAGCCGCGACAGGACTCTGCCGTATGTCGCGTCAGACCCTCGCATGGCTTCGATGGAGCCCTACATTCGAGGGCAAAAGCCAATAATTTTTACTGTGGAGCGTGAGCGTGATATCCGGGCTGTAGCCAAGTTTGTCGCGGACACTAAAACTCGGGGAATAATCCTTGGCGGGCAGGAAGCATGGAAGGCGGCTGACGTGCTCAAGGCAAACAACATTCCGGTCATATATACGAACATCTACTCGAACCCGGTCCGCGACGATGATCCATACGATTATTTGTTCAGTGCTCCGACGAAAATGGAAACTGCGGGCATAAAGTTCGCTATCAGCACGGGCGACGTCGGACCGGAGGTTCGTGACCTCCCTTACCAGGCGGGGATCGCCGGGGCGTTCGGGCTTTCACCCGAGGCGGCCCTTCGATCCGTGACCCTGGGTCCGGCGGAGATCCTCGGCGTAGCTGATCGCATGGGCTCGATCGAAGTTGGGAAAATGGGAAATATAGTCGTGGCTGACGGGAATATCCTTGAGCCGAGGACGCATATTCGCTACATGTTTATAAACGGCCGGATGATCCCGCTTACGAGCAGGCACACGCGGTTGTTTGATGCGTTCAAGGATAGGAAGTAGGACCGCCCTATTCGATCTGTTATCTGAACCCGATCAAGTGATTTGATCGGGTTTTTTCATTGGAGGCCTTTTCTAGATGGCATATGATTCACCTTTTGCAGAGATCTTCGTCACCAGGGGATCATTCTCGCTCAGGCGTTCCAGGAGTACAGTTCCGGTAACGGTGGGAGTTCGTGTGGAGAAGGCTCCGCTCCCTCTATACGAGGCCGAGTACTCCAAGCGCCGGGACCTCTTAAGGGCGGCGGCAGATTTCGTCAATATATCTTTAGGATCTTTTGTACCGGCGCCGATGCCGGGGCCTACCGATTGTGGATGGCCTGAAACCGCGAGGAATACGAGAAGACCCTGAAGGAGTAAGGGTTTTAGAAGTCGGGTGAAAGCATCAGTTAAAAATCGCATTTACCTGTACACGACGATACGGGAGCCAGGTTGCAATTACCGGTACAAAGGCGAAGGGAATACTACTCCACCGTTTTCTGAGGGATATCTTCGCCGTCTTCGAAAAATTCGAGCGAGGCGGAGTTCAGACAATAACGCTTACCAGTTGGCGGCGGGCCGTCCGGGAAGACATGGCCCTGGTGGCCGCCGCAGCGGGCACAGCGGATCTCGACCCGCCTCATGCCGTAGCTGTTGTCTTCGATATTAGTGAGATGTTCTTTGTCGAAAGGGCGGTAGAAGGAGGGCCAGCCGGTGCCGGATTCAAATTTATGGCTCGAACTGAATAGCGGCAGGCCGCATAAACGACATGCGTATGTTCCATCGAGCTTATTATCGAGGAGCGTGCCGCAAAACGCGGGCTCCGTTCCGTGATTTAGCAGGATACGCCGTTCTTCGTCGTTAAGGTCGTTTGCGAGCCCATTTATTACATCGTCGTCGAGTGGCGTAATGTCGTAACCTGATTCGGATAGTTCGTTTTCCATACTATTTATCATCGCCGCTGAAAACCTGCTTTTCAAGCTTTCTCAATCGGGCCGCCATTTCCCCAAGCTTGCGATAGGCGGCCGTGGAACGGAGCCATTCACGATTATCGAACGCCGGGATCCCGGAAATGACCTTTCCCGGTTCGACGTTATGCGATGTCGCCGACTTTGCCGTTATCACAACATCGTCACCAACAGTTAGATGCCCTGCGATGCCGACCTGGCCGGCAAGGACGACTCGTTTTCCGATAACGGACGTGCCCGCCAGGCCAGTTTGCGAACATATAAGGGCATCCTCATCGATCGTGCATGAGTGGCCGATCTGGACCAGGTTATCGATCTTTGCTCCGCGCTTGATCCGGGTTTCGCCAACAGACGCGCAGTCGATCGCTGTATTTGCTCCGATCTCGACATCGTCCTCCAAAACTACACGGCCCGTTTGCGGGATCTTTAGCCACCGCTTTTCTTCGTCCTTTGCATAACCAAAGCCGTCAGAGCCGATGGTGGAATTATTGTGAATGGTACAGTTACGGCCGATCTCGCAACGCTCCCGGACCGAAACTCCGGAGTGGATCGTCGTACCCTCCCCGATCGCCGCGTGGTCATAGATCGTGACATTCGGCATGATCCGCACGCCGCTCCCGATGTTGCAGCCGGCGCCGATCACGACGTTTGCATGTATCTCGACATCGTCGGCGACCTCTGCGGTTTCGTCTATCACCGCCGACGGATGGACAAACGGGTTCAGCTCAGGTTCGGGGAAGAACAGCCGCAGTGCACGAGTGTACGCCACGTAGGCATCATCTGCCCTCAGAACCGCAATGTCATCGCGGCCTATCGCTGTGTCCTTATTCAGAAAAACGGCAGCTGCTCTCGTTTCCGCTACCTGCTGGGTATATTTCGGATTGGCCAGAAATGAAATGTCACCGCCGCCGGCGATATCGAGCCCTGCCGCCGAAGCGATCTCGAGGTCAGGGGATCCTCGCTCGATCACCGATCGGGTCTTTTCGGCCAATTCTGATAGTTTCATTAAAATTTCCTTGAAAGGTGCCGAAGCGTGTGTCACACTATTTTTAGCAAACAAAATTGCCCACGCAAAGTCTTGCAGCCCACTCTGCGCCCACACTACATTTTTTGACAGGAGTATTAAACAGAAATGAACACTACCGCAGTAGACCCCTCCGCCGCAAAACAAAACAAGAAGTTTTTAGCTACCGACCGCCGCGAAGTCCTCAAGAATGAGCTGCTTGACGGCAAACTTATCAACAAGACTCCCGCAAACCGCTGGCACAACCTGATCGCGACGAACTTCGCCATCGCCATCGGAAGCCGAATTCAGAAAAGCAGCTGCGAGGTCTATGCGAATGACATGCAGGTCCAGCTTGGCAGTAATTCGATCTGTTATCCGGACATCACCGTGGTGTCCGGCGAGCCATCTTTCACGGACGGCAGCCAAGAAGTGCTAAAGAATCCAACGGTGATCATAGAGATCTTTTCCAGTTCGTCAAAGTCGTCGGACCGGCAGCGAAAACTCGAAGGTTTCCTCGCCGTGCCGCAAATAAAGGAGTGCCTGCTGGTTAATGAGAACGAGATGCGAGTTGAGCACTACGCCCGTCAGAACGCCAAGCAGTGGATCTATCGGATCTACAATGAACGTGATGACGTGATCTCGCTCGAGTCCATACATTGTAAGCTTTCTCTCGCCGAGGTTTACGCACAAGTTAAGGTCGAGGTGGGCGAACTGAGCTCGAAGGCGGTCAACTAGGAATTAACCGCGAAAAACGCCGAAAAGCGCTAAGAGGAGGCACTTCCTTTTGGCGCTTTTTCGCTTTTTGCGATACCGTCTACATCAAATTCACCGGATCGATCTCAACGTTTATTGTCCGTAGGTCGCATCCATGCTGCTCGGCGTTGGCGATCGCGATGTCCAGCGTTTCACGGAGAGACCGACGTCCGGAGCCTTTTAGAATTATCTGTAAGCGGTATTCGTTTTTAAGACGTGAAAGGGAAGCGGGAGCAGGGCCGAGAACGCGAACCTGCTTTGTCGCATTTGCCGCGTCAAGCTCTCTACGCAGTAGGTTCGCCATTTTTGATGCGTACGAAAGATCGCGGTGCTTAATCAGGATCGAAGCAAGCACAAAGAATGGCGGATATCCGAGCCGCTCGCGATAGCGGATCTCTTCGGCATAGAATCCCTCATAGTCCTGTTTTTGAGCATGCCGAAGGGCATAATGTTCCGGGTAATATGTCTGGATAAGGACCTTCCCGGCCTGCTGCCCCCGGCCCGCTCGGCCAGCTACCTGCGTGATCAGTTGAAACGTCCGTTCGGCAGAACGCAGGTCGGGCAGCCCTAAGCCGATATCCACCGAAATTACACCGACGAGGGTCACATTGGGAAAGTCGTGGCCTTTGGCGATCATTTGAGTTCCCACAAGCATGTCGAGGCCGCCGGCCGCAAATTTGAGCAGTACGTCCTCAATTTCACCTTTGTGAGCCATCGTGTCGCGATCGACGCGGGCGATCCGCATTTCAGGGAATTTGTTCGCGAGCTGTTCGGCTATATTCTCGGTGCCTTCGCCGACGTAATAGAGATACTGACTCTCGCATTGCGGACAATTGCGGGGTGCTTTTTCACGGTAATTGCAGTAATGACAAAGCAGCTTGCCGTCGCTGCGGTGAAAAGTAAGCGTGATATCGCAGTTTTTGCATTTAAGCGTTTCGCCGCAGGTCCGGCACAAAACGAATTGCGAGAATCCCCGACGGTTGAGGAGAATAATGACCTGTTCGCCCTTATGGTGAGTTTCGTCGATGGCCTCGAGCAGTTCGTCGGACAATGCCACATCTTTGCCGGCACGCTTGAACACCTCACGCATATCGATAAGCTCGGCAGCCGCCAGACCGCGGCCGCCGATACGGTCGGGAAGTCTAAGATACGTGTATTTGCCGTTCTGAGCGTTGTAAAACGACTCCATCGCCGGCGTTGCCGATCCGAGTACAACGACGGCCCCGGCCAGGCTGGCACGCATCACTGCGACATCGCGGGCATTATAAAAGGGAGATTCGTGTTGCCGGTATGATGGATCATGCTCTTCATCGACGATAACCAGGCCGATATTTTCGAGCGGTGCAAAGACGGCCGAACGCGTACCAATAGCGATCCGGGCATCGCCGCGGCGGATCCGCCGCCATTCATCGAAACGCTCTCCGACCGATAAGCTCGAATGCAGTATCGCAACGTCGGGACCAAACACCGACCGAAGCCGCCGCGAAAATACCGGCGTTAAGGCGATCTCAGGTACAAGCATCATCGCTGAACGTCCCAGATCGAGGGCCTGCCGCATCGCGCGGATGTAGACTTCGGTCTTTCCGCTTCCCGTGACACCGTGAAGTAGAAACGCTTTGAATTTGTTTCCGGGGAGCGAGGCCGTGATCGCATCAAGCGCTGCCTGCTGATCGTCCGTCAACGTTAGATCGTCGTGAGGCGAAAATGCAGCCCCTGCCAGCGGATCTCGATCGACGTCCTGCACGTAAACCTCTACGATGCCGCGTTTTGCGAGCGTATTCAGCGGAGACGCTCCCACATCAGCTTGTTCAAGAACATCCGTAAATAGCATTTCACTGCCGTTCACGGCCAGCAGATCGACGATCTTTTGCTGCGGCTCGGAGAGAGGCTTTTCACCGATGTCTTTAGCAAGCAATCGAACAGCCTTTCGGCGTTTCGGCCGGACCTTTTCAGCGTTAATGCCGGCGGGCAAGGACGCCTTGAGCATCTCGCCCCAGAAACTCGCGTAATAGTCGGCGCTCCATTGGGTCAATCGCAGGATCTCGGGCGTGATCATCGGCTCGAGATCAGTCACCTCAATGACGGCTTTGATCTTCGACTCATCTATCTCCACATCTGCGGGAAGCTCGGTGTGGAGGCCGACTGCATAGCCGGTCAAGTTTCGGCGGCCAAAAGGAAGTTTCAATCGGGCGCCCAGCTTGATCGAACCCTGCATTTCCGCAGGTATGCGGTAGGTGAATGCACGCCTGAGGGGGACCGGAAGAACGGCTTCGACATACATGGGCAAAGGCTGACTCTTTGGTTCTGAGGACGGCATCGCGGGGCTGTTTGAATCATACCCCATCGGGAACTTATTGCCGAAATTGTTGTCTAAACCTCTCGGAGTTTACGTCTTTGCGTTATATAGCGCGATCTGCGGTAAAATCATTGAAATGGAAGATCTGTTTAATAATGGAAGCCAGAAAAAGGGCGTCAACAAGGTATTTATTGCGGCGCTGATAATCGGCGCGGCTTTGATCGGCGTTGCGGTCTGGGTGCTTTCGTGGAAACCGTCGATGGAGGTACAAATTGCCCGCGTACTTGAGGGGTCATTCAAAGAGGGCACGCCGGAATATGAATTGCTCAACAAAGACATCATTATTTCGACCGATGACCGCACCGTGCAGTCTCCTACGGGCCTGGGCACTATCTCCATGTACATCAACGGAAAGGTTCGAAACCGCGGTCTCCGGACCTTCGATATCCTCGAGGTAAACGTTGCCGTTGTTACACAGTTCAACGAAGTTTTAAAAGAACGCCGCATTCTCGTCGTGCCTGTCCAGCAACCCGTTCTCGGGCCTGATGAAACGATTCCGATCACGCTGACCCTTGACGGATTCAAGCCGGAGGACGACCGTGCCAATATCCGTTGGAAGGTCACTGCGATCAGGGCTGCGGAAACTTCAAACTGATCGAGCCGCATCAACTAAGTAACGAAAAGGTCCTCGAGGGATTGTTTGACAGGATGAATGGATAGAAGCCTCCCGCCGGCTGCGCGTGTGATCTGGAGAACGGCATCGATGTCCGATTCATCCGCAACCTGAATGTTGACTCCGTTAGGTTTCGAGATCAGCGTAGCTCCGGCGATAAAATCGATCTGATCGCGGATGGAGTCCGCGGAAATTCCCTCGATATTAATTTCCAACGCCCGAGACTCATCGTTAGTTGATAATAGCTCCTGTAAGGGCCCGGCGGCGGAGAGCCGTCCGCTCCGGAGGATCGCGACCTCATCGCAAAGAGCCTCAATGTCTGACAAAATGTGCGTGGACATAAATACCGTCGTGCCTTTATCGCGCAATCCAGCGATGAGTTCCCGGATCTCGCGGCGGCCGATCGGGTCGAGGCCGCTCATCGGTTCATCGAGAAATACGACCTCGGGATCATTGATGAGTGCTTGAGCAAGACCGACGCGCTGCAGCATACCCTTGGAATACTTCCGAAGCTGGCGGTTCCAATCCTTTTCCGGAAGGCCGACGGCAGTGAGCAGTTCTTCGCGTTTTAACTTGCGCTCGGGCGCTGAGTATCTGAATAGCTGCGCGAAGTATTCCATCAATTCTTTTGCCGTTAAATAGTCATAAAAATACGGGTTCTCGGGGCAATAGCCTATGCGGGCATGCATCCCTATGTCGGAAATGTCATGGCCCAGTATTCGTGCCGAGCCTTCGGTAGGGAACTGCAGCCGCATCAGGGTCTTGATCGTCGTCGTTTTACCTGCTCCGTTCCCGCCAAGGAACCCAAAGATCTGCCCGGGCCGGACATTTAATGTCAGACTATCCAGCGCGCGGACGCGCTTTTTCTTCCAAAATCCTGTTTCATAGTCTTTCGACAGGTTCTCTATTTGGACGGCATATTCCATGGATATTATCTAACCGTTGACCCTGTACGCAGCGTGTCCAGATCTACTCGGCAGTTCACCGGGTCGACCAAATACTCCGCCCCGGTCGGATCTGCGAGGTTGCCAGCAGCATTCACGCGAAACGCGTTGTTTCCGGGGAGCTTTACATTTCTCAGCATTGGCATGAT
This sequence comes from Pyrinomonadaceae bacterium, assembly GCA_041751735.1. Classification (GTDB taxonomy): domain Bacteria; phylum Acidobacteriota; class Blastocatellia; order Pyrinomonadales; family Pyrinomonadaceae; genus OLB17. The sequence goes on along the minus strand of JBGSWW010000009.1, from coordinate 2,579 downwards.
CTGACCAAGGCCTGTCGGACATCTCCCATTACTTTCTTTAAATTGGGCCAGGGCCTCGTCTATCGCATCGCGTTCGTCAAGCGAATCGAGCTTCGCGAGCCGGCGTTCGGCGGTAATCCGAACTGCAGGATCATCCGTCCCTTCGAGCATTTGCTCGAAGATCCGTCGTGCGGTCAAACGGCTGCCGCCTTCAGATCTCATCGCACCGGCCATCAACCGCATGAATGGGGCAGACTCCGGAATATTCGCACCGGTTTCATAGGCCACGGCCGCCTTTTCATAGTCGCCCAGTTTCCAGTAAATATATCCAAGATGCTGATACAACCGCCAGGAATCGGGGTTGTTTTCGATGCCTTTCAGGGTCAGGCGTTCGGCCTGTTCACCGTCGATGGCGGGTAGGACCACGGCCCCGTAATAGAACGCTGCCAGGAAATTCGGATCCAGGGTCGTGGCGTTATCGAGGAGCGGATACAAAAGCCGTGGATTGAGAGCTCGCAGATCGTCAAGGTTTATGTCTTCGGCCTTGTGGGCCAGTATCTTGTCGCCGACATATTGAAGCGAACGCATAAAATACCAGTCGGCGATAAGGCCATCCATTCCGAACGTAAATCCCTTCATTCGCGATCCGAGCACGGCCAGGTCCGAGTCAGTATAACCCTCGGAAGGCACAGGACGCTCCCTCTCTAGAGCAGAACTCAAGGGCGTCACCACCGAAAACGCTACGATAATTATCGCCGCCGGCAGTAGGTAACTTTTGAGGAACGATAGAGCCATTTATTTGAAGTTACGGCGGCTGAAGATCACAGCCGTGATAGTCATCAAAATTATGTCGTAAACGATCGCAAGAAGGACAGACTTACCCACGAAAGATGGTGAAGCAGCGATGCCGTTCGATGTCTCGGTAATAAAACTGAAATGAGATAAGTTTGGGAACACATAGTAAATGGCGGCAAAAAGATACTTTGCTGACTCAGAACCCAGGTCCGCAGCTATACTTCTGAGCGATGCACTGAAATGACCAATAACAAAGACAAAGAATGTAAGCAGTGCGGATAATGCCGGCGTGGAAAACGAGGAGAACATTATGGCGACCGCAGTTAGGATCGTGAGCTCCAGGTAGATCGCTAAGATCGCCGTCCATAGCGGCATGAGCAGCCGCCCGCCGCCAACGTATACGAGGGCAAGCGTCACGCCGATCCCCATCACCGCGACATTCACCAAAAGTGTCAGGCAAAGACCAAGATATTTCCCGATTATAAATTGGCCGCGGGTGACAGGTTTGGAAAATATCGAATAGACCGTCCGCTTTTCTATCTCTTTCCAAACGAGGCTCACCCCGACGAATATTGAAATGAAGGCCCCGAAAATGAGCATCGCCGACAGTCCGAGGTCGACGATCACCTTTGTTTCCTGGCCGGCTGTGAGCTCGCCCAGAAAGATGGCGCTCGCCGTGATCAGCAATACGAAAACGATCAAATTATAGAGGATCCGATCACGGACGGCTTCGCGAAAAGTATTCTTCGCGATCGTAGCTATATTCGGAAGCAACGCAGTTTGAGATTTCGGCATTCGATGCTTTTCGGAAGATCACCGTCTGTCACAAGTGGCCATGAGCTGCGAAACTACGATTTGTTAGGAACCTGGACTATCGCCGGGAAACCTCTACCTGATCATCTAAAAATTCTCGAACAATACTGAGGGGTAGCAGATCCGCCGGCGGTGCCACATTCTTATCTTCCTGTGCCTCGAGGAAAGCCATGAGACTGCCCTTTCGGATCAGACTGTACCAGCCCGCTGCCTGTTTGGAATCGATGTTCGCCGCCGCGTTCAATTGTACGTCGGCGTCCGAAAATTTTCCAGAGTTCTGCAGCAGCACCGCGAGTCGGGTCCGTAGGAAAACGGATCGTGGAAATATACCTATTGCTTCATAGAGAGTTTTCTGGGCATCATCGGGTAAACCGGCATTGACCTGGTACTTGGCGAGTGCCGAATAGGTCGCGGGCACTCCTAGCCCGTCATCGAGGGCCCGGCGCATTTTATTCGCAGCAGTCTGAGAGTCTCCTGATAGCTCGCTTCGCCACGAGCTGGACATCATCAGGGCCGGGTTGTTAGGGTCCAACTTAAATGCCAGTTCATACCGGCCAATAGCTTCTTCGTGATCTCTTAGGGTCGTTGCTGTAACCGCTAAGTACTCTGCCGCTCCACGGCTCGAAAAGAAGGCCGTCTGTAACAAAAGAACAACAAAAACTGCAGATACCGCCCAACGCAACATCATTGGACGGGGCAGACTCTCTCCAGCGATGTCGGAGGATGACCGCTTACCCTTTTTGAGTTCGTGAACAGCTATCGCGAGTACCAGGAAAAAGGCGATACCGTTCTGAATCGCTCGAAAAGAAAACGAACTTACACTGGAGCTTACGGCGAATGAAGACATTCCTCCGATACAAGCCCACAGCATCGGCGAGAGCCGGAAATGGTTAGCCGTAAATGTGCGAAACGTCCATATCGCGATCAGTAGAAACGGGATGGAAAGGAGCATGAGCCCAATGAGGCCGAGTTCTCCCGCAACTTGCAGCGGC
>JBGSWW010000008.1:0-48442 GCA_041751735.1 Pyrinomonadaceae bacterium | reverse complement strand
CCGACTTCGTCGTCGTACCCGACCAGGCGATCCGCGACGTCGCGGATCGCCTCAACCACAGACCCCGCAAGGTGCTCGCCTTTCGAACACCAGACGAGGTCTTCAATAACCGTTTTGTTGCACTTATTACTTGAATCTTAGTATTGTTCGCTGTGGAGATTTGCCAGGATAGCGCCTATGAGGCCGAAATTCGAGGTGGTTCGGCGTTCTATACCCAGGCGCGTGAATCGTGTTTCGGTGAACAGAGTTGTCACGGCTTTCGAGTCCTCTGACTTCTTTTCCGCAAGCGCCTCGACGATCTGTGACGGGGTTTCTCGATCTGTTGAGATCGTTTTTATCGTCGCTCCGGAGCCGAATTTTATTCCCGCAAGATCTTGCCTTATCGAGGACTGGCCATGTTCCGCAACGCAGCATTTTAATAACGAATCCGTTTCACCCAGAACGATGGATTTATCGTTAATTATCGCCGACAATTCGCCATCATCAGATCGCCAGATGCTCAGACGACGATTCCCGGCCGATATTTCTACCGGTTTGAGGACGGATCGAAGCGACTTGAGGATCTTATCTTTATCGATGACGGTGGCGAGGACGACAGGACCTTCGCCATCGTTCGCCGCGTTAGCCGTAATAATTGTGTGTCCGGCAGCAGAAAGAAATGTTTCTCCGTTCTCGATCCCATAGGGTTCCAGTAACAATGATGAAGCAGCCTCGATGACCCTGGCCGTGACCGGATCAGTCTGTTTTCCCGCGATCAGGATCAATGAACGCCAGGCGACCTGAGGATTCCTTAGGTCGTAAAGAGTAATGGAAGGAAGATCGTGGGGCAAAGTATCCAGGAGAGACAAATCTGGCGAACCACCCGGCAACATCGTTTCCGACAATACATTCGCAACCTCGGGGGTAAGCGAGATCACATACTTATCGTCGATCCCCCGGTCTGACTTATTTGCCGTCCAACTAATTTCTGTGATCGAGCTTCGAAGAAGCTGCGGCAGGATACCTGCGACTACACTTTGTGTGTCGGAGTCTTCACCGGCTTCACTAGCGAATCCTAGCCCGACGATGTTAGCCATCTGAGCCACCCCGTCGGTCGATACATAGCCCGAAGCGAGGGTTGATGGGTTCGAAGATTGTACTTTACCGGTCTTGATAATGCTGTCACCTTCGCCGCGTTTTACTGCGAGACATTTTTCGATCGCGGACTCGTCGTTGCTGAAATAGACCAGGCTGTCAATAACCAGCGCGAAGGCTTTTCGCCCATCGTTTGCGGCCCATGTGAAGAAAGTGCCGCCGTGCTTCTCCACCCTTTCCTGTGCCACGTCCGACCGATAGATGTCCAATACGAATGCCCCGAGCTGGCTCTCAGCGAAAGCGACTGCGCCCCAATTCCACGCGTGGGTGTCAGCGATCGCAACGAAGCGGGGTTGGACGCGCCCGACGCTGTGCTCGTCGGTCAGCTTTTCCTCGATCATTTCGAATCCACTGACAGTAACAGCAAGCTGGACGCCTTTGAGGCCTGAAAGATCGGGCTTACTTTTGGCAGAATTCGCAAATACTTCGTTATCGATGATCGGCTGCAATGCAGCGGCGAGGTCGTTAGTTTCGAGGTAGATAAGTGAATCCGCCGGCACGAGGGAGCGCATGTCGGTGGGCTTCGATCCGCACGAGAGGCTCACGGCAGAGACCCCGAGGCACAGAGAAAACCACAGCAGTTTCGCTGATCTGTATCTGAAGTTTGTAAGCAATTTGGTCGCCAAAATATATTTCATTCTTCGGCGTCTCAGCTCTTCTGCGCTTAGATCTAACCCTGTGTTAGAATCCTCAACGATATGGGACAAGTATTCAACAAAGACATTTTACAGGGTAAGGTTGCATTTATAACAGGCGGCGGCACGGGCATTACGGGCGGTGTGGCAAGGGCATTTGCCGAACATGGTGCAAAGCTTGCCATCACGAGCCGAAAGGAAGAGAACCTCGGCGCTATGAAACAGACGGTCGAGGACCTCAATGGCGAATGCTTTACAGTTGCAGCCGATGTTCGCGAATACGAGGCGGTCGAGAACGCCATCGCCATGACAGTCGAGCATTACGGCAAGATCGACATAGTCGTAAACGGCGCCGCCGGCAATTTCCTCTGTTCGGCCGAGCAACTCTCCGCAAATGGATTTGGCACGGTGGTCGACATCGATACCAAAGGCACCTTCAACGTCTGCCGGGCGTCCTTCGAGGAACTAAAGAAATCGAAGGGCCAGATATTGAACATCTCGGCAACGCTGCATTATTTAGCGACACCGATGCAGATCCATGTCTCGGCGGCGAAAGCAGGTGTCGACGCGATCACCCGCAACTTATCGGTCGAATGGGGCCGCCACGGCATTCGGGTCAATGGCATTGCACCGGGCCCTATCGAGGACACCGAAGGAATGAAACGCCTTCTTATGCCCGAGCTTAAAGAAAAACTTGTACGCAAGATCCCTGTCGGGCGATTTGGGCGTATTGAAGATATCGAGAACGCCGCTTTGTTCCTGGCTTCGGACGCAGCGAATTACGTTAACGGTGTAACGCTTGTGGTCGACGGCGGATCATGGCTGCTTGGCACGAGCCTCACCTAACTATGCTACTTCCCTCTTTTAGAAACTGAGTCGCTTAGCTCACCGGATGTCGGAACCATAGGTTCGGGCTTTTTCACATCGAGGACGGCGCGGAGTACAAGCATTTTCGCTAAAACGCGCACTTCTATTCGTTCGAACGTTTCGGTAACAGCTTTAGTTTTAGCGAAATCAGCCTTCGCCAAGGCGATCAGGGTGGTGTTGGCGATTCCGAGATCGCGCGTCATTCCCCGAAGCATTGTTCCGCCAAAGGCCCCGACCTGCACCTCGCCGTTACTGATCATCTCCTCATTGACGTCAATGAATTCGGCCACCTTTGCGAATGCGGCGATAGTGTCATTGGCACGCATGATCGTGCTCTCAAGAAGCGGAAACGCCTTGTCAGGATCGGATTCCGCATACCCGCTCGCGAGGAGCCAGGACAACAGGTAATCCCGATAATTCTTGGGAAGCGGATTTACGAGCTTCTCGGCCTCGAGCATAATCTCGGCGGCAAGTTCTTTATCGCCAGCCTTGGCGACCTGGGCGGCGAGTATACTCAAACCCGCGATCTTTGCCTCGGCTCCTTTGGTTTTGGATATATGGGCACGGGCCCGCGCTACCACCTTGTCGCGTTCCTCTTTAGCTAATGGTTTATCGAGGCTCTTCAGCCCCTCGGACAATTCTTTTTCCCGCGCCTCAGTTTCGCGTTGCGCCTCGTCGATCACATCGACCATGCTGTTCGACATCCTGTTCGAATTCGATCCTGCGGACATGGCAGCAGTGTGCACGGCATTGGTCGCGAGATTCATGGACATGGCGGGGCCGTCGATCTTAAAATTCTTGCGTAGCTGGGCTCCCCGTGACGGCGAGTATTTCTCGATCTGCTCGATATACGCGTCCGTCGCGTATCCGAGATCCTCCACATCCGGGGTCATTAGCACCTGGGCAAATTGATCGGCGATCGCACGAAGATCGGACTCAGAGAAAACGGGCTGTTTTTTTGATTCCGCTTTTTTGGCGACTGCCAGCGATTCGGTGCCATATTGAAGCAGGCTGCTATAAACCCATTCGCCTTTTACGCTTTCCTTATCGGACTTGATCCGGCTGACGATAGCCTGGCCAAATTCGTTGCCCTTGTCGGCATCTTTTGCATAGATCTTCTTAAGAAGTTGGAGATGCTTGTCATCGATGCCGTCTTTGAGCGACTCCTTCCCATACCGCAGGGCTTTTGAAGCGTCTTTTTCCGCGATCTGCTGTATAAGCTGGGCTTCGAACGTGCGGTCCGATTCGTCATGACTTTCACGCAATGTTGGATTCGATAACAGGGCCGCGGTTTCGAGAAAAAATCCGTAAGCCATATCGGGGTCGTGCTCGGCCAGACCAAGAGCGATCTGCTGCCGCACCAGAAGTGCAACAGAGATCTTTCTTTGAGCAGCAGGGCGTCCCGAGCCAAAGAACGAAAATCCATACGCCTCGTCCTCCAGGCCGGCACTTGCTGCATTTATACTGGCATCGAGATTGATCAGCAAAAGCTTAAAATCGCTGATCGCCGCAGCATACATTGCCCGGGCAGACTTTTCGTCATGAAACCACATTAGCGATGCCAGTTCGGAACCAAAGCTGAGACGATTTTCGATCGAGCGCATTCGGTCGACATCGGCCGAGGTCTCTCGCAAGAAACTTATGGCAGCCTTGATCAGTTTCTCGTCTTTTTCAGGTTTCGAGGCGCTGGCTACCGCTTGGCCCTTGGCAAATGAGCAGGCGATCAAGATCATCGCGAGTAGGAGAAATTTAGGTAACATTCGATGGCCTCCGAAGTGCAACGTAAATGATAGAGTGGATATACAATCAAAGTAAACACTTATCGTTCAGATAAGAACGGAGCTCGTGCGAAATGCTGTTAATTATCGACAATTACGATTCGTTTACCTACAACCTTGTTCAATACCTTGGAGAACTGGGGGCGGAAATGCTTGTGGTTCGAAATGACGAGGTAACGATCGACGAGATCGAAAATGAATTGAAGCCGGCCCGTCTTCTAATTTCGCCTGGGCCGGGAACTCCGGACTCAGCCGGCATATCGCTCGGTGCAGTCGAGCGCTTTGGGGGGCGAGTACCGATCCTGGGTGTGTGCCTTGGCCATCAGGCCATCGGACAGCATTTCGGAGGAAAAGTTATCCGTGCTCCCGAGCCCGTGCATGGCAAGCCGGTAGAGATAATTCATGACGGGAAAACGATCTTTGCAGGCTTGCCGAACAATTTTGCCGCCGGCCGATATCATTCACTGATCGTTGACCGTACGGGTTTCCCGGACGATCTGGAAATATCAGCTACGTCACCGGACGGCCTCATTATGGGCCTGCGACATCCCGAGAAAAAGATCGAAGGGGTGCAGTTTCACCCCGAGTCGATCCTTACAGAGCATGGTAGAAAGTTATTGCAAAACTTCCTCGACCTCTGACATAGTAGATGTGGGCCCGCGTGCCTTAAGCCCTTCTTTAACAAGAGTTCCAAAACAACAATGAAATACTCCAACTTCGAAGAATTGCCTGTGTGGAAGGCATCCGTCGAGTTTGCTCTTCGAGTATTTGAGTTTACGAGCAAAGCTGATTTTCGAGGTCTCGGTGATACTAAGAATCAACTCGAGCGAGCTGCACTTTCGATTTCAAACAACATCGCAGAAGGATTTGAACGAGGGACGACAAAGGATTTGATCAACTTCCTGTATTTTTCAAGGGGTTCCGCGGGCGAGTGCAGATCGATGCTGAGAATATGTGAAGGACTTCCAAATTTTAGTAATTTCAAATTTGAAATTTCAAATTTGATCTCGCAAGCTATCGGAATTTCGAAGCAGCTGCATGGATGGATCAATTCGTTGATAAACTCTGATATTAAAGGCGTTCGATATTACACAAACGATGTGAAAAAGAAGCGGGAAGAGGACAAGCAATTTGCGGAGTTCGACAATGAAATGTCGCAATTCAGGAAAGACTTTGAAGAGTCTTTAAAACAGCGGGAGATAAAAGCAGATCGATTAAAACGAGAAGGCTCGGCAAGCAGGGAGTGATCTGTCAGTACGGGCACAACAGCTATGACCGGATCCAGAACAGATTGGCTGCCGTCGGCGCCGGTATACGCAACGAGCGCGAAGGCGGATACTGCTCTGTTTCCGTTCCTGTCGCGGCTAATGCGGCGGGAAGATCTCACGGCACGCCAGGCGGCCGATTTTTTCAGGGCGCTCATCGATATCAACGCCAATCCTGCCCAGGTCGCCGCGGCCCTCACCGCCCTCACAGCAAAAGGTGAAACTCACGAGGAACTCGCAGGCATGGCCAGCGTGATGCGGTCGGCTTCGATAAAGATCACAACGCCGCAGAAAGGGGCGGTCGATATCGTCGGGACGGGTTCGTCCACTACTAAAACTTTTAACGTGTCCACCGCCGCCGCCCTCGTTGCCGCCGGCGCCGGGCTCGCGGTAGCAAAGCAATGCAACCGGGGTTTCACGACCAAGTCTGGCAGTGCGGATGTTCTCGGCGAACTTGGGATCAAGGTAGCGGGTGAGCCGAATGTCGCGCAGACAAGTTTGCGAGGAACGGGCCTCTGTTTTTTGTTCGCTCCCAAGTTTCACCCGCAGTTGCGAAGGGTAGGTGATATTCGCAGTAGCCTAGGCATACGGACATGCCTGAATGTCCTAGGGCTTTTAGCCAATCCGGCATCGGTTTCGCGGCAGCTGATCGGCGTTTGGCATCAGTCTTTGGTCGAGCCGGTGGCTAACGCACTGGCGCTGCTAAAGACAGATCTTGCGTGGGTTGTACACGGTTCGGACGGGCTCGATGAGATCACGCTTGCCGGTAAGACTTTTATTGCGGCGGTCGAAGGGCGAAAGGTCCGAACGTTTATGATCTCTCCCGAGGATTTCGGATTAAAGAGGTCAGACATTGCTCACCTTAAAACAAAAACGCCGAAAGAGAGTGCAAAGATCATAGCTGGGGTACTTGCCAGCCGTCGTCGCGATGAGGCCCGGTCACTGATAGTTCTAAATGCAGCGGCGGCCCTTGTTATCGGAGGCTTAGCGCGCGATCCGATGCATGCGGCGAGAATGGCCGAACAAAGCATTGACAGCGGGCAAGCTCAAAACAAACTCGAACGTCTGATCCAGGCTACGAATAAACGCTGATCACTGTTTTCTGATTTGCGATTTACGGTCTCGATGGTTAAGTTGAAATCGAAATGCCATTTAGCCGTTTATTCGGGAAGCTGACTGCCCTGCGCAACCATTTATACGACCGCGGCGTTTTCCGCTCGCATCCGCTAGGTGAGCGGACGATAAGTATCGGAAACATCACCACCGGCGGGACCGGGAAAACGCCTCTTGTGGCTTATATTGCTGAGGTGCTGGCCGCCAGGGGCGAGAAAGTGTGCATACTTACACGCGGTTATGGCCGGAAGAATGCTGGTCATCGAGTCGTGGTCTCGGATGGAGAGACCATCGTTTCGGACCCAAACATTGCCGGGGACGAACCGGCCGAACTTGCTGTCAGACTTCGTGAAAAGGCCGTCATTATCGCGGATGCGGATCGTGTCCGGGCAGCCGAATTTGCGCGTAGAAAATACGGCGTTACTTCGTTTCTGCTCGACGACGGCTTTCAACACCGAAAAGCGAAACGGGATGTCGACGTTGTCTGTATCGATGCGACGGACCCGTGGGGCGGCGGGCGAACGCTGCCCGGCGGACGTCTGCGCGAGCCGCTCGCGGGGTTGCGAAGAGCGGACATCATTTTAGTTACCCGGTCGGACCATGTCGCAGACATGGAGGATCTGAGATCTGAAATTTCAAATTTGAATCCGGCAGCGGCGATTTTTAGAGCAAGGAATGAGATAGTTCGGGTTACTCAGCTTGAGAATTTCCACTCGAAGTTGCCAAAGCCCGATCCGAGTCAGGAAGGTCGGCCCCATGTGTCGCCGTTCGATTTTCTTGAGGTCACGAAGAATATGGCCGGAGAGCCGATACGGACCGCTGCTTTTTGCGGATTGGGAAATCCGGAGAATTTCTTTCGGCAGATCCGCCAGGACGGCGCAAACAAAGGACTGAATCTGTCCTTTACGCGAGCATTCCCCGACCATCACACTTATACGCAGACCGATATTGAAGATATTGAGGAAGAAGCGACGGAAGGAGCGGGCGCGGATGTCCTTGTAACGACCGCGAAAGACGCCATGAAGCTAGGCGGCCTCAGGTTTTCACTTCCCTGTTATGTTGTTGAGATCGATGTACTCCTGGACGACCGCGATGGGTTCGCGGATCTGCTCTAGCGTTTCTTTGTGGGGGGATCCTTCTTATCGCCCCAGTAGAAGGCCCGGACTACCAGCACATATATAAGAATACTCAGCACAACAAGTGCGAGAAAGATGATCAGCAGCCAAGCGAGAGATGACATTATGCGGCCCCCTTGTCGACCGGATCAGATTCTTCGATCCAACCCGAAAACAGTCCTGTTCGCCCCTGATGCTCCAATATATGACGATAAATGACTGTGGCGATGGCAACCAACGGTATCGACAGAAAGACACCGGGTATGCCCGCGACCTGCTCGCCGGCAAGAACAGACAAGATTATTGCCAGAGGATGCAGGTGTAGGCCTCCGCGGACGATTCGTGGATAAGTTACGTAATCGTGAATTAGCCGCAGCACGACAAGAAAAATTGCAACCCACAAGGCCTTCCATGGATCATCGGAGGCGGCAGCGGTCAGAATTACAGTAACGCCGATCGTTAAAGGGCCGAGCAGCGGAACGAATTCGAATATACCCGCCAGGATGCCGAGCAGCAGCGCATAGCGGAGCCCCAGAAGATAAAACCCGACTGTGCAGACAATAGCGATAAGAACGCATGATACTAGCTGGGCCCGGGTGTATGCGGCCAGAGTGGTGTTCAGGTCCTGCATTACCACTTCAGCCCGGTACCGCCACCGCCCCGCCGGGAACATTCTTAAAATAACCAATCTGAATTGATTAACGTCTTTCAAAAAGAAGAAGGATAGGATCGGGATCAGAATAAACCATACAAGGTAGCCCGCAGACACCAGGACAAAATTGCCAACAGCAGTGGTGATCACGCTGCCGAGTTCTGTCACCCTGCTGTTGATCTCAGTCTGAAATTCCTCAGGTATCCTCAGACGGTCGAACCTAACGCTGATATCGGCGGATCTTTCGCGGACGACTTGCACATAAGTCGGAATGTTTGCGGCGAACTCCCGAGCCTGTTCTCCGACACGTGGGGCGATGTTGGCAATGGCGATGCCGACAACTGTAAATACGAGGATATAGGCTAGCCCAATCGCGAGGGACCGCGGCATAAACCTTTCGATCCCTCGCTCCTTAAAGGGCAATCGGATCAGCTTGACGATCGGATCGATCAGATAGGCGAAAAAAACTGAAAGTACGATCAGGAAAAACAAATATGTCAGCGACGACAATATGCTCTGAACAAATCCGGCGACCAATAAAAGTAAGAGGGTCACCACCACGACCCTTACAATTGAACGTATCGAAGGCGTTGCCGGATCGAGGTGGACGGTTCGCGGACCTCGCTGCTTGTCGAATACAGAGGGATCGCTCAGCCTTTCATCGAGTTCGATCCGCTTTTCTATCGACATATATCCAACCGTATCTGCTAACTAACCGAATTAGTATTAGCGGCCGCTGCTGGCGGAGAATGATCTTCGATGACAAAACGCTCCTGCAACAACTTCATGTTCTGAGGTGGAATTGAGAAATTCGATCCGACAATTATGGCCTTTCCTTCTTCTGCGGCGACGCGTCGGTTCGCCTGGCTGGTATTGTCCCTGACGACCCGCCGATCGTCGGGGTCGAAAACCCCCGCGTCTTTTCGCCTGATAACAAATACCACGGCAAATTGAGCAGTCCGCATTGCCTCGAGGTCCTGCTCGAGGGAACTCTTTTCGATCGACACATTCGCGGCGGGCCTTGAATTACGATTTCCTGATTCCAGGATCGATTGATTCGGACCGCACCCGGAAATGAAGAACATTGCCAGCAGGCTAACACAAAATGTAATCCGGATCTTCATATCAGGGCTCGTCCTCCACATCGTTTACGTTAGCTGGGAGGTTTGATGTTTCATTTGCCTCCACCTTATCGAGCAATTCCTTTTCCTCCGGCGTTTCGACGTCGTCTTTTGAATCGTCCGGCGCAGTGCCTTTTTCGGTTCGGATCTTGAGAAGGCGGGCCTCGTCATCTTCGTATATCATCTCCACCCAGCCGCTATCGAGGGCCTTGGCGATCATATCCGTGTTCTCTTTCGCGTCTGCAAAGATGTAATTCGCCCCGAATTTGTCCCTGATCACAGGAGCAGGGTCGTCGATCTTGCCCTCGGTCAGATCTTTGAGCAGCTTGTAAAGCTCGGGATTTTCCGAATACAGGTAATTCGGATCCAGACCATAGACGTAAGCATGCTTCGTATTGAAGAAGAACAATTTTGGGAAATCATCCCAGGTGCAGTTAAAGATTATCTCGCCTTTTGGAATGTTATCGGCACCCGTTTCGTCGAGACCGGTCGCAAATTCCATAGCACGGCGATACTTATCGTGAGACTCATTTCCTACGATATTGTCGATCATTCCGTCTTCGTTGAACCCCCACTTGTGCAGCCCGACGAGGTTGTAAAACCAAAAGATGCAGAGGGCAATACCGACCACCCAAACCGATGCCCGTCTCGCGGCATTCCACCATTCCTGCCCGGCGGTTGGCGTGGGCGCGTCGAGATACGGGTCGATTTCGCGTTTGAATTCGTCGGGAAGCTCGGCTATTTTCGGGGCGGTGAACGAGTTCCACGCGAACGCTGCGAAAAGAATAGCGAACGGAGGAAAATATTCGGCAAAACGCTTTGACCGAAACTGGGCGGCGAGCAGGATCGACGCAAAAGTCAGGAAAAAGGCCGCCTTTTCGGGTACCGAACCCCGGCGGGGCACGAAAAGAATATATCCGATCAGCATCGCGGTTAGTGCGATCGGGAAATTCATCAGCAGTTCCATCCCGGAGTACGGGTACCACTCACCGCCAACGGCGACAACAAAGTCACTGCCGACCTTAAATTTCTGCAGGAAGTGTTCGACAAAGAGCAGTATGTTGTTCGGAAAATATGGATTTATGACATTCCCGAGAACCATACCCACGAAGGTGTAAACAAACGGCCGCCGTTCAAACCGCCGCTCATTCCAGGCGATGATCACCGTCCAAATGATCGCCGCAAACAAAAGCAGCGGAAACAAGCTGTAAGTCCACACAAACGCGAACATCAGCGGCAGCAGCCAAACGTAGTTACGCTGAAAAAGCAGATGGATTCCCAGGACCGTGATGATAATGGTCAGCGGCGGGGCCTTAGCCATATTCATCCGATAAAAAAAGGCGTTCGAACAGACCATCAGGGCGGCAAGCCAGATCAGCTGGTGCTTGATGCCGTACCGGTAGATCAGCCAGTACACGGAAAAGATGGCTGACGAGGAAAAGGTGACAGCAGCGACCTTGGCCGCGGTTACGGGCGTGAAGACCCAGAGAAAAGGAATCTGGAGAAGATGAAATAGAAAGTGATGATCAGCGTAATCCTGCGGGTTAAGGACAGTCAGCGGAAGCCAATCAAACGTCGGAAGCCACATTCCATTTTTTATATTCTCCCAGATCAGCATGCTCCATTTGATGTGGTAGTAGCCATCCCAATCACCGCAACAGATGGCGTCTGTACGCGACTGCAGAAACGACATCACCATCAGTATCGCAATGAACCCAAATATGAGATAGATGAGGCGCACGGCTTGTTCTGTCTCGATCGCTTCGCGCCAATTTACGCTGGCTTCAGGACTTTCGGCCGGTTTTTCAGGTATCGGATCGAGAAGTTCTTCCATTTTGGGGTTTTGGCCGAAATTCTTGAATCGGCGGCCAAGTTGAAAAGTTATCACGAACGCCAGACGGAAATCTAATAATCGCCGTGTTTATCGCAATGTGCATCACACGAAAAGCGAGAGAGCGGCTGGCGTTCATTTTGCCGGTCGGCTCTATATTACTTATTTGCCAAGTAGGCCCGTAACCCCTAAAATCGAGAGTTTACATGTATCCGAAAGGCAATCTTTTTATTCCGGCATCGCATGGAAAACTGGAGGCCATACTCAAAGCGGCGGAACCGCATCGAGGTATTGGGCTGGTGTGCCATCCGCATCCACTCGGTGGAGGAACTATGCACAACAAAGTCGTTTTTCGCGCCGCCGCCGGACTTGTGGATGCGGGCCTGACGACTATAAGATTTAATTTTCGAGGCGTTGGAGCCTCGTCGGGGGAACACAACGAGATCGAGGGCGGTAAAGACGACGTTCGCGATGTTCTTGCCTATGTCAGACGCGAGTATCCGGACGATGATGTTACGCTCGCGGGGTTTTCATTCGGATCGCGTACCGCGATGGAGGTGGGAGCCGGAGACGAGCGGGTAAAACGACTCATCAGCATCGGCACGCCCCTGGACAAATATGGGGATTACGATTTTTTGGCTGAAAACCGAAAGCCCATTCTTTTCGTCCACGGCGATCGTGACGAATTTGGCTCCGTTGATCGATTGACCGAAATGACTGACGAATTGGCCAAGGGATCGGATGTCGAGGTCGTGGTAATCGAAGACAGCGGACATTTTTTCGATGAACATCTTGACCGACTTCGGGACACGGTCCGGGATTGGACGGTCAGACATCTGACGCCCAGCTAGTAATTTTGGACATGACGGAAATCGAAAAAGGCAGTCCTTTCGACGCGGCCATTCGGCTGACGATGATGCCCCGCGATACTAACGCCCATGGCACAGTATTCGGCGGTATCATTTTGAGCTATATTGACGTTGCGGGCGGAGTCGAGGCTGTGAGGCATACCCGACATAATCGGTTCGTCACGGTCGCGATGAAAGAGGTGATCTTCCACGAGCCCGTTTTCATCGGCGATCTCGTCAGTTTTTATGCGGAAACGATCCGCGTTGGAAATACCTCGATAACCATCCATGTTGTCGTTGAAGCCGAAAGGTTCGGAACACCGGGTGACCGTGTAAAGGTGACCGAAGCCGAAGTGACATTTGTCGCAATAGACGAGAATCGGCAAAAAGTCCGTTTAACGGGGCTGGATGCTGACTAGTTACAGCTTGCTGTCGACTTTTGAGATATTTAGAATTTGATTTGGGGGAAATCTATGCCACATATAACCGCAGAAACGGCGGCTGGACAAATAGCGTTTGAGGTTGAGGAAGGTAAGAAGCTTGTGCTCGCCATTGAGGACAATGGTATCGATATACTTCACCGGTGCGGCGGCAACGCCAGGTGCACCACTTGCCGGATCGAGGTGCTCCACGGAGATCCGGGCCCGATCGGCGAGGCTGAGGTTGCAATACTGGCGACCAAAACAGACCTTAACGAGAGGACTAGGCTTTCATGCCAGATCCGGGTTATTGACGATCTGCAGATCAAGGTCATAAATCAGGCAAGCGTCATGGGGATCGAGCCCGGCAACCGGCCGGAGGATTGATTCCTCGGTCTCCATCGCAGTTTGTTATAATTGAACAATAGTTAATCAGTGAGAAGGAGAAAAACATGGGGTTAAATACTGTTTATAAGGCTCGTTCATTTGATCTGAGCGGGTTGACGGGCATTTCGGACGAGACGCTCGCAATGCACTTCAAGCTTTACGAAGGTTATGTTACTAACACAAACACCCTCAACGAGCGCATCTCGGAACTGATCAGCGGCGGAGAGCTCGATGCGACCAAGGCCGCGGCTTTCTCTGAATTGAAGCGTCGTTTTGGATTCGAATACAACGGCATGGTCCTGCACGAATATTACTTTGAGAATATGAAGAAGCAGGGGACCGGCGATCCGGACCGTTCGTCGGCTTTCGCACGGGCGGCGGAAGAGAGCTTTGGGAGCTATGACGTGTGGAAGGCGGATTTCGTAAATACAGGCAAGATGCGTGGTGTCGGCTGGGCCGCAACCTATCAGGACCCATCGAACGGGGCGATCTCGAACCACTGGATCAATCTCCATGAAACCGGTAACGTGGCTGGCTATAAACCTATACTGATCATGGATGTCTGGGAACATGCGTTCATCAAAGACTATGCCCCGGCTGAGCGTCCGAAATACATTGAGGCATTCTTCGCTAATATCGATTGGGATGCCGTTAGCAGGCGATTGTCGACTGCCGGGAGTGCCGGTGCATAGATAAATTGGACTGTGTTCGCAAAGGCGTTGCTGGTCACCAATGGAATCTAGCGTTCCATTGGTGACGAGTTCATTGAGGAAATGTCGATAATAGGTGAACGACCTACCCCGCGCCAGTTTATACGATATTGCCCTCGTGCTCTTAAGCTACCGGCATAAGTACATTTGCGAGGGTACATCAATGAAGCCGATCTTGAATGACGGGGACGTTGTTCTTGTAGACCGCGAAGCCAAGATCGAGGTCGGAGACATCGTGATTTCAAAACATCCCATCGAACAGATCAGTGAGGTGATCAAAAGAGTCGAGAGGATCGACGACCGCGGCAACTATTTCCTGGTTGGGGAAAATCTCGAAGACAGCAATGACAGCCGACATTTCGGCGCAGTTTCAAGCGAGTATATTAAGGGAAAAGTTGTAGCGCGAATGAGTTAAAGGGTTAACGGCATAATGGCACGATGCCCGGATCGGCAACGCCGCTGAATTTCTATGATCGAAGAAAAGGTCCTGATACAACAATTTGTCAGGAAGAAGCGTGAGCGGCTGCCGAAGCCCGCCTGGCTCAAGATCAAGCTCGGCGATCCGCGCAACCAGAACGCCGTACTTGAGCTGATCGACGGGCTTAATCTGCATACCGTGTGCCAGGAGGCGCGCTGCCCGAATATTTTTGAATGCTGGACCGATAAGACAGCCACCTTCATGTTGGGCGGTGACACTTGTACCCGGCATTGCGGGTTTTGCGCAGTTAACAAGGGCAAGCCGATGGACCTCGATCCTTTGGAGCCGACCCACGTCGCCGAGGCTGTCCGGCATCTCGATCTCAAGCACGCGGTGATCACTTCTGTTAATCGCGACGATCTGGGGGATGGCGGTTCGCTGCATTGGGCCGAAACGATCACGCGAGTCCGTCAATTGAATCCCGATTGCAAGGTTGAGGTGCTTATACCTGATTTCAACGGAGATGAGCAGGCTCTCAACAATGTATTAATTGCCCGACCTGACGTTCTGAATCACAATACTGAGACGATCGCCCGGCTCTATCGGCGGGTGAGGCCGGACGCAAAATACGCACAAACCCTGGAACTGCTCGAACGTTCGGCACGATGGAGGGACACGCAGCAACCGTCGATGAAAACCAAGAGCGGGATCATGGCCGGACTCGGCGAGACTTTTGACGAGGTTGTCGATCTTATGCGTGACCTCCGCTCGGTTTCATGTGATATTATGACCATCGGCCAATACCTCCAACCGTACGAAAAACGCTTGCCGGTCGAGCGGTATGTTACGCCCGAGGAATTTTCCGAATGGAAGAAGATCGGCGAGGCAATGGGTTTCAAGCATGTGGAGTCTTCACCGCTAACAAGGAGTTCGTACCACGCCAGGGAACAGGCGGAAAATTAGTCGATAAAAAATGATGAACGACATTGAAAAGCAAAACGCGATACAGGTCCTGAACAAGATCATGGAGCTCGAGCTCGCCGGGGTCGTCCGTTATACCCATTATGCATTGATGGTTTTTGGATATAACCGTATCCCGATTGTTTCGTGGCTTAAGGGTAACGGCGAGGAAAGCCTTGCTCATGCGCACAAGGCTGGCGAGTTTGTTACGATGCTCGGCGGCCATCCCAGCCTAAAGATCGGGCCGCTGCTTGAAACAGAAAAACACGATATTGGCGACATCCTGCGCGAAAGCCTCGATCAGGAGAGCACAACTTTGGCGGCTTATTACGAGCTGATGCAGCTTGCGGAGGGCAAGTCGGTTGCGCTTGAGGAGTACGCGCGGGAGATGATCCTTCTCGAAGAGCAGCATCTCGACGAGGTGAACAAGATGCTTCGGAAGCCAGGTGAGATCCAGCCCTTCGCAGAATAACACGTGAACGTTGCCAAGACCGAGCGTTTGGTCCTACGTGAAATAAACTCCGCCATAGATGCGGAGTTTATTTTTGCACTACTCAATTCGCCGAAATTTATCAAATACATCGGCGATCGCAAAGTGCGAAGCGTAAAAGAAGCCTCGGCGTTTATCGACGAAAAATATCGGCAGAGCTATATCGATAACGGTTTTGGGCTTTACTCAGTCGAGCGAAGATCGGACAAGATTGCTGTTGGGATCTGCGGATTGGTAAAACGCGATTCCCTCCCAGGACCCGATATCGGATTTGCTTTTTTGCCGGAATATGAACGAATGGGATACGGCTTCGAGTCAGCTTCGGCTGTTCTCGATCACGCCCGGGACGCACTCGGCTTGCACGAGGTGCTTGCTATCACAACACAAGACAATGTCGCGTCAGGAATGCTTTTGGAAAAACTCGGGTTCATAGACGACGGCACACTGCTTAACGACATACATGAACACCTAAGGGTCTTTCGGAAAGATCTATGAAATACGGCATGATCGCCGGCAACGGCAGTTTTCCATTCTTGGTACTCGATGGGGCACGCAAGGCGGGCGAGCGCTTGGCCGTCGTAGCCATCAAAGAGGAGACCGATCCACTTATCGAAGTTGGCGGTGACGAGGTTAAATGGGTCGGCATTGGGCAGCTCGGCAAGATGATCTCCTTCTTTAAGGAACGAGGGGTTACCAAAGTGATCATGGCCGGACAGGTCAAGCATGCTCAGTTGTTTTCCGGAGCGATTCCTGACTTGCGAATGGTCAAAATGTTATGGGGGCTGCCCCGGAGGAACACTGATGCCCTCATCGGCGGTGTCGCCGCCGAGTTGGCAAACGATGGCATCGAGCTGATCGATTCGACCTTTTTTATTACAGAGCAGCTTGCCCCAGAGGGCGTGCTTACAAAACGTAAGCCAACCGACACAGAATCCACAAACATCGAATATGGCCTTTATATCACTAATGAGATCGCCCGGCTGGACCTTGGTCAGACGATCGTTGTCCGGGCCCAGGCATGCGTGGCGATAGAGGCAATGGAAGGCACTGACGCTACGATCATTCGTGCAGGAGAGTTAGCGAACGGCAAGCTTACGGTCGTAAAGGTAGCCAAGCCCAACCAGGATATGAGGTTTGACGTCCCGGTCGTCGGAGTCCCCACCATTCGATCAATGATCCGGGCAGGAGCCACGTGCCTGTCGATCACGGCAGGTAAAACACTGATTTTCGACCGCGAAGAGATGATAAAGCTAGCAGATTCAAGCAAAATAGCGATCATAGGATCGAGCCGGAAAACTGTCGAGGCCGGAGATACGTAGAAGGTAAAACGCCTATCGATGACGATAGACAAAATCAAATAAATGAAAAAAAACTTAACAGCACTGTTTTTATTAGCGGCTTTTGTATTCCAGTCAGCCGCCCTCGCTCAGGCACCCGCGATCGGGATCTCGGATGCGGATAAAAAGGCTGTCGCGGGAGTGACGGCAAAACAGCTTAGCGATTATCTCCATTTCGTCGCTTCCGACGAAATGGAAGGTCGGGACACTCCGTCAAGAGGGCTAGACCTGACCGCAAAGTTTATTGCGATGAATCTCTCTAGCTGGGGCTTCAAGCCAGCGGGGGACAACGGCACATTCTTCCAAAAGATTGCCCTCGGGCGTGAGTCTCTGGACACAGAGAGCACCAAACTGGAGATCGGCGGCAAAAGCTATAAGCTTGGTGACGATTTCTTTCGCTTGTCCGGATCTGGAACGGTCAGCGGTCCTCTCGTTTTCGGCCGAGATGGATGGATGGTCAAATCGAAAGGGATCGACGCATTTGCCGGTGTCGATGTGAAGGGCAAGGTGGTTGTGATCTCTAGCAGCAGCTTTAGTCAAAGAACAATAACAGGTTTGCCTCAGGGTGTGACTCAGGCCGAACTTCGGGACGGAAAAGGCACGGAATGGGCGGACGCAGTAACCAATGCAACGCAAAATGGGGCCGCGGGCATTATTGTCATCGCACCGCCCCAGCTGCAGAGCAACTGGGCACAGTTCAGAGGTCTCGGCGGCCGCGGCGGAATGTATCCTGACAAACTGCGCGAAGAGGCACCTCCCGCACTGCCCGTGATGCTGGTTTCTCAGGCAGTTGGTGATGCGATCTTTTCGGGCGAGTCGGGAAACAAAGTCTCGACAACGGCTTTCGCGATCAATAAGTCAGCCAGCCTCGCCGCCGTAACAAAGAAAGAAACCGTCTGGACGCAGAACGTGGTAGCGATCTGGGAAGGCAGCGATCCCGAACTTAAAAATGAAATGGTCGCCATCGGGGCCCATTACGACCACGTGGGCGTTAATCCGAACGCTCCGGGCGACGATAAGATCTTTAACGGTGCTGATGACGACGGTTCGGGAACCGTGGGGGTCCTGGCCATCGCCGAGGCTCTGGCAAGGTCGGGTACGCGGCCTAAACGTTCCGTACTTTTCGTCTGGCACTGCGGGGAGGAAAAAGGACTATGGGGAGCTCAATACTTCAACAAGTTCCCCACGGTCGATATTAAGCAGGTTGTCGCCCAGCTTAACATTGACATGATCGGGCGCAGTCGAAAGGCCGGTGACACGAACGAGCGGAATAAGGATCTTACGGGACCCAACGGGGTTTATGTGATCGGTTCGGAAATGATGAGTACTACGCTCGGCGCTATTACCAAAGGCTCTAACGATTCTTACCTGAAGCTGGATTACGACTATCGGTACGACGATCCAAAAGACACCAACCGATTTTTCTTTCGATCGGACCATTTTCACTACGCAGTCAACGGCATCCCCATCGTTTTCTGGTTCACGGGGGTCCACGAGGATTATCATCGTGCCGGCGACCATGCCGAGAAGATCGATTACGAAAAGATGGAGAAGATCGCCCGGACGATCATGATGACATTGCTGAAAGTCGCGGACCTGAAGGAAAGGCCAAAGGTCGACAAGCAGTTACCGCCCGAGCTTACTACGAGAAATTGATCCAAAATAATGGGGAGCCGTAAAAAAGCTCCCCATTCTTATCGGTCAGTTAGGGGTCACTTGATAATTATCCCAATACTGAGTCGGACGTTATGAAGATCGTTGCCCTTAAGAAAAACAGGATTGTAGTCGATCTGACCAACGCGAACATCGAAACGGTCATTGACCCTGACATCCAAGCCTCCGCCAAATGCACCTGCGAGCCCGGTGTCTGTACTCGTCGGCGTAATTAGTAAGCAATTCAGCCCTGTGCAGTTTGATTCAACCCTGGTACGTGCATGGCCCAACCCTACCAGGATATGGGCGAATGGCTTCACCCGCCCTTCAACAGCATTATCTTTAATCTGCACGCCGCCAAGTACGTTATAAAGTGAATTACGGGCGTTACCGTTCACGGTCGTCGTCGGTGTGAACGGGATAGAGAAATCACCACCATGAAAGGTCGCGGAAACATCTGCCTTGACCCCGACATAACGGGTGAAGTTATACACTCCGGCTACGTTAATTCCGTGGAATTTCAACGGGCCAGTGTCGCCGAAATCGGCTGTCGTATGTACGAACCTACCCGTTGATCCGTCAACCTGGCCGTTAGAATACCCTACAAAAAACTCTTTTTCATTATGGTCCGCTCCCTGGGCAATCCCCAGAATGGCGGTTGCGGCGATCAACAAGAGACCCATCACTAATCTTTGCATGTAATTAACCTCATTTAAATAGTCCGACGAATGGGCAGCCAAGCGTCCGGAGTTCATCGCTTAAAAAACCATGATGTCCGAATTTTTAGACTGACCTATCGATCGCGTTCTTTGATGCCTATAGGACTTCTGATGGTTGCGCAAATAATAAAAGAGGCCGCTCTCGATAAACGACCTCGATTCTTTTTTTCTAGCTTTAGCGTTCGAAAGCGTGTTTATTTGATCACGAAACCGATACTGAAGCGTAAATTATGATCGGTGCTGTTCTCGAACTTGATCGGGTTGTAGTCGACCTGGATAGCACGAAAATCAACACGATCGTTGATCCTGACGTCGATTCCGCCGCCGAAGGCCCCGGCAAGTCCCGTGTCGCTGACATCGGTGACATCGCCGCAATCGAACGTCGGGGTCGATGTACAGGTCAGGTTATTCACCTTCGTACGTCCGTGGCCGGCTCCAATCAAGGCGTGGGCAAATGGTTTAACCCTGCCATCGCTAGCATTGTCCTTGATCTGCAAACCTCCAAGGAAGTTGTAGAGTGAATTCTTAGTGTCCACAGTAACCGACTGTGCTCCTACCGGGAATGTAAATCGAGTGCTGTTATAGACACCTGAAACGTCGCCTTTGATCCCAACGTATCGGTTGACGTTGTAAACACCCGATGTTTCAAACCCGTTGAAGCCAACTCTGTCACGGAGAAAGCTATTGACCGAATCACCAGAGTCAATGCCGGTGTCAACCTGGCCGTGAGAAAAGCCGACAAAGAATTCACCTTTGTTGTAATCCGTCTGGGCAGACACGAAAACTGTCGTGGCCACCAACAGGGCAAATGCCGAAATTATCTTTTTCATGGTTATAATTACTCCAAATAAAAATTAAACAAAGCCGCAAATTGACGTAGAAAACCCCGGTAATTCGAAAATGCTGAACGACCGGGATACAATGCCAACTGGCAACCGTGAATTTGATGGACTTTTATTTAGGGACGTTGTCCGGGCTATTTTGATACCATCGTCTGCCGATAGGCTTCGGAGCGTGTGAGTCCGAACTCGCGAGCGGCTTTCTTTAGGGCACTCTTTCGGTCAAGCCCCTTGAGCATGAGTTCGTCGATGCGGGTGCCGATTGTATCGGTTCGGCCAGTCTCCCGGGCCTGTCCTTCTGCCCTTTCGATGCAAAGCACGATCTCGCCCTTCGCCTTATCTTCTCCAAATCGCGCCGCGAGCTCGGAAAGAGATCCGTGGACGATCTCTTCGTGGAGTTTGGTCAATTCCCGTGCAACTACAGCTTTCCGATCGCCAAGGATATCCAGGCAGCTGTTCAATGACTTCGCGATCCGATGCGGGGCTTCGTAAAAAATAAGTGTTGCCGGAATATCGCGGACCTGTTCGAGTCGTCGAACCCGCTCGCCTTTCTTTGATGGTAGAAAGCCGCCGAAATACAGGGCATCGGTTGCCAGTCCGGAGGCGACGACTGCCGCGACAAAGGCAACCGGGCCGGGAATTGCGATAACGTTGGCCCCGACCTCGATCGCGCGGCCAACGATACGAAAGGCTGGATCGCAAATGCCCGGCGTGCCCGCATCTGACACTATGGCGATGGAATCTCCAATGACAAGCCTGTCCGCAAGCTCCTCGGCACGCTCTTTTTCATTATGTTCGTGATAACTGGTCAGCCGGTTCGAAATTCGAAAATGATTGAGCAAGTTGCGAGTGTGACGCGTATCCTCACAGGCGATTAGATCAACAGACCGCAGCACCTCTACCGCACGAACGGTCATGTCCTGCAGATTGCCGATCGGCGTTGCGACGAGATAAAGCGTTCCGGGCATTGAAGTTTATTCTAAACGAAGGGGCTTGGCTCCCCGCAACCCGGAAACAAAAAAGCCCGCATCTTGAAAGAAACGGGCTAAGGTCCTAAGACTAATGAAGATAGGTGATCAATCCTAGAAAGGCCACCAGCTCGGCATCCTGCCGTTATTCCAGCCACCTCCGCTGCGGTTGCCCCGATTGTTGCGGGTGTTATAGCCATAACCGTTTCCAAGCATCTGCAGATCCCGGTTAATGCTGCTCCAAAGAGCCTGCGACTGATAGCTCAGCCTAATTCGCGAGATCGCCCTGTCGAGCTGTGATCCAACCTGAAGAGCCCGCTCGACACTGTTGTCTCGCCGTCCCCAGTTATTATTATTGTTGTTGTTTATGCGATTGACCGCATCTCTGAAACGTTTTGCCTGCTCGTTGATCTGGTCCTCACGGCGTGTACCGTTTGCTCGGCTATAGTCAAGATCTCGATCGAGCTGGTGGACGAATGCACGCGTACGGTCTTTAAGGCTCCTGACCACGTTGCTCATGTTGCCATAATTTCCATATGCCCCATTGGTATAGCCACGGTCCCTGTCGTCATAACGGCCACGGTCCCTGTCGTCATAACGGCCGCGATCACGGTTATCACGCCACTGCGCATTTGCAATCGCCGGTATGCCCAAAACCAAGAGTGAAAATACCCCTAAAGTTGCCCAATTCCTGATGTTTTTCATGATTTTCTCCCTTTCGATATTACTAGGCAATGATTTGGCCATTGCTCGCTAATGGTAATAGCAAAGCTCGTGCCAAGCATTGGGAATAGCAAAAAAGCCCGTGTTCACGGGCTTTCAAGAGCTTCATGGCTTCGTTGGTTAATAGAGTTTCACGAAAACGTCAAGGCAGTGCATCAGATGGTCTGTTCTGGTCAATGAATATGCCGCTTCACCACATTCGACAATGCGTTCGCGGCACAGATCCTACCGCCTGTTTCGACTTTCCCGTTAAGAACATCGAGTTTATCGACCGATCCTAAAAGCCGCCCACGCAATTTGTCCATCGAAATACCTGGCTCATTCGCGACGATAAGTGCGGCAACTCCAGAAACATACGGAGTAGCCATCGACGTGCCCGACGCTTCACGGTAATCGTCATTTAACCAGGTCGATAGGATCGCTTTCCCGGGAGCTGCGACGTGAACGCTCCTCAAGCCGAAGTTCGAGAAACTGGCAAGGTTGTCGGTACGGTCGAGGGCGGCGACGCTGACAACGTTCGGAAGGTCGTAATTCGAGGGATAGTGCGGCCGGCGGTCATTATTTGAACCGTCGTTTCCGGCGGCTGCTACGAAAAGGATCCCGGCGTCACCGGCGGCGCGAATAGTGTCCTCGAGCGCCTTTGACTTCGAAGTCGAACCCCAGCTCGCGCTGATGATCCGCACATTCACGCCGTTCTTCTTCCTATCGACCGCGTAGTTTATAGCCTCGATCGCGTCATTCGTCGAGCCAAAGCCACCGCGGCCGAGGAACTTGAGGGGCATGATCTTGACCTTCCAGTTAATGCCCGTGACGCCCTCACCATTGTTACCTTCGGCTCCGATAATTCCGGCGCAGTGCGTTCCGTGGCCGTTATCATCCATCGGATCGGCTATGTTGTCCGTGCCGTTGTAGCCGTTGAGATCGTTAAATGTGCCAAGCTGCTCGTCGACATAGGGTGCGAGGCCTTCCGGTCGGAACCACATATTCGACTTGAGGTCTACATGGGTATAATCGACGCCGCTGTCGAGAACAGCAACTACTACGTCCTCGCTGCCCTTAGTGGTCAACCACGCTTCCAGTGCATCCAGATCGGCCCTTTCCTTGCCGCCGTCGTTTCCGAGATTATTAAGCGCCCACTGATCTGCAAAGTGCGGGTCATTTGGCTGCGGGCCCGAAATATCAAGAAAAAACGCCTTCCTCGTATCCTGTTTCTGGATCGGATCATCGAGCTTGATCTGGTAATTTACTTCGGCGTATTCGACATGATCGGACATCGCCGCATACTGATCGGCCACGGCCTGTGCGTCTTCGTTGTCGAGATCATCTATGACCGTCAATCCCTGAACCGATTCGATATGATCCGTGACAAGGTCATTGTTCCCGATCGCAAGGGATTTTATCCGCTCAAGGGTCGTACCGGGCTTGAACTTAACGAGGATCTCAGGGGCCGAGGCGGAACGTTTCTCCACCAGCACCTTCCTTTCCACCCGAACACTATTCACCGGCGTTTTGAGTGCAGATCTCCAGCGATCGATCTGGCCAAGAACGGCCGCGAGCGTAATGATCACGGTCGCGATCCCTACATGTATCCAAATATTATTGCGGTTCATAATTCCTCGTTGGGTCCAAGTAATCGATGAAAGGGGTTCCCGTCACCCGTCGGCTGTCACCCATTACTTGCTATCTATGACGAAATTCGAGCCCTTAAAGTTGTGCAAACGAAGTTGATATTTATCGGCTCGATAGTTATGGTTTTTACCTTTGGCGTTTAACTCGATCTCCCAACCTGACGAGATCATCTGAGCCGCCATCTCGCCGTCGACCGGAGCCCCCAATGACATGTCAGGAAAATCACGGTCCGACACCGAGATTTTCTTCACGTCCTCAACATCGATATCAAGCCTCTTCGCGAGATCGCGTTTGGCCATTTCCACTGAACTTTCCTTTGTGATAGCCATAATAATGATGTTTTTCAATCTTCCTCTTTCTACGAAAACAAGTCAATAAAAGTTCGTTTACCGCGGAAAAGTCACGCGCCGACGGCCCGACGTCTGAGATTCTGAGTGATCTCCACTACCGCGGGGACGATAAAAGTCGCACACGCGATGCCAAGGATCAACCCAGTTATCAGGCGCGAAGCCTGGGTGTTTTCCCAAATACCAAAGGCTGTGAGTGACCAGTCGATGGAAACCGGAATAAGTGACAGGAATAACCAAAACCGGGGGATGGGCTCTATCGTATCTACGCCTCGCCATATCGGGTAAATGGCTATCCCAAGTAAAAGCCCAAGATACACGCCGAAACAACGTGAACAAACGCCGAGTTGATGGCTCAACAAATGGAAAGATCGGTCGGGAATCTGATGACAGATATAGCTAAAAAAGGTATACACGGGAGATGAAAAGCCCTCAACACCGCCGGCTTTTGTAACGGGTGCGGCAATGATCGCGATGGTCCATAAGCCGATGACGATCATCAAAATGGCCCAAACTCGTATCGCTTGCCTGCGTCGAGCAGCTGCATGCGCAACCGGGCTATAACCTTCGTTCAAGATCGACATTCGGGCAGGATGTTCACGCCGAGGATTGGCCGCCGTTGACCAGCTTTTCGGTCTCGAGGATCTGATGGGTCGTCTGTATGACTGTGTCCGGATTAAGCGAGATCGAGTTAATTCCACGTCTAACGAGAAATTCAGCAAATTCAGGATAATCGGACGGAGCCTGGCCGCAAATGCCGATCTTTTTGCCTGCGGCTTTTGCAGCGTCTATCGCCATCGCAACCATTTTTTCGACCGCTCCGTTTCGCTCGTCGAAAAGATGAGCGACCATCTCGGAATCGCGGTCTAGTCCTAAAGCAAGTTGAGTTAAATCGTTCGACCCGATCGAATAACCGTCGAAAACCTCGAGGAACTCGGACGCAAATACCACGTTCGCCGGCAGCTCACACATTGCGTAGATCTCAAGGTCGTTCTCACCCTGCACAAGTCCGTATTCCGCCATGAGCGCGATCACCTTTTCACCCTCTTCGACGGTCCGGCAGAACGGGATCATCGGTTTGATATTGACCAGTCCCATGTCCTCACGGGCACGCAATAGGGCGAGACATTCCAGCTTAAATCCAGCCTTGTAGCGGTCGTCGTAGTATCGCGAAGCTCCGCGAAATCCGATCATCGGATTCTCCTCGACCGGCTCAAATTCCCTGCCACCGACCAGCATCGCGTATTCGTTTGACTTGAAATCAGACATTCGGACAATGACCGGTTTGGGATAAAATGCGGCGGCGATGCGCCCGATGCCCTCGGCGAGCGAACGGACAAAAAACTCTTTCGGATCCTCCTCGAGAATACGGCTCGAGATCAGTTGGATATCCGCCGGTTTCTTGAGATTCGGATAATTAACCAGGGCCATCGGGTGAATGCCGATGTGGTTGTTGATAATGAATTCGAGCCGGGCAAGCCCTACGCCATCATTTGGCAGCCGCGAAACGGTAAATGCGTGATCCGGATCGCCAACATTCATCATGACCTGCGTGGTCGGGCGCTCCTTGTCGGTGATCATCTGCTTTTCGACCTTAAAGTCGATCTTGCCGTAATAAATATTGCCTCGTTCGCCCTCTGCGCAGCTGACTGTAACGTCTGTACCATTCCTAACTTTTTCGGTAGCATCACCGGAACCAACGATACACGGAATGCCAAGTTCGCGGCTGATGATCGCGCTGTGGCAGGTGCGGCCACCGCGGTCAGTAACGATAGCCGAGGCCCGCTTCATGATCGGCTCCCATGCCGGGTCTGTCATCGACGTGACCAGGATCTCGCCCTGTTTGAAAGTATTTAACTTGGCCGAATCGAGCATCACATGAGCCGTGCCGTGGCCGATCTTTTCTCCTACAGCGACTCCCGAAACAAGCGGTGCCCCATGACCACCGACGAGCTTGTACTTCTCGATAAAATTGTCCGTGTTTTGCGCATGGATCGTTTCAGGACGGGCCTGAAGGATAAATAGTTCGCCTGTGATGCCGTCCTTTGCCCACTCGATATCCATCGGCTGCGATCGGCCGGCGAGTTTCGAATAGTGATCCTCGATCTTACACGCCCATGAGGCAAGCTCCAGCACTTCAAATCCGGCGAGGCAAAAGCGATTTCGCTGCGTTTCGACCACATCGCGAACCTGAGTTCCGGTGCCGTCGTCGGCAAAAACCATTTTGACCTCTTTGACACCGAGTTTTCGCGTGACGATCGGGCGAAAACCGAGCTTGAGCGTGGGTTTGAAGATGATCCATTCGTCAGGCGTCGCCATGCCCTGAACCACCGCTTCGCCAAGGCCCCATGCACCGTTAATCACGACCACATCGCGAAAACCGCTCTCCGTGTCGAGCGTAAACATGACACCTGAGCAAGCTATGTCCGATCGAACCATCGGTTGAATACCGATCGACAAAGCAACATCAAAGTGGTCAAAGCCCTTTGCAGTGCGGTATGAGATCGCCCGGTCGGTCCATAGCGAAGCATAGCATTCGTGGCATGCTTCGATGATCCGACGCTCACCGCGAACATTCAGGATCGTGTCTTGCTGCCCCGCAAAGGAAGCGTCAGGCAGGTCCTCAGCAGTCGCAGATGAACGCACGGCAACCTCGAAATTCTTCTTACCTATGCGTTCTCCGAGTTCGTTGTAAGCCTTCGTGATCGCGGCCTCGACCTCTTTTGGAAAAGGCGTTTCGAGCATCAGCCGCCGAGCTTCGCTGCCCACACGGGCCAATTCATCTATGTCGTTTACGTCCAGACCCTTCAGCAGCTTCTTCAAGCGGCCGCGCAAGCCGTCCGTATCCAGAAGTGTGTGATATGAGTGACTTGTTGTGGAAAATCCATCAACCGCACGTACGCCTTGGATGGTCAGTTCTCGAAAAAGCTCACCGAGACTCGCGCATTTGCCTCCGACGATGGCTACATCGCCAGCGCCGACTTGGCTTAGATCGAGGACGTATGGGGTTGATTCAGCCATTAGAAGCGTATGACTGCATCCGGCCCGCCTTCCACATGCACAGTGTCGACGAAGCGGATGTTTTTCGAGTCAGATGTCATAACAACCGAATGGGTGCGCTTACCAGCCCCAAAGAATCTCACTCCGCGAAGCAGAGCTCCGTCAGTGACACCCGTAGCCGCAAAGATGATCTTTTTCCCGGGGGCGAGGTCATTCGTATCGTATATTTTGTTCGGGTCGGTAATACCCATTTCACTGAGTCGCCTCATAATAACGGCTTCCTCGGGAACCTTCGATTTGTCGACGCCGAGGCGTGCCGGGTCCCAGACAAGTTTTGCCAGGATCTCGCCGTTCAAACATTTCATCGCAGCAGCGGTTATGACCCCCTCCGGTGCGCCGCCGATCCCCATTAAAGCGTGAATGTTGGTTCCGGCTACCGCGGCGGAAATACCGGCTGAAAGATCGCCGTCAGAAATGAGGCGAATGCGGGCGCCGGTCGCACGCACATCCGCGATGAGCTGTTTATGCCGGCCGCGGTCGAGGCAAATCACCGTTAGATCGTCGATATCGCGTCCGAGCCGGCGGGCGATATTTTTCAAATTGTCTTCGACCGGTGCTTCGATATCGACAGAACCTCGGCAGGAAGGGCCAACCACGATCTTGTCCATATAGATATCCGGTGCGTAAAGGAGGCCTCCACGTTCGGCCGCAGCAAGCACAGCGATTGCGTTATTCGCACCTAGTGCACAGAGATTAGTGCCCTCAAGCGGATCGACCGCAATATCCACCTCGGGAAACTCGGCGCGCGCGTCATCCGAATAGTTCCCGCCGCCAAGTTCCTCGCCGATATAAAGCATCGGGGCCTCATCGCGTTCGCCTTCACCTATGACGATCCGCCCGCGCATTGGAACCGAGTCCATTACCTCGCGCATGGCTTCAACGGCGACGTGATCGGAATATTTTCGATCACCCTGTCCCATCGTCTTAGCCGACTCGATGGCGGCAGCCTCCGTCACACGCAAAAAATCGAGTGACAATTCACGTTCAGCTTTATTGTTTTTCATCTGGTTTTCCTGAGAAAAGAAACTCGTAAAGGCTTGTTTATAAAAGGCATTTTATCACTTGAACGGGGTGATTTGACAAGTAAGCCGCAGGATATTACGGTTTTAACTTGGCTTTTGCTCTCAAACGCGAGGAGAATCTCTAAGTTAATGACTTATATCGTCACCACGCCGTGTATCGAATGTAAATACACCGACTGTGCAGCCGTATGTCCGGTCGAGGCATTTCACGAAACACCTGACCGCCTGCTGATAAATCCGGACACGTGCATCGACTGTGACGCATGCCTGCCTGAGTGCCCCGTCGAGGCGATCTTTTCCGATATGTCGATCCCTGAAGAGTATCTCGATTGGCTGGAGAAAAACGCCGAGGCGGAAAATTACCCGATCATCAGCGTCAAACAGCCAGCATTGATGTCACCAGGATGTACGGGCCCACCAGAATAGACTGTCAGAAACCGTTGAATCTGAGAGGATCTTTGAAAAATCTAATAACAGATGCGAAGGCCAGCACGTCACGCTCGGGCTCCGCATTTTCCCGGCACCACGTCTTTATAACACGAAACTCTTGCACAATAGCAAGAAGCTCGCGCAAAGCCGCAAAAAACGCAAAGTTGAAGTCAAACGCATGATTGTAAAACCAATTGGCATACGTATTTTCAAAATGATTCACTGCCAAGCGTTTCCTGTGCAATGTCTTTCATTCCTGATTTCCTTCGCGCGGAAACCCCAGTCACTTCGCAATATTAGCTTTAGCTGAAAGACCAAATCAAAAAAGGCCGTACATTACGATTCCGGTCATCTTAACGGCCTTTTGATTCAGAATAAGCGGTTTAAACTTTGCTTCGCATACAAGTTTCCGAGCCTCGCGAAGCTCCGCTTGGCCGGACCTTAAGCCACCTGCACTGATAACATCTCCATTTTCATCTACGAGTATTTGCATTTCAGTCAATCTGTAACTGGGCGAATTCCTAGTGCCCATAAGCTGTTTAGGCAATGTCGTGGCACGAAGATGTATATCCTTTATTTCAACGAGCGGCGGACTAATCCCTTTCTTTAAACCTTCTTCGATCTGTTTAAAATCATTCGCTTTCGTAAACATTTCACTAAGCAAAAAAGTAATTTGCACATCGGAGGATTTTGGCTCCCCGTTTTTCGTTGCAGGCTCGAACTTTGCAGACAGTAAATGCTGCTTAACCGCTTTGCGTACGTTCTCTACTACTTCATCTTTTGGATTTTTTCCGCATGGCCACATTGGCGCTCCATAAATTCTGAGATTAGACGCTCTGCCATCTTTCCCGACGGTTAAACTGACAATCAACTTTCCGTCTATTCCGGCAGCTTTCGCTTCAGGGGAAAGTTCAAAGTCCGGAATGTTACTGATCTTCGCATCAGTTTTATCGTCGGAAGCCTGGGAGAAAGAAACTGCATAACAAGTAGTAATCAAGAGCAGAAATATAAAAACTTTTGTCGTCATAATGAGATTCTTCTAGTCATCCACTTATAAGTGGCTAATACAATCGTTCCCAAGACCAGCCAGCAATGACAAGTAAAACCATATTTACAACCTGTTTTCCATCGGTTTTCTCTGGTAACCGATTAGATGCACACTTCAGGCCTCGGGGAAAAACAAATGCGCCAATTTGGGGAGTGTTCGTATGGAGACCGGTCTGAAGGGCAAGAATCAGGCTTTCGCGGAGGTTTTTGGGTGCAAATATCGCATCGACGAGGCCGCGGGCGGCGGCGTGTTGGCATCGAGTTCCTTGCTGTAGGTGTCACGGACGTTTTGGACCCTGGCGAGGGTCGTTTCGTCGGCCCTTTTTTTATTTCCACCTTATACCGATCCGTGCATTTATCGGCGAGCTAACTGTTCTGATCGGCGTCCGGCCGATCGAATATCTGGAATTGAAAACGTTCTCAATTCCTGCGTATATTCTTAGGTCATCGCTTAGCGTTCTGGAAACATAAACATCTGCCTGTGCGAATCGTTCCAGACGAAATGCATTTAGATCATCGTCAAACTGACCTCCTGCCGCACGAGCCTGGACCGCGACAGTCCAACGCTCATTTGCATACCGGATCTGGGCAGTCAACTGGTGTTTTGCGACCTGCGGAACCCATAGATCCACGAGGGCAGGATTGAATGGAAAACTGGTCACTGTCGAATCGACAAATAGATATCCGGCCGAAGCCTCGAACCGCCGAAACCTCACATCGCCTTCGACCTCGACACCGCTCGATCGGGTAGTTCCGGCATTTTGCCGCTGGCGAGTGATCAGAGTCGGTGTGACTGAAAGGGTGATGTTCCCGACGGCTCCTTGGATCTCCGTACTAAAGACGCTGGATCTCACGGAATAATGCTTGCGGTTGAAGGCGGCGCCAGCCTCTACATTCCCTGCCCTTTCTGCTGCCAAATTTTCGTTCGACAAGGTCATCACGTTACCGACACGAAAACCCCTATAGAGTTCGTTCAAGGTAGGTGAACGAAAGCTGCGGGAGGCGGCAGCGTAGACGGACAGGTCGGCGGTCATGTGAAACAGGGCCGCGATGTGCGGACTCCACGCGTCTTCGGTGCGGTCAGGATAATTGGTTGAAGCGGCCGAAACCGCGGTGAGAGGACGGCCGGCGGCCTGCCCGCGATAATTTCGCCAGCGGTCATACCTAAGTCGCCCGGCCAGGACGAATCGCCCGTATCGCAGAAAATCCTGAGCAAATACACCGGCCGTCGTTTCGCGGCCGCCCGCGTCGATCAGGGCCGTCGGTATTCCGCTTGCGTACGCGATCTCATCGCTCGAACCGCGTACATTACGGACGTCAGCCCCGGCAAGGATCACATGGCTCCCGGCAATAAATGATACCTGCACTGTTGAGCCTGCATTCTGTGCCGGGCTTCTCTGGATCCGCGTGACGGACTCTGCGGTTCGCGCGGCGTTTACCGCCGAAAAGACCTGATCAAAAACCTGTGTGCCGCCAAATGCACGCCAGATGATCTTGAGATGGCGTGATTTGTTCAATAGAATGTCGGCTCCCGCTACTCCCTGCCTGATATGTGTCCTGTTTGTCTGGGCACCGGTGCCGTTTGTTCGCACTTCGCCAAAAGAGGACGGCCGTAAGAAGAGTGATGCGTTTTTTCCGACGTCGCGGGCCGCGGTAAATGAGAGATTCGTGCTCCGCACCCCTGCAAAAACATCGATCGGGCCCCGGACAGCCTCGTCCACCGGCTTATATCCTCTGGTCTGAAAACTGGCAGCGGAGCTATCAAGACGCCATCGGCCCGCATGCAAACCCGCGAAAGCCGAGCCCGAAAGTGTCCCTTGGGAACCGCCAAAAACATCGGCGGACAGAAGATACCGGCCGTCGTACTTGCGGGGCTTGATGTTGACCGCTCCGCTTAAGCCCGCATTCCCATACAAACTCGACGAGCCGCCGCGGCGAACTTCGATCGTTTCGACGGCAATGGAGTTGACCCGGTTCCACTGCACCCAGCCGCCGAATGGATCGTTAAGAGGCACTCCGTCAAACAGGACAACCGACCGGCTCGCCCCGCTTGATCCGACGCCTCGCAGGCTGACGCCTTGCGTGGTAGGATTGGCGTTTCTACTGCTCGAACGTCGAAATATCGAGAATCCGACCGATTGGCGCAAAACATCATCGATTACAGGCGACGCCGTGGACGCGATCTTCAGCGATGAAAACGTGACCACGCTCGCCGGCGTGTCGCCAATACGTGTTTCTATGCGATCTGTCGTGACTAGAACTTCTTCACGTATCTCTGAGGGTGTCGGGGCCGGTAGCTGGGCATTTGTAACGGTAACGGTCAATATCAGGATGACGAGGTAAAGCCTCATAAAAACCGGCAAAAAACGGAATCCGTGTGGATTTAAAACTATGTTATCACAGGGGTTCTCTGCGCTCATCCATCACTTATGTTCGATGCCTTAGTTCGGGAAAACGGAACGATCACGTCTGATCACGATAGCACGCAAAAGGTGCTGGTTTTGTTTGGCACCCGGCCGGAGGCGATCAAGCTGGCACCTGTGATCCAAGAGCTTCGCCGGAAACAGATGGGATCATCGGTCGTCTCATCAAGCCAGCACACTACGCTGCTCGAACCATTCCTCAAATCCCTCCATATCAGCGTCGATCACGATCTTAAGGTGATGCGCCGGAACCAGGACCCTAACCAGGTCCTCGCACGAGTGATGGCGAAACTGGACAAGATCCTGGATGCCGAAAAGCCGGACATGATCATCGTTCAGGGCGATACCGCCACAGCCCTTGCCGGGGCGATGAGCGGATTCAATCGAAAAATACCTGTCGGCCACGTTGAGGCCGGACTGCGGTCGGGCAATATCATGAGCCCTTTTCCCGAGGAAATGAATCGCCGGTTGATCTCTCAGATGGCATCGCTCCATTTTGCCCCGACAGAAAAGAACAAACTCAACCTCATTTCGGAGGGCGTGCCGTACGAAAAGGTATTTGTCACGGGAAACACTGTCGTTGATTCTCTAAACCAGATACTTAAAAACCTTACACCGGACCGGAAGATCGTCGAACTTATCAAGGCGTCCGAAGGTAAGCGCCGCATTCTTCTCACAACCCATAGGCGCGAAAGTTTTGGTCCTCAATTGGAAAAAAATCTGGAAATGATCGCCGAATTTATCGGTAAAAATGGTGACACGTGCCTTTATTTCCCGGTGCATCCGAACCCGAATGTGCGAAAGGTCGCCACCAGGATCCTCGGAGGGCACGACCGCGTGCACCTGCTGCCGCCGCTCGATTACCATGATTTTCTGACATTGATGACTTCGGCGTGGCTGATAGTTTCAGATTCCGGCGGCGTTCAGGAAGAGGCCCCTACACTTGGCAAGCCGCTTCTCGTGCTTCGAGAGAATACGGAACGCCCCGAAGCCGTCCAGGCGGGTGTTGCCCGACTTGTCGGCCACGAGTCGCTTAAGGAGATCCTCGATCAGACGTACGCGATAAACAGGTGGATCGAATCGGTGAAGCATAAAGCCAATCCATTTGGGGATGGCTTTTCTGCCGCCCGAATTGTTAAGATAGTAGAAGAGTGGCTGCTCGCTAAAGGTACAGCGAGTCGCCGCAAGGCCCTTCCTGGCATACCGGTCAAGATCGCTTCCCTGCCTCGCTCGAACTCCAAAGCCGCCGCGGTTCGATCGTAACCACAGAACATCTTCCCGCAATGCGCCCCTGATCGGACCCCGCCTAAAACGGAAAATTACATTTTTTAAGAGTTTATAGTGCCAGTACGGCGGCTATGACCGACTCACCTGCCGCTGCAAGCCACTCGACCGAGAATGTTAAAGGACCCTAAAAACCGAAATTTTCTGACGATCCTTGTCGAGGATTATTTCCACGTGGGTGCCTTCGGAAATCTGATCCAGCAGCGTAACTGGCAGAATTTTGAGCCGCGATACGAACAGAACACCCTGAAGGCTCTCGATCTGCTCGACCGTCACGACGCTAAGGCAACATTCTTCGTTCTGGGGTGGATCGCCGATCTTAATCCCGAACTGGTCCGCGAAATATCGTCGCGTGGGCACGAGGTCGGAAGCCGCGGTTTCTACCATCGCAGCCCCAACAATCTTACCCCGGATGAATTTCGCGACGATCTTCGGCGTGCCAGCGACGCCATCGAAAATGCCTGCGGGAAAAAAGTCGTCGGATACCGGGCGGCCGAGAAATTATCATTTGAAAAGGGCGGCTGGATACTCGACATTCTTGCTGGTGAGGGATTCGCGTACGACGCATCACTTTTGCCCGATTCGAGTGTCGATAAGGAAAAGCGCGTCGCACACAAGATCGACACAGAAGCCGGTCCGATCTGGGAATTTCCTTATGCCACGATGGATCTTGGTGTGGGTCTACTGCCGATCTCCGGAGGCAATTATTACAGGCAAGTGCCTTATACATTGATGCGTCAGGCGGTGAAAGGCTGGCGAAAGAGTCACGACGACCCGTTTGTGTTCTACCTGCACGTATGGGAACTCGATCCTGAACAGCCGCGGATCTCGGCCGCTTCCCGGTATAATCGCATCCGCCATTACCGAAAACTCGATAAGATGGAATGGATCCTGAATGAGAATCTGTCACTATTTGAGTGGACAAGTGGTGTGGACCTGCTGGATCTCGGTTCGGAATCCAGCACGAACCTAAAGCGTGACGCTGCGGCCGAGGTACCTGTGACCGCACCGAGAGCCTCCCAGGCATCACAGGTCCCGGTGTCGATCGTCATACCGTGTTACAACGAACAGGAGACCCTGCCCTATCTCAGTAACATCCTCAAGGCCGTCGAATCGGATCTTGTTAGGCACAATTATCAGCCAAATTTTGTATTCGTAGACGACCGGAGCAGCGACCGTACGTTTGAGCTTCTCAATTCTCTTTTCGGAGCCAAGGAAAACGTACGTATCATCCAGCATGAAACGAACAAAGGTGTAGCTGCCGGAATAATGACCGGGTTGAGGGCTGCTGAGACCGAGATCGTGTGCTCGATGGATTGTGATTGCAGCTACGATCCGCACGAGCTTTCAAAGATGCTTCCGCTTTTAACCGCCGAAGTAGACCTGGTCACGGCGTCGCCCTATCATCGAAACGGCGGTGTGCTTAACGTTCCCGGCTGGCGGCTCTTTCTTTCGCGAGGTGCGTCGTTCCTCTATCGCCGGGTCTTGCGATCGAAGCTAGCAACCTACACAAGTTGCTTCCGGGTCTATCGACGCAGCTCGATCGCTGGGTTGACCCTTCGGGAAAATGGCTTTCTGGGCCTGGCAGAGATGTTGGGAATCCTTGACCTGAACGGCGGCCGCGTCGTAGAATTTCCAACGGTCCTTAGTGTCCGATTATTCGGCATTTCCAAAATGAAAACCGCTAAAACCATAGCGGGCCACCTAAAACTACTTACTCACCTGGCCGGATCGCGTTGGTTTCGGAAATCTAACGCAATTAGACCTTCTTTACCGGCAGAGAGACTTAACACAGTCTCGGGAAACCCTGCAGACTAATACATACCTACATATATGACACCTGTAACACAACCTGAAAGGCTGATGGTTCTGCCATCGGATCAAGACGCGTCCGGACGCACGTTCGGCGAGGCAGAAAAGCGATATGTGACCGAGGCCCTTGAGAGCGGCACGCTGACAACCACCAAGGGCAGGTTCGGCAAAATGCTTGAAAAGGCGTTCGCTGAAAAGCTCGGGGCAAAATATGCGTATGCGTGCACCTCGGGCTCGGCGGCGATCCACATTGCCGTTGCCACCATGAATCCAAACCCGGGTGATGAAATCGTTACCACATCGATTACGGACATGGGAGCTCTTACGCCATTGATGTATCGCGGAGCGGTGCCCGTTT
Organism: Pyrinomonadaceae bacterium; assembly: GCA_041751735.1. Classification (GTDB taxonomy): domain Bacteria; phylum Acidobacteriota; class Blastocatellia; order Pyrinomonadales; family Pyrinomonadaceae; genus OLB17. Next base: position 13,049 of record JBGSWW010000008.1, on the reverse strand, counting down.
TTGCCGAGGTCGACACAAAAACATTGAATGTCACTGCCCGCACCATCGAGGCAGCATTAAGTGAACGCACGAAAGCGATAATCGTTACGCATCTATTCGGCAATCCGTGTGAAATGGACGACATCATGGCGCTCGCGAAGGAGAAGAATTTGCCCGTGATCGAGGATTCGGCCCAGACCTTTTTGGCAAAATGCGGCTACAAATATGCCGGTACGATCGGCGACATCGGCTGCTTCAGTCTGCAGCAAGGCAAGCATATGACCACGGGCGAGGGCGGAATGGTCGTCACCAATGACGAAAAGATCGCACGGCATATGTTCCTCTATATCAATAAGGCCTGGGGTTACGGTGACGCTAACGCGGACCACTACTTCATGGCGCTGAATTACCGTGTAAGCGAGCTTCAGGCAGCAGTTGCCCTCGGCCAGCTTGAAAAGCTTGAAGAATGCGTCAATAACCGTCGGCGGACCGCCGCGATGCTGACCGAGCTTCTTGGGAATATCGACGGTATCGAAACCCCGGTGATCGCTGAAGGCTCGACGCACGTTTATTGGAAATACTGCCTGACGGTCGATGACAGCAAGATCGAGGGCGGCTCTGTCGGCATGGCAAACCTCTTGAAGGAGAAAAATATCTTCTCGGCACCGCGATATATCGTCAAGCCGGCATTCATGTGTCAGGTATTTCAGGAGAAGAACACGCTCGGAGACAGTCATTTTCCTTTCAATCTCGCCCGCCCGGAAGCGGTGGATTATTCAATGGACAAATATCCCGCGACTGCAAAAGCTCTCCACGATGTTCTCGTGCTTCCGTGGAACGAGAAATACACGGACGAGCATGTCGCGTACATTGCCGAGAACGTAAAGAGCGCGGCAGCGGCACTTAGGCGTCGATAATCAGACTGTAAATTCATAAAGATCATGAAAAGAAAAGAAATAGGATCGTCCAGCGGGCGAAAGATGCGGTTTGGAATAGTGGGAGCAGGCGGAATAGCCCAGGCCTACGTTCAGGCATTCGGTGAGAGCAAATGCTGCGAATTAGCCGCCGTCGCAGACATCCGCGGCGAAGCAGCGATCGCTCTGGCCGAGATCGCCGGTTGCGAAAATTATGCCGATTATCGGCAGCTGGCCGACCTAGGCCTCGACGCAGTCATCGTTGCTACACCGCCGGTTTCACATCCCGAGATCACATGTTTCTTCGCGGAACGCGGGACCTCGGTATTGTGTGAAAAACCCCTGTGCCTTTCCGCCGACGACGCTGAGCGAATGATCGCCGCGGCGAAAAAGAACAATGTCCTTTTTACGATGGCGTCAAAATTCCGGTATTGCGAGGACGTCATAAAAGCAAAGGGCATTTTGGCCTCAGGTGTCCTGGGCGAGGTCCTGCACTTTGAGAACGCTTTTACCGCGAAAGTGGATATGTCCCGCCGATGGAATTCGGACCCGGCAATGTCGGGCGGAGGCGTTTTGATCGACAACGGCACCCATTCGGTCGACATCATCCGCTATTTCATGGGAGCCATCGACGCGGTCCTCGTCGTTGACGCAGGCGGGACGCAGGGACTGTCTGTCGAAGAAAACGTAAAGATGTTCGCACGAACCGGTGAGAACGTGATAGCAAGCGTCGATCTCGCGTGGGGTATAAATAAGGACCTTCCGTATTTTATCAGTATCTATGGAACCAACGGCACGCTACATGTCGGATGGCGTGAATCGAAGTACCGGCTTAACTCGAGCCCCGATTGGACGATCATCGGAAAAGGATATGACAAGGTGGCGTCATTCAGAGGAAAAATAGAGAACTTTTCGAATGCGTTAAAAGGCAAAGAAGACCTTTATATCACCCCGGCCGACGCCTTAGCGTCAGTACAGGTGATCGAGGCCGCTTATAAGTCGCTCAACCAGGACCTTTGGCAGCCCGTGACTGAAAAGGCGCTTGCCGTAAAATAATGGCCAGGATCCATCCAACAGCAATTATCGAGGAAGGCGTTCAGATCGGCGAAGGGTCGAGCGTTTGGGATAACGTTCATATCCGTCACGGAGCGTCGCTCGGCGAAGAATGTATCGTTGGAGAGAAAAGCTACATCGCCTATGACGTTAAGATCGGCAACCGGGTAAAGATCAACGCAATGGTGTACATCTGCGCGGCCGTGACGATCGAGGACGGTGTAATGATCTCTGCGTCGACCACTTTTACGAACGATCGTTTCCCCAGGGCTACTTTCCCCGATCTCAAATCCCTTCGCCCGTCAGAGCCTGATGAACATACCGTACCGACGCTGGTCCGCGAAGGCTCGACCATCGGTGCCGGCTGTATTATCGGCAATGACCTTGAGATAGGCCGCTGGGCGATGGTGGGAATGGGTTCTGTCGTAACTCGTTCCGTTCCCGACTTTCACCTGGTGCTCGGTTCCCCGGCCCGGTCGGTCGGTGCCGTTTGCAAGTGCGGGCTGCTATTTCACAAATTCTCAGACAGCGATCCAGATGATCTTGAAGTCAGCTGTGAGTGCGGTTTGGGCTACACAATTTCGGCTCGACAAGTAACCGAATATTCGGAGCGACCGGCTGAAGCCATCGTAACGCACGACGAACTCATCGCCGCGCGATAGTCTGCCCCTCGTAATATGGATCAAAAGATCGCCATTGTTGGCTCAGGTTTTCTCGGTATGACGCTTGCGCTGCGTCTTGCGGAATCCGGTGCCAAAGTCACTCTCTTCGAGTCGGCTGACCATATAGGCGGCCTGGCTTCGACGTGGGAGATCGGTGGCGTTGTCTGGGATAAGCACTACCATGTAACGCTCGCCTCAGATAAACACACTCGAAAGATCGTTGAGGAGCTCGGCCTCGGAGATGAGTTTCAATGGACTGAAACCAAAACAGGATTTTATTCCGGCGGCGAACTGGTTTCGATGTCGAATCTGAAAGAGTTTCTTCAGTTTCCTCCGCTCGACCTGATCAGCAAGCTTAGGCTGGGGGCCACGATCTTCTGGGCATCGCGCGTTAAGAACTGGAAAAAGCTTGAAGGGGTCACGGTAGAAAAATGGCTGACAAAGCTGTCAGGCAAAAGGACTTTCGAAAAGATCTGGAAGCCGCTTCTCAAGGCCAAACTTGGAGAAGCCTATAAGGAAACGTCGGCTGCATTTATCTGGGCCACGATCCAGCGAATGTACGCTGCTCGATCTTCCGGCATGAAGCGCGAGCAATTCGGTTATGTACGCGGCGGCTATGCAAGAGTTCTCGAGCGTTTTGGCGAGGTTTTGTTGGAAAAGGGTGTTGAGATCCGGTGCAATGCGAAGGTCGAGTCGATCGAAAAATTGAAAAGCGGCGTCATACGTGTCGCGACTCTGCCTGCCCGCCGGGTCAATGACGTTAAACCGAATGTCACGCGGCTAACAAAATACGCTGACTTTCAGGCGGCAGCCGCGGTCGCCCCGGGATTTTCCGGTGCCTTCATTTCTGAGCCTAGCCTCGGCAAGGGTCAGGTCGTGACATTCCCTGAAACGGCCAGTACGGCCCACTTCGACAAGGTGATTCTCACTTGCCCCTCGGGTACGGCAGCAAAGCTGCTCGTAGACGCACACCCGACAGAACGTGAAATGCTTGCGAACGTGAAGTACCAGGGAATTGTCTGCGCTTCTGTAGTGATGCGTTGTTCGCTTTCACAGTTCTATGTTACGAACATCACGGACGAGTCGCCCTTCACGGGCATCATCGAAATGACTGCCCTTGTCGATAAAAAGGATTTCAATGGAAATGCTCTCGTATACCTACCGAGATACGTTTCTCCCAATGATGACCTTTTCGACAAATCCGACGAACAGATCGAAAGGACCTTTCTTAAAGAGATTGCCAGAATGTACCCAAATTTCAGGCGAAAAGATGTCATCGCGTTCAAGGTGTCGCGTGTCAGAAATGTCTTTCCGTTACCCGTCGTAAATTATTCAAAGGCTCTACCCGCGATGCGATCGTCGGTCGATGGCGTTTACGTGGTGAACTCATCACATATCCTCAACGGAACTCTCAACGTGAATGAGACCGTACAGCTTGCTGAGCGGTTTTTTGCGGAAACGTTTGAGGCGGGCAAATGACAAGAATTGCGAGCCTTTCGCTCGATCTCGACAATAAGTGGTCCTATATGAAAACCCACGGCGACGCCGGGTGGGAGACTTTCCCTTCGTATTTGGATCTCGTAGTGCCTCGAGTCCTCAAGTTCCTGAAAGACCGTGACCTAAAGATCACTTTTTTCATCGTCGGCCAGGACGCCGCCCTCGAAAAAAACCGCGAGGCGATCGCTTCGATCGCCGCTGCCGGACACGAGATAGGAAATCATAGTTTCAACCACGAGCCATGGCTCCACCTTTACACCAAGCCCGAATTAGTCGACGAATTCGAGAGGACCGAAGCAGCTATCCAAAACGTGACCGGCAAGGTCACAAAGGGTTTTCGCGGGCCAGGCTACAGCCTTTCGCCAACCGTACTCGAAGTATTGGCGGAGCGCGGGTATGTGTACGATTGCTCGACCTTGCCGACTTATATCGCGCCTCTCGCCAGAGCCTACTATTTCTTTAAGTCGCCCGAAATGAGCGACGAGGAACGCGAAAAGCGGAAGAAGCTTTTCGGGAAGTTTTCCGATGGGTTTCGCACTCTGAAGCCGTATTCGTGGCAGGTCGGCGACCGGACGATCATGGAGATCCCTGTCACAACACTGCCTATCGTCAAAACGCCGATCCACGCGAGTTATCTGTTGTATCTGTCAACACTTTCACCGGCGGCGGCAAGGTACTATTGGCGAATGGCTCTTAGCTTATGCCGCTATACCAATGTCGATCCTTCAATACTGTTGCATCCTCTCGATTTCCTCAACGGAGACGATGTCCCCGAGTTAAAGTTCTTTCCGGCAATGAATATGGCGATCGAACAAAAGCTCGCTCGAGTCGGAAAGATCGTGGACGAGCTGCGTTCAAATTATTCTGTTATATCAATGCGCAAACACAGCGATGCGCTGGTTGACAGGTCGGTGAGGGTACTGGACTATGCAAAACAGCCGGCTTGATCCGATCCCTTCCTTTTGCTGCGTTTGCGATACACATGAAGCTGAGCTGGTCGGGAAGGGAAAGGATTACGAATACAAAACAACGGACGATATGTTCACCGCCTTCCAGTGCCGGTCCTGCGAGCTCGTTTACCTCAACCCGCGCCCACAGATGTCGGATATGGAGACGATCTATCCGCCGGAGTATCACGCATTTGACTTCACGGAGAAGGATTTTGGTTTTGTCCACAAGGTACGTTCCCGGCTCGAGGCAAAGCGCCTGCTCGCCAGCTGCCGTGATCTAGCGGACGGCGCCCGCATTCTCGACGTCGGATGCGAGGACGGGTTTCACGTTAGCTTACTGCGTGAGTATGGAAACAAAACCTGGTCGCTTGAGGGCGTCGATCTCGACCGGCGTGCCGTAGAAGCTGCCGAGCGGGCTGGTATCACCGTTCATTACGGTAGTGTGGATGGGCTGGATCTTCCATTGGATCATTACGACCTCGTATTCATGATTCAGACTATCGAGCACGTTGAGAGGCCGGACGTCATCCTGAAGTCCGTACATCGTCTACTAAAGCCCGGCGGGCGCCTGGTGATCGTAACTGACAATACCGGATCGATCGATTTCGGTCTTTTTAAGAAAGGATACTGGGGCGGATATCACTTCCCCCGGCATCTGAATCTCTTCAACAAATACGCTTTGACCAAACTTGCTGAGAAGATCGGATTTGCTGTAATGGAAATTGTTACCATTGTAAGTCCCGTCAACTGGGTCTACTCTTTTCACAACGCTCTGATGGATAAGCGCGCATCGAAATTCTTGATAGATCGCTTCTCCCTGAGATCCGTAGCGTCACTTTCTGCGTTTACCTTGCTCGACATCATGCTGCAGAAAGCCGATCGCGGAGCTCTATTGCAGGCCACGTTGACCAAGCCGACACCACCGCACGATCCGGGAAGCTAATTATGCCGACACAAACAAAACCGATCGCAATAATCGGAGCCGGCCTAGCCGGATTGACCGCCGCCGATCTGTTGCGTCGCCATGACGTCCCGTTCGTTTTGTTTGAGGCCGGAAGCAAGATCGCCGGACTGGCAGCGAGTTTTAAGGACGAAGAGGGTTTCAGCTATGATTTCGGCGCCCATTTCATAACAAACCGGCTCGCCGAAGCGATCGGCGTCCGTGACGAATGTTTAACCGTTAAGCGTTACGGTGAAGCTGTTTACCTGGCGGGCAAGATACATTCGTATCCCTTCGGACTCATACGCGTTCCGCGCATGACGATTAGCGCGATAAAAGGCAGGTTTGCTCGGAATGGCCATAAACCTGAATCTGCAGAAGAATGGTTCCGCAAGAAATTTGGCGCGGTGTTGGCCGACGAGATCGCTCTGCCGATCATAGAAGCGTGGTCTGGCGCGAAAGCCTGCGATCTGGCCGCTTCCGTTGGCGAGAGCCTGCCCGACAGCGTTGCAAAGACTCTCTACCTCAAAGCTGCGGGAAAAATAACGGGCCGCGCAGTAGCCTGCGGCTACAATCGCGAAATGCCTGAAAAACCGGGCGTTTATCATGTGTACCCGAAGAACGGTGTTTCCACCCTTTGTGAAAAGCTCGCTGCAGGTATTGAGACAAACATTAAACTCAATACTCCCGTCCAACAGATAGTCGTAGAAGATCAAAAGGTCGTTGCCGTAAAAGCTAACGGCGAGATGCTGGACGTCGCGGCAGTAATAAGTACGGCACCGGCTAACATACTGGCAAAGCTAGTTACCGGTACCGACGTCCTGAATGACGTCGAAAAATTTCGTTTTCGGCCGATGATCTTTATCAATCTAAAATTTGAAGGCCGCGGACTGCTCCCGGATACCGTTCTTTGGTTTCCCGAAGAGGAGTTTCCATTCTTTCGCCTGACCGAGGCTACTTTGTCCATGCCATGGCTCGCTCCAGAAGGCAAAACGATGATCACCGTGGACATCGGCTGCGAAAAGGGAGACGAGTATTGGGAGATGTCGTACGATGACCTGATCGAATTATCGCTCGCCGGCCTGGCCCGAATAATTCCAGGAGTGAGAAGTAAGTTTCTCGGGGCCAAGATCTTGAAAACGCCCATCGCGTACCCCGTACATCTGAACGAGTACGAAAAGGCCCGAATTTCATTTGAAAGGTCCACCAACGTCGATGGACTTTTATCGATAGGCCGCAACGGCGAATTTTCGCATATATTCATGGAAGACGTCTATTGGCGCACCCGAAAAAAAGTCGGTAAGTTGATCGATTCTCTCCAGACAGCCTGACATGTCGCTGATCGACCCGATGCAGAAAAACCCTCAAAAATGGATCTTGCCCGCTGTGATAGCCATCCACCTTGCGATCACACTCCCGGCCGGGTATTACCTGAATATCTGGGTTGACGAGGCTTCGACTCTTTACGCGACAGAGCAGGGATTTTGGACCGCGTTTCAAAGCGCGGCAGCTGAGCAAAAGCAGGCGCCGTTATATTTTTGGATATTGAGCCTTTGGCGCTCGATCGACGGCTCCATATTCTTCGCTCGTCTTTTTTCGATAATTTGCAGTATTGCGGCCATAAAACTATTTTCCGGTCTGGCTTCCAGGATCGTCAGCCCCAAGTCCGCATTGTTGCTGACTGCTTTTTTTGGCTTGCATCCGTTTCTGATCTGGGCAAGTCTGGAGATCCGTGTTTACGCCCTGGTGATACTGCTCTCGGTCATTCTGTTGCGGCTATTTTTCGAAGCGTTCTGGCAAAATGAACTAGCCCAAACAGGATCCAAGCTTCGTTATCCTCATGTTTGGTTCCTGTTTGCTGTCATAGTCGCTCTTTATACCAACTACTATCTTGGGTTTGTTATTGCAGGCTTATTCATGGCCCTCGTCTACTCAGGGCGATGGCGGGAAGCGAAACGATTCTCACTACTCATGGTAGTGGCCGGTCTCGCCTTCCTTCCATTAGTTTTCGAAGTATTCGCGGAGGTTCGTTCGAAGTCGAGCGGTTTTCAGGAAGCCAGAACCCTGTCGGAAGGCATCCGTACCCTCTGGCATCATTTTCTCACTTTCGTATTTCCGACGGAGATCTACCCCGAGGCCGAGCAGTCGCTCGTTTCATACCTTCGCCTTTGGGTAATGCGCATTGCCGTGCCGATAGGTGCCGGCATCGCCTTATGGAAACGGCACCAGATCACGACCGTTACGAAAGCTCTGGCTGTAATTGTTGTCGTTATCGGACTTCTCCTACTGGTCTCTTACTTCATATTAGGAAGCCTATATATCCACATAAGACACGCGTCAGTACTGTTTGTCCCTCTCATCCTTCTTCTCGCCTCCTTGGCCACCGACCTTGCGCGAGATCTGCGTAGTGAGAAACGCAAGCTACTAGCCGGTGCGGGGATCTTTCTGGTGCTGGCCATATTTGCCTATTCCACCAGAGTCATTTATCCGAATATGACCAAGCGAGGGGATTGGGCCCGGGTCGCTGCATTCATTGAGCAGAATGAGTCATCAGGCCAGCCAATCGTTTTATTCGAGGCCTTTGATGCCCTCGCCCTGCCATACTACTATCGCGGAGTGAATCCGATCTTGCCGGATGAAAATTACTTCGATTTCGGGCTACAGGCACCGTCCGGCACCGCCGGCAGCATGGTGCGGCAAAACGAGTTCGTCATTGCAGAGATACCACCCGGCACCAGATCGCTTTGGCTTGTGGTAAACGAAATTTGCGCGACGTCCGAAGCATGCCGACCGTTGGAAAATTATGTCGAGGCAAACTACACTATTGAATTAGAAAAAGAGTTTTATCTTGTAAAAGTTTACCTGTTGAAAGCAAAGACCCAATGATCGAATCATCCGACCCTAAGAATGTGACCCGGCCGCTTGCCCGGTGTGCTGAGTGTGACCGTGAGGTCGAGCATTATAATACATTTATTTCGCCGACGAATGATCCCTGGATCGTTTGCTGGGAATGCCTTCAGCGTGCAGAGAAAGGGTTTATCTCGAACCGTCCGCATTATCGTCAGGCCCGGTCGCACACGATCCCGCGTTAATGGCCGCTAGAACCATCACAGAGTACCCCGCAAAGGTTCTTGGGGAAGTCGGCCAGCCAATCACCTCATTTGACGACGGGCTCGCAGCACTTTGCGCCGACATGTTCGATACGATGTACGAAGCCGAAGGCGTCGGCCTCGCTGCTCCACAGATAGGTCTGAATCTCCGCCTTTTCGTAATGGACTGCGAAGGTGTGAAACTGGTCGCCGCAAACCCGCAGATCATCGCAACAGAAGGGGAACAATCCGGACAGGAAGGCTGTCTGTCTGTCGGCAAAGTCCCCGCTGTCGTCGTTCGGCCGCAAAAGGCGCGTCTAAAGGCACAGAACGAAAAGGGCGAATGGTTCGAACGTGAAGCGGAGGGCTACGCGGCTCGAGCCTTTATGCACGAGACCGACCACTGCAACGGCAAGCTCTTTATCGACCACCTCCCAAAATTAAGGCGCGACATGGTGATCAAAAGATTCAAGAAGGAAAAGAATTGGAAGTAATATCTATTTCTTGAAAAACCCACCCGGCCTTCTTCTCTCGGCGTCGATGTCATTCGAATAGCTAATTACGCCACCTTCAAGTTCCTCATATTGTATGCCATCCTTTTGTAGCTGGGTTTTAAAGTCGTCGAGTGTGGCGAGTTCGGTGTCATCGAAGGCGATCTCACCTCCCCAACAGGCGAAATAGCGAGCGACTCGGTTCTTGATCTTTACGAATTCTAAGTCTGAGACTATTTCGCCGTCGGGTATATCCCATTTTCGGAAGGAGTCAGTATAAATCAGGACATCGTTCCAGAAAGTGAACCCAACCACGATCTCCACCTTCCGCCCACATTCCCATAAATGGTGTCGGTTTCCGGCCCCGCAACTTCGCGTCGTATTGAATAACCCTCATTCCGCTGTCGTAGTTCTTCCCGACCTAGATTTCTATTCAAATTCCAAAGGCCTTTTAAGAACTTAAGAGGTTTTAACATTTTCATTCAGGTGTAGTTTAAAGAGTGCACGGTAAACTGGCTGATTTTTATCCTCTACAGCTTTTTCTCTCTCTGTCTTTACCGGAAACGGATCTTTGTTTATATCTGATTCAGAAAAGCGGCCGTCCGCGCGGAAATGGTCAAACATCTCCTCGGCTAGAAGTTCGATATCAGTTTGCACAAAGACCCGTCCGGTCGAGGCCAAGCGGCGGCCGATCGTTTTCACCATCTCGCTATTGACCATCCTGCGTTTCGCATGCTTTCTCTTAAACCACGGGTCGGGAAACTGGATCGTAACCATCTGCAGCCGTCCCTTGGGAATCTCCTCCAGCAGCCGGTCGAGCCAGATCATCGCGTTGCAGAATTCATAATGGAGATTCTGGAGACTCGCCTCGGCCGCGATCTGGTTCGCTTCGATAACAAGCGGTTCCCGGATCTCGATGCCAAGAAAATTCCATTCCGGATTCGCCTCCGCCATGCGAAGGATGAATCGCCCGCGAGCACATCCGATATCCAGATGCAGAGGTTGCTCCAGCCGCTCAAAAACCCTCGGAAGGTCCACGGGCTGCGGCTCCTGTCGATAATACGGAGAGAGCGGATTGACGTGTTGATGGACTCTGACGCGGGGCATCGGCGGCTAGACAACTCTAAGAATAAGAAGTATCGCAAAACAGCATGTCGCAAGATAAATGCCCAGCGCGGACAAACCGGCGATCTGTACTCCATGCCCGGCGCTTCGCGGATCTGCATAGGCATCGGTCGGGATCTGGATCAGACCGTAAACAGCGCCGGTTATCAGTCCGCCGACGTGACCAAAATTGTCGATGACTTGATACAACACGAGGCCAAAGATAAGAATGAATCCAATGTTCATCAATAGGCTCTTCCGGAATTCGGGAGTGATGAATTGTCTCCGGCGAAACGTATATACCGCAAGGTAACTAATGAGGCCGACGATCCCGCCTGATGCACCGACAGAGATTCCTTCCGGAGCAAAGATCAGACTAAGAATGCCTCCGCCAATGGCCGATAGAAGGAACACGATCGCCAGATGAGCCCGGTTCGTTAGGATCTCAAAGATCTTGCCGAAGCTGTAGAACGCGAAAGAATTCATCGCGATGTGGGCGAGGCTTCCGTGAACGGCGGCTCCGGTGAGAATGCGCCAATACTCGCGATTTGCAAGAAACGCGGGTTTATCGAAGCCGGCGGCAATTATCGACCCCTCAAGACCGGTACCGAACTGGACCAACGCGACCACCACGATAGCTGCGACGAGAACGTAGGTATAGATCGGCGGCGAGGGCCGGGGCGGCGCCCCTTCGACTACTTCGTCCGTTTCGACGGGTTCTTCCGTTTGGTAAGAAAGTGACATCGGGTCTACATCGCCAGGCCGCCATCAGCCTGAATTACCTGGCCCGTAACGTATCCGGCCGCCGGAGAAAGCAGGAAGCAAGCGATCTCAGCCACTTCGGTGACATTGCCTAGCCTGCCCAGAGGGATCTGCGTCAAGATCTTTTCGCGGTATTCGGCATTCATTTCTGCGGCCATTTCGGTTTCGATGAGACCCAATGCTAGAGCGTTGACAGTGATCTTCCGGCTCGCTATCTCCTTTGCCAGCGATTTTGTGAGGCCGATCATTCCGGCTTTTGAAGCGGAGTAGTTCGATTGACCGAGCATTCCAACGACGCCTGAAATGGAGGTGATATTCAGGATGGAACCGCCATCCTCGTTTCGCATCATCGGACGAACAGCGGCTTTGCAAAAATTCCACGCACCCTTAAGATTTGTGTCGATGACCGCATCCCAATCTTCCTCCTTCATCCGAAGGATCAATTGGTCACGGGTGATGCCGGCGTTGTTTACGAGCAGATCAACGGTGCCAAATTCCGCTACGGTCGCCTTCACGAATTCCGCCGCTGCCTCCGTGCTCGCTACATCGCACTGAGCGGCGTAAGCCGCTACACCCATTGCCTCGACCTCAGCCTTCAACTTTTCCGCTTCATCCGCACTCCTAGAATAATTAAAAGCAACATTCGCCCCTCGTCGGGCGAGTTCCAGTACAATGGCCTTCCCGATGCCGCGGGTGCCGCCGGTGACGATCGCCGACCTTCCTTCAAACTGTTTTTCGCTCACTTTATTCTCCACGGCCTGCATTTGATTCTAGATTCGTCCGCCCCACCGCGTCAAAGGTACGCTGTCGCAGTTGAACAGGGCGATCGAACTCACTTATCATCGACGGAACATGAAATGTAAATCCTTTACCTGTCTTATTATCGCATTGTCGGTCCTCATCGTTCCTGCTCAGACCTCATCGATCCTGATCAAAAACGCTACGATCGTCGACGGCAGCGGCCGGCCCGCTTTTGTAGGTGACCTACGCATCCTAGGTGACAAGATCGCAAAGATCGGGAAGATCAAGGCCTCATCCGGCGATCAGGTTGTCGATGTGACGGGGCTCATTGCAGCCCCGGGATTTATTGATATCCACAACCATTCCGAATCGGGATTACTTCGCGAAGGCACGGCATCCAGCCAGGTATCGCAGGGCGTGACGACCATTCTGGTCGGACCCGACGGCGGCAGCCCATGGCCATTGAGAGCATATTTTGCAAAACTTCAGGGAAAGATCGCCCCGAACGTCGGGGCATTTGTTGGCCACGCCGAGGCCCGAAGCCAGGTCTTGAAAAAGGATTACCAGCGCGTCGCGACTGCCACTGAGATCATGGCCATGGAAAAGCTCGTCGAGCAAGCGATGACAGAGGGAGCCTTCGGCCTGTCGTCCGGCCTTGAGTACGACGTAGGCTACATGGCAACGACCGAGGAGTTGATTGCCCTCGCCCGGGTCGCTGGGAAGTACGGCGGTATTTACATGAGCCACATCCGCGACGAAGAAGAAGGATTTCGTGCCGCGATGGAGGAAGCGATACGCATTGGCCGCGAAGCGAAGTTGCCGGTCCAGATCTCGCATATCAAAATGGGCAACCGTAATGTCTGGGGC
>JBGSWW010000007.1:0-10468 GCA_041751735.1 Pyrinomonadaceae bacterium | reverse complement strand
GCCAAAGCTAATATCTGCATTGCGGCGTTTCGACCTTTTGCCGGCGATCGTCTTTTTGCCAACCCGCCGTAAGTGTGACGAAGCCGCGGCGGAGGTGGCAGCGGATAAATCCCAAATGGCCGATCCGGACCGGCAGGCCCAACGCCAAAAGATCTTTACCGACTTTGCAACGTACTTTCCCGAGGTCCTAGAACACAAACACAGTAAGCTGATCGTGCGGGCAGGAGTCGCCGCTCACCATGCGGGGCATATTCCTTCTTGGAAACTGTTGATCGAAAGGATGATGTCGGGCGGCTTGCTTAATGCCTTGTTCGCAACGTCAACGGTCGCCGCCGGAGTCGACTTCCCGGCTCGCAGTGTTGTAATAGTCAATGCCGACACGCGTGGAAATGAAGGGTGGCGGCCGCTCAAGGCCAGCGAATTGCAGCAGATGACCGGCCGTGCCGGCCGCCGCGGCCGTGACAACGTTGGGTTTGCGATCCTCGCACCGGGCCAATTCCAGAATCCAAAGAAGATCGCTGAGCTGCTCAAGGCACCGCCCGACCCCCTCGAGAGCCGTTTTCGCGCAACCTATACCAGCCTGCTCAATCTGCTCGATGCATTCGGCAATTTCGCCCAGGTCCGCGAGATCGCCGAGAGGAGTTTCGCTTTTCGGGAAAGTCGCCGTACAAGTGCTGACAGCAAGGATGAGTTTGGCTCAGAAAGGTTGAGCGATCGGATATGGGAACCGTTCCTGAACCGAGCCCGTGTGCTGGATCATTTCGGATATCTCGATATCGAGTCCGAAAAGGTCACCGAAACCGGCAAGTGGCTCGCGGACCTTCGGATCGACCGGCCGTTGCTCGTGGGCGAGGGGCTGACGCACGGTGTTTTTAACGGATTGAAACCACCTGAAGCCGCCGGCCTGATGGCGTCTGTGGCGTCAGATGCTGATCGCAGTTACGGCGAAATGCGGTCTTCCCGGCGAATGAATGAAATACTTGCCGATTTTGAAGCGATAGTCATCAAGGTCTCGAATGTAGAGTGGAAAAACGGCGTCGAGATCGCAGAAGAGATCAACTACTCCGCCGCCGCCGCTGCCGAACGTTGGACCGCCGGAATGTCCTGGGACGAACTCGTCGACCGGACAAAGGCAGAAGAAGGCGACCTCGTCCGTCTTTTGTCCCGAACCGGCGAAGCACTCCGTCAGCTTGCCCGCTTAAAAGGATCAAACCCCACCGCCGCCGCCATCGCCGACCAAGCCTCAGAAGCAATCCTCCGCGAACCCGTTTCGTGAAGGTCTAAACGCACGGCACAGACATTTCCTTTTCCAGAATAAAGTCCCATAGCAGTTCATCTGTCTCCTGCTACCATCCTCTACCCCTTGCCGCTGAAAGCGGACATTTCATCTGCTACATCAACCGGACATATGATGTGCTACTTACACAGTTGAAGAAAATGCTTGACATTTTCTGCAAACGGGTTCCTAATGACTGAAATCAGTCAAACGAGCCGCTCCACCGGCACCACAGTCGAACGGCTCACATGATGGATAAATAACTGACGGTTTTGAACTCCCGAATCGAAATTCTAAATTTTAGAAGCTTCTTTTCCTGTTCTTCCGAATCGTTGTAAAACTTGAATCTTGAAGGGAGGCCCCATGTCTACTGTCCCTGTTCGAACGTCGGTGAAATATTCGCCCGTGATATTACGGCTGCATCTTTGTAGAAGAGTTGCGGTGATGCTGATGATCGCATCCTTGATGTCCCCGATGATCTCTTTCGGACCGACAAATAGGGCCGAGGCCCGGGCCAGGGCAAAAGAGCCGATCTCTACACAGTTCTCAATTCCGCCGGAACCCTATATTTTGCCTAAAAATGCAGATTCGAACTTAGCGGTCACACTATTGAGCGTTAGTGCAAGAGCGGTTGAGATGGTGGGGGCATTGCTTAGTTTTAATAGCATAGAGTCGGCTCCTGAAGCGGAAAACGTCGAAGAGCTTAACGCTGAAAACGAGGAAGCTGCAGGGCCGGAGTCTACAGAGGCCTTTCTGCCTCCACCGCCGCCTGCCGACGTGGGTTTCGATTTTGACGGCGATGGCAGGGCCGATATTGGCAGTTGGAGGCCGGTAGGCAAACATTTCGTCGTCAAAAAAAGTAGTGGATCGACGCTGGGTTATACGTTTGGATCTTCAGCGGCAAAGATAGCTCCTGGTGATTTTGATGGGGACGGTAAAACGGATGCGGGCGTATTCCTCAATGGAACATGGACCTATGCGAGCAGCTCAAGCGGCACGGGACTCACCTGCTCGTTAGGCACGACGGGCGATCTTCCCGTCCCAGGCGATTACAACGGCAACGGAACAACGGATTTCGCAATCTACCGTCCGTCTACCGGCGAGTGGAAGATAGACGCGGGTTGTACCGGGAATCCTACAACGATAAGCTTCGGAGCTTCCACCGACATTCCAGTTCCAGGTGATTATGACGGCGATTCAAAGACAGATATAGCTGTTTGGAGGCCTTCGGATGGAACCTGGTATATCAACAAAAGCAGCGGCGGGAATCTGTTTCTGCCGTGGGGCATGGCGGGCGACGTGCCCGTTATTGGCGACTTTGACGGAGACGGCCTGAATGATCCGGCAGTGTTTCGCCCTTATAACGGCATGTGGTACGTAAAGGAAAGCGGGGGCAATTATCTAACGTATAAGTATCAGTCCTGGGGAAATTTCGCCGATCAGCCCGTTGCGGCGGATTACGACGGCGACGGAAAGACTGATTTTGCCATATGGCGCCCTACAACGAGTGAATGGTGGATAATGAAAAGCTCCGATTCGACCTACTATTCTGAGATCCTGGGAGCTTCCAACGATGTGGCCATTCCGTCCGCCTTTACAAAACAGGTAGGCGGCACGGTAACGCCCGACGCGATGGCTGGCGCCCGGATGGCACCTGGAAACGCCACAGGGGGAACGAACCTCTATTCCCGGAATTTTGGCTGGTCCCGTTCGCTCGTTAGTCTCCCCGGCCGATCAGGCCTCGATCTCAATCTGGGGATCGGCTACAACTCTCTGATCTGGACAAAGGTCGGATCCGAGATACATTTCGATCCGGACAATACCACCGCAGATCTGGTGCCCGGATTCAGGATGGGACCGCCTGTGATCGAGCCTGTGTATTTCAGCGGCGATAAAAATGCGTACGCATACATGATGGTCGGGTCGGACGGTTCACGGACGGAATTTCGGACGACCTCGGCGAAAGGTACATCGTATTTTCCGGAAGATTCCACATATCGGCTTTTAAGGGTGACTAGTGACACCAGATATGCGTGGGAACCGGTCGAGGATATAACCTTTACGGTCTTCGATACCGATGGCAATGCGATGGAATATGTGTGGGTTCAGAATGCCTTTCGATGCACGCAGATCAGGGACCGCAATGGCAATTACATCACGTTTACCTATTCGGGGCGCTTTTTGACCGCGATCACAGACACGCTTGGCCGCGTTGTGACGATCAATTACGATGCCTTCATTCCAGTATCTATTACCCAGTCCTGGAAAGGCGATAACGGCGCCGGATCGATTGCGACCCACACATGGGCGACATTTTCCTATTCGACGAAAACCGTCGCCACGAATTTCTCCGTCGATGTTTTCGGACCTCCGAATGATACGGTGATAAAGGTACTTGACAAGATCGCCTATTCGGACGGGAGCTTTACAAAATTCGAATACAACGGCTATCTGCAGGTACAAAAGGTGAGCAATGTCGCTGCGGATTCTGCTTCGCACGTGCTGAATTATGTATCGACCGATCTCGATTCGGTATCGGGTGCTCAGGACGATTGTCCACGATTTACTCAAACGAAGACCTGGGCCGAGAATTCTAACGGAGGTCAACCTGTCGTCGCCAACAACACGGCCCCCGCGAGCGATACGTTCGCAGGGCCGAACGGCAGCGAATCGACGAAATCCGTCAGGGTAGAAGTGGTGAACCATCCCAACGACCTATACTCGCTCATACACTTCGCACCCTCCGGCTACAAAGAAGGTTTGACACTTGCATCCGAAGATTGCATCGGCACCGATTCGGAATGCGCAACACGCAAACGCTGGACATGGACAGACTGGACCCAGGATAATACCAATGTTGCTTACAGGGTCAATCCCCGCGTGATCGAGAGCCGTGTTGGCGATGGTACGAACACAAAGAAAACGAACATAACCTACCACTTTCAGTCAGGGTCTGGCTGGAGTGTACATTTGCCGGAAACCGTCAGCGTCGGCGACCTGACAACGATCCTGAAAACTCACAAAACGGTTTACAACTGGAGCACGTTATATACGAATCAATCGAGAAGAATAATCGGTCTACCTGTGGAGACGACTCTTTGGGAAGGAACAACCTCCGGCACATTGATGTCAAAGGTTACATACGCTTATGACGAAGGAACCCTTACCGGCACCGATCCGGTCCAGAATATCGCGCCGACACAACATTTTACCTCAAGTTATGGCTCCTCATTCAATAAACGCGGAAATCTAACGTCCGTAACCCGCCACGACGTTACGGGCGCTACATCGGCCGTAACGTCGAGCATCAAGTACAACACCGCAGGTTCGCCGGTTTCCAGGACCGATCCTCTCGGGCGGGTGGTCAAGCTGTCGTATTCCGACGTGTGGAACGACAGCGTGAGCCGCACGACATTTGCCTACCCGACAACGATCACTGACCCCGCGGGCAACAGTTCCCAGATCAAGTACCGGTACGATATCGGGGCGAACGTCTGGGCCAAGGGGCCGAATTTAAATCAAACTGTCGCCGGAAAAGAGACGGAGCGCGAATACGATTCACTGGGCCGCCTCTTGCAACAGACCGTCGTCAACACCGGGGCCTACACGCGTTACGAATATCCCCAGAACGGCGTCCATTCGAAAGTTTTCTCGACGCTTGTCGATACAAACACAAACGGTCCCGACACCGCCGATGAGGTACTGACGGAAAGCTGGTTTGACGGGGCAGGCCGGATCCGCCAATCGCGTACAGAGCACCCTAGTAGCATAGGTGGCTGGTCGGCGACGAAGACACTGTATGATATTCTCGGTCGTGTAACTTCGCAATCGGTTCCGACGGAGGTGGACAATAACTGGAACCCAAGCGATCTCGATGCCGGGTTGTGGAAATACACCCTAAACGAATACGACTGGAAGGACAGAATTACAAAGGTCACGAACACAGACGGCACATTCAAGACCATGACATATGAAGGATGCGGCTGTGCCGGCGGCGAATCAGTGACGATCGAAGGCGAGGAGATCACCGAGACCGATTGGCAGGGAAATACAACCCAAACGTTGGGCAAACGAAAGCAAAAACTTTACTCGGACACTTTGGGAAGAAACATTAAGAGCGAGATATTTAATTGGGACGGCACAATTCATTCGAGCGTCAGCAACGATTTTAATGGACGAGATCAGGTAACTCAGTCGAGGCATTTTGAGGGAGCCGTCGGCAGCCCGAATTACCAGGACACGACGATGGGTTATGACGGGCACGGCCGGCCCGAGTCAAGACACGTTCCGATCCAGGCCGCGAATCGAAATACTGTTTACGAGTATTTTCCCGATGACACCGTAAAGAAAATAACCGACGCACGCGGCGCGTCGGCCAGCTATACTTATAACAACCGCGGGCTGGTTGAGACGGTAAATCATGCCGTCCCGTCCAACAACGAGGGACTGACGCCATGGACGTCGCGGACAGATAAGACAAGCTCGACCTCGATAAAAATATTTGGCGGAAGCTTTGCGGCCGATATTGTTGTGAATGTCGGTGAAATGCGAGCGGAAAACGGCTACGCTTATACCGAGCTGGCGACATTGAGCGGAGCACAGTTAACGCGAGGGACCGAAGGAGGCCAGCAAACAATTGCTATTCAGTTCACCGCGTCAACTCTTCTGGACGCTCTCGAAGACAATGTAATGAAGGTCAAAGTTGCAAACAGCTCGACCGGACAATCTACGCCGATGATGCATCTCTGGTTTTATGGCGGAGCGACCTCTATCTTCGGATCGGGCTTTGACGATACGGTTCCGACGGCGACTGGCACGAGTTTTATTTACGATGACGCTGGCAACCGTATTTCGATGACAGATGAATTAGGAGCGGTAACCTATGCATACAACGGTCTTTCACAATTGGAAAGCGAAACGCGGCAGATCGCAGCTCTCAGTCAGTCATACACACTTGGCTATACTTACGAGCTTTCAGGTCAGTTAAAGACGCTCACCGACGGGTTTAATTCGACCGTTACATATACACACAATAAAGCCGGACAGCTAACGGAGGTAAATGGCACGAACTATGGTCTCACATCGTCCTCCTTTATCTCAGGCATGAAATATCGCGCATGGGGTGCCATGAGCGAAGCCGATTTCGGCTATGGCGGCAATCTGGATTTGACATATAACAGCCGTTTGCAGCCTACGGAGTTCAAAGTTACGGGCTCTGTTTACGGCACGCCCTACACGCGTGGGTCGCAATACAGCTATTACGCCGACGGGCAAGTAAAGAAATCCGACGATCTTGCCGACAACCGGTTTGATCGTACCTATAAATTTGATCAAACCGCGAGACTCAAAGAAGCTCTCAGCGGGTTTGAAGCCCGCGGCGAAAGCGGCATAGAGACCGATCGTCCGTACAAACAAACCTACGAATACAACGCATGGGAAAACCGTACGGGTGGTACGCAGAAGTTTTGGCGGACGGACCAGTCGGCGCTCGTGGCTCGGCAGTATGTGAATGATCGTGCGACGGACACTGCTTATGATGCCGACGGGCGAAGCCTGACAAGCCGGATGGATGCGGCGGGTCGGGGCATCGAATACTACGGCCGCGATTTTGTCGGCGGCGGGACAACAGGATTTCCGTCGCAGCCCGCCTTTGAGATCAGCCAGAAATTTGACGGCAACGGGGATCTCGTTAAGCGGGTCGAGACAAAGCGGCGTGATGAGGAAGTGAACGGGCAAGCCACGGTGGCTGTCGAATTTACGGACACCTATTACCTTCGGTCCACCGTTCTTGGCGGAAAAGCCGTTGCCGAGATAAATGCAGCAAACGGTACTAAAGCGAAGGGCAAAATTTACGCGAACGGAGCTTTGCTGGCAGAACAAATCATGTGTCCGCAATGCAACCCGACATCGTGGATTATCTGGCGAGAGGCAAATCCGCTGACGGGCGGCCGCAATGAAGTAAATTCGGACGGCGGCGGCACGGCTGAAGAACGCGACCCGATGGGTGCAAATACGGGCACCCGCGACCCCTGGGAATACCTCGACGATCCGATGTACCAGGACATCATCGGCGACCAGCAGCCACTGTACCTCGAAAGCGGCGGCAACCCCTTCGACCCGAACAGCCCTTATCAAATCGACGGTCTGCCTGTTTCTCAGGAAGATTTCGAGCGACGGGTTGGAAGTGGCAGTGTCGTCGGCGACGTATTTCACAACGGCAGATTTATCGGCCAAGCTCAGTTGATCGGCGGTTTTGTTTCCAGTTCAAGATACATACACATCGAGCTACCCGATATCCACTACGACGTAATGCATGACTTCGGAGATGGTAATGGCCCGCAAGTTTACCCCCAAATCAAACAGGGGGGCTATTATTTTATTGATGTTACCCGACAAGGAACAAGACAGGCAAATTATCTGCATAAACTGACTCCGACGCAGGTTCAAAGCTTGAGAAAGGAGCTAGTTAAGATGATTACTCCGGACTGTCTAGTCAAGGTCTCCCAAATATTTTCTGAGGCCGAACGATTGGCAGCGGGCACACCCAACGAGGACAAAGCTGTTTCCTCTAATCCTATCGAGATTTTTGATGAGGTGGCGAAACAAGGTGGGTTTTACTTTGCTGATCAGTTTGGTATCAACACTTCCATCGGAGCGATAGGTGCCGGTACGGCCGCTATTTCCATTTCTTTTTACACGTTCAAATCCAGTTCCAAAGCTGGGGCCCAAAAAGCTTTAGCTGAAACCTATCATGTCCCTGGGAGTCGTATGAGCGGCTATCTGTCAGGGACCTTTTCCGATGTAAATCTTGCAACAGCGAGCTATAACCTCGGGTTGGGAGTAAAGAGGTTCGTTAACTATGACTTGGCGACCAAAGACTGGCTTACGCAGTTTCCAGGAACTGCGAATATTGACCCATGGAATGATAGTTCGAGCGCCCATTGGTCAACATACAACCATAAATCGTTCGAACAGTATTGCAAATAGCTATTTACGATATCCAACATCGGAAGACAATCTAATGATGGCAAACATTTTAATACGACTTGTCCTTGCGGGCGTTATGTTTTTCGCTTGTACATCCGACACAGTTAGAGCTCAACATAAGAGTGACTTTCCGAACCTGCCTTTTAGACTCGAGATGAAACGTCTTGACGAAGCTGCATTAGAGCTAAAGAATGATCCAGAGGCGGTAGTGGATTTGGTCGCCTTTAGTGCGAAGCTCACGGACAGACGATTGGCACTAAAACGGTTGGCAAAATCGAGGTCGTACCTCATCAAGAGCCACAAGATCGCGTCCAGCCGCATAACGACGGTATATGCGGGATGCCGTGAAGGATTAATTATGCAGATCTTCGTAGGTCGACGTAGCGAGGATGGATCTGCCCGAGCTGGGTTCATTTCGACTGAGGAAGTTATTCGCCTAACTTGTTTGAAAAAAGAGTGAATGGGGTCATCTATGAAGTTACCCTTGATGTCAAGCGCACTTTTAGCTCTCGCACCGTTTTCGGTGTAGAGGGTCGGGTAGAAGTTGCTCTGACAATAAACAAACCCGGCCTCCTTTTTAAGTAGTTAGTCTATTTCAAATATCGCTCGCCTGAGTATGGCGAATGCCATCATCTATTCGAGAGGAATAGGGTCAGGCCTACTTTATTACGATTCTTGATTGCCTGCATACGAGAATGGCTTTATTATACCGTGCATGGCAAGGCGACCTAGGATCGAGGTAGAGGGTGGGTTATATCACATCATCACCAGAGGCGTTGATTGGCAGGACATTTTTCACTCGCAATTGCATTTGAAGCATCAGAGGCGATCCTCCGTGAGCCGGTCAGAAAACCTAGAGCGGTTACGGATTGAATATACTGTAAGAAATAAAACAGTTTATTCTGCCGTCTCGATATACAAGCAACGAGGCAGACTAACAGTCTGCCTTACACTCAATTCGTAACCGCTCTAAAGGTGTAGGACCATTTCGTGTTGACAAAGCCTTTGGTAATATCCGAGCTTTCCAAAAAAGTCCGTCACACCGTCAATGGACACGTCCGCGTTCACGACCTGTGAAGAGAACCCTTCCTCCAGCAGCGAGTGCATCGCACGAACCAGCGTCGACCCAACTCCTCTCAGTCTATATTCTTTCGACACCGCAAGCTGAGAGATCCGTCCAAACCGGGACGAAAACACGATGTAACCAATACAAGTCCCCTGATGGAATGCACCGAGGATCTTTTTCATTTTGCGGCTTCTTTTTACAGCCTCGGCCGAATTTTGCCAGGACGGATACCCATCCCAGAACTGCTCGAATAGCTCCCAATCGGGCTGATCGATCAGACGAATATCGATCTCAATGATAGATCGTTTCGATTCGTCAACCGCCGGGTCGCGCTGTAAAAGCACTAATTTCCGAACTGCCTTAAACCCGAGCCCTTCATAAAGCCGAATTGCCCCATGGTTTGTTGTAATAACCTCAAGGACAAACCGCTGGACCCCTCGTTTTTTCAAATCGGGCAGCATGAATTCGAACATTGCCTTACTCACGCCTTGCCTGCGGAACTCCGGCAGCACGCCGGTGCACGCATCATAAACCGTCTGCCGCCCTTGCCAGGTTCCGAAACCATTCATTGAAAACCCAATGAGTCTCTCGCCGTCAAAACATCCCACGGTTCGATCGAGATCAACTGCGGTCAGAATTATATGGTTTCGCAGTTGGGCTTCAGTCAGGGCGAAAGGCACAACATAGTCCGAAAATGCCGCGGTAAAAGTCTCATAAAGACTCGCAAAATGGCCGAGGCTCAGAAATCTGCATTCTCTTAAAGAAGTTTGGTTTCCATTCTGCATTTGCTAGTATTGAAACATATCAGGGGCGATGCAACTACCTAATTATTACGGTTTCCATAAAATGCAGGTTCTATTAGCAGATGAATACGGGTTTTGTTTTGGCGTCGAACGGGCCGTCGAGATGGTCGAAGGTGCTCTCGAAGAGGGTGAAACCGTCAGAAGCCTCGGGCCGCTCATCCATAATGACCAGGAGATGCAGCGGCTTGGAAAATATGGTGTCACGACGATCAGCGAACCGGTGCAGATCGGCCGAGGCGAAACCGCAGTAATTCGAGCACATGGTGTAACACCGCAAGTTCAGAAAGAACTTGAGGAAATGGCTTCAAAGGTTGTCGATGCGACCTGTCCTTTTGT
>JBGSWW010000006.1:0-6482 GCA_041751735.1 Pyrinomonadaceae bacterium | reverse complement strand
CCGGCCCTCGCGCCTGCGCGTTGAGCTGCGCCAGCAAGACGGCGGTGCTGCCAATATTGATCGCGCTCCCGCTGGCCGCGCCGCTCGTGATCTGGAGCGTGCCGCCGCTCGCGCTCTGGCGTTGCGTGTCGGAATTATCCGAGGAGACTTCGATGAACGAGTTCACCGCCACACTCCCGCCGCTGGAGTTCAACTGCACCGTCCCGCCCGCGCCGCCGAAACCCGTGCCAGTATTGATTCCCGTGGTCGCGGTGATGAGACTGTTCACCGTAATGTCGCCGGTGGCATTGACGATCAATGTCCCGCCCGAGCCGCCCGCACCGGTCGGCGTGCTGGAGCCGTCCGCGCCGTCGAAGTTCGCAAACGCGATCCCGTCGTCCAAATCGAAGAGGAGGGTGTCGGCGTTGATCGTGAGTCGGCCGCCATCGAAGGAGAAGGTGGAAAAGCGCGCGCCGCTAAAGTCGATCCCGCCGGACGAGACAATCGAGAAAACGTTAAAGGTATGCTGCGGGTTCTCTCCCCCGGGAATGAAAATGAGCGGAATAATGCCGCCCAACCCGGCGTTCAAAACGCCGGTCGGCGCGTCGAGATTCAGGATCCGGATGGTGTCTCCGAAAACATCTCCACCCGCGGTCGCCTGAAAGGCGGAGAAGAAGCCGCCCACCTGGATGTCGGTGCCGGCGTCGATGCTGCTGACGAACAAATCGCCGCCAACGAAAACACTGCTGCCCGCCGTCACGTTCCCGGTGGTGACATTCGTCGTCACGTTCACCGCCCCCGCGGCATTGATCGTCCCTGTGGCGATGGAATCCGAAACGTCAGCCGAATAAAGATTAATGTCGCCCGCGGAAACCAATTCGAGTCCGCCGCTGGTATTGAAGCCCACGAAAGCGCCCTGAATTCCCCCCAGCCCCGCGGTGAAGGTCGCCGGCGTGGTCAGATTCAAGGTGAGAATCACCGCGTTCTGGGCGTTTCCACCCGTGAGATTGATCGTTCCTCCCGCGACGTTGACCGAGCCGGCGTTGTTAAAGACCAACTGGTTACCGCTGGCATCGAGGTTCACGATTCCGCTCGCGACCAAGGAGAGCGAGATGTCCGAAAAACCGCCAGGCGAGAATTGGTTGGCCGCGAAGTTGAGGTTGCCTAGCGACGTGATGAAAATGCCACCGGCGGTGACCGTGCCGCTTCCACCCAGAAAATCGCCGCCGCTGAAGGAGCTGAAGTTCAACGTGCTGAGCGCACCATTGATCGCGACCACGCCTTCGCTGTAAAGGCGCAGATCGTTCGCGGTGTTGATCGCGGAGCCAATCGTGAGGTTGCTCGTCGCGCCGCGCGCATAGAGGAAGAGGCGCGAAAGCCCAGTGAAAGTAACCTCCGGTCCGAGATTGATCGAGCCGTTTTGGGTCGCGAGCAGGAGGGTATCGATCCCGGCGAAAGTGAGCGAGACGCCGGGGCCTCCGGTCGTTAGGCCATTCACCCCGATCAAGGCGAGCACGGTCGGGCCGCCGTTGGAGGTGTCGATCGTGGGATCGCCCATGAGCTGCAGGCTTTGGAATTTAAAGGCGGCGAAATTCGTAAAGGCGTTGGAGTTGTCGAAATCGATCGCCTGGTCGAAGGCCGAGGTGGATCCGAACAGCCAGACGGAACGCGGCCCGTCCGTCACCGGGTCGCGGTAGATGCGGCCTTCGCCGGTCTCGCCGTTGCGCGTGATCGTGGGGTCGGTCACGATCACAGTGCCGGCGTCAATCGTGGAGAGATTGGCCGATGAGATGACCGGCGGCGTGCCGAACTTCTGCGGCGTCGGTGTCGGCGTCGCCGTTGGGGCCGCCGTCACTTGCGTGCAGGCTGAGAATTCCGACGTGTTGTTTGCCGGGTCGGTCGCCGTGGAGGTTACAAATTGGCCGGGCGTCACGCCTACTGGCAACACCGCGTTGATCGCTGCATTATTGCCAACAGTTGTTACCGAGGCCGAACCGATAAGCGTTTGGCCTTCGCCATTACCTGATGGGTCACATGCAGCATTCGAAAAGAATTCTACACGGAATGTCGTGTTCGCCGTGCTGTTCAGGCTGCCCGTGATCGTGGTCGAGCCGCCGCCCGTTGTGGCTGACGTCAGCACCGGAAAGTTTTGCAGATTGTTCGCTCCCGTATCGCCGTCGCCGTTATCGTTGGCAGTTAGGTCGCTCGGACTCAGATCGATTCCTAAATCGGCGTTGGAGAAGATCGCATTTCCCAGAATCGAATTCCCCAGAGATGTGGAATCGATGAAGATTCCGTCGCCGAGACCCACTACCGTCCCACGGTTTCCGGCAATGACGTTCCGGTCGGCCGCGTTGGTTCCGCCAATCGTATTGTTGAGTGCTCCGAACAGCACAATCCCGCTATTGCCGTTCCCGATCAGCACCATTCCCGTGACATCCGGCCCGATCAGGTTTCCGCTAATCACATTGCTGCTGCCGCCAGCATTGACATTTATACCGTCGTCGCTATTCCCAGAGATCAGGTTTCGGGCGGCTGGCACGCTGCCTCCGATCGTGTGCCCGGTTCCACTCACTTCCACGCCGTCGTCACCATTGGGCAGAGCGGCCGTTCCAGCAGCATTGGTGCCGATAAAGTTGCCCTCGATGCGATTTCCTGAGCTGCTGCTAAGCAGATCGATACCGTCGCGCCCGAATCGGTTCAAAACCAGGCCGCGCACCGTGCTGCCGCTGGTGCTTATGTTGAGTCCGTCGGTCAACGTGCCGGCGCTGGTTCCGTTGAGTTCTATCATCAGCACCGCGTTGAGACCGCCGGTCGCATTGGTATTGGGACTCGATCCGGTTTGTGTATAACCGTCGATGAGAACGGGGTCGGTAATGTTTGGCAGCGGTGAGGTCGGAGAAATGGTCTTGACCCCGCCGCCGGGAATCGCAAACGAAATAGTTTGCACGCCTGCTGTCGAATTAGAGCAATTTATCGCTTCACGCAGACTGCCCGCACCGCTGTCGCCGGTGTTTGTCACAACCGTACTGCACGAAGCCGGCGTAGGAGTAGGTGTCGGAGTTGGTGTTGGAGTTGGAGTCGGTGTCGGAGTAGGCGTCGCGGTCGGCGTCGGAGTTGGAGTTGGAGTTGGAGTTGCGATAATCGGGGTCGGAGTCGGAGTCGGAGTCGGAGTTGGGTTGGATGCCTCGCAAGCGGACTGATTGACTAACAGCCTGTAAGTGCCCTCGCCGGTAGTGCTTGCTGTCATTATACGTAAGAAATATGTCCCCGATATGGAAACGACGTAATTAAACGCTTCCCCCTCAGGATTCGTCGCGCTGTCTACAGTGAATCCCGCATTTGCGTCGAGCAAAATAGCCGTTCCATCCATCGCGACCAGTGCCAGTTGATGATCGACATTCGGCGTTGCTCCGGCGTTGCGTTCCGGGTCGCCATCCAAATAGAACTCCGCAACGTTGCCGGCTGTCAACGAAACCGCGAAAAAATCCCGGTTATTCGATGATACCGACCCCGTTCCCAGAGTCCCCAATTGAAGTTGTGTGGCCGTCGCCGGAGTGTCGTTTGCCTCCATCTCGGAGACTGTTGCTGCGGGCGATACAACGCGTACAAAAAGGTTATATCGCTCAATCACCGTCGTGTTGAAGCCGTCAATGCGCAGATAATAGGTGCCGCCTGCAGTTAGAGGTGTGCCGGCTACCACAGAGGCAAGATCGTTTTCCGTCGTTCCGTCGCCGCCGTTTCCTATTGCATCATCGTCATCGAATTCAATACGCGTCGTACCGTCAGCAGCGAGTATCTCAAGTTGCGAATCGTCACCTGTTGTAATATTGGTTGGCCCATTTCCGGTATCGATAGAGGCAAACAATATTGAACCTGCCAGAACGTTATCAATACGATAAAAATCAGAATCGGTGCCCGAGTCAATTGCCCCGCCTACGCGGTTGCCGACCAGCAGGTTTGCGGTCGAAAAATCATTATTCGGTTCGGCCTCAGATAGGTTTGGCAGGCACGATCCAGGGGCTGGGGTTGGGGTTGGCGGAGCATTGGAGGCTCCGTCGATCTTTGTGACAAATGCGTCTCCACCGCTTTCTTTCGAGCTTTGATAAGCAAGGGCCGTGGTCGGAAAGTCCGCTGACGCGGTTGTTCCGGTTAAATATAAAAAGTCTGAACCATCAACTGCAATGGCGTCGCCGGAATCGGAGTTGTTACCACCCAGATACGTGGAATAGACGAAGGTTGATCCTGCGGGGCTGAACTTGGTAATAAAAGCATCAGACATACCGCCAAAAGTGCTCTGGAGAGCATTGCTTGTGGGAAAATCGGCCGATCCAGTTCCTCCAACTACATACACGTTACCTACCGAATCCAGGGCTACGTCTCTTCCAGTATCATCTCCCGTACCGCCCAGATAGGTTGAAAAGACCAGCTCCGTCCCAGCGGAGTTAAGCTTTGTAAGAAAAGCGTCAAAGAATCCATTGAATGTGCTGTCGTAAGCATTGAGAGTCGGAAAGTTGCTTGATATCGTGTTTCCGGTTACATATACATTGCCAGCCGCATCCACCGCTATTCCGCTTCCTTCATCGCGGCCACCACCGCCAAGATAGGTGGAATAGATCAGGGCCGTTCCAGCCGCGTTAAGCTTTGCGACAAAGGCGTTGCCGCTGACGGAGCCCAACGTAGATTGAAAGGCGCCGGGAGTCGTAGGAAAGTCAGTTGACCGCGCGATGCCCGTCACGTAAGCATTTCCGATAGAATCCAACGCAAGGTAGCCTCCATTATCACCATTACTTCCGCCAAGATAGGTGGAATAGACGAGCGTAGTTGCTGCCGCATCGAACTTCGTGACAAAAATGTCGGCGCCAGAACCAGCTCCGAATACCGTATCATAGGCACTGGCCGTAGTAGGAAAGTCATTTGAAAAGGTGTTACCGCCGACATATGTGTTCCCCGTCGCATCTACCTCTATGCTTACGCCACCATCGGAGGAACTTCCGCCGAGATAAGTGGAATATAAGAGCGAGCCGCCAGAAGCGAACTTAGATACAAATGCGTCTGAGGATCCTCCGATTGTACTGTCATAAGCATTGAAAGTCGGGAAGTTGTTTGAGAAGGTAGATCCCGTTAGATACGCATTGCCAGCTGTATCTACCGCTATGTCAATCCCTGAATCGAAATCTGAACCACCTAGGTAGGTGGAATAGACAAGTGCAGTTCCCGCAGCGTTAATCTTAGTCACAAACGCGTCCTGCCCGGTGCTGCGTGTGCTTTGAAATGCATTAACAGTAGGAAAATCGGTCGCTATTGTCTGTCCCGCAATATATGCATTTCCGGCCGTGTCCACCGCGATGCCTCTGCCGCTATCATTGGCGTTTCCACCCAGAAAGGTGGAATAAACCAGCACCGGATCGATGGTTAAAGGTATGCTCGTGTCGTAATCGCCCACCTCAAAGCCAATTTTGCCGCTTTTGTCGATTGCGTAGCGGCTTTCAATTTCTATGCGTCCGCCAGATGTATCTTGAAACGTGAATGGTTTGTGCTGGCGTATCGACTGCCCTTTGACACTAACCAGTAGATCACCGCTTGACGCTTCAACCTCGACGCCCTCTGCTCCGATGAAATCGAGTGAAATCGCTCCAGGGTCACGTCCGGGCTCGAGCACGAAGTCATATTCCAAACGTTTCTGATTGCCATAATAAACAAGGTCGATGCCTGGATAGACCTCCGAGTATCGCACTTTTTCAAAAGTTGGAATGTCGGTTCGCCATTTTGATGGATCATTGCCGAGAAAGTAATTAACCTTGCCTTCCAATTCGTCAACGCCCGCAACCGGAGCATTCTTTCTCGCACCGACAATGGCCATTCGCAGCAAGGTAGGTTTTTGATCGCAGGGGTCGGGTTGCGAGGGGCTTTTCGCCTCGCGAAGATCGCCACTCGATGACGCAGGTGGCTTTGACGGGCAATCTGCATTCCGTAGCCTAAACGCGGCTTGCGTCGGCGAGAGGCCAAGGGTGTAGCCCGTACCGCGAGCCACAAAGTTCACGGAATCGTCCGTCTGGCCGTGATTAGCCTCAAAGCTTAACGGCAGACGCCCATACGCATCGGTATTTGAGACTTTTAGATATGCGTCCGACGCTGGCGGCATCATCGCCGTCCGCCACGCCGTGTGGGCCTCGCGGATACCACGCCACTCGCCGGCAGTCAAGCCCTCGGGAACATCGGCCGGGGGAGTCACTTCGCCCCCGGGCATTACGCGCTCGAAAAAAGTGCTGACCGTCCCGGTGAACGAGAATCCCGCCGCATTTGTCACCGCAGCAAACGAAAAAGCCGCCGCGATAATCACACATAGTCCTAACATCATATAACCGATGCATTTTGTTTTGTTTTTGAACATATTTCCATCCCGAATTTTTTCAAAAAGATATTTTTTTGTTTAGCTTACACTAACACATAAGAGTAGCCGGTTTCTAATCCTTCGCCGTGTGCCGGTAGATTCCTTAAAA
>JBGSWW010000005.1:0-3398 GCA_041751735.1 Pyrinomonadaceae bacterium | reverse complement strand
AAACCGCCCATCGCGATCGCGAGATTTGGTGTCCTTGAGATCGCCTTATACCACGGGATCGAATCTTCGGCCGCCGCAGCGCCAATTGGCACAGCCGCGGCTGTTTCCACCGCCGTGTCGCTGGACGAAATGGTCTGGGACAGTCTCTTCCGACACCGGTCGCAGTCCGCCAGATGCTGCACGTACAGCGTTCTCGAACGCTCTGGCAGGGCATTCTCGGCAAATGCGGCGATCACGTCTGCATCGAGATGCGGCGAAGCGGCGGCCACACTCCCGGTGTGCCGCGTCTTTCGCAGTATTGCATCAATTTCTTTGTCGAATTCAAGTTCCATCAAATTTCTTACCGCAGAGTCGCAGAGACGCAAGGTTCTCAAATATTTCACTCTGTGTCTCAGCGTCTCTGCGGTTCAGAGGTTTCGTAACCAATTTAAGAACGTTTCAAAACCAAAAATCTTGCATGAGCACGGCGAGCATAAATACGGCAAACATCGTTTCGAGATTTATGCCCAGCCTGGCCGCGGTGTCGCTAAGGTGATTTTTGACCTCAATTTCCGTCCATCCATGCCGCTCGCGAAGCCCTTTTTCCACCTGTTTGCGGATATCTGACTGTACTCGGGCCAGTTTGCGGCTCGCCGTCGCCTCGTGATAACCAAATGTAGCGGCGATCTCCTTCAGCTTGAGATCGTCAAAATAGTACATCTTCAATATTAGCCGGTCCTCGGCGTCGAGAGCATCGATCGCCGCCGCGAGAGCGGCGCCCACATCGCTTGATGTCTGCCCCTCGCTAAAGATCTCTTCAGGCGTATCGGTGTGCGAGACAAAATGGTTGTTATCGCTATTGCCCGCTTCATTGGCTAAATTCTCAAATTCGCGGTCTTCCTCGACCTGAACAAACTTTGCCTGTTTCCTAAATTCATCGACCGCCAGCTGCGATACGACCGCCCGAAGCCAGCCGGCAAGTGATCCGCGGCCCGAATAATATGCGAGTTTGCTCTTCTTATTGCCGGCGGAGTCTACCCGCAGGCCGTAAAGCTCAGCCCAGATCGAGCTTGCCAGATCCTCGGCATCCTCATTGTTCGATGATATCTTTCTCGCGGCCGATTTAACCGTCGAGTCGAAACCGGCTACCAGATCTTCCCACGCATTTTCGTCACCCTTTTCACATGCGATTATCAGGCATAGATCGTCAGCCCGGATCTCGTGCACAAAATCCTCTATCTCGACGTGAGCGGCATTCGGATTATCGCGCAGCAGGTATTTCTCAACCGCCGCCTCCACGTGGCCGGCAATATCATCACCCGAAAGCCCCCGCGCGTTTTCTGCCCGCGAGATCAAATGCTCGATCGCTTCCCGAACCGTATTTTTGTGTTTTTCCGCGATGGAGCTCATTCAAAAAAGTGTCACAATTTTAGCACTCTCTTGATGAAAGCTGGAACGAAAGGGGTTGTTTGGTGTCTAATTAGGTTGAAATGAAACTTCTTCATCAATTCTTGCCTATTTTTGTCGTGTTCTGCTTTTTATCGGTTGCGAGCGGGCAAGAAGTTGACTCGGTCGATAAGCCGATTACAAAAATAGGCGTTGTAAACGGTATGGCGAGCTACCTTCCCAAACCTGTTTACCCAAAACTTCCGATTGATATGTGTGCAAGTGGTCAAGTAAGAATTCGAGTGTTAATTGGGAAGAATGGAAGAGTTAAGGAAGCGGAAGCAATCTCTGGAAACCGATTCTTGAGAAATTCAGCAGTTAAAGCAGCAAGACGTGCGAGATTTAACCGGACCGTAGACGCCCCGCCAATTGAGCACTTGGGCATTGTCATTTACAACTTTCCGCCGTCTAAGGGCTGTCTAAAATAAGTCCAATTAAATTTCCGCAATAAAATTTATTAAGTTAAACCACCCGCTAACGCAGGTGGTTCTGACTCACTTAAGGTGCTTCCGCAGATAGGAAACGATCTTGAAGGCATCCATATACACCCACGGTTTTTCGCCGAGAGTGTAATGGCCGCAGGGGATGGCGGCTCGGCTATGTTTGATGCCTAGACGTCTTAGTTCGCGGATAACATCGCGCGAGAGATCGACAGGGAAGCTGAGATCGTAAAGTGTATAGATGTATCGCTGAGGTCGGGGCGGTAGTCTGGCCAGCCGTTCGAGATAAGACATCGGAGAGATAGACAGCCAGTATTCGCGAAGCTCGTCAAGCGTGAGGTTATCGCCAAAGCTTTCCCTAACGTGATAGGTCGAAAGGCCACGCCAGACGACGTCGGCCGGATAACCGGAAACGTGGTTAAAAACTGCGGCGTCAATGTCCATGTCGTGCGTAAACGCGAAAAAGCCAACACATGAGCCGATGCTGGTGCCGACGATTCCGATCTTTTCGTAGCCCTGCTGCTTCAGCCATTTTACGGCCGAGCGAGTGTCAACGACCGATTGACGCAAGCTCTGCAGGGTGCGGCCGACATTTGGTGCAACGAGGTATTCTGCCCGTTCCAGCTCGGGCGGCATACGCTCCTCGTGATACGGCAGCGTCAGCCTGAGGGCGGAGAATCCGAGCTTGTTGAACACCTTGCAGAGGTCAAAATAGGTGCCGGCCTTCGCGTTCCAATGCGGCAGGACAAGCACCGCTGACTTCTTTTCGGACGGACCCGGAAAGTATGTCGCGTAAGCTGTATTGTTCTCGATCGAAGGCGTTTCAATACCGCTCGTCCATGTCAGTGTTTTGAGTCCCCGCTTTAGCGGGCTCTCTTCAGCCGGCTGAAGCCGGGACTCAGAACTGAAATCCCCGATGTCGGGTGAGAAAAAGAACTCATCGCTGTTCTTTACCGTTTCAGCCGCATATCGCGAGAACAATTGATGAGGCTCTTCGCCATCGGGATTGCCGCCAATATACTCAAAACCCCACTCGAACGGCTGCACAACGCGATTGTCGTTGAGCATCGCAAAATGCCGTTCCCGGTTGTGCATGTAGCGTTTGAGCATATGGAGGGGAGTTTTCGCCGCGGATGAACGCAGATAACACTGATTTTTTGTCCGAATTAGCTCCAATCCGCGGCTAAATAAAAGTCACGCGGTCGCTGCGATGGCCTTTTTGACGATCTTTTCGTAAAAGGCGATGTATTGCGGGATGATCTTTGACGTGGAATACCTCTGAACCGCAAGCTCGCGGCCTTTCTCGCCAAATGTCCGGCGAAGGCCCTCATCGCGAAGCAGCACCAAAGTGTCCCGGCTCATCTTTTCGACATCGCCGACGTCGCTGAGAAATCCGCTTTCGCCTTCATTTATGACTTCCGGGATGCCCCCGATACGGGTCGCGATTACAGGCACTTCACAAGCTTGTGCTTCGAGTGCAGCAAGGCCGAATGATTCGAGTTCAGACGGCAGGAGGAAAACATCGGCGATTCC
>JBGSWW010000004.1:0-3348 GCA_041751735.1 Pyrinomonadaceae bacterium | reverse complement strand
ATCGCTCTTGAAAAAGGCGAGCTGAAACTTAACGGGAGTAAGATGACGCCGATGGCGGACAGTTCTTTTTTACTCGCCGACGGCGCCTCACTGAAGTTTGTCCTCGACAACGATGGGAAACCGACCGGGGCCCAAATAGATAACGACGGTACGATAATTCAGCTCACGGCCCGCGAAGAGTGGAAGCCAACGGCCGCAGATCTTACAAGCTTTGCCGGCGAATGGTACAGCGACGAGGCCCGAGCCGGATTTACCATCGCGGTGGAAAGCGACATACTCTTTCTCGTTCAGCACCCGGTATTGAAGATGAATCTTCGGCCGCTTTACAAAGATCACTTTGGAGGTCAGGGCGGATATGTACTGTGGGTCACGCGCGACGCCACCGGAAAAGTCGATAAATTCCACGTGACTGCGTCGCGAATGCGCGATATGCCGTTCGTGAGAGTGCGTTGATGTTCGATTCTATTTGCGATGAGCCCAGTGTACACGGATAATGTGCTGTCGAGTTTGTAGAGGTTACAGTTGATCCTTTGCGAGCTTGATGGAGCCGACCTATCGTACGCGGTTTTTCATCTGGTCGCATGTCGTAGAATCGGGCGGTTGGAGTTACTTTTTGAAAGTCTTCCTAAAATTATTCACCGTCGGGTATCTTAGCGTTATCTGTCTCTTCTATATCTGCGCCTTAGCTCTGATCGTGTTCGCACTTTTGGAGCTTTGGCACGGCGTCAATCCGACTTCGACGATCACTCTCAGAGAAAGGTTCAACTCGGTGCTGGAAAGCATCGGATTGCTCACCATTGCGGTTGTCGCTTTGGAACTCGGGCAGACGATCCTCGAAGAGGAGGTGCAGCGTGAGCAGTTGGTGAGTTCACCGACCCGAGTGCGTCGCTTTCTGTCGAGATTTATGGTTGTGATAGTGGTTGCGCTTTCGATCGAAACCCTCGTCACTGTATTTGTGCTTGCTCACACCGATGCGTCCAAACTTCCACAGGCTGCCTCTATCGGAGTAGCCGCTGGCATTCTCCTCGCCGCTTGGGGATTCTTTATCCACATGAACAAAAGCGCCGAGGAACTGGAGCCTGAAGCAATGGCGCAAACGAAGAGTGAGGATTCCAAGGTCGAGGACGCGGCGAGTGCATGAGTCCTTGAACACCGAACACGCATAAAATAACTTATGGCGAATCCGAATCTTGACCGACGCGAGTTTATTGCCGCCTCGATCGCGGCCGTGGCTTCGACGACAATATTTCCGAGTTCGGTCTCGGCCGCTTCTCCGCCCAACATCCTCTTCATCCTTGCCGATGACATGGGCTGGGGCGATCTCAGTTGTTACGGCCGGCCTGATTATCAAACACCTAACCTCGACAAGTTGGCGGCGCAGGGAATGCGATTTACAAACGCGTACTCCGCCGCGCCGGTCTGCACGCCGACGCGCGTCGGGTTTCACACAGGCAGATATCCGGCGAGGCTTCCCGTGGGTCTTGAAGAGCCCGTCGTAACGAGAAAGATGCTGGGTGATCGAATAAAAGTTCTTGGCATTCCGCAAGAACATCCGACAGTTTCCTCCCTGATCAAAAATGCTGGTTACGACACGGCTCTAACGGGAAAATGGCACGTCGGATATCTCCCTAACTTCAGTCCGCTGAAGTATGACTTCGACGAGTTTTTTGGCATTATGAGCGGGGCCGGGGATTACTTTAGCCATACGGACCCCAGCGGTGAACCCGATCTGTTTGAGGGTGATATTCCGGTCGATCGCGTAGGTTATCTCACCGCACTCCTGACCGATCGAGCAATAGAATATATAAAACGCCCCCGGAAAAAGCCGTTCTACCTAAGCCTTCATTACACCTCCCCTCATTGGCCGTGGCAGGGACCGAACGACATCGGCACTGGCGGGACCCTGAAAAGCGGACCCGTTGGTTTCTCTGCCGGCGGATCTTCGAAGAAGTACGGCGAAATGATCAAGAACCTTGACGACAGTGTCGGAAAGGTTATGGCAGCGTTGAAAGGTGCTGGACTCGATAAGAACACATTTGTCATCTTCACAAGTGACAACGGCGGGGAAAGGTTTTCATATAACTGGCCATTCTCGGGTCAGAAATTCGACGTCCGCGAAGGCGGCATTCGCGTACCGGCGATAGTCCGCTGGCCTGGCGTGGTCAAATCGGGAACGGTTTCCGATCAGCCGGTCATAACTATGGACTGGACCGCGACAATGATCGCTGCGGCCGGAAAAAAACCTGATCCCAAATACCCGCTGGACGGCCGCGACCTAACCGCCATGTTGAAGGGCATACAACCGGTTTTCGATCGGACGTTCTTTTGGCGAACAAAAAGGCAGGGGGCGATGCGGAGCGGTAAATGGAAATATGTGAGGGAAGGGAAAAACGAATTTCTGCACGACCTCTCTGTCGACGAGCGCGAGCAGGCCGATTTCTCAATGACAGAAACAGACAGACTTGCAGAGATGCGGGCTGAGTTCGATAAATGGGAATCGGGGATGATGAAGTATCCGTCGGTTTAAAATTAAGAAATCGTGTCCAGGTAGATCTTTCTCTTTAAATTGCCACTAGCTTTAGCTAGTGGATAGGAACTCCGAAGTCGGCTGGGCTTCAGCCCTGTGTAGAAAAACGCTTCTAGGTTCATCCGCATTAGGCTAAAGCCGATCGGAATTTGTTTTTTTAGGAGTTCGGCTGAAGCCGGTCGTTGTGTTAACGAACCCCCACCTAAAGGCGGAGGCAATTTAAATGAAAAAGGAACAGCCATTCCCGATTCCTTTAGAGGCAACAAGTCTTACTATGAAAAGAAGAAAACTCACGGGCGCATTGTTAACTCTGTTCCTGGTTTTTGCCGCGACATCTCAGATATTCGCGCAAGATGTCGTGTCAGCGAAGGTCGATGAGTTTATTGCGCTCGAGATGCAAAAGCAAAAGATCCCCGGCGTTTCGCTTGCCGTTATAAAGGATGGAAAGCCGATCATCGTCAAGGGGTATGGTTTTGCAAACCTCGAGCATCAGGTGCCGGTCAAGCCCGAGACGATTTTTCAGTCTGGTTCCGTGGGCAAGCAGTT
The DNA here is from genome assembly GCA_041751735.1 of Pyrinomonadaceae bacterium. Taxonomy (GTDB): domain Bacteria; phylum Acidobacteriota; class Blastocatellia; order Pyrinomonadales; family Pyrinomonadaceae; genus OLB17. The sequence continues at coordinate 275 of JBGSWW010000004.1, read as the reverse complement.
TACGGCGACAGCCGTGATGCTGCTCGTCGAGGACGGTAAGATTTCTCTGGACGAGAAGATCGGGAAATACCTCGGCGATGTGCCGGAGCCGTGGACGAACATCACGGTTCGGCACCTGCTGTCTCACACCGGCGGAATGACCGACTATCCTCAGGATTTCGATTTTAGGCGCGACTATACGGAAGAAGAGATTCTTAAGCGCGCTAAAGAAATCCCAGTCGCCTTTAAGCCGGGCGAGAAGTGGCAGTACAGCAACCTTGGTTACATGACGCTTG
>JBGSWW010000003.1:0-16390 GCA_041751735.1 Pyrinomonadaceae bacterium | reverse complement strand
TCATGCGCTTGCTGCCAACGGCGGGGTTGCGACCGGGTCGACGGAATCGAATCCGGCGGCCAATGCGATCGACGGCAGCCGTGTCTGGGCGATCGGCGGCCAGTGGAGGGATGCGAACCCGAATAACTTCCCCGACACGCTTGAGGTGGATTTCGACGGCACCAAGAGCATCGACGAGATATCGGTCTTTGCCGTAAGAGACGATTATTCGAACACAACACCTCCGGACGAAACAACGACGACAACGCAGTTCTCGCTCGTCAACTTCCAGCTACAGTATTGGGATGGTGCCAACTGGCTGCCGATACCCGGCGGGACCGTGGCGGGAAACAATAAAGCGTGGATCAAGGTCACCTTCGATCCGATAGAAACGTCCGCGATCAGGATCGTTGTGAATAACGCCTCTGTTGACGGGTACACACGGATAGCTGAACTAGAGGCATGGGGAGGAGGGACTCCGCCGCCTCCTGTGCGCACCAATCATGCTCTTTCCGCGAATGGCGGGGTCGCAACCGGATCTACCGAGCTAAATCCCGCGTCTAATGCGATCGACGGCAGCCGCGTGTGGGCGATCGGCGGTGCATGGAAAGACAATGATCCGGGAGTATACACGGACGAGCTTACAGTCACCTTTAACGGCACGAAGTCCATCGACGAAATATCGGTCTTCTCCGTCCTTGATGACTATACCAACACCACGCCCCCGGATATGACCACCACGACCAGCCTGTTCTCGATCATTGATTTCCAGGTCCAATACTGGAACGGTGCGTCCTGGGTCACAGTGACCGGCGGGGCGGTAACGGGCAATAATAAGGCCTGGAGGAAATTCACGTTTACGGCGGTCACGACCACGAAGATCCGCGTGGTCGTGAGCTCCGCCGCCGACGGTTACAGCCGAGTAGTCGAGTTGGAGGCCTGGGGAAATGTGCCTCCGTCGTGATCTAGTGAGACTTGAATGACCCTGATGAATTTGGGCGGCCTCGAGGCCGCCTTTTTTTTGCTGTATCCGGATACGATCTCTGCAAGAAGATCCGGTCGCACCCGTTCATTAATTGATAAACAGAAATTGTGCTGTCTGCCCCGGCGGTTTTTGTGTTGAATTTTTGATCGAGGAGATAATTTATGAGGTTCAGATATTTCGCTGCGATCCTGGTGGTCGCTTTTTCCGGTTTGGCTTTTTCGTTCAACGTATCCGCCCAAGGGGTGATCGTGCCGATCATCTGTGATATCAGACCATGCAGGCCGCGGCCCATTCCGCAGCCTCTGCCGAACGCACTGCCCGTTAAGTCGATCCAGCTAAATACAAAGATCACCGGCCAGGTTGCGACGACGCATGTGGAACAAGTCTTTCGGAACGATACGCCGCATACGCTTGAGGGAACGTACTTCTTCCCGATTCCTGAGGCGGCGTCGATCGTGGAATTCAGCATTTGGGAGAACGGGAAAAAGCTGGTCGGTGAGGTTCGTTCTCGCGAAGAGGCCCGGAGGATCTACGACGAGATCGTGAGGCGGCAAAAAGATCCGGGGCTGCTCGAATATGCAGGCAAGGACCTCTTTCAGGCATCGATCTTTCCGATCCCGCCGCACTCCGATAAAAAGCTCGAGCTGACCTATTCCGAAGTTCTAAAGGCCGAATCCGGAACCGTGGCCTATCGCTACCCCCTTGGCACGGGGCGCAACGTGTGGGCTAGTCGCGGCGGTGACAGAATCCGTCAGGGGGCGCCGCGACAGCAATTCGGTACAGTCTCCGGCACCGTCGAGATCGTCGGCCGCGAGGCGCTTAGAAATATCTACTCGCCGACGCATGAGATCGACGTTAAGCGAAAGGGCGAGACAGCGGCGAACGTGTCCTTCGAAACCAAGAATAATGATGCCGACTTTCAGCTATATTATGGTCTTTCAAACAACGATTTCGGGATGTCTTTGGTGACATATCGCGAGCCGGGGAAAGACGGATATTTCCTTCTGATGCTTTCGCCTAAGGACTCGCTTTCAGATAGAGAGATCGCCAGTAAGGACATTGTTTTTGTGCTTGATACCAGCGGTTCGATGGTTGACGAGGGGAAGATGGATAAAGCGCGGAAAGCTCTGCTATTCGGTATCAAGACGCTGCGCGACGGGGACCGCTTTAACATTATCAATTTCGCCGGCGAGGAACACCTGATGGAACGCGGCCTTATCCGTGCCGACGCCGCGGGGAAAAAACGAGGCGAGGAATTCGTAGGCCGTCTGCAGCCGACAGGCGGGACAAACATAAATGATTCGCTTCTAGCTTCTCTCCGGCAATTCGAGAACGGCGACCGGCCGAAGATGCTCGTCTTTATGACAGACGGGCTGCCGACAGTGGGCGAAACAAAGGCCGATCGGATCATCGCTAACCTAAAAAGCAGCAAGAAGCTCGATATTCGAATTTTCCCGTTCGGGTTCGGCTACGACGTTAACACGACTTTGCTCGACCGTCTCGGGTCGGAGAATTCGGGAATGTCCGACTATGTTCAGCCGAAGGAAGATCTCGAGATCAAAGTCTCGAACTTTTTTTCGCGGGTCAGTTCGCCCGTGCTTTCAGACCTCGAACTCGACTTCGGCCCCGTGCTCGCGGATTTTACTTATCCGCGAAAGCTCACGGATATATTTCGCGGAATGCAGATGACGGTCGTTGGCCGCTACCGTAATACAAACGACCTGAACGACATTACCCTCAAGCTGACTGGTAAGACGGGAAGGGAAGTCAGGACCTTTAATTACACTGATCTTGATTTTCCCATTAGGTCTGATGAAAATAATTTCCTTCCCCGATTGTGGGCGAGCCGGCGCGTCGGTTGGCTGCTAGAACAGATAAGAGCCAACGGCGAAACGAAAGAGGTCAAGGATGAGGTCGTCGACCTCGGCACGCGGTACGGCCTCGTAACTCCTTATACATCATATTTGGCGACTGACGGTTCGATGGCGAATGTGCGCCGTGACGCACCGAGGGCGAGAGCTATTGAGAACGAGGCCAGGGCAAAGATGTCGATCGCAAGCGGTGCTGACGCGGTTGGCTTCAGCGTGCAGCAGAACTCGATGCAGTCCAACGCACGTGCGGCTGTTGCCGAATCGGATGCCGATAATGTTCTGGTCCGCAACACCGCAAACAATCAATTCATCGGAAATCGTAATTTCGTCAATGAAGCCGGTGTCTGGGTTGATGCCGAATACAGCGAAACTTCTCGGCTTCCGGTAACGAACCTTCGATTTGCGTCTGACGAGTATTTCGCCCTGATCGAAAAGGACCGCGGCATCGCTCAGTATCTATCGCTGGGCGAACAGGTAACCGTCATTTGGAAAAACAGAGTGTATCGGATCACTAATTAACGTCACAAATTGCAAAAAGCACGGGCAACGCCTCCGAAGGTGATTTTTGGGCAAATAGGCATTATTCTATATGCATCCGAAAAAGTACCTCCGGAGGCGATCGCATTGACGAAATTTGGGTTTATCTTGCTTTTTACTCTTGCTGCGGCGTTGACGGCCGCGGCTCAGCCCGGCTGGATATTGCAGCGAGTTGAGTCGGGCGGTGACCTCGTCGCCGTTCACTTTACATCGTCCAGCAAAGGGTGGATCGCCGGCGATGGCGGCTATCTCGCTTCGACGACCGACGGCGGACGAACGTGGGTGAGGTATCCACTAAATGCCACAGAAGATATTAACGAGATCTATTTTCGCAATGACGACAATGGTTATGTCATTGCGGGTAGGAAGCTCTTTATTACCCGCGATGGCGGGAAAACCTGGCAGGAGACGCGCATTTACAGAACAGGCGAGTTTGGCAAAGACATGCCCGAGTTTCTCAGCGTTCGATTTTCGGACAAGAAACGAGGCTATGTCGTGGGATCGGTGCTTCGACGCAGCGGCGGCGAAGATGTGGTCGTTGATTCGCTCCTGATGCGAACGGAAGACGGAGGCGAAACCTGGAATCGGATCCAACTCCCAACGAAATACGAGCTTTTTCATCTCGATTTTAGCGGAAATTCGCACGGCTGGATCGTGGGGGATAAAGGTGTGATCCTTGCCTCGACGGACGAGGGCCGGACCTGGCGTCTGCAGAGCTCAGGCGTTTCCCGCGCACTTTTTGATGTTCGCTTTCGCGGCAAGGACGACGGCTATGCTGTCGGGGGCGGGGGCACTGTGCTTCGGACCGAGAATGGCGGTGCAACGTGGCACGCGGTCGACACCTCGTTTAACGATACCTTTAAGCGCGTGGATTTTGCCGACGACAAGAACGGCTGGATAATCGGTTATTCCGGCAGGATATTGCAGACCAATGATCGCGGAAAGACCTGGTTTCGCCAGGAGAGCGGCACGAGCGAACGGCTCTACGGCATATTCATGGACAAAAAATACGGCTTCGCCGTGGGTGCCAAGGGCGTGATCCTTCAGTTTAAGAAATAAAATTGTAAAACTCAGGTTTTCGGCCATTTTGCGTTAACACTTCGGCGAAATTGTGCTATATTGCATCAGCAATTCAGTCAAGTTGTTAAATAAATCATCGTAAGGTTATATTATCCATTTCGCTGGAGGAAGAATGATTCGAGAACGGTTTTTCAAAGCGTTCGCGCTTTTCACTATATTGTTTACTGTCTACGCCGGGGCGTTTTCACAAGGAACAACCACCCGCATCACCGGCGTGGTCACCGATTCAAATGGGGCCGTAGTGAGCGGTGCTACTGTCAACGTACAGCGAGCTGACACGGGTATAGTGTTGACTGCACAGACGGCAGACAACGGGACCTATGTCTTTGACCTGTTGCAACCTGGCATTTATGAGGTTACCGTTCAAAAACAGGGATTTAGGAAAGTCATCTCTACGGGGAACGTCGTCTACGTCAATCAGCCTGGAACTGTGAATGTCGTGCTCGAAGCCGGTGATGTTTCTGCAACAGTTTCGGTTGTCGGTACTGTAGAGCAAGTACAGACCAGCACCTCAGGAAACATTGGTGTTACCATCGAGCAAAAGGCGATCGAGGCACTCCCGATCTTCGGCCAGCGTGGACGCAACCCGCTCGACATTCTCAACGGTTTGCCAGGTGTATCGACCGATATCACAAATGAGGCTGGCGGCGGGGTACACGTACACGGTTCACGCGACCGCGCTTTCAATTTCACGTTGGACGGGATCGATATAAACGAATCCAGTTTTGGCGGCTCGAACTTTACCCCTCTTCGAACCAATCCAGATTCGCTCCAGGAAATGCAGGTAGTCACTAATAACGCCACCGCGGAGATTGGGCGCAGCAGTGGAGCGAATGTGTCATTCGTTACTCGGTCTGGAACGAACGAATTCCACGGTACTCTTTTCGAGCTGTATCAAACGCCTGGTCTTTACGCAAATGAATATCAAAACAACCTAAATGGAAGGCCCCGTCCAAAGTTCATCCAGCATATATTTGGCGGCAGTCTTGGCGGGCCTCTGTTTGATCCCGGCTTTGGCGAGGGCCGTTCTCCCGGATGGCTCAGAAACAAGGCATTCTTCTTTGTTAACGTGCAGATGCTAAGAGCTCAGGAAGGGCGGACGGTCACAAGAACTGTTTTAACCCAGTCCATGCGCGATGGAATATTCCGGTATCGTCAGGGCGCATTGAACGCGCCGGCCGGTACCGCCACCGCTAGTGTCGACGCCAACGGAACACCATTATTCGCGGCTTGCACCCTAGCGACCCAGACGAACTGCATCAACAGTTACAGTATCCTCGCGAACTCGGTGGCAGACGGTGGCCTAGACCCGGCGCTGATGGCCCTGCAGAGGGCGATGCCCTTGCCGAACAGCTTTTCTGCTGGAGGCGACGGCCTGAATACCGGCGCCTTTGTATGGTCTGCACCCATGAGCGAAAGGCAGCGGGACATCGCTGCGAAATTCGATTTCAAGATAAATGACAGTAATATGTTCTATGTTCGGTATGCGACAGGGTTTCAGAACACAATCGCAGACAACGGCAATGGGGGTTCGCCGTCGTTCCCGGGTTATATACGAAAGGTCGATACGCGCCGGGAGCCAAAGAACCTGGCTGTCAATTATCGCTGGTCTCCGAGCCCGAGATTTACAAATGAATTTATCACGGGATTCAACAATTACATTTTTAGCTTTGACAACCCTGACCCGAACTGGGCAACGAATCCTCCGTTCATTTTCAATCTGGTGACGGACCCGTTCAGTAACGCCGGTTTTATTAACAACAATCGCCGGATCAAAGTGTATCAGTTCGTCGACAACGTCACGATGGACTTTTCGCCGCACACCTTGAAGATGGGTACGAATATTCGCTTCAACCAGGAGATCGATTACCGCACGAGTGTCGCCTCAGCATTAACAACGCTGCAGGTGTCGCTGACATCGCAGGGGGCGAACGGTAATCCAATACCGGCGTCTTATAACTTGACTGCTCAGACTCCAGGCATTCAATCCGCCGACTCAACAAGGCTGCAACAACTTATCAATGATACAGTGGGGCGATATGGGCGTGTTCTTCGAGCCTTTGTCGCTGACGAGTCCGGTGGAGCGTTCGCACCCGCGGGAACACCGTGGACCTATACCGCCAAGTATCCCGAATACAATTTCTACGTCCAGGATACCTGGAAGGTCAGGCGTAACCTAACGCTTGATCTTGGGGTGCGGTATGAGATCAACCTTCATCCCAGCTCGGATACCAAGCCGATCCTGACACCGGCCCAATCAGTGGTTATCGGAGCACCGGCATCCACTTCACTGAGTTGGATAGAGGGGCCATTATTCAAAACGGACCGCAATAATTTTGGCCCGTCCCTGGGATTTGCCTGGGACCCCTTTGGCACGGGAAAGACATCGATCCGTGGAAACTACAGAAGATCGTTCGATCGGCTTAACACATTTGTTTTTGCATCGAGCATCTATCAGAACGCACCCGGATACACAGTGGCCGTTAGCAACCTCACCGGCGGCCTACTCAGGAACGGCCTTCCCGTTCTCTCACCGCCGGCAACCCCGCTTGCGGCGCGGAACCCACCTGCTTTTTCGACAAATGCGATCACCACGCTGGATCCCGCCCTGCAGACCCCGACCGTCGATCAATGGTCGTTGAGCTTTCAACGTGAGTTGTGGGCAAAAATTGTTCTCGAAGTAAATTACATCCAAAACCGGGGCAACCACTTGTTTGGCGGATACGACTCGAATCAGGCGAATATACTTGGCAGCGATTCAAGGTGTCCCGGACAGAATTTTCTTCAGGCGTTCACCGAGCTTCGTGCGGCTGTTGCCGCTGGGACCGGAACTACCTCCAATATCTGTTTATTGAACTATTTGATGAATGGAAATAATTCGACAAATGCAGCGGGCGGAGGTATAGGAACACAGGCATTTCGTACAAATACGACTATCTCCCCGACACTGTCGGCCGAGGCCACCGGAGGCGGTGTCGGTCTTGCGGCCCAGACCGTTTCCCGGCTCACCACCGCAGGCGTCCAAAGCATTATCGGGCGAGGATTTCCAGCGACGTTCTTCCAGCGGTACCCTCAGTTCTCGGGAGGTCTCCTGGTGCTTGACACAAATGACATATCGAGATACAAGGGAGTAGAGATAATCCTTAGTCGAAGGATCACGAACGGCCTCGGTTTCAATGCTTCGTATACGTGGTCGATCTCAAAAGATTCGCGATCGTTTGATCCGACGCAGACCACCGTGGGCGGTGGCGCCGGCCAGTCGGCGGGGAGCACACCATATGACATTGCCAACCGGCTTGGGAATTATTCGTGGTCGGATTTTGACCGGCGGCATGCGATCAGAGGCAACTATATCTGGGAGCTTCCGTTCGGCAGAGGTCGGAGATTCGGTTCTGACATGCCGAGGCTGCTCGACTGGCTCGCCGGTGGCTGGCGTTTAGCCGGCACCGTGAATGTCACCTCGGGCAGGCCCTTTACGGTGTACTCGGGAGTAAATACATTCAGCAACGTTGTCCAGGCAACAGCTAACTGTAACGGATGTTCCCGTGATGACGGCCGACTGATACAGGAAAGCGGAACAAATTTTTGGTTTGACTCTGCGACGCGAGCCAAGTTCTCGACACCTGCTCCTGGAAGTTTGGGAAACACGCCAAGGAACTTCTTTATAGGACCGTCATTGTTCCAAATGGACGCGTCTCTTTCGAAGAAGTTCAGTATTACGGAGCGGGTCAATTTTGAATTGCGTGCGGATGCAAAGAACATTACCAACTCAATATCATTCACGGCACCAACGAACATCAGCACGAGCACGACCTTCGGGCGTATTCGCGACGCTGTTTATACGAGTACTTTCGCTCGTAAGATTCAAATCGGGGCCCGGCTCAACTTTTAAATCTTTGGTAGAATACCTTCCGCCCCGGTCGATTTCGGCTGGGGCCTTTTCATATTGGCGCCCGTTGCCGCGGGCGGTTATTTGCTCGATCCCCGAGCGTTTTCAGCCAGTTGAGCAAGCTGGAGCGCCCCCGGCAACGCCTCAATTGCGCGTTTAACTTGGGGGTCACCGGCCGTCAGGACCCTATTCGACGCGAGAGGGCCACTTGATGCCATTACGAGGTAATACGCTAGCCGACTGCGAATGAATTCCGCTTGCTGCTCTACCGCGTGTCTCGTGATTGAAGGCTCTTGGGCGATATCTGAATCTGCAAAAGCTGCAAGTAAATCGTCCGAAACTCCCGCGCCTTTTCGCCCGGGATTTTCGCCGAAAAGGCCGGGTTCTGCCATCCGGGCATGACGAAGACCTGGGCCGGCCGCGATCTCTCTGGCAAAATAAAATATCGGGTCCAAAAGAGCGGCCTGGACATCGCTGAGGGTTCGGGCTTTTACTTCTTCGTCCGGATGAATTCCGTCACCTCCGTAAACACGCCGGTCGGTGATTGTCCTGGCTTCAAAATAGGCTTTACCGGTGCTGGAGCTTGGTGTTTTGTTGTTGTAGTAATCGTAGAGGTCTACGCTTGAATAATCCCGCTGAATGGAACGGCCGGACGGCGTAAGATATCGCCCGGTTGTGAGTGTCAACCCGCTGCCCCCCGGCAGGTCGATCACCGTCTGCACGAGACCCTTGCCGTAAGTTTTTTCGCCAACGATCAGAGCACGGTCGTGGTCCTGGAACGCTCCAGCCACGATCTCGGATGCAGATGCGGTACGGCTGTTGACCAGTACTACCAGCGGCATTGTTTCAGCCGCGGCGGCTGCGGAAGTGTGTATCCGAGTATCGAGCGGCGAACGGCCTCGCTGCGTCAGGATCTGAGTGCCTGCGGGAAGAAATTTCTCGGCTATCTTCACGGCTTGGTCGAGGATGCCGCCGCCGTTCCAACGAAGGTCGAGTATGAGCGATCGCATGCCCTGGCGTTTGAGCTCCCGCATCGCCCGGTCGAATTCTTCCGTTGTTGTGTAGTTAAAACCTTCGGTGAGATCGATATATCCCACTCCGGGACGAATAAGGAATGCATCCGGAATTGACGGTTGGGTGACTACGGCTCGCGATGTCTCGACGTAATCGATCTTCCCCGTCGCCGCCCGTTCAAGCCCGAGCTTAACTGCGGTTCCGGATGCTCCCCGGAGCATGTCACGCACGGATGAGAGTCCTAGATCAACTGTCTTAACTCCGTTGACCGATACGATCTTGTCGCCAAATCTAAGCCTTGCGATAGCCGCCGGTGAATTTGGCATCACTGACAAAACATAGGTATCCGAAGTACGGCCGTTTGAAAATTCACCGATCGTCGCACCGATACCGGTGTAACCGCTATTTTGATCTTCCAGAAGCTCTTTCCACTCTGCAGCGTCGTGATAATTGGAATGCGGATCAAGCGTATGGAGCATTCCGGCGAGTGCGGACTTGGTGATCGATTCGAGCTTTGTTTGTCCAGTTTCGAAATGGTTTCTCAGTATAAGAGCCTGGGCTTCTCGTATATCACTTGCTATAGACCTTACGGCTGCTGAGTTGCCGCGTATTGAACCGCCGGATGCCGTGAAGGAGCTTCCCGATCTGATCGCGAAAGGTTCGGAAGTTTCGGACAAGGGTGTCCTGAGCTGTGCGGTGAGGTGGGCCGGCATTACCAGCAGGGCAAAGAGAAAACACTTGTACCGAAAACACCTATTCATAGCACAATAGATACACGTATCCCTTGCCAGTCGGACCGACTTTGGCTCCTCGTTCGAAATAAATAGGACCGGCGGTTTGCGGCGGCACCCAACCCCCACCGGTCATTTCACATTTGACTAGTTAAATGCCGAACAATGGTCCGTTTCCAGATAACAGTGCCGTTCGTCAAGTCAGATCTCAACGTCCTGAGCCATCGGTCCGTACAGTTGGGCACCGTTGCATTTTGAAGGTCAAAGTGTTCTGATAATTGTTATCCGGGATGGCACCAATTGCTCGATACAGTCGATGGTATCCGGTATTTTTGTATAAGTTGGGATCGAACACCTATGTCAGAAATGTTTAACTTGCCGCCGCTCGAGCTTGAGCAATACACGCTCGAAAACGGCCTTCGTGTTGTCCTAAATCCGGATACGGCTGTTCCTGTTGTCTCGGTGGCCGTGTATTACGACGTAGGCTCGCGCAACGAACGCGAGGGCCGCACCGGATTTGCCCATCTTTTCGAACACATGATGTTCCAGGGTTCGGAAAACGTGCCGAAGGCAGGACATTTTCAGTTCATAATGAAGTGCGGCGGCACTATGAACGGCACTACTTCGAGCGAGCGGACCAATTATTATGAAACGCTCCCCGCTAGCCAGCTTCCGATGGCCCTATGGCTCGAGTCGGACCGTATGCGTTCGCTCGCCGTCACGCAGGAGAATCTCGACAATCAGCGCGAGGCCGTAAAAGAAGAGAAGCGTTTGCGTTACGACAACCAGCCGTACGGACAGATCTTTGATCTGATCAACGAGATGATCTACAAGAACTTTGCCAATTCGCATTCCACGATCGGCTCAATGGATCATCTGGACGATGCAACAGTGGAGGACGTTCAGGAGTTTTTCCGTATCTACTACGCGCCGAATAATGCCGTGATCGTACTCTCAGGTGCATTTGACAGTGCGGAGGCAAAGGGTTTGATCGAAACGTATTTCGGCGATATCCCGTCACAGCCGCTTCCGCCGGCCCTCGACGTTAGCGAGCCGGATGAGGTTGCCTCAACCTACAGAGAATGGGAAGACAAACTCGCACCGTTCCCGGCATTTTTGATCGGATGGAAGATACCGCCGCGTCGGTCTCCTGATTTCTATGCCCTGTACCTGGCCGGCAAGATCCTATACGACGGAGAGAGTTCGCGTCTTTATCAAAAACTCGTCAAGGGCGAAGAATCGGTGATACAGCTTTTTGGGTTTACCGATGAACGGCGCGGCCCGTCGAGCATATTTGTCGGAGCCATCCCCAAACCGGAAAAAGATCTAAGCCAGATACGCGAGACCATAATGAAGGAGATCCACGATCTCGCTGCGCACGGGCCCACGTCCGAGGAAATGGAAAAGATCGAGAACCAACTCGTTAATGACGCCGTTCGAATGAGGCAATCGTCGATGTCCCGGGCGCAACAGATAGCCGAATTCGCCCTGTATGACGGCGACCCTAATATTGTAAATACCGAGCTATTTGACCTTCTGGCAGTAACTCCGGAGCAGATACGCCATGCAGCCGGCGTTTTCCTCAATACCGACAACCGGGCCTTGCTGGACGTCATCCCGGCTGGCAAGGGTTAGGCGGCGATCTTCGATATATGAATACAGAATTTAGGACCAAACCACCTGCCCCCCTCGAGCCAATACCATTTGATATCCCGCGTCCGTTCGAAACGACACTCGACAACGGGCTGCGGATCATTATCTTTGAAAATGACCGGCTGCCCCTCATTAGCTATAGACTCGCCTTCAATGTTGGCGACATAAATGATCCCGCGAATGCCCGCGGACTTACGTCCGCGATGGCGTCGTTACTATCGGAAGGGACCAGAGAATATTCGAGCCGTCAGCTGGCAGAAAAAATAGAGAGATTAGGGGCGAGCATCTCGACGAATTCATCAGACGATTTCACTATCGTCGCGGCCTCGTCCCTATCGCTCTACCGGACCGAGATCCTCCAATTATTGGCGGCGATCGTCTTGACACCAACATTCCCTGAAGAAGAACTAGATCTCTACAGGCGCAACACGGTCGAAAATCTGAAATTCCAGCGTTCGCAGCCTAATTTTCTCGCAGGCGAGCAGGCTGCGCGTTTGATCTATGGTGATCATCCCTATTCAAAGGTCTCTCCAAGGCCTGAGGACATAGAAAAGCTTGACCGTCAGAAGCTGATAGCTTTTCATGCGAAGATGCTTGTGCCGAACAACGCGATATTCATCGTCGTTGGAGCTGTCGATCGCCCGGAATTTCTGACCGAAATGAATGAGCTTTTCGGGGGATGGCAGCCCGGAGTTACCCCGAACGAAAACTTTGCCTCGCCTCCATCGAGAGACTCAAGAACACTGACAATGGTTGATAGGCCGGGCTCCGCCCAATCGAACATAGTCCTTGCCAATCTCGCGATCGACCGTACCGATCCCGATTATTTTCCGTTGATAGTTATGAACCAGGTGCTCGGTGCAGGTGCATCATCGCGCGTTTTCATGAACCTTCGAGAAGAGAAAGGTTATACGTATGGTGCCTATACGCGGCTGGGCACAAAGCAGCTTGCCGGCGACTTTGAGGCGACCGCCGAGGTGCGGACAGAGGTCACGGGAGCATCACTGAAGGAATTTTTCTACGAACTCGACCGTATTAGAAATGAAACTGTCGGCGACGACGAATTGGCCGACGCGAAGAATTTCCTGACCGGCGTATTCCCGCTGAGGGCCGAAACCCAGGAGGGGCTTACCAACCTGATCGTTAACCAGCACCTTTATGGACTGCCTGATGACTACCTTCAGACCTATCGCGAAAATATCGAGTCAGTAACAGCCAGGGATGTTAAGCGTGTAGCCAATTTGCATGTACGGCCCGAGGAAATGGCGGTCATCATTGTTGGTGATGCCGAGGAAGTGCTGCCGCAGGCACGGCCTTTTACCGATTCGGTTGAAATATTCGATACGGAGGGAATAATGCAGGACGAAACAAAATATGTGGTAGGCGATGACGCCGAAACGGCTGACGTAGCAGGGAAGTGGTCGCTGAACATTGATTTTCAGGGTCAGCGGCTGCCGGTGACAATGTCGCTTGAGCAGAACGGCAGCGAAGTAACCGGGGAACTGCAAACCATGCTCGGTAACGGCAGGATCGCCGACGGCAAGGTCACGGGCAGCAAACTTATCGCCACCGCCCAAGCCGAAATGCAGGGAAGTCCGGTGGAATTTGCGATCTCAGGAAAAGCGGACGGCAACGAAATGAGCGGCACAATATCCGCCCCGATCGTCCCCGATCCGCTTTCATTTTCGGGTTCACGACAGGCCTAATACAACAAGAACAGCCCGCGAAACACGCGAAATAAACGAGAATAGGACTTGCTCCTGGTTTCGTATCTTTCGCGTTTTTCGCGGGCAATGATTTATGGCCGGGCGAATTGAATGATCGCGAATGGCGCTCCCGAAGGTTCGGCAACCAGTGAGATCCGCCCCACGCCGGGGGCGTCGAATGGGGGCACGCGGACCGTTCCACCATTTGCAGTTATTTTTTCTGCAATTTCGTCGGCATTGTCGACAGCAACGTAGGTACTCCAGTGCGAGGGAGGTGGCTCAGGTCCCCAATTTTCACCGATCGCCATCATTCCGCCATATGCAGTGTCGTCGATATGGATCTCCTTGTAATCCATCGCCGCTACCTTGGTCTGTTCTAGTGTCCAGCCGAACAGCTTCGAATAAAATTCGAGCGCAGCAGGCAGATCTTTTGTGGCGAGTTCACGCCAGCAGATCTCACCGTGTTTGGGTATATTAAATTCAGCCATGATGCCCCCCCGCCGTCATTTGATAGATCGCAAACTTGGCTCCTGTGGGGTCCTCGATGATCGCCATTCTCCCGACTCCCGGAATGTCTTCTGTTTTATGCAGCTTTCCACCAAGTTCCGTCGCAAGCTTTGCATTTTCATCCACATTCTCAACCGCAACGTAAGTCATAAAATGCGGAGGAGGCGGATTGCCGCCGAACCACTCGGGGTTCAGCTCATAAAGGCCACCGGCGGGGTAGCCTCCGGCAATCGAGAATTCGTTATATTCCATACCGCCGGCGTTACTCTCCTTGAACTCCCATCCAAAAACGTTCTTAAAGAATTCCTTGGACTTCGCGGCATCGGTCGTAGCGATCTCTGTCCAGCAAAACGAACCCGGCGACGGGCCCGACATGCCGGCCATTTCAGTTGCTTCTTCTGACATAGAATGTTTCTCCTCTTTCGAATTAGAAAACTAAATTGTTGGGATCCATTTGTTTACGCACGAGGGAGAATTTTAGTTCTGTCTTTATGTTTCGGGCCGCGATCCGCCGGATATTGAGGCTCCATGGAGTAAAGCCGTGACGAAACGCGGCCCAAAACGCCGATTGCAGCTGGGTTAATTCTTACCCGGTGCGCCGCATCGCGGCAGAGCTGCTTCGCTGCAAATTCTGTAAATGCTCGATCAGGTCCGACGCGGCCCGTTTTGAAAGCTCGGTGACGCCGCAATGCATCATCACGCTGCATTCACCTTCTGCATCAACGTTTGCCTCGCGTGCCAACATTCGAATCATATTGAGTTGCTTGCCTGTCACCATATCGCCGAGGGTTTTCGCCACTGGGTCGGAAGAAACAGGCATCGGCTCGACCAGGCCCGAATTCTCTTCATGATCAATCGAATCGAACTCCCGCTTGTATAGTTCTCGAGCGATCCCGAATTTCACGGCGGCCCTTTTGAGCGCGTCGTGTTCCGCCTTTTTGATCCCTGTTTCATTAATAGCTCGGCCGGTGCCGATGCCTTCCCGTGTCACACCATTGATCGTGATCGCAACTGTTACGGTAATGATCTCACCAATTGACCGGATGTCTTTTACGCTGTGCCCCCAGTTCGGAGCGGTCTCATCGAGAATGTCGGCGACGGTATGCCATTCCACATATTCCACCATGTGGACGTTGCCGTTTCGATCACGCCGACCGGCTCGCTGACGTACAAGGTTTGGATCAACGGTCTTGCGGAGTTCTCTCAATGTCGTTGAAAAATCCAGGACGTTGTTCGAGGTAGCGTCAGTCCTTTCTGTCGTTTCGGTATAGTTCGTTTCGTTTAGAATGTTTCGTTTCATCTCTATCTCCTATGTTGTAAACAGATCGACGAGGTAAGGACGTATACCGGCCGTCTGTTTACCGGCTAACCATTTCCGCTTCGATCTCCTGTTCGTTGCGCCTCAGACAAATACGCAACTCAGTTTTTCGTTTTCAATGGACGCAACAAATCGCTGAATCGTTGCATCAGTGAAACAGCGTATCAAAAAAATATTTCTGTTGCAAGCAAGAAACATAGTGTTGCATTTAAAAAAATGATGTGATATGTTTTATCCGTGCAATGGGAAGTGCATCAGTGGCACTTAGAATTCATGGAGGATAAAAACAATTATGGCATTCAAAAACGAAAGTCTGATCAGCACGGCTGAGCTGGGAAAGGCCATCAAACGGCGACGCGAGGAACTGAAATTGAGTTTGCGTGATGTCGCCGATGTTACCGAGGTTTCAGCATCGACTCTGTCGCGAATCGAAAATGGCACGGGCAGGCCCGACGCTGACAACATCGCTCGTCTTACGCAATGGCTGGATATGCCGGTCGATCGCCTTATGACAAAGCATTCGGGAAACAACGTCGAGCCGGTCATCTATTACCCGCACGAGGCGACACCCGAGATCATCGAGGCTCACCTTAGGGCTGACCGAAACCTGACGCCCGAAACCGCAAATGCTCTTTCAGAGCTTTTCCGCGTGGCGTATGAGCAGTTCAGTGATCGCGGCAGCAAGAAATGACCGGGTACAAGCAGGAATTTAACACGGATTAAACATATGAGCTCATCATTGGATCTTGGCAGAATGGCAGGCATTGACACGAAGTTTGTGTTGTTCTTTTTGGCACTCGAATACGGGCGGGGCGTTTACGCGCTTTCGCTTGAGGGCATCGTAATGGGCATAACCATGCTGATGGTCCTGGTTCTTCCGTACTTCCTACCGTCTCGCCATGAGATGCCGACTTTCTCTAATTGGCTGGTTTATCGCGGAATAACTGCCGTGATCGGGGTTGCAGCGGGTATTTTCCTGGGGCAGACAGCAGGAGTCGTGTTGCCCGAAAGCGCGGCCTCTATGCCAATGACCTTTCTCATCCTCGCTTCGATGGTGAGCTGTTTCATTCAGTTTTACGGTTTAATGAAACTCCGCCAGGCAAATTAGGCAAAAGGCGCC
>JBGSWW010000002.1:0-18536 GCA_041751735.1 Pyrinomonadaceae bacterium | reverse complement strand
CGCTGCAAAACGGTTGTTGAGCCTATCCTCTCGGAGCAATGGTTCGTAAAGATGGATGAGATGCGCGATCTCGCCCTCGATCTGATGCGTTCCGAAGGTGTACCGCATTTTTCTCCGCAGGTGCCCCATGAAAAGGTGTATGCAGCCTGGCTCGAAAACCTGAAGGACTGGACGATCTCACGGCAGTTATGGTGGGGCCACCAGATCCCGGCATGGTATGACGAGGACGGCAATGTCTATGTTGCTCGCTCCGAGGAAGAGGCTTATGAAAAGGCCGGTACTCGCGAGTTGAAGCAGGATCAGGATGTTCTGGACACCTGGTTTTCTTCCGGGTTATGGGCATTTTCGACTTTCGGATGGAACGGCGAGGTGACTTCGACTGATGACATCGAGGCTTTCCTGCCAACAGACGTCCTCGTGACCGGTCGCGACATTATTTTTCTGTGGGTGTCGCGGATGGTAATGCTGACACGCAAATTTACCGGTAAAAGGGCATTTGAGGATGTTGTGATAACCGGAACGGTGCTCGGGAAAGACGGTAAGCCGATGTCAAAGTCACGGAACAACGGCGTCGATCCGATCGAGATGTTCGACAAATTTGGCGTCGACGCGACGCGGATATACCTGGCGTCGATAGCGACCGGGGCCGACATCAAGTGGAACGATCAACTGATCGAGACCTATCGCAATTTCGCCAATAAGATCTGGAATGCCACACGTTTCACGCTAATGAACGCCTGGGAGGCTACGGTCGATCATTCGTCGTTGATGGTCAGAGACCTGCCATTGGCGGACCGCTGGGTGATATCGAAACTCAATAGGACTGCACTTGAGGTAAATAAATCGCTCGAGAAATATGAATTTCACACCGCGGTTTCGTTGCTGTATCACTTTTTCTGGGATGATTTTTGCGATTGGTACATCGAATTAAAGAAAGATGAGATCAACGCGGGCGATGTGGAGGCGACAACCCGGATCCTTACGATTCTTGAGATCGCTTTGAGAATGCTGCACCCGTTCATGCCGTATCTTACAGAGGAATTGTGGCTGAAGCTCCCCGGGGTGTCAGCTGAGCTTCATCACACCGCCTACCACTCCGCTGGCCAATCGATCATGCTAACGACATTTCCTCCCGGGGACCTATCGGCCTTGGACGAGCAGGCTGAGCGTGAAATGTCGGCGGTGATCGACGTAATTAAAAAGGTCCGAAATATTAGGGCTGAGATGAACATCTCCCCGTCAATAAAATTCGGCATACATATCGCCGCGGACGACACCTTTCAGCGGGTCTTTCGCTCTAATGAAGCTCAGATCCTCAAATTGGCGCGCGCTGACAAGGTCGTCATCGCAGACGAACTCGCCGTGCCGAAAGCATCGGCCAAGGCGGTTACATCCGAGGCGTCCGTCGGAGTCCCGCTCGAGGGCTTGATCGATTTTGAGAAGGAACGCGAGAGGCTGAACGGACAGATCGTCAAGCTTTCGGAAGAGAAAGCCCGGCTTGACGCCCAACTTTCAAATGCGAGTTTCGTAGAGCGGGCGCCTGCCGATAAAGTGGAGGCCTTGCGTGGGCGCTCCAAGGAACTGGACGAGCAGGTTCTTATTCTTGATTCTAACCTTGCTTCATTGATATAAGTGGGCGAGTTTCTTCGAAGGAATTTTGCGATTTGTTAAACAGTAGATCTCCATTCTTATATGAACTGGCTTGAAAGTGGCGAAGTAATGTCCGCCGTCGGCGATTTTCTCGCGGAGGATATTGGTCGCGGCGACATCACAACGACGGCGACGGTGCCTGCTGAAACACGGGGTATTGGACGATTCCTGGCAAAAGAGGATCTTGTCCTGTGCGGCCTTGACGTTGCGGAGGCGGTGTTCTTTCATCTCGACCCGGATAGTTCGGAGATCGAAACGAACCACAGCGACGGTGACCGCATTTCGTCCGGGAAAGTATTCGCAACCTTAAAGGGCTTTGCTGACGTCCTGTTGGTGGGCGAAAGGACGGCTCTCAATCTGATACAAAGAATGTCAGGGATAGCAACCTTGACGCGGAGCTATGTTAATGCGATCGAGGGAACAGGCGCGTCGATCGTCGACACCCGAAAGACCACACCGGGGTTGCGTATGCTCGAAAAATACGCCGTGACAATAGGTGGCGGTAAGAACCATAGAATGGGCCTCGACGACGGCGTACTCATCAAAGATAATCACATCGCGCTTGCGGGAGGTATCACCGAAGCAGTCTCGGCTGCAAAATCCCGAGTTGGGCACTTGCATAAGATCGAAGTCGAAATAACCAATTGGGCGCAGCTTCGCGAAGCGATCGATGCCGGGGCCGAGATAGTAATGCTCGATAATCAGACACCGGAAGAAGCCGCGAAGCTGGTTGAAATGGCGAGAAGCTTGAACCCGAATGTTCTTATTGAAGCTTCCGGAGGGATGGATCTGGATAGGGTACGGTCGTACGCCGAAGCCGGTGTAGATCTAATATCGGTCGGGCGGTTAACCCATTCCGCGAGAGCAGTCGATATATCATTCAAGATCCAAAGCGCTTAAGATGGAATTGAGCGAGTTTCGCCGGTTACATCCGGGCTCGTCAAACTAAGCAATTCAGGATCGGGCTTTACAGCCGGCATCACGTAGATCAAAAAGCACGATAAAATTATCGCAACGGTACAGGCGAGTCCGCCCTCGATCCCGTAATCCTGCCCCGTGAGCCATGTTGGGCCCGCATCGATCTCTTTAAAAAGAGGGTAAGCAGTGACTTGCGTGATCCCACTCACCTCGATCCCGAAGATGGATCCCTGCGTCCAGTTCCACATAAGATGCAGCCCCCAAACGAACCATAGGTCTCGGGTTTTTAAATATGCGATGCTGAACCAGATGCCCGCTAGGATTGTATTCAGAGTGGAGATCCAGTCAGAGTTGGGGTTACCCATGTGCACCAATCCGAAAAAGGCCGATGTAACCGCAATCGCCACCCATGCAATGCCGGCTCGAGAAAAAGTCTGCAGGACATAGCCTCGAAAGAGGATCTCCTCAAAAGCCGCGGCAAGACCGAATACGAGAAGGGAAACAACCAGCGAATATACAATGTCGACGGGCGTTGATCCCGAATTCAGTTCGAATTGCAGCCCTCCGAAAACATAGGCGATAAATACTGCAATTGCTAAAGTAATACCTCCTAGTCCGATCCCGATCCACAGATGTTTCATCCAGCCATTCGACATCGTTGCGCCTAGCGAGCGAAAGGGGAGCTTTTCGAGGCATCTCAAGCAAAGCCACGCCACAAATGAGGCTGAGATCAGAGACAGCAATGCGTTGACAAAAAGATGCAGATTCGATCCGGATGCGGATCCTGATGTTAGGAGAAGGGCCTGCCCTATTGAAACGAGGAGAAAAGAGACGAATGCGAACGCTAAGACGTAAATTGATGCACGCCAACCACTTCTCAGTACTCCCTTATCATTGAAAAATACGCTGTGCATTTTTGGCTTGTCTGTGAAGATTCTATCGGAACAACGTCAGCGTGTTAAACTCGGGTCGTGGAAACCACCGCAGAAAGAACGAAGCGGCGAAAGACGCCCTGGGTTATCGGATCATTGATGATCGCTTCGCTGGCCCTATTGTTCATACTCCAGTCCACAAATCTTTGGAAGGATTTCACTATCGATTCCTCGAGCGATCTTGTACTCCTATACGCTCTCTCTTCCTTTAACTTCATTGCATTTGTAATTTTCGCCTTTATTTTCCTTCGCAGTATCACAAAGCTTGTCCGCGAGAGGCGGACTTTCGAGCTCGGAGCGCAGATAAAAACCCGGCTGTTGATCTACTTTTTTGCTCTAAGCCTTCTGCCGATCATTGCTATGGCAGTTTTCTCGTATCTGTTTATGAATCGGGCTCTCGAACGATGGTTTACCCAGATACCTGAAAACGCAATCCGCGAGGCACGGGAGGTACAGGGCCAGTCACTCGCCGATCGCTTTGCGCGGCTCGATGAATCGTCGAAGATGCTTGCTTCGACGATCGGTGACAGGGAACCCGGCCCCCTGGAACTAGAAGAGATCGCCAGGGCCGGCAATCTCGCCTACATCGCTATCTTTTCTAAAACGGAAAGTGTGATCTCGGCCTACGAGCGATCTGTGCCGGCCCAAAACACAGCGGAACTCCAAAAGATAATTGCAGCCGCGCTGAGTAGCGATCGCTCAGATGAATCCCTTACCGACGGACGAGGCTATGACGTTGCTGTTGTACCGATGTCACGGGTACGACGGCTGGTTGTTGTGCCGGAGCCCGTGGACGAACGCGGGGTGAGTCAGATAGTCGAGAACTCGGTAGCCGAATTTGAGCGGCTCAAAGAAAAACAGATCGTGATCCGCCGCGTAGGACTGCTAACCCTTGGGCTATTGACGTTCTTGCTGATATTCGCGTCCACATGGATCGCCTTTCACGTTGCGCGAGGGATCACGTTGCCGATCAAAGCTCTCGCTCAGGGAGCCGACGAGATCGCCCGTGGCAACTTAGGCCATAGGGTCGACGTTATTGCCGAGGACGAATTGGCACTGCTTGTATCGACGTTTAATGATATGTCGTCAAAGCTTGAGTCGAATTCAAAAGAGCTCGAACAGCGTAGCAGATATATCGAAACCGTTCTCGAATCGCTGCCCACAGGTGTTATTTCCGTTGATGCCGAAAATCGCGTTAGTACAATTAATAGTTCCGCGATCAATATTTTACGTTTTAAAGAGGACACTCGGACGGGCGACAAGTTAGACGATCTGATCAGGGACCTCGACGACTCGACCAGTCTTCTCCGTATCCTCTCACGAGCGAGACGGGCGGGACATGCCTCGGACCAGATCAAATTGACCGGCGGTGGTCAAAACGGAGGCGACCACGGGGATGTGGAACTAACTGCCGCGTTGACCGCTACAAAGCTCCCGTCCAATGACGGCGTGGTGCTTGTCATTGAAGACCTGTCGGATCTTATATCAGCCCAACGAGCCTCCGCCTGGCAAGAGGTGGCCCGCCGGATGGCACACGAGATCAAGAACCCGCTCACACCGATCCAGTTATCAGCCGAACGAATCGCCAAGCGTTTCGCCGGAACGCAGGCGGACCAGAACGGGGGAAGCGGCCGAAACGCCGAAACAGGACAGATCGGCGAAGTAGTAAGCGAAAGCACGGCGACCATACTGAGAGAGGTCGCTTCACTGAAATCGATGGTAGACGAATTTTCCCAGTTTGCTCGACTTCCTGACCTTTCTCTTGAGAAAGGTAACGTAAATACTGTCGTCAATGAAGCAGCCGCTGTTTTTTTTGAAAACTTCGGAAATATTTCAATTGTCAAAGAATTAGACGAGAATTTACCCGATATTTATATCGATCCGCAGCAGCTAAAGCGCGTCTTTATCAATTTGATCCAGAATGCTGTCGAGGCATTTGAAGACGGAAATACGAACGCTAAAGTGATTATTACGACACGCTGGGACCGAGCCCGCGATCTGATAGTCGCGGAGGTGTCTGATAACGCCAAAGGGATTCCCGCGGTCGACCTACAGAAATTATTTCAGCCGTACTTTTCCACCAAAAAACGCGGCACCGGACTTGGGCTAGCGATCGTTAATCGCATAATCGCGGATCATAAAGCTAAGATAAGGGCGGTGCCAAACCAGCCGCTCGGGGCAAAGTTCATTATCGAATTACCAGTTAATATTTGAATGAAAGATCGAATACTTATCATCGATGATGAGCCCGGCATTCGCGAAACCCTAAGAGCTGTTCTCGAGGACGAAGGTTTTACCGTCGAAACCGCCGATTCCGGCCTGTCCGGGCTCGAGCTCGCCCGCAGACAGGATTTCAGCTGCATTTTGCTCGACATCTGGCTGGGCAAAGGGATCGACGGCCTTGAAGTGCTGCAATTACTGAAGGAAGAAGGTAATGATTCGTCGATCGTAATGATATCCGGTCACGGCAGCATCGAGACAGCCGTAAAGGCCACTAAGCTTGGCGCGTTTGACTTTGTCGAGAAACCCCTTAGCCTCGAGCGAACTATCGTAACGGTTAAAAATGCGGTGCGGCAGAGGCAGTTGGAAACGGCAAATGCACTTCTGCAGGAAGAGCTTGCCGAACAATATGTGATGGTCGGTGAATCGGTTGCGATGCGGGCATTGCGGAAGCAGATCGCTATCGTCGCCCCGACAGACGGACGTGTCCTGATCTCAGGTGAAAGCGGCACCGGAAAGGAACTTGTCGCCCGTGCCATTCATGCCCAATCACGCCGAAAAGGAGCACCTTTCGTCGAAATAAATTCGGCCGCGTTGCCGGAAGAACTCGTAGAGTCGGAACTATTCGGATACGCAAAAGGTGCTTTCTCCGGGGCGATCAAGGCAAAAAAAGGAAAGTTCGAGATCGCCGACAGGGCCACGCTCTTTCTTGACGAGATCGGAGACATGTCATCCCGGGTGCAGGCTAAAATGCTTAGGGTTCTAGAGGAGCAACGATTCGAACCGGTCGGGAGCAATACACCTTTGAACGTGGATGTCAGGGTCATTTCTGCAACAAATAAACCGCTGGACGAATTAATAGACAATGGAAACTTTCGCTCGGACTTGTTCTACCGCTTAAATGTGATCCCGTTTCAGGTTCCGCCGCTGAGGGAGAGAAAGGAGGACATTCCCCTTCTTGTAGACCATTTTAATAAAAAATTTTCACGTGATTATGGGCGCCCTCCGAAGGAGTTTACCGACGAAGCGGTCGAGGCTCTTGGATTCCATGACTGGCCAGGAAATGTTCGCGAACTCAAGAATATCGTTGAGCGAATAGTGATCATGAACACGGGATCCTCAGTGACCGCCGCAAGCCTACCGGTCTTTGAACGTATCACGGGAGCTGATCCAACGAACTTTCGCTTTCCGAATTTCAAAGAAGCGACAGACGCATATCAGAGGGAGTTCATTATTCGAAAACTCGCCGAATCGGACGGTAATGTCGCCCGTGCCGCCGAGGAAATGGGCGTTGACCGTAGTCACCTGTACCGACGAATGCGAAATCTGGGTATCAAACAATGATAGCGAATTTCGGAGCGGCATTCACGGCTCGCTCCGAAATCCACACCTCATCATTGCTTTACAGGAAATCCCCGCTTTATCATCAGGGCATCGACATTGGGATCGCGTCCTCGGAATTTACGGTATGCCTCGGCAGGATCGATCGTATTACCCACCGAGAAGATGTTTTTGATGAGCCGCTGGGCAACTTCCTTGTCGTACGGGCCTTTGCCCTCCGTAAAGGCTCCATAGGAATCTGCGGTCAATACATCTGACCACAAATAGCTGTAGTAACCCGCCGAATAACTGTCACTCGAAAAGACGTGTCCGAATTGCGGGGTCCGGTGTCTCATAACGATCTCGCCGGGCATCCCCATGGCCGCGAGCGTATCGCGTTCGAACGCATCCGGATCGATCTTCTTGTTTCCGGCGAGATGAAGTTTCATATCGATCAAAGCGCTCGAAAGGTATTCCGTAGTGGCAAACCCTTGATTAAAAGTGGCCGCCTTCTTTATCTTGTCGACGAGAGCCTGAGGGATCGGCTTACCAGTTTCGTGATGCAAAGCAAATTTTTGCAGCACTTCCGGTGTTGAGAGCCAGTGTTCGAGAAGCTGCGAGGGGAACTCGACATAGTCGCGAGCGACACTCGTTCCCGACAGCGTCGGATACGTCACATTCGACGATAATCCGTGAAGTGCGTGGCCGAATTCATGAAACATCGTTACGGCGTCATCCCAGGAGATAAGCACCGGTTCGCCGGGCTTAGTCTTTTGGAAATTCGAATTGTTGGAGACGATGGTAGTGATGTCGCTGTCCATTCGTTCCTGCGAGCGGTATGCATTCATCCAGGCGCCAGACCGTTTACCATCTCTTGCGTACGGGTCGAAGTACCAGAGACCGATGTGGCGGCCCGACTTTTTGTCTTTCACTTCATAAACCGTCACGTCGGGATGGAAAACCGGAACGTTCGTAACGGGTGAAAAGCTGAAGCCGAACAATTCGCCGGCCACCCAGAACATTCCTTCACGCATCTTGTCGAGCTGTAGGTAGGGCTTTATCTCGTTTTGATCAAGATCGTAGCGGGCCTTTCGGACCTTTTCCATATAATAGCGGTAGTCCCACGGCTCGATCTTGATGCCTTTTACGTCTTTTTCAGCCAGGGCCTGCATATCCGCCACTTCCTCTTTTACACGGGCCACAGCCGCCGGCCACACTCGCTTCATCAGGTTCATGGCGTTTTCGGGAGTTTTAGCCATTGTGTTTTCCAGACGCCATTGGGCATGCGTTGGGTAGCCAAGAAGCTTGGCCCGCTCCGCCCTTAGCTGAAGGATCTGCGTAATGATCGAGTTATTATCTCGGGCGTCGGCATTGTCGCCTCGATTCACAAACATTTTCCAGGCTTTCTCTCGAAGTTCACGACGATCCGAGTAGGTCAGGAGAGGTTCGATTGCAGAGCGCGTATTTCGTATCACCCATGCACCCGGCTTCTTCTTGGCGACCGCGGCGGAAGCCGCGGAGTCACGCAGGTCCTGGGGCAAACCGGCGAGATCAGCTTCGTTTTCGATCGTAAGAAATAGCTCACCTTCGTCACCAAGCAGATTCTGGCTGAACTTTGTGAAAAGTCCCGCGAGTTCCTGATTGATCTCGGCAAGACGTTTCTTCTGCTCTGCTCCGAGCTTTGCCCCTGAACGGACAAAATTCGTGTAGTAGACCCATACTAACCTCTGCTGTTCGGCATTCAATTTCGACTTCGCGGGCGAGTTATAAACGGTTTCGATACGTTTGAAGAGGGCCTCGTTCTGTCTGATCTTGTCAGACATCGCCGCAAGTTTGGGCTCCATTTCGCTCTGGATCTTCTGAAACTCAGGGGTGCTCATATTGCCCGACCAGATTGCATAAACCGTCGTGACGCGATCTAGAGTTGCGCCGGCACGTTCCATTGCAACGATAGTATTCTCGAAAGTTGCCGGCTCCTTGTTCGATGCGATCGATTCGTATTCGGCAAGATTCTCAGCCATCGCGATCTCGAGAGCCGGCTTGATATCAGAGACCTTTACCTTATCAAAAGGAGGTACGCCGCCGTAAGGCCCGGCCCATTTTTCAGTGATCGGATTTGCAGCCGCTGCCGCTCCGGCAGCATTCGCGGAAGTATTGCTAGTATCGTTCATAGAGATAAGAAGGGCTGCTATAGGAATAACAAGCACCCGAAAGTTAATGCGATGGATCATAATCGTTAAACTCCTGCTCGTCATTGGATAGAATGCGGGACCAGAGGGTTGGATGCATTTCAAGGCAGCGGCTCGAGCATCTGGACGGCCCTGGCTTTTTGGCGATCAAACAAGCCACCGCCCCCCAGGAAAAGATGGGCGATTGACTGCCTAATTCGACCTCACCTTCAACCCATTGTTTCAGCAACGCGAACGAACCGGTCAGGCTGTCCTATTAGTGAGTATATCCGTAACCAGTTTGTGTTACCTACCTCATTGGAAAGCCGTAAGTGTCCGTTAGCAGTCATTCGATCACTCAACTAATGATATAAAAGAATCTAGCTTGTTATTTTTTCGACATAGGAGAAATTCGTATGAACAATCCAATCCGCATACTTGGCATCGCTGGCAGCCTCAGAAAAGGTTCCTACAATCACGGAGCGCTTCGTGCCGCCTCTGAACTCGTCCCCGAGGGTGCAACCATCGAGATCTTCGACCTGAATGGCATTCCGGGCTTCAATCAGGACGATGAACAGAATCCCCCTGAGAAAATCGCTGGGCTGAAACGTAAGATACGAGAGGCTGATGCTATTTTATTCGTCACACCCGAGTATAACTACTCGATCCCGGGCGTATTGAAGAACGCGATCGACTGGGCATCACGTCCGTATGGCGACAGCGCCTGGAACGGAAAACCCGCGGCGATCATGGGAGCTTCGATAGGAGGTATCGCGACGGCCCGGGCGCAGTATCACCTAAGGCAGATGCTGGTGTTTCTAAACATGTTTCCGGTCAATCAACCGGAAGTGATGATCGGTAACGCTGGCGAAAAGTTCGACGAACAAGGAAATCTGACGGACGACAAGACCAAGGAGTTTATCCGATAGCTTTTAGTGAATCTTGTTGAGTGGACCCGCAGTATCGAAGGGAACAAGGCCGACGGTACGGCCGGTTAGACCGGGCGTCGGTTGTCGGGAGTACGGTAACGGGAGTGGCTCAGCCGATTGCACCTGACCTTTCCCATTGGGGAGTTGACGGCGGCTCGGTTCAAGGCTCGCAGTCCATTTCTGAGTCTCGATTTCGCGGAGTGGAAGAATGTGACGCCCCTTTGACGCCTTGCAACACCCTAACGGCCATACGGGTTTAAATCCCAAAACCTGGCAACGACCAAGCCCGTAAATAGCGTGTGCTCCCGGCGCCATCGAGAGGTCATACAGGATCGTAACGCCCGGTTTGCAACTGCTTTAGATGTTGAATGTGTAGCTACCCGTCATTTGGTTTCTACAGGTGGGAATTTGGGTGGAAATTAAAAAGGGCGTCTCAGCGAACCGCCCTAAGTTATTGATTCTAATGGTACACCCGGCATGATTCGAACATGCGACCCCTTGATTCGTAGTGAACTACCCTACTTAAAACCGACGTTCGTTAAACACTGCCTATTGGTGCCGGTGCCCCAGTAATACAGGGAAAATAGTGAATATTGCGGATTGCACCCTTTTGCTCTTTTGTCATACTTTAGCACAGAAATTAGTCCAACAAAGTCCAACATTAGTCCAACAAGAAACTTTATGAAAATTACTCAGTCGATTTTCAGACGCGGACGAAAAGACGGCGACCTTGGTAGGATAAAGAATGCCTGGACGCTGCGACTTGCTCATATTGACGAGCAAGGGCGACGAACAAGCAAGACGTGGCAGTTTGCGACCAAACAGGCGGCGAAGGATGAAATTGAGAATTGTAGGGCAGATCTGGTTAAGTTTGTCGAGAGCAAGGGGCTCGGACTTTCCGATGTCCAGACTTTCCGGCAGTGGGCAGACTTTGCAAAGAGATCGTTCTACCCACCAGCGATCATAAAGAATGGCCGTAAGGTCGCCGGTGTTAAGTCTTTCGAATCAGCCCATATTCTCATAAGCCACCTCGTTGATTGTTTCGGAGACAAGCCTCTAAGCACATTCAAGAAATACGATCTTGATCGATATAAGGCTTGGCGGCTGGAGCAAGGGGATCTCCGCGGCGAGAAAGGCAAGCTGAAACCAGAAGAGCGTAATCCGGTATCCATATCGACCGTCAATCGGGGACTGGCCATCCTAAAGCATCTACTTAACGAGGCATACAGTGCCGGATTGATTCCTCAGAACATAACAAGGGGCTCAAAGGCGATCGATGCGGATGCGGAGACTCCAAGAAGGCGGACACTGGCGGCCGACGAAGAAAGACGTTTACTCATGTCCTGTGGTGGTCGGCGGAGCGTTTCTTATAATCGAAAGGGCAAGAGTGTCACTGCTGATATAACCGTGGACAATCCGCATTTGAAAGCGATGATTCTACTCGGCTTGGATTCCGGTCTTCGTCGTGGCGAGATCCTCAATCTGGAATGGAAATATATCGATTTTGACCGTGGCATCATCCGGGTACTCGGAACGCATACAAAGACGCAGAAGCCGAGGTCCACTCCGCTAACTGAGCGGACACGAGAGGAACTGCGAAATCTGTCGAACTTTGGCGAACCCGGCAAGGTATTTCCTTTCAGTAGTTTTAAAAGGTCCTGGAAGACTGCAATAAAGATTGCCGGCATCGAAGACTAAACTTCCATGATCTTCGCCGCACCTTCGTAACCCGATTACAAACCGATGGCGTATCCATAGGCATCGCTGCCGAGCTGGCCGGGCACTCGCGGCTCGAGACCACTCAGAAGCACTACACGTCGACCGAAAATGTGGAGATCGTGCAGGATGCGACCGCAAGGATCAACGCGGCCAATGACGCACGTCTAAACGTTTTGGCCCGATACGATTGGATGATGGAGGGACGTTTCAATTCTCGACTGTTTTTGCGGAAGCGACGTTCAGCTTACCACTTCGCCGCGCGGCCAGAGGCGTTTAAGTAGACCGACAGATGGAAAGTATGGTCGAAGCAAACAAAAGAGATAGGGTCCCTCCAATTGAATATAGCCGAGCGAGGTTTTGGATGCTTGTTCTCGAAACAGAGCCGGCAGTATTTGATGAATTGAGTCGTGTTACAGATGGTGCCCCAATAGATGGGTGGGCGCGGAAATGGCAATTGGGCGATGCATGGTGCTTAGAGTTTGCCAAGGCTTATGTCCGACAGTTCGAAAGGGACTCGCGTGGATCCGTAGACGCGAGATTAAGAATCGCTCCTACGCTCGAGAAGCTTCTAAACGAAGACTTGACGAATTGTTTCGAGCGCGATCCCGTGGCCAGAGAAAAACTAGTTCTACTTGGACGGTTACGGGAGGATTTGTATCGCGTTATGGCAGGTAGTCCTTTTCTTCAACGTCATTGCAACGATAGACATATCTCCCGCACGGTAGAAGATTTCATTGAGAGACTTGTCAATGAAACAGAAAGTTTTCTGGAACGCCTCCTTCCCCGAGTGCAAATACAAACCTATAGGGCGTTAGAAAGAAACTTATATTGGCTGGCCCTGTTTAGGGTCAAAGACGGCGGGATGAGTTACCGAGAAATTGCCGAGCTTGAAAATGCAGATCTCAAGGCTGTGACCGAAGGTATTAAATCGGCCACCAAGTTGTTGGGATTTACTCAGCGAAGACCAAAGCCCGCCGGGAGAAGGAAAGGATCTCGGACTCGTAACGCTACAAAGCTGATTGTCCGATAATTGGTATAGGTTCAAGCCAGTAAAAATAAATTCTCTAATTGTAGTATTTCGGCTTTTTTGTCCGGGATATCATGGGCGACGATGACAGATCTTGTCATGACGCCCTTTTCTTTGTCACGGCAAGCCATCCAATGGTGGGGAGGAATCGTTTACGCTTAAGCTTACAGAATACATAAAGGAGATCGATGTTTTGGATCAGTGGCCTATGTCGAAAGCAACTCTCATTCGTGCGCGTAAGAGAGGCTTGCCCTTTGTTCGACTTGGGGCTTATGTATGCTACCGCCCCGACGATCTAGAAGCTTATTTCTGCCAACCCAAATCATGGAAACGAATCGTTCAAGAAACTGAGTGGAATCACGATTCGATCGCAAATGCGGCCAGTAAGAATAAATCGGAATGAATAGCTATGAGGTTGACCGAAATATTTGAGAAATCACTTGGGCTGACTCATGCCGAACGAAACTTTTACTTGGCGTTTTGCACATTCGCTGATAATAAAACTGGATTCTGCTGGCCGAAACGAAAAAGCGTTGGCAAAAGGCCGGGGTTTCGCCGCAAAGTG
Source organism: Pyrinomonadaceae bacterium (assembly GCA_041751735.1). GTDB lineage: Bacteria > Acidobacteriota > Blastocatellia > Pyrinomonadales > Pyrinomonadaceae > OLB17. The sequence goes on along the minus strand of JBGSWW010000002.1, from coordinate 5,088 downwards.
GTTCACGTCTATATAAGAAACTGGTCGGATGCAATTTTCTGCGAGAGGAGCCAAATGGGTATACCTGTTTGATTGGATTTGGTGAGAAATCACAGAATGCCATCGCTTCCACCCCGAAAGCAGAATCTGCAGTTCAAAATACTAAACACGAGGTGAACGACTCACCGGTCGAGAATGCACCTACGGTTAACTCAGGTAAACAAGAAGTTAACTCCTTTAATAAGGAAAGAACTAACCAAATAACTACCCAAAGAAAAAGTAAATCTAGCGACGATCGGGCGAACCATCCCACGATAAGAGCAATGCTTACCGTCACCGGAAAATACCCCAATAGAGCCACTTGGGATCTGCTCATCGCTAGGCTTGACCCGGTCCCAAACATTGATCATCTGGAAAAATGTTGGTCGGCGTGGGTCGCCCGCGGTTACAACCCTACCAATTTGGCTTGGGCCCTCGAATGGTACATAGACGGAATACCGGAGAAGAATCGAAATGGAACAAATGGGACGAATTGGAGCAGTAGTCGGCCAACAGATCCGGAAAAGCTCGCTGAGTCAGCAGAATTCTATCGTGAATGGCAAGAGCGAGAATCAGATTTCACCAACTGAACACGCGGCCCTTTTCACGGTGATCAACAAGGTCCGGTTACTCAATGGCTGGACGTCCCGGACAGCAAAAGAGCTGGACCCGACTATCCGAGTGTGGTTCGAGGCTTTGAGTGGATATGCGATTCCGATATCGGCATACAATGACTTATACAAGCGGGCCTTGGACGTTCGGCAATCGAAGCTACAGAACGGCAACAAGGACGTTCCACAGATCGACGCCACACTTCTCATAGCGCAATGGGAAGGCCCTCACGGGCTCAAATCCGAACTCAGGCTACGGGAGATCGCCGCCGGCAGGACGCTAACTGCACAAGCAGCTTCGCAATGTACAAAGTGCTTCGGTACCGGCATGGAGTACTTCTAGAGCCGCCAGCGTGTGATGTTGCGGAAGAGATAGCCGGTGTTTAGAGAACCGTAGCAATAACCATGAGTGATGAAATACAAATAATAAGCAGAGACTACTGGTTCAAGATTGTCGAGCTGCTGCAACAGAACTGGGCTTTGATCGACGAGATCGATGGAGTGAGTAAAGTGTATTTTATTGGCGACACTTCGGGCGTCTTTGACGAGATGGTATTTCCAACCCTGGATGAAGCCGTAATAGCTTTGAACCGAAATGGATTTGCTCGATTCACCGATGATAAGGCAGCCCAAGAGATGATTGCGGCTCCAGATGCGCCGTTTTCTCGACGGCCACATCCGAATGGCCAGATTTATTCGTCAGGTAGGTATTGGAGATAAGGCATTCGAAACCGATCATGAAAGTTTCCGATTTTATTCAAAACGACGTTCTTACCCCTCGATTATCGAAATACTTGAGCCTCGTGGTTTACGACCCGGAACGCCGCTATCGAGGGTTATGCTTGAGCTTAGAAACCGACAAGATCGCCGTTGTTGATGCGACCGAGGGTAGTCTAGAATCTCGGTTTCAAGCTCTCCAAGCACTGAAGAGCCTTGGGGAGCCGAACCCAACGATAGAAGGATTGGTCGTTTATGTCCCTGTTAAGAAGCCTCTCGATGACGACGGCAAGTTGATAGACCCTTTTTCGGTACATGGGTCCGCAGGCGCCGTATTTCCCAAGGACGACGGCGACAGCTTTCAAGGCATCTGCCTGAAGGCGAAACCGGGAAACGAAACAGAAATCAGACGCCTATTCAGCGAGAATCCGAATCCTTCATTCGCAGCGGTCGACGCGATCGGCGGCGGCAACAAATGGCCGCAGCTACGTGCCGCCCTCGCTGCTGAATCAACGAAAGACATCCTGATCGGCCTGCTGTGCCCGAAAGTGCCTCAAGCGGCTGCCCTGAAGCAAACCGAAGGCTGGGCTTCCGAAGCACGCGACTTTCTAAGTTCCGCGATCGGACTAAAGCTAAAGACAAAAGGTGAAACGCTTCAGCCCGTATCCAACGAGCTTTGGCGATACCTTCTATTCAGCGAATTTGCATTTGATCTGCCCGGAGCACTGCCGGCTTCATTATCAACCGTTCCGCGAGCGCAAGTTGAGGCAGAACCCACGATCGGGACAGTATGCGACCAACTACGTCAAAACCTGCAAACTCGCCCGATCTACATTGAAAAGGCCACTGCGGTGGAAACAGAACTGCACCTCGTCGACGCGTGCCGCGAAATTGTCGATCTCGGAATGAAGGACACTTTTCCATCCGAGGAGCGAACGTTCCTGCAAAGAGCCATAGACGCGCTTCTCTCTCGCGACGTCGCGACGGCCGAACAGCTGCTTGAACGCCATAAAGAATCGGTGTGGCTGGGCCAGGGCGAAAGTCAGCAGCAATGGGCCCTGGTGCGAGCCGCGATGAATCTCAAGAGTTCGTGCAGGCAAATGATGTCTGAACTGCCGAAGCATACCCGCGACACCGCAGCTCTTCTGAATTTTTACGTAATGGAGCTAAAGGATACGGACCGGCTGCAGCGTGAGTTCGAACAGGCCGTTCACAATTTTATAAAGCTGCCGGAACTGATGGAAGGTCTGGTCAATCACGTTCGAAGCCTATACCGAACCCTGGCGGAAAAAACACAGGACGCTTTTATTAAACAGGTCGAAAAATCCGGCTACCCGGCCGGCGACTTTATCGCCAATGGTGACGCGTACGAGAAATTTGTCGCACCCGTGTTAGCAGACCAGGGTCGGAAGTGCGGGTACATCTGGGTCGATGCCCTGCGTTACGAGCTTGGGGCGGAACTCGAAAAGCTGCTGTCCGAAGAGTCAACCGTCGAACTTAAACCGGCCCTTGCACAGCTGCCCACTATCACTATCGTCGGCATGGCAAGTCTGCTCCCAGCGGCCGACGCGAAGCTGACGCTTAGATGGAAGGCAAGACGCTGACGCCTAAGCTCGACGGGCAGTCGGTTGCCAATGTGTCGCAGCGGATGGGTGTCTTTCGCCGCTTGCTGAATGACCGTTTTGAGGAGATGACGCTGAGTGATTTTATTAAACCAAGGAAGAAGATAGCGACGACGACAGACCTTCTCATTCTTCGAAGTACTGAGATCGATAGTCTTCTGGAAAACGACCCCGCGGCGACTCTGAGCAACGTTCCGACTACTCTCAGCCAGATCAGGCATGCCGTTCACAAAATGCTCTTATTGGGCCTCGAACAGGTGGTGATCGTGTCAGATCACGGGTTCTTCCTAAATCTTGAGCCAGAGGCCGGCGACGTTTGCCAAAAGCCGCCCGGAACTTGGACCGAGATACACCATCGTTTCATGCTCGGAAGCGGAGCCGAAGATAGTCACAACTTTGCGATGGAAGCGGGTAAGTTGAGCGTGAAAGGCAATTTCACGCAGTGCGCGGGCCCGCGGACGATGGCTCCGTTTCGATCAGGAGAAGTTTATTTTCACGGTGGCCTCTCGCTTCAAGAGGCCGTGGTTCCCATATTGTTGGTGAAGCCCGCAAAGGCTAAACCAGTCTCCGGGTCATCGGGTCACAGAGTGGAGATCAAATATAAGTATGGAGCGACAAAAATAACGACTCGGGTCCCGGTACTAGTGGTTACGCTCGTCGCGGGAGATCTCTTTGCTGGCGATTATGATGTCGAAATCCTTATCCAGGCGATGGATCCCGTGGGGAAGATTGTGGGTGAACCGCGAGCCGGCGGAGATTTGAATCCAGCAACGGGCACGGTAACACTGAGGCTCGAGATGCCGACTCAGATCACGATGAGGATGAACAGCGAATTTGAAGGAAGATTTACGGTTCAGGCGCTAAATCCGGTCACTAATGCGGGTTACGGAACTTTGGAGCTAAAGACGGATTACCTCACATAAACATTTCATAAGGACAACCTTGACCAAAAGCTCAACGAATTCTACGACGGAAAGGTCGTTCGGAAGGATCTGCTACACCGGATCAAAAAAGGAACAAACGTGCCCACTTTCGTGCTGGAGTTCCTTATGGCCAAATACTGTGCAAGCAACGAAGAGAGCGAGATCGCTGCCGGCATGGAAGCCGTTCTCTCGACTCTGCAGGAGAACTATGTAAAGCCGGACGAAGCCAACGCAGCTCAGTCGAAAGTGGCAACTAAAGGCAAGCACCGGTTTATTGACAAGGTGCACGTACGTTATGTAGAGCGCGAGAAGCGCCATTGGGCCTCCCTGGAAAACTTTAACTCGCAACGGATCGCGATAAACGAGAAGTTCTACAAGGACAACGATCGGATTCTAGAAGGCGGTATCTGGGCCGAGGTGACTATTGCTCATAATGCGGTCGACGAGGATAACTACGCGTTTTACGTCGAGGATCTCAAGCCTGTGCAGCTCAGCCGATGGCTTTAATTTTCAACCTAGGAATATTTTCCTTGTTTTTAGTCTTCTCTAATTGACGATGTGGAAAAACTTACAGAACTGGTTCTTTAGCCTGGGCGAAAACTACGGCGTCAACCCGTTGATCTTTGGGGCGATCTATGTCGGAGCGATCCCGTTCTTCTCGTTTTGTATTGGGTGGCTTATACGCAATTATCGGCAGGGAAAATCCATAGCTTTACCGGCCTTGCTCGCGATGTTATTTTTTATTTCGGCATACATCTACTTAATCTTTGCCGGTAAAAACGTTCCGTCGTGGGTTTATGGGATCGTTATTCTATTGATTATCTTCGGGGCATGGTCAACATTCCGAAAGATCCGAAAGCAGGTTAGTGACCACGAAGAGCCGGCTGAATGAAACTGTTTGAACTGATGGCCTTGAGACTCTTGCCCGCGAGAGACAGAATTCACTTTTACAAGAAACGAATGACAGAAAAATATGACCTAATTGTGATCGGCGGCGGATCGGCGGGTTTGGTTGCCGCCGGCGGTTCTGCGATTCTTGGCGGCCGCGTTGCCCTGATCGAAAAGAATCTACTTGGCGGCGATTGCTTGTATACGGGGTGTGTGCCGTCCAAGGCGTTGATCAAATCTGCCCGGTTCGCACATCAGATGCGACACGCGGAGACATACGGATTTAAGGCTGCCGAACCAGCGTTTTTG
>JBGSWW010000001.1:0-18611 GCA_041751735.1 Pyrinomonadaceae bacterium | reverse complement strand
AGGAGGGAAAATCCCGTGTTGCTGTAAATATTGCGTTCGCCGGGAATGTATTCGAGCGGGTGTGGAGAAAGCAGCTTGATAAAATCGGCCACCTTTAGCCGCTGCAGCAATGCGAAACCGTCGAGACTCGAATAACTCTTGATCCCGGCCGAATGGGTCAGTAAGTGACGGACAGTTACATCCCGCCACGTGTCAGGCGTATTCGGCAAATAGGCTGAGATCTTTTCATCGAGTGAAACCTTGCCGTCCTCGACGAGCAGCATGATAGCGGCGGCGGTCATTTGCTTGGATACCGAGCCGATCTCGAATACCGTGTCACTGGTAACAGGAACCTTGTGCTCGAGACTCGCTACGCCGTACCCCTTGATCTTAACGACCTTCCCGTCCTTCATGACGGCGACTGAAGCGCCAGGGATGTGGCGTTTAGCCATGAAGTCGCGGACGTAGTCGTCAACGCGGTCGGCCAACGTTAGCAACGGCAATAGCAGTATCAGGACCAAAACAAATGGCGTTTTCAAGGTGCTTTTCATTTTTATAAGGAGAGCGTTCACGAAATCAATTTTGGCTCACTAATGTCGGCATCTGCACGGTCCCGGACCGGATTAGGCCCAAAAACGCCGTTTCTTGTCCTACGTGGGACAGCCGGTGGGACAGATAAATCTTTTCCCTGCAATAAATTAACCGCGTTTGTCCCATTTTTGGGAAAATGCGTAACGTGTTTCACGTCGTATGACCCGTCCTGAAATAACTTTACACTTTTGGTCGATAGTCCTCCAATAGTTATCCACCTTGGGTCTTAGTCTGAATGCATAAGAGATGCTGTCTCCCCCATGGATCGAGACCGCCGAATGATAGCATGCTGTTGCGTCTACGGTCAAGTGTTTCATTTACCAAACAGCGTGTAGCTTGAATTCATACAATAAGTGCAACTCCTGAAACCGGCCAGGAGCGTAGTGTCCTCACTCGTCGTTTGCCTCGCCGAGCTCCCGTAGCCGGCTCGTGAATATGTAAATATACGTTACGGTCGTAAACTCGTTTCATGCAAACGGATGTCCTCATCATCGGTGCCGGTCCAACGGGGTTGGCCCTCGCTTGCCAGCTGATCAGGTACGGCATCGATTTTCGAATCATCGATAAAAAAGTTGGCACGACGCCCTATTCCAAAGCCATCGGCGTTCAGGCACGGACGCTAGAGATCTATGAACAGATCGGGCTCGCGGACAGGTTGATCTCGTTGGGGACGATCGCGGAAAAGGTCAGGATGTTCGCAGGCGGCAAAGTGCGCGGTGAAGCGATCTTTAGCGAGCTTGGAAAAGGAATGAGCCCTTATCCTTTCGTACTGCTGGTCGAACAGGGCCTCCACGAAAAACGTCTCTACGATCATATAAGATCGAACGGCAAAGATGTCGATTGGCTCACCAAACTGGAAACTTTTTCCCAAACGGCCAATGGAGTCTCGGCTACGCTAAGAACAAACGACGGAACAGAAAAGATCGATGCAAAGTTCCTCGTCGGCTGTGACGGTGCCAAGAGCGTTGTCCGCCACGGCCTTGGACTCGAATTCTCAGGCAGTACTTTTGCACGGATGTTTTATGTCGCGGACGTACAGCTCGATTGGGAATACGGTCACGAAGCCCTGCAGGTGTTCCTCATGCGAAACTCCCTGCTTGCATTTTTCCCGATGGTCGGCGACAGGCGGTACCGCATCGTGGGAACCTTCCCGGAGGAGTTTGCAAAGGACGAAGGAGATATCCTTTATGAGGAGATCGAGGAAAGGATAAGGCTCGACGCGGATATCGACCTCGACATCACGGGCGTAAACTGGTTCTCGACTTACAAGGTCCATACGCGCCACGTCGACAAGCTCTCGGTCGGCCGCTGTTTCCTCGCCGGCGATTCAGCCCATATCCATTCACCCGCCGGAGCACAAGGGATGAATACCGGCATGGCATCCAGGACGGATACAATCTCGCGTGGAAACTTACAATGGTTCTGAGGGGACGATCGGACCTCAAGCTTCTCGATACTTATGACGAGGAGCGATTGCCGAACGCCAAAATGCTGACACAAACGACGGACCGTTTCTTCGGGCTCGTTGCGGGTCCCAACCCTATTCTGGCTTTCCTCAGGATCTACATCTTTCCCTATGTCGCAAATCTGGCATTCGGCCTCGACTTCGTAAAACAGTTCGTCTTTCCGCGGATCTCGCAGATCGCGATCAACTATCGCGGCCTTTCACTCGCCGAGCAGCACGGTAGTTTCAATGTCAAGGCCGGCGACCGCATGCCGTGGTTCGAGATGGAAGGTGCAAGCATTTACGATCGGCTGCGCGAGCCGGTTTTTCACCTTGTCGTGTTTCTGGACGGAAAGACCGATATACCGCCAATTCCCAACGATCTCATGAAAACATGGCACGGGCTGATCGACAGCACCGTTCTTACGATCAACACCGATATTTCAAAGATCTTCGACACGAAGAGAGCCTTTTTTATCATCCTTCGGCCGGACAATTACATTGGCCTGATCTCTGACGAGTTTTCGCCGGATATCGTTCACGGATATCTCAGCAAATTCGCCAAGGTTTAGTTGCCGCCGATCGGATCTCCGGGAGGCGTTGCGAGCGGCACCATTGGTTTACGGGGAGCGTCCGGCCGCGAAAGGAACCTATCGATGTCGTCCGCCGTTGCTCGATGATGCGCGGCCGTCTCTGGGTTGCTTACAGGGCGTTTGACCAGCGTGTTTAGTGAACGCAGGGCGGCGGTCGCGACGGCACGTACCTGGGGTTGGGCATTTCCGTTGGCCGCAAGGTCCATTAAACGTTCAACGGTGAGGCTCTGGACAGCGCGTTTAACGGCGGCCTGCTTCGTATCTACAGGCATCTGCGACCGCCATGTCGTTTTCAGCAGTGCGTCGACGATCTCGCGAAAGTGAGGATTAGCCTTATTTCGTGAATTGTAGCTGATTGCCCGGGCGGCTCGGTTCGGTTCGAGTAGTCCAATGATCGCCATGTCGGCGGCGATCTCGGCCGCACCTATCTCGTCGAACATCGGGCTTGTACGCTTTGAGAACAGCTCAGAGCGTTGGGAATTGTATCCATAGGCGACCGGTGGAAGCAGTTTAAGTATGCTGTCCGAGATGACGAGCTCCGCGGGGTCGATCGTCATTAGGGCCGCCTGCAACGCTTCTCTTTGCCGGGCCGCCGGTACGATCTCCGCCACCTGAGCAGGCTTTGCCGAACTACCGTCGCGGACGGAGTAAGTGTAATACGCTCCCGCAATATGCTTGACCGCGGCGGTCAACTGATATCGGTGGTGCAGGAATAACGGGAGAAACTTGTTTTCAAGCTCAGATAGCGGCGTCCCGGTCGAAATGTTCTGCAGACCGAATTCCCTGAGGCCGACGCGTCGGACCTCCATCTCGTGCCGAAGCATCGCTATCGGATCGGGACCGTTGTCCCAAAGATTTGCGAGCGGGTGTGCAGCTCCGGCGGGTCTTGCATCTTGATCAGAAATGAAGAGCATTCCGTTCGAGAGACCTTCCTGCACGATCCGGTCAAGCTCGCGGTCCTCATTGGCACCGGCGGCAAACTGCACATAGGCGTAACGGGTCGCGAATTTATCAAAGGATCCGATCCCCACGGCGTAAGCATTTGAGAAGTCGAGCTTGCCATTCTTGATCTCGATCATCGGCGCCGGATAGTCCATCACCGACCCGCGGCCGTATGTGCTCGCCGCAAAATTATGCGTGAAGCCGAGCGTGTGGCCGACCTCATGGGCCGACAGCTGGCGTATGCGGGCATATGCCATCGACTTAAGATCGGTGGCTGACTGGGCATTTAACAGATAGTCGGCATCGGGCAGCATTCCGAACTCGCATGCGTTGGACGGGGCTCGGTACGGCGGTATCAAGCCTTCGCCCAGCAGAAAATCCTGCCGTGCCCGCTGCGAATCGAGCGTCACGTCGCCCTTGATGATCTCGCCGGTTCGAGGATCGACTACGCTGTCGCCGATCGACCAGCCGCGGGTCGAACGGTGTACCCAATTGATCACGTTATATCGCACGTCCATCGGATCGGCGCCGGGCGGCAGTACGCGGACCTGGAATGCGTCCTTGAAACCTGCGGCCTCGAAGGCTTGGTTCCACCATGCTGCTCCCTCGACTAGCGCCTGCTGGATGGCGGGGGGTGCTCCGTTGTCAACGTAATAGATCAGGGGCCTCACAGCCTCGCTTACGGCAGCTGACGGATCTCTTTTCTCGAGCCGATGCCTGAGGATCCAACGTTTTTCGAGGTCCTCGTTTATGTCCGTTCCGTAATCGTAAAAGCTGGTCGGGATGACGCCCACACGCGGATCGAACTTTCGGGGACGATAGTTATTATCAGGCAACTGAACGAAAGACTGACGCTGGCGGACCGTTACGTTTCGCGCGGTCGGAGCCGTTTGATTGATCAAGTTGCCGGTCTCGGCATTGGAGGAGACCGTGATCGTCGCCTCGATCTCCATATTCAGCGGGAAACCTTTTGTGTTCGCCAGATAAAGCGCGCTTCGGCCCTCGTCAAAGCTGTATGTTCCCTGCCGAGAGCGATTAAGACGGTCGGCCACCCCATGAGCATCGCGGATAAAAAAGCTTGTGGCGTCCACTAGAATTCTGTCGCCATCCGCCGCCTCGACCTTGAAACCCCAAATCACCGACCGGGCAAATGACTCCTCGACCGATTTTTTCTCGGCCGCGTTGTTGCTGAGCGCACGGTAATCGTAATTTGGCTGAACCAGAAGGACCTTGTTCCCCGAACGCTCAAATTTGACGACCTTTGTGGTGCCGAGCTGATTACGGTCAAGCCCAATTGGGTTGGAACCAACACCGGCAGGCAGAGAGACAAGATGCAGAAATTCTCGATCGAGGTCATTGATCTCGAGATAGATCTTGCCGTCGTCCGCGCTTAAGTAGATCGGCATAAAACCGTCGACCTTCTGCAGTTTCTCTGTGATGGACGAAATGGTTTTCCGTGCAGGTGTCTGTCCAATCAAAACGGATGTTAGTGAAATGAAAACCAGGGATATGGCGATGATTCGATTCATATTGTCTCTGATAAAGAACGGAATATAGATTGTCAAAAGTCACGCTGGCTTGGGTGCTTCCTTATTCCATGCGCTGAAAAGTACTGACAGGAGCAATGGCCAAAGGCCCAGATGGATCATGATATCAGCCACATTGAATATATAGTCCAATTTGGGATCTGCTGCACATCGATGAAATCAATAACGCTCCCGTAGATGATGCGGTCCAGAATATTGCTAGCTCCACCGCCGACGATGAGGCCAAAGAGGATAAATTCGAATGGCCGAATTGTCGGGCTTTTGATCAAAAACAACGTCAACCCTCCCACTAATATCAGACTGAACGCTGCAAAGATCCACCCGCTTCCCTGAAACACCCCAAACACTCCGCCCATATTTCGTATATGTGTGAAATGTAAAAAGCTATTGATCTCCACCGTCGATTGCACGGGGATGTAGCTGTTGACCAGATAGCTCCCGAACTGCGCGGTAAACAAACCAACGACCACGGTAACCGCAAACCTGCCGAACATTTGTGTTCTATGCGTGGCGTGCCTATCAATTCTTCTGGATGTTTCAGCCATCAATGCAGCTTCCGGATCGATTTTCCCCGAGGGGTGACCACTAACACGTCGCTGACTTTTCTTTCCCCGGAGGCATCCGATGGGCGGTTGACTACCTTTCCGTCAACGAACATTGTGGTCGACCCGCCTCCGTCGAGATTCATCGCGTCGGTGGCACCGAGCTCAAGCAAATAGGCCGCGAGATCATTGAGATCGAGACCGGCGCTCGTATCACTGCGTCCGTCGGCGGTGAGGAGCAAGAATTTGCCATTCTTCAATTTAGCGACGGCCGTTCGCGGATGTCGTGTATCGACGAAGGTTTTGTTCGATTTTTCCTGCTCCCAGGTGATCTCGATCTTACCATCCCTGATGAGCTGCGGGACCCCGGTTACAACGTCCAATTTGTCGCGATTTTTCAGAAATGTCGGTGGTATCTGCTCCCAATCGTAGATGAGAGTCACTTCACCTTCTTTTTTTGCCCTGGGTGCAAGTGCGTCGCGCATCGTACCTGATGCCGAGATCACGTAGCCATTCGCGGGGATCACTGCATTGCCGAGACCCAGGCTGATCGAAAAAATATTGCCTTTGACGATCACCACCTCGATGCCATCATTGCCGGTGAGGGTCGTCTTTCCGAATCGCGGCGTGTAAATTACAAGTTCATCCGCCTTTCTCTCGCGGTTGATTCCGGCGACCTTGAAAGTTTCCTTCCCCAGCCTTATCGACTGTCTAATTACCGAACGGGCCATCGATACCGCTGTCTGCGAGGGGCTGTTGTCAATTAACAACTGGATGCGCTCGTTTGTCGGCTCGCTTAAAATGTCGCCGTCGATCATAAGCAGGCCGACCGGATCGCCGAGAAACTGGCTTGCATCGAGGCGAAAAAATCCTGCGTTTATGGCGGCGGCGGCCCGGTGCCGCGTCGCGATCGAGGAAGTTGTTTCGGTGCCGATCGCCTGGTCATTCGCACGCTGTACATCGAGGCGAACCCTCTTTAGGTCCAAACGAAGGAGGTTGATATTGACGGGCTTTCCGCTAAATTCCCGAGTGAACTGGGCGTGCTCGATGCCGTCGCGCACAGGTTTGAAATCCTGAGCCGGAGTTAAACCACAGAGAGCACCAAGGACACCGAGAGTCAGGACCGCCTGCGTTAGCGGTCGGCAATAACGCCGGAGACCAAGAAAGTTTTGCGGAATGGAATGGATGTTGCGATGCACTTTGTATCGGTGTTGGCTCATTTTTAAGTTCGTGCCTACCGGTTACTCAGGCGGTTCTGACTTCCGGTCTGTCTTCTTCGGTAGCTAACTTCTTATAATACCTCAATGCAGGTCAACGAAAGGGTCATTCAGCTAAACGATAAGCTGACTAACACGAAAGGTCGCTACGTCCTGTACTGGATGCAGATGTTCAAGCGTGTCGATAATAATCACGCGTTAATATGGGCGATCCGAAAGGCGAATGAGCTAAAGCTGCCGCTCGTCGTCTACGAAGGGCTGAAATATTACTATCCGTGGGCGTCGGATAGGATACACACGTTTATTCTGGAGGGAGTCGAGGAGAAGCGAGCTGCATTTGAAGCCCTCGGCATCCGCTACATTTTTTATCTGCAGAAGAACAGCGATTCGCCCAGGCAAACCGTTGCTCGACTCGCACGGGACGCAGCGATGATCGTCACCGACGATTATCCATGCTTTATCATTCCTGAGCACAACCGGCGTATTGCCGAGCGAGCAGATATCCAGGTATTCGCGGTGGACTCGAACGGCATCATCCCGATGTCGAAATTCGAGAAGGAAGAATACGCGGCATACACGATCAGGCCGAAGATCAACCGTTTGTTAGATCCTTACCTCATTCCAATTGAGACGCCGGCAGTCGATATTCCGGGCCTTGGTTTGGACGTCGACTGTCCGGAGACCGTTTTCGAGGCCAGGAATATCGCTGATCTGGTGGCCGAGTGTGAGATCGACCACTCCGTTCCGCCGTCTACTGTCTACCGAGGTGGAACGGAAGCCGGACGGACTCGTTTGAAGAAGTTTGTTAAGGAGATATTGCCCGATTACGAGCGGACGAGGAATAAGCCGGAGCTCGATGGATCATCGCGATTATCCGCCTACCTGCACTTTGGGTTTTTGTCATCGCTCGAGATCGCTTTGGCCGTGAATGCCGCCGAAGCACCGGACGAATCGAAAGACGCATTTCTCGAGGAGTTGATCGTTCGCCGCGAGCTGTCATTCAACATGACCCGGCATAACGCGAATTACGATTCCTTAGCGGCATTACCGTCGTGGGTGCACAAAACGATGCGCGAGCACGCCGCGGATGAGCGGACCGTCACATACACACTCGAACAGCTTGAGGTCGGCGAGACCCACGACGAGCTGTGGAACGCCGCCCAACGAGAGATGGTGGCCACGGGAGAAATGCACAATTATGTTCGGATGCTGTGGGGCAAGAATGTGATCGCATGGTCACCGAGCTATGAAATTGCGTTTGAAACATTGTTACACCTGAATAATAAATACTGCCTCGACGGCCGTGATCCGAATTCTTATGCTGGCATCTTGTGGTGCTTCGGTAAGCATGACCGCCCGTGGATGGAGCGGCCGGTGTTCGGGACAATGCGATACATGACGAGTGGCAGTACGGGGAAGAAGTTCGATTCGAAGGGGTATATTGAGTGGACCAAAGGGTTATGAACTACTTTTGGTGTCTAGTCGGATGAATAGGCAATTTTCTCGGGCTCGGCCCCGTCTATTTGCGGTGAAGTTCTGCTTCACCGTGCGCTTAGGAACTCAATTGCGGCTGTGCTGCCGTTCTCCATTGCTCGTACTTCGCGGCGGCGCAGCCGCAAGAGTGTGCCAGATGAGGGCGGAAAAGCGGAGCTTTTCCGCAAATAGAGCGGCGAAGCCGTAAGTGTATTATTTCCGCTGCAATCTTTTTGGCTTGATCTCGACCATCCGTCCGACTGTAAAAGTATCCATTTCCCCCATCATTGCCTCGTCATTCGCAGGACTGATCCCGCCCTGAACAGGATAGTATGGCATCGCCACATCGCCCTGGACTGCAACAGCACCCATGATCTGTTGGCGAGTCTCCGGTTTAGTGTTGAGCAGGTGAAAGCCCAGCACGCCAGTGAACAGGCCGGCGATCATCGAGAAAACAGCGGTTGCCACCCGAGAAGCCCGCTGTTTCACGGCCGCCGATCCAACGGGGCAGTTTTTTGTAAGGATCGTGCCGTCGGCACGGCGAAAAAAGCGAACACACAGGCGGCCCTCAGAGCTGAGAATGAGGTTTTCGGCCTCGTGCCGGGTCATGTCTGAGAGGTTATAGACATTCAGTTTGCAGTCACCGCAGAAACGTTTGCGATCGCTGCCGAACATTCCCTCCCAATTCGCAGAACATGGTGATGCGATGCGGATATTATCTAGCGGGCTGGTGAATCTGCTCATAAGGGCCTCCGTTTATTTAGAAAGCGCTTTCACGCCATTTGTTCCATAGAACGGAGCGGCCCGGACAGCCTTGCAGATTTATTTTTTAGCGATCGTCGAAGGGGATCCAGCGGTCGTTCCAGTCAAACATCTCGAGGGCGGAAAAGCGTTTTTTGTAATCGTAGAACGACGACCCCTCGTATGCATAGCCGTGGTAGTAGAGTGATCGCCCGGTGGCTGCGGCATACTCGATCTCGTTGAGCATCGTGAATATCCCGAGGCTCCCGGCCGTTTCCTCAGGATCGAAGATGCCGTATATGCTAGAGATCGAAACGGCGCCGACGTCGAAAAAGCTTGCGGCGATAAGGTGGCCGCTACGCCGTACCTTTAGTTCGAGGACCTCGACCGGCTCGCTGTCCCGAGCGAGGAAGTCATAGATCGTATCCGGCTCGCCTTTTTTGAACCGCCGTTTGTGCCGCTCGAATAGATCGAGAGTTTCTTCGTGCAGGGTGACCGGCGCGATGCTTACCTCCGCATCGTCGTTTCGACGGAGCACGCGACGCTGGCTTTTTGAGAGTTGAAAGACCTGGAGCCGTATTCTCAGAGGCAGCACCAGCCGGATCTCATTATCGTAGATCCCGAGGTTGTAACGGAAAAAGTGCGAGCCGAAGTGCCGCCAGCCACCCGCGAGAAGCATGTCATGCTGCGTGGGCGTGACAGAATCTGCGTAAAATTCCTCGTTGATCAGCTGAAAATCAGCGTCGAGCAGCATAAGAGCTCAGTGTCCCGCGTACCAGTCGTAGCCAGATTCGGCCCAATAGTCCCGCGGCCTTTCGGAGGTAAATTCGATCCGGCCGATCCGCTTTATTTGCTTGATGCCGTATTTAGTCGTGGAGGCCAGGCGGATCGGGGCACCGTGCTCGGGCAGCAGCGGAGCGCCATTCATCTCGTAGGCGAGCAGCGTTTGTGGATGCATAATGCTCGGCATGTCCCAGCCCACGAAGTATTTTTGATCGGGCGTTGATAATGAAACATACGGCGGTAAATCGCCGGTATTGTATGCTGCGGCCAGATCCGCGAACCGCACGCCCGCCCATTGAACGATCACACTCCAGCCCTCGATACACTTCAGCTCAGTGATCATCTCGGTCCGGGGCAGGTTTTTGATATCGTCGAGTGTCAGCAGCAGGTCATCGGCCCGGCCCGCAAGACCGCCTACTGCAAGCCGAAATGTCGACAGATCGACTTCGCCCTCGAGTCCTTCCATACCGTTTACACGACGAGGACTTACACGCTCGGGCGGGAACTCGGGTGCCAGCCGTAATGGACTGTACAGGGACTGGCTGACGGCTTCGTTAAATTCAAAAGTTCGGCGGTAAAGTGCAAGCTTCGTCTCGTCGCTCATCCATCGCCAACCCAGCAGTCCCGCGAGAGCGGCTAGGCCGCCGATGAGGAATCCGCGGCGTGAATAACCGGCCATTTTTCGTCGGGCCTCGTCATCGGTCATCGGCGGCGAAAGGCGGCGTTTTTCGTTTAGTATATGGGCCGTGTTTGTGCGGCGTTCATCGTCGCGACTCATATGCTTGCCTCCGCCTCGCCGGCACCGGGTGCAGTTGGCTCAGCCTCGACCAAGTCACGTCCCGTTATCATAGAGCGGAAATTACCCCAACCGGCGATCGCGACTTGAATCACATGGATGAAGAAAAACAACACAAACGCGATTGTCAGCCAGAAATGTACCCACCTAGCCCACTCGTATCCTCCAAAAATGGTAGTTAGCCATGCAAGTTGCAACGGCTTGTATATGGCAAGTCCGGACATAACAGATCCTGCTCCCATGACAATCACGCTTGTGTATGCGATGCGTTGAGCGTCGTTGTATTTACCCTGGGGAGGCACAGTCTTCACGATATGAGCGTCGTGAAGCGCTACTCGAACGGCACGCGGCAACGAACCGGGAACAGGTAGTATTGCCCGCCATTCGCCTGACATGACTAGATAGACGACGTATGCAAGGCCGTTCACAACAAACAGCCACATGAAGAAAAAATGTATCTGTAGTCCCTCAGCTAGGCGATACGGAATGCCCAGCCCGTCGTAAAACGATTGCGGGAAAAAGTGGAAAAGCTCGTATCCAAATACCTTTAGACCGTAAACAGGATTCGCCCAATAAATTAGCAAACCGCTCCAGATCATCATCGCAAGCAGCGGAAAATTGACCCAGTGCAGCCACCTGATCGCGAGCGTGTGTTTTGTTTCGATCTGCTTTGCCATGAAGAGGTCGATGACGCGATTATAGTTTAAGAGGCCGATATCTCTTACATGTGCGAATGCATAACCGGCACATCCTCGAATTCGCATCTAAACGATTATGAGATACAGCAGTATGTTCGCTTCGTTGCTTTTGTTGGTTTCAGCTCTCTTTTGGTCTGGTTGCCGTCCCGAGGCTGTCGTCGTTCAATCAGGCCCCGCGATCATCGCCGAAATATCGCCGACACCCGAGACGGTATCAACAGATCAATCGGCGGCCGATAATGAATTCGATGGCAAACGGATTGAAAAAACCGAAGAAGAATGGCGGGCGCAGCTTACACCGGAGCAATTCTCCGTACTCCGCGAAGAGGGCACCGAACCTGCGTTCTCGGGCGAGTATGACCAGAACAAGGAGAGCGGAGATTATTATTGCGCGGCGTGCGGGTTAAGACTTTTTAGTTCAAAGACAAAATTTGACTCCGGCACCGGATGGCCGAGCTTTTACGAGCCCGTATCGAAAAAGAATGTGGTGGAGAAAGCTGACCGCGCGTTCGGCGTTGTTCGAACCGAGGTCGAGTGCGCGAGATGCGGCTCGCATTTAGGCCATGTGTTCGACGACGGGCCTAAACCAACGGGGCTGAGGTATTGTATGAATTCGGCTGCGCTAAAGTTCGTTAAGTCGGCTCTGGAATAGGTGATAAGTGATAGGTCAAAAGTGATAAATATTACTTATTACATATAGCACTTCTCACTTTTAACCTATTTCGCAATTGAGCTCGGCTACCAATTAACTTTTCCTTCCTGCGTCGTGTCGATCCGCGTCAGCTCGACACCCTCGTTGTAGAAAAAGATCCTCATATTATCGAAGAGGAACTGGTGTGAATCAGGGTTCGAAACATCGAGGCCGAAGTGATTGATCAGCTGCTTCTGTTTTTCCTGCCATTCCTTCCAACAGCCCTGGCACATCTCCGCACCGATCTTTTGCCCCAGCTCCGTGGGGATCGGGGCGTATCCAATGGGTTCTCCCTTTTGCCCGCATCTGCCGCATTTGAACTTGTCACCAAATAAAGCCATTTTTACTCTTTGTTACCGAACATGCCGCCGATCTTGTCGGCAAATCCGCCGAGGCCGCCAGCCTGACCGCCCTCGCTGCTGCCGCCAAGATATTTGTCGATATAGCTGTTATAAGGAGCCGGTACTTTCTCCTTTGCAAACTCCGCCACTGTTTGGACCGCTGAGCGTGCCTGCTCTTCCGATATTCCCGCCCGTTCGGATACTCGTCTTATTAGTTCTTCCATATTTCAACCCCCTCGTAAATTTCGAACTATACAGAAAGATTACCATATTCACGACTAACCGGCCGCTCGTATAGCGTCGAGAACCTCACTATCGGCAGGTTTAAAAAGGCTAACCGCCTGTGCCTTGTGATACGCGATCTTGCCTTTTTTGTCGATCACGACTACGCCGCGTGCCGAACGGCCGGGTAGCCAGGACTTCATGTCGTACATCTCGGAAACTTTGCGGTCCGGGTCGGAAAGTAGGCGAAGCGGAAGTTGGTTTTTCTCGGCAAATCCCTTGTGCGATTCAACAGTATCGGTCGAGATCCCGACAACCTCCGCACCCGTCGCCTGATACTCAGACCAGTGGTCACGCACCGAGCAAAGCTGCGCCGTACAAACCGGTGTGTTATCGCCGGGATAGAAGAGCAGGACCACCGTTTTGCCGCGTTGGCCGCTAAGCGTCCAGTCGTTGCCGTCGCCATCTTTGAGTGTAAATTCAGGCGCTGCTTGATCGATCTTCATTTTCAGCCTCCTTTCGAGTCTTTAGGTCAAGAAGATTCTGACGGATTTTTGCCATGGCGGTGGGCCCGTCTTCAATTCGTCCTTCACGCAAATCCTCCAGACCTTTCTCGATCTCAGATCTAAGCCACAAAAGCTTTTCTGCTTGATTTTGCCCTGTCTCTTGAATGCTCATATCGATGTAAAATCCCTTATATCCTTAAAGGGCTTCTCCGAATCGGTAAAATCCGGTCGGTAATAATGCGATGCCGATTCGTACTCCTGCATAAAACCTTCTTCCATTCCAAGCTCATCCAGAAGGGATATGGCCTCGAACCATTCGCCCTCCGAGATGCGGCGTGAAAGCAGGATGTAGCGTTCATCCGTCGCTGCTTTATTAGTGGCGTAATACTGGGACATCAGCGAGATGGCCGTTTTCGGGCCGAGTTCATCGCGGATCCATAGCAGGTTTGCGGCGAGGTCGGCGATGTCGTTGGGCAGTACGAGAAGGCGGATCAAAAGGCCACGTTTGAGCAGGCCGTCATCGCCAAATACAAGCTCACTGCCCATCTGGCGATGCATTTCCTTTATTGCAGCTCGGGCAAAGCGGGGATAGTCGCGAATCTTCGAGTACTGAAAACCAGCGTCTGCGTCGGCATACTTGAGGTCGGGAAGATAGACATCCACGATGCCATCGAGCAGTTTTAGAACCTCAACTGAGTCATACGCGTTTGTGTTGTACACGATCGGCAAACGCAGACCTTTTTCAGCCGCGATCAATATCGCTCGCGCCATCTGTGGAGCGAAATGCGTGGGCGAGACAAATCCGATATTATGGCATCCGCGGTCCTGCAGCTCAAGCATCATCTGGGCGAGACGCTCATGAGTGACCTCATTCTTCTTTTGCTCACGCCAGGTTTGTGATATCTGGTAATTCTGGCAATAGACGCAGCGGAGATTGCAGTTGCCGAAAAAGATGTTGCCGGCGCCGCGCGTGCCCGAAAGGCAGGGCTCTTCGCCAAAGTGCGCCGTGTAACTCGATACGATCGGCAACCGGCCGGAATAGCATGCAGCTATCTCGTCATTCAGGCGATCGTTGCCACAGTCCTTGGGGCAAACGGTGCACGCGGAAAGGAGGCTTTCGAGCTGCCCAACGCGCTTTTCAAGCTCATTCGCCGCCAAGAGTTTTAGATACCCTGGATCCATTTTTCTTGTTGTTTCGAGGCTTTTTGATCCTGGCGGTCGACATACCGCTAAAGCGGCCTCTCCGTTCGTATTTATCGATCACCGATTTAGGCGCGACCTTATTGGCGAGCGCCCAGACGAAATCCATTTCTGCGTTTACCGTGGCCGTTGCCATCCGAGTTTCGCGCAGCATCAGCAAGCTGCCCCAGAAAAGGAACATTATGCCGACGATGCCGATCGGGATAGGCAGCCACCTGTAAATTCCGAAAAGACCGGCGACCGCTATCGAGACACTTGTCAGGATAAAAAAACCGAGTCCGTAATAAAACGCCGCCATCGCATGCTGCAGAATGCGCGAGCGGGAGGTCACCTTGTCGAGCAGATCAACGATAACCTCGACCCTTTCGTCATACAAGGTAACTTCGTCCTTGTTCTCTACATAGATCAACTCTCCGAGCCGGACCTCGAGGGCACGGACACGGTCGACGACTCGCCCAAGACGGGTCGAGGTCGAAAGTACGAGCGAACCCGTAGCCGAGATCAGCAATGTCGGTGTAACCATCGCAGTCAGAAACTCAATGGTAGAGCTGAGCATCTGCGGATCAACCTTTACAAGCTCTTCGGCGGCCATAAGAACGGATTTTACGCTATAATCCGACAAAACTAAATTTATGCCTCTTCAAGAAAAGGTCAAGGGTTCGGTCGTCCAAACAACCATCGTCAGCAAGGCACTGGAGGGTAACGCTCCCGGTGACCCGCACGAGCGGGACCTCTACGTTTATCTGCCGCCCGGATACGACAATTCGGACGACCGTTACCCATCCGTCTATTGCCTCACTGGATTCACGGGTCGCGGCAGAATGCTGCTTAACGATAATGCTTTTACCCCAAATCTGGCCGAGCGAATGGACAAACTCATTGCGGTCGGAACGATCAAGCCGATGATCGTGGTGATGCCCGATTGCTTCACATATTACGGCGGATCTCAGTACATAAATTCGACGGCTACGGGAAATTACGAGGATCACCTAACGCAGGAGATAGTTCCCTATGTAGATGAGAATTATCGCTCGATGGCGGACCGCGGATCACGCGCCGTGATGGGCAAATCGTCGGGCGGTTACGGCGCGTTGATCATGGGACTGCGGAACGCGGACCTTTTCGGACTGGTTTGCTCGACGGCCGGCGACGCCTATTTTGAACTCTGTTACACAGGTGATTTTACAAAGGCCTTTAGAAAGATCAAGGGCGACCCCGAGGGATTCATGACCCACTTTCATGCAACGGAGCAGCACGCCAAGGACGACCATGACGCCTTGAACACAATTGGCATGAGCGCCTGCTATTCGCCAAACGGAACAGGGTACGACCTGCCCTTCGATTTGAAGACCGGCGAGATCAGGCAGGATGTATGGGCCCGCTGGCTAGAGCACGACCCCGTACGCCTTGTGGAAAAACATGTGGAAAATCTGAAAAGCCTTAAGCTGCTTTATTTAGACGCGGGGACGCGGGACGAATTTTCGCTTGATATCGGTGCTCGCGTACTAGCGAAACGACTGCGTAACCACAACATTCCGCACATACATGAGGAGTTTGACGACGGACATATGGGCATCTCTTACCGTTATGACCGTTCGCTCGAATTGATATCGCAAAGGTTGATTTGAAAAACGGAAGCTGCTCATTATCTGCTGCATCATGCTCGTGACTGTATAGGTGACAAGAAGTCCCAGCGGCGGGTCGTGGAGTCAGGAGAGCTGGACCGAAAGGCCGCAGCCTCTGGAGGGCCGATGGCACGGCCAGCCATCAGCCGCCGGTATGCCGCTGCCATCACAAGCCCCGGACAGGTTGACCGATGCTTATCAAAAACAAATCGCAATATTGCAGCACTTACCCTGTAATTCCAGACCATAAATTCTCTGATTTCATAAGATCGAAATCTTTCAGAATCGCCAATCATGAAAAACTGTCACAAATCATAAAGGAAAGGTGTTTCTAAAGTTGAAGGAACAACAAATATTCATAATTTATGGCTTCGAATTAAAGAAAACGATCTTCGCTGCAAGAATCAAACAGATAGTTCATTGAACAAATGCCAACTCTCGAGAAAAATTTATTATAACTTCGTTAGGTATTGTCTTGACGTTAAACCGACAATTACTAAAAGTGCAACCATCGTGTTGTAGGCAACCATCGTGCCGTTAATTTTAAGCCTTAAACGAGGGTTCGGGTGTAGGTAAATATCAACAGGGAAGTACGACACGATGATTACTCGTATAAACAAACTTGGAAGAATATCGATGGCTTCGCGGGGTGAATACTTTATGAAGCGAATACTTGTTATGGCTTTCGCCATAATGATAACTCTGCACCCGGCAACATTTAGCCAAACGACGGCAACCGCGCAGCAACCGATCGTGCCTGCGGTGGATTATCACGCTCATATCTCCAGCATCGAGGTTTCTAAATCAATGCTCCCGCCACTGCAGCCCGTCATTCAATTACCCGAAGACCTCGCTCGCCTGATTCGCGAAAGAGAGTCCTACGCGGAGCGGGATGTGTCGGGGTTGTACACGAAAGACGCCATCATTTTTTTCGCGGGACCTATGACGTGGATGCGAGGGCGGGAAAACGCTAAAGGGTTTTTACAGGATTTTAGACCCGGCCTCCACTACTTGCCCGTCGAGTTCAAGATTGACGGCTCGGCCGGATTTATAGCCGGTTACATACGCTTCGGTAATGATCCTGGTAGGATCGTGCGACATTTTCTTTTTGTGTTGAGACAGGAAGACGGCCAATGGCGAATTGCTTCCGACATTGCGAGCGAAGGACCGAAAACCCCGAAGGCACAGACGGCTGAAGAATATATTGACGAACTCAATGCCGCCGGGGTCAAACGCGGGGTAATTCTTTCAACTGCTTTTGTGTTTGATGGGGGCACGGGGGAATCGCGACCAGACGAATATGAAAAGGTGAAGGCGGAAAATAACTGGATTGCCGAGCAGGTGGCGCGGTTCCCGGATCGGTTCGTTGGGTTCTGCTCGTTTAATCCGCTTAAGGATCATGCCCTCGCTGAGCTTAGCCGCTGCGCAAAGACGCCGCAGTTTAAGGGACTTAAACTCCATTTCGAGAACTCCGGCGTCGATCTGCGAAAGCCGGATCATTTAGAAAAGATCCGACGAGTATTCAAAGCAGCGAATGATGCCCGATTGCCGATCGTCGCACATATCCCGACATTTGAGACAAGAAAAAGCGAGGCTGCAGCTAGCGAGAGTTCCATGATCTTCCTGAATCAGGTTCTGCCGATTGCACCCGACATAGAAATACAGCTAGCTCATTTAGCGGGAAGTGGCTCGTTTGATCCAGTCAATGTAGCGGCCTTCACCGTTTTCGCAGACGCTATATCTTCCAGTGACAAGCGTACTAAAAATCTTTACTTCGATTTAGCCGAGGTCTCTAATAAGGAAGCGGCAGCTCGCCTTGTCAAAGCAATGCGAACGATCGGGTTAAAGCGCTTTCTCTTCGCTTCAGATCGCTCTGGCACCAACAATCCGCCTCCGGGTGAGGCTTGGAAGAGATTTCTCCAACTACCGCTCACCAATGATGAGTTCAAAACGATCGCTGCTAATGTCATGCCTTGGGTGAAATAAACAAAGGTGGGAACAGTTAGTGGCCCCATACGGCCGTCGAAACTTTTCCCACTTCAGCGATTCCACCCATCACGTAACGCCACGAGATTAAAGGTCGGGGTCAGAGTTACGATTCGGTCGCAGAATCGCAAGTCTGACCCGGTTTGCTTTTCGATATTGGATTTGCCAGTTTGGGATCTTTAGCGATTTCGATTTGCGATTTGCCTAGGCGGTGCGCTCGCTTGCCTTCGAGTTGGACATGGCGAAGAATACGCCCGAAAGGTGAGCCAGGGACAATTTAATTGCATTTCTCAAAACCAGCAGCCTTATCGATTTCGCGTTCATTTTTGCGGCTGTTTTCGCGGGCGTACTGGTCGTGGCCGGCAGCGTGATGTAGTCGTAGGCATAACAAAAAGGCGGGCCGAGACGGCTCGCCTTTCGTGGTGAAGCTGGATGTGATCTAGCTCTTGGTATAGACGCGGGCGGTTGTTGTGGTGCCCTCGGGGCCGGTTTGGTCGCGTCGGATGATGAGAGTCTTGCCGTCGGGCGTGAGATCCCAGGTGTCTTTTTGCACGGTCGTGATCTCGCCCTGCGGCGAGCCGTGGGTGCGTGAGGTGGTAAGGACTAGCTTGGAGCCGTCCCACGTGCTGCTCGTTCTTACCGGCATCGGTTTGCCGTCGCGGCCATTCATGCTGACAAGTGTTTCTTTTCCGTC